>NZ_JBALFC010000009.1:0-281467 GCF_036917755.1 Nostoc sp.
TTATGGCTTAACTAACTTTAATAGTTTTAGGAGAAGGATTTTACTAAACTGGCATTTCTGTTGTTAATTTAACATATTTAGTCTGGGAGAGCCAAAATAAATTATTCGATATTCGTAGGGTGCGTTTAACTTGGTTAACGCACCATATCTATCTGATTTCACGATGCGTTACGGCGTTTTGGCTAACGCATAGATTGGATATTTTTTTATTGGAAGCCCCTAAAAGGATATTTTAAAAGCTAGGGAATGTAGTAAAAAGCTCACTAAGCCTCAACTGAAATTGTCGAAATCAGTAGCTTGCGTTTCTACACGCTTTGTTAAGTTTGCTCTGGGACTTGCGATCGCTTATGCTAAATTTAGTCTGATTTGCATTATCTTCTGTGGACAAAAACCGCGAACCGTTTATCAGTCTGGCACTTTACCACGCCTTTAAATGGTCGGTCGTCAGCCCCATGCTTCACGCTTACTTTCGGGGCCAGATTTATGGTACGGAAAATGTCCCCCCATCAGGGCCGTTGCTGGTAGTGAGTAATCATGCTAGTTACTTTGACCCACCGATTGTCTCCAACTGTGTACGTCGTCCAGTGGCGTACATGGCTAAGGAAGAATTATTTAATATCCCCATTTTGGCACAAGCGATTAAATTGTATGGTGCTTATCCGGTGAGTCGGGGAAATGCCGATCGCACTGCCATCCGTTCCGCTCTAGAATACCTCGATAACGGTTGGGCTGTCGGTGTTTTCTTGCAAGGTACCCGCACCCCAGATGGTCGAATTACAGACCCCAAAAGAGGCGCATTGCTGCTGGCGGCGAAAGCAAAAGCCCCAATCTTACCAGTAAGTGTCTGGGGTACTGAGGCGATTTTAGAAAAAGGCTCGAAAATACCTCGCGCAGTTCCCATCACTGTGAGAATTGGTAACTTGATTGATGCTCCCAGTTCCACTAATAAAGAGGAATTGGAAGCATTGACCCAAAAGTGTGCCACAGTAATTAACGAGATGCATGATTTAGGACGATAAGTTAGACAAGCTCAGATATATGCTTTCGGGAGGTAGCGATGCCTACGGGGGTAAACTACGCCACTTAACTTTTGTATCTTTAAAGTCAACTTAGTAAATGCTTTTAATCCAAAATCTAAAATCCAAAATCTAAAATTGATATGAGCGGCTTTGAAGCCAAAAATTTTTGGGAGCGATTAAATAATCTGGCGTTAGTCCGCTTTTTGCTTTTGCTTGCTTCTGGCTGGGCAATTGTACAACTTTTAGCTTACTTTGAAGCGGTCATTGTTATTTTTACATTTGCTGCAATTTTGGCCTTTTTACTCAGCTATCCTGTACAATGGCTGCGGCGTTTTTTGCTCCACAGTGTAGCCGTTGGTGTCGTTTTCCTGCTCAGTATTGTGATTATTGGCAGCCTGATAATTACCGTGGGCTTAACGGTTTTATCTCAAGGACAACAATTAATTGACAGTATAACTGGGTTTGTAAATTCTTTAATACCTCTATTAGAGCGACTAGAAGGGTTTTTGCGAAACCGTAATTTGCAGATAGATTTAAGTTTTCTTCAAGAACAATTACGAAACCAAGCTGTATCAACTCTTGTTACTAGTTTAGCTATTTTACAAGGGTTTATGAATAACTTTGTGACATTTATCTTAATTGCAGTTGTGGCGTTTTTCATGCTATTAGATGGAGACAATCTGTGGAATTTTATCATAAAAATAGTCCCAAAACAGCGCCGCAATAGATTTACAAATATAATCAGACGCTCCTTTCTCGGATTTTTTAGAGGTCAGTTATTATTAAGTGCATTTCTCACAACTACGACTTTCCTAGTTTTTTTAATATTAAAAGTGCCTTTTCCTTTGATATTATCAGTGATAGTCGGAATTGTTGATATCATTCCTGGCATAGGAGCAACATTAGGAGTAAGCGCAGTGACTCTATTTGTGTTGTCTCAAGGTGTTTGGTTAGCATTGAAAGTCTTGATAGCTTGTATTGTCCTCCAGCAGATACAAGACAACTTGATTGCGCCCAGAATTATGCAAGATGCGCTGAATCTTAATCCTGTAGTGGTATTTTTTGCTTTGCTAGTAGGCGCTAAAGTCGCAGGATTACTAGGTGTTTTTATATCTATCCCCATTGCTGGAGTAATTGTATCTTTATTTGAAATTGATGAAATGAAATCAGAAGTTTAGTTATTAATTTTTGGTCAGGAAGTACCTTTTAGTTAATAATGTAAAAAGAGCCATCTACAAATAAAGATTGGGGAATGATGTCGGATTTAAGAGCGGAATTAACAGAAATTTTGGATGAGGCAGAGTGGGAGTGGCTAATTCCTCATGTACAACGAGATGCAGTAATTTTGGTGGCACCTGAGTTAAACTTGCTGGATGTTGGAGTAGCGATCGCTAGCGATCGCATTCCATCAGTGCAACAGTGGATTGATGAGCTATTGATTACTAAACCCACGATAGTACAGGTGGGAGAATGGAATCTTGAGCGCAGTAAGCGATTTAATACTCTCATCGTCCAGCCTTACGTTTTGGTGCAGGAAATAGTCGCTGCTTAATTAGTTTCTGTAGTGCTTTCCTGGAAAGTTGGTGTTGGCTATACTTTTGCAGTTTTGACCCATATCTCAACCTGAGGAGCGCAGCAATAGGGAATGGATCGATTTCTACCGCCATATAAATAAGTGTCCAATGGACAGTCTATCACGCGGCGATCGCTAATGTTGGCTTAATTCTTCCTGTGTAGACTCTGCTAGAGAGATGTTGCCTAACTACCAATTCCCGACATTTTCCAAACTGCTAAGGTGTTGAGTTAGGGAAACTATTTTGGTATTAGATTTCAGCTTCTAGCCATTGGAGAGTTAAATGTAGCGACCTGCAATACTAATCGCTTATTTTCTTAAGCAACTATATAAAATCTCTTTCCATCTTGGTATATCAATTTCTCGAACTACAGTTATATTTGGTTCTTTATGAAGGACATCTAATTCATCAATAACTGTCATACCGCGAGTTAGATCACTTGTTATTTCTACATCTACAAAATATTTGTCTTGACGGGTTACAATCGTAGGATCAAGAGCAACTGCCATCGCTACTGGATCTGCTAGTGTTAATCCAATAGCTCCTTGTAGTTTTCTAGAAGCTTCAAAAGAAAATCGATTGCTATTCACTGCTAAAAGCGATTTATCTGTTCCGAAAGCCTCAATCATGTCGATTTCAGTAGAGGTCAATGCGGCAGTATATCGGCTGAGTTCCCAACCAACCATTTCAATTGGCATTCCACTATGAAAAACGACCTTTGCTGCTTCTGGATCTACCCAAATATTGTATTCAGCAGCAGGTGTAACATTACCAACTGTATTAGCAGATCCACCCATTACTACACAGCGAGGAACTAGGGAAGCAATTTCAGGAGCACGGCTTAATGCAATAGCAATATTTGTAAGAGGCCCCAAGGTAACGAGGGTAATTTCATCAGGATAAGTTTTTAGTAAATCTATGATTGCATCAGTTGCATGTGACATTTTGGGTTTGATATGTGAATCGGGATAGTACATATTTCCCATGCCATCTTTGCCATGAAACCATTCAGCATAATTACTTTTTCTTAGAATTGGTTTTTTACACCCAACATACACAGGTGTAGTAGCCTTACAAGTTTCTAACGTGTACAGTGCATTTTTCAAACCCTGTTGAACAGACACATTTCCATTAACAATTGTTATTGCAACAACTTGTACATCTGTCCAAGAATGGGCCATCATAATTGCTACAGCATCATCAGAAGCAGTATCTGTATCAATTAGTAGTTTACGCATAATAAGTGTAACGTCATACTTGATGCTCGATTATCCAATGAATAACTTTTTACTAGAACAACAACAAAAATTAGAGAGAATAGCAATTTTAATAGAGTTTATTCATAGCCATCCAGAGTCGAGGGAACTGAAACGGGCAATGGCAGTAAAAATGGCGCTAGAGGTTGAATCCTACTCTAAGATTAATAAACTTTTGGGGATAAATAAATCTTGTATTACAAATTGGAATAGTTTCTCAGGAAAGATAGCTTGATGTGTCAATTATTACTTGGTTATTGCCACGCACTAGCTGGCTAATTTGACTAAAGCAAAATTTTCTCCTTTAAGATTTATCCATCTAGGAGCTAGAATTGTTACGATAAATTCAGATTAGATGTTGAAACCTTGATCCAATCTGAAACCTTAGAACTATTAGAATGGCATCGCCTCTGCCAGCACCTTGCCACATTTGCGGCAACTAAGCTGGGGGCGACAGCTGCGCGTCATCTGAAAATACCCGATTCTCAGACTGAAAGCGAACAGTTGCTAGAGCAAACCAAAGAAGTCTACCAACTGGAAACTCGCCTCACCACAGGACTCTCATTTGAGGGAATTCAAGATATTGGCGATTCCCTAGAACGGGCAGAACGCGGCGGAATTTTGACAGGGGATGAACTGTTAGCGATCGCCACCACCCTCGCTGGTGTCAGAAATTTGCGCCGTGTGATTGACAATCAGGAAGATTTGCCGATACTTACTGAGTTGGTTGCCGATTTGCGGACTTATCCAGAACTAGAACAAGAAATTCACCGATGTATTGATGAACGGTCCCAGGTAACTGACCGCGCGAGTCAAAAACTGGGAGAAATTCGCACAGACTTGCGGCGATTACGCACTCAAATTACTCAAAAGCTGCAAAATATCTTACAGGCAAAAGCTGGGGCAGTTCAAGAACAGCTGATTACGCAACGGAGCGATCGCTTTGTCATCCCCGTGAAAGCACCCCAAAAAGATGCCATCCCCGGTATTGTCCACGATACCTCTACTAGCGGTGCCACCCTGTACGTAGAACCGAATTCAGTAGTGCCTCTGGGCAACCAACTGCGGCAGATCATCAGAAGAGAGCAAGCCGAAGAAGAAGCGGTTCGCCGCCTTTTGACCGAACTTGTAGCCGCAGTCAAACCAGATTTAGAGAGGTTGTTAGCGATCGCTACCACTTTGGATCTGGCAACCGCTAGATCACGGTATAGTTACTGGCTAGGAGCCAATCCGCCGCGATTTATCCAGCGTCAAGACAATGAAATCATTACCTTGCGGAAGTTACGACATCCTCTATTAGTGTGGCAACAACAGCACGAACAAGGGCAACCAGTAGTTCCTGTAGATTTGCTGATTAGTCCGCAAATTCGGGTAGTGACGATTACTGGGCCAAATACTGGCGGTAAAACTGTAACCTTAAAAACTTTGGGATTAGCAGCATTGATGGCGAAAGTGGGTTTATTTGTCCCCGCCCGCGAACCAGTAGAAATACCTTGGTTTGATCAAGTGCTAGCAGATATTGGCGATGAACAATCCTTACAACAAAGTTTATCCACATTCTCCGGTCATATCCGCCGGATTAGTCGGATTTTAGAAGCATTAGGCAGTGGGGGAGATGAGGGAGATGAGGGAGAGTCCAATGCCTCATACCCCATGCCCCATGCCCCATGCCCTATGCCCAATTCCCTAGTTTTACTCGATGAAGTCGGCGCAGGTACTGATCCAGTTGAAGGTAGCGCCTTAGCGATCGCCTTGTTGCAATATTTAGCCAACCATGCCCAGCTAACGATCGCCACCACTCACTTCGGCGAACTAAAAGCCCTGAAATACGAAGATGAGCGGTTTGAAAATGCCTCTGTAGAATTTGACGAAAGTACTCTCTCACCTACTTACCGTCTGTTGTGGGGCATCCCCGGACGTTCTAACGCCTTAACTATTGCCCTGCGCTTGGGATTAAAACCAGAAGTGGTAGAAGAGGCGAAAACCCAAGTGGGACAGGCCACAGATGAAGTTAACCAGGTGATTGCTGGCTTAGAAGCACAACGTCGTCGCCAGGAAACCAAAGCTGCGGAAGCCCAAAGTTTGTTGCAGCAAGCGGAACGTTTATACAAAGAAGTATCCGCAAAAGCCGCAAGTTTGGAGGAGAGGGAAAGCAGTTTACGGGCTTCACAGGAAGTAGCAGTCCAACAAGCGATCGCTCAGGCAAAAAGTGAAATTGCCCAAGTAATTCGCCGTTTGCAGAAAGGTACGCCCACAGCCCAAGAAGCCCAGCAAGCAACTAATGCTTTGAATCAAATTGGCCAGCAATATCAGCCAGCAACGCCAGTAAAACCAAAAGCTGGGTTTATGCCCAAAGTAGGCGATCGCCTGCGTGTTCCCAAACTCGGACAGATAGCAGAAGTGATTACCGCCCCTGATCAAGATGGGGAGTTAAGCGTTCGCTTTGGGCTAATGAAGATGACTGTGAAGTTACAAGACGTCGAATCTCTAGATGGTCAAAAACCCGAACCAGTCGTCAAACCGAAACCAGCCCCAGTAGCAGTAACGCCACCACCCCAAAGTGTCCCAGAAATTCGGACTTCCCAAAATACCATCGATTTGCGTGGTAAGCGGGTAGCTGATGCCGAATACATTTTAGATAAAGCCATTTCGGAAGCTACAGGCCCAGTCTGGATTATTCACGGATACGGCACTGGTAAACTGCGACAAGGAGTTCACGCCTTTTTGCAACAGCATTCCAGAGTGAACAACTACGAACCAGCAGAACAAGCAGACGGCGGCACCGGTGTCACCATTGCTCATATTAATTGATCGCTTCCCACCCTGGCAGTAAAAATCAAGCTCCTAACTGTATACTCAACTGCAACTAGAACAGTAAGGTATATATGATTTATCAGATCAAACCCAAAATACTGGCATTAATTGTTTTGGGGATTAATTTTCAACTAAATAATGCTCCTCTACCATCTGGGTATATTAAAGACATTGGTCAAGCCGACAATGATCATGTTACCGACGGCAAGCTGACAATTGATGCTCAAGATGGTAGGAATAGCAAGCTCAACTATATTGCGATCGCAGGGAGTAAACGTCCCTCGATCAGAACGATTAATCTTACTGATAGTCAGACAAATGTTTCACCAGATATTTCGATTACAGCAGACTTGAATCTCCCCAACAGTGGGATTGCGGTTAATACCCTTTCAGCCTCAACCATCAAGCTGATCGATAGCAGCACTAATACACAAGTCGATGCCAATTACAACACTTCGGGTGGCGGAGATGTAATTGTAGTCTCCCCAATAAATCATCTCAAGAATAATACCAAATATCTGTTAGAAATCACCGACGGGGTTAGAGACAGCAATGGTGCTAAATTCTTACCCTATAGCATCAGTTTCACAATAGGCACCAAACCCCTATCTCGAAGCAATATTACTTTTGAGCAAATCTCACTAAAGAATGTACCTGCCAAACCTTACACCACATTATCCATTGGGCCTGACAATAAACTTTATGCTGCCACCTTACTAGGTGAGATTTTGCGCTTCCCGATTAATGCTAATGGCATCCTGGGTAAGCCACAAACGATTTCCTCATTGCAGACTGCAAATGGTGGCAACCGAACTATCATTGGTATGCACTTTGATCCCTCATCAACAAATGCTAGCAACCTAATTTTATGGGTAACAAACAACTACTACTGGGATGGAACTGGTAAGGCACCGGAGTGGAGTGGTAAAATTACCCGATTGAGCGGTTCCAAGCTAGAGACAGTACAAGACTACGTGGTTGATTTACCACGTTCGAGCCGGGATCATCTAACCAACAGCATTCAGTTTAAGCCAAATGAGCCAAATGTGCTGTATGTGTCGCAGGGTAGTAATAGTAGTACGGGCGCACCAAACAAGGTCTGGAGTAATCGTCCTGAGCGGTTGTTAACTGCTGCTATATTACGAGTTGACCTGTCCAAGATCACCTCACCTCCTTTAAGCGTTAAGACAGAGGATGGAGGTACTTATAACCCCTTTGAACAGGGAGCAGCTGTAACTATCTTTGCTAGCGGTATACGTAATGCCTACGATCTGGTTTGGCACACCAATGGTCAGTTGTATGCACCAGCGAATGGTTCAGCAGCTGGTGGTAATACGCCAAAGACACCTATCCCCCTACCTGTTGCCTGCCAAAACCGGATCGATAAAGCGACTAATGGGGCTTATACTAGTCCATCTGTGCCTCTCCTTAGCAATATAAATACCCAGCGAGATTATCTGTTTCGCGTTGTTAAAAATGGTTATTATGGTCATCCAAATCCTCAGCGTTGTGAGTGGGTGTTGAACGGCGGAAATCCCACAGCTGGTACAGACCCAGATCAGATAAATGAATATCCCATTGGTACTCTACCTGACCGAAATTGGAAGGGTATTGCCTTCGATTTTGGAGAGCATTTTTCCCCGGATGGGATTATTGAATACCGCAGTAATGTTTTAGGTGGCAAGTTGCAAGGCAAACTGCTAGTGACACGCTTCAGTGCTGGTAGAGACATCATTGTACTAACACCAGGTGGCGCAAACTTGGATATTATAGATTTCCAAACGGGTATTACTGGCTTCACCGGTTTTAACCCAAGTCCATTGGATTTGGTTGAGAATCCCACTAATGGATATCTCTACGTGGCGCAACTCAGTCAAGAGACTAGCATGGGCAAAATTACACTTCTGCGTCCAGTCAAGTAATATCAGTTAATAAGCTGTTCCACATCTAGTTTACACATCTAATTTTAATGAAAGTCTTGTGGGGTGGACGGAAAAGCCATTGGGACGGAAAAGCCATTGGTGTCAATTTAACGTTAAAAGGGCGGTTAAAAACCGCGTCTACACAGGCAAAACCCACCTCCGTGGGTTATAAAAGCTTGATTTTGTCTTAGTCCACGGAGGTGGACTTTGTTTGTGTAGCCGCGAATTCTATTCGCCCTGGCTCTAAGTTGACACGCATGAGCAATGCTGTGCCCCTACCATGTGTTGCATCCAAACGAGAACTGCTATATTTCATCACCCAAAGTTAGGATGAAGCAGAAGTTACAGAATAAAAACAGTATGAAGAGCAAGATTCTACTTTTCATTGCAGCTTTTAGCTTTTTTACTAATAGCCCAGCTTGTGCTGAGTATATAGGTGCAGCAAATATCTCAGAGCAAACTGATAGGGTTTACTACATAATGGTGCAAGGTAAAAATCCAGAAACTCCAGCTAATAAAGGTGGAATACTAACATGGACAGATGTGGCTTTTGGTACTGGAATGGCCGCAGTAAGTTATAAATGTGCTGAAAAAAACGTATCAGCCGATACTTATTTTTATGTACTATACACAATAGGTAAACACAAGGGGTGGTGGCAGGTCAATTGTGATTACGCACATAAGGTAGTAAGTGAATTCGGAAAGGATTCTGATGGAGTGCTGATGTTGCTAAATCAGGAAGGACGTAAAGAGTTCTTACATCCTTTATTAATTGTTACTAAAGAGCAAGCTAAGAACTTCCAAAGACGAAGACAAAATTTTTAGGATGACAGTATCTAGGGGCGTGAGTAATATGAAAGTAGCTGAGTTGTCGTTGTAGAAAATAATAACTCTACTACTTAGACTTCTCTCTTCATCCTCTTTTTTTGGCGAGGGTATTAATTCTAAATAATTACTTAGCGATAACTGGCTGTTACCATTCTTAACATTGTTTATTTATACTATTGTACGGAGCTAGCAACGAAAGTCGGGTAAACCTTAACTGGAATTGAAAATTTTCTACTTTGTCGAAAATAAATTTTCATCTAGAGTAAGACAAAGATACCTGCTGTTTACACATAGAAAAAATCTAGCTGAAGCCTCTGGCTTATAGCTATGGGAAACCAAGCTTGACGCTTGAGAGTCTGGTTTCAAAATGGGTAACAGCAACATCCCCTATCAGCTTGATCACCTATGCTAAAAGTTATGCACTCGGCCACCAACTCAGTCACTCCGAATTCCCAGTGGGAGGATTTAATCAAGCTTCCAGCCCCAAACACAGTTCAATGGGATAATATCAAAACCCAATTAGACTTGGTGCTATTGGCGCTAGAAACCTTAACTGGGATTGGTTCAGAGGCTATGCTTTCGGCGGCAACTGATCTGAATTTAGAGTCAAGAGTGCCGGATCGCGTAGCTTTATGGCGACTGCGCCAATCAAATCCCCTACGCAAAGGTCAAGGAGGGCGAAAAAAGCTAGATGTCGAAGAAGCGCGATCGCTTGTTCTGATCATCTGCTACCTAGCCAAACAGCACCAGGAATTGATTCGCCGCGCTGTCGGTCTGTTGGAACAAATGGCAGAAAATAACCGGGAACCTCACCAGGCTGCTTTACTTGGAGATTATATTGATGCTTTTTGCAACACCTACCAAGAGCGGATGGAAGAGGACGAGCAAATCTCAACGGATTTACTAACGAACCTGGCACTAAAACTGCTTGTAGATTTACTTTTTTATAGTGCTGCTGGTGGGCATCGCCGTCTCTGGCTAGCACTTATAGACCGTTCAACAAAATTTTAAATTTTAGATTTGAAATCCCTCAACCAAAATTCGCTCATTAAAGTTTGCTAGGTAAGGATTCCCTATTGATGATGGTTAGCCCTTGGGCGATGCACTATCAGCACTGCTTCCTCCTTGCACACCAGTTTGGATAACGGAAGGAACCTGACAAAGTTCTGAGTGGAGAAATCCGCCGTTCCAACTTTTCTTTTTTTGCAAAATCCCAAATAGTCTTCCTCGCAGTTCCTGCCATGCCTCTATCAAATTCTGTCATTCGTTGCTACACACCCCCGACTTGCACCCTAGAAGTATTCGCGCAAAGCTCACCTCTGTCCCGTTGGATGGGGAAAACTGTCCTCAAGCACCTGAGCTTTGAGCTACGTTTTGATGATCCCCGACTACCAGAAGAAAACAGAGTTCCAATTCGGGGCGATCGCGATCAACTCGAAGCTTTATGTGATGCAGTCACCAGCTACGTACAGCAATTCCTCCAACAGTCTCCAGAAAGCTTTTGGGTCAGTTTCTCCGGTACCCAGGATTCAAGCACAGCACTGGATGAGCCGGAATTAAAGTCCTCAATAAAAACATTAAATTCCTTTAGTACCCAGATTTCCGGGGCAAATATCCATTTAGAACCAAGCAGTTATTTAACTCACAATTTATTTCTCGGTTCTCTCGCCAACCACTCATCTGGCCCCGTAATTAAACTCAGTCTGCTGCAACTATTTGATTTGGCAAGTGCTTTAGATGAATACTCGACTGATGTCATGGCACTCCCAACTCTCAACAGCACGAGTTCGACTCTGAGGTTCCCGACTTGGGCGCCTGTTGCCGCAGTATTAGTATTAGGTGTAGGTTTGTTACCATTTACTTGGCAATATGCTAACAACATTAGGGAAAAGCAACAGCAGACAGCCAAAACAGCAGATCCAGCAGCAGTAAAGGAGGCTTTACAACCTTCAGCCTCACTAAACTTTCCCACGCCGGAAGCCGGACTCAGCACTCCATCAGATAACTTACTAGGTTCCACTCCTCCACTGCCCACATCCAGTTTGCCTCAAGCACCTCTAACAGCCCCTAGTTCTAGTTTTTCTACACCCTCATCTCTATTTCCAAATAATGCACTGAGTATACCTCAGAAAAGGATTTCAGCCCTTCCCAGCAATCCAGCGATGCCTTCGGCGAGCTTCGCTAACGCGCCATCCAGCAAAATCCCAGGCCAGGAAATAGCCATATTACCAAATGTGGGACAGAACCTTACAGCGTCCAGTCCCCAAACTGATGATCTCCCTGTGCGGCGGAATTTGCCACCCAGACTATCTTCTAGTACGGACAGCTTACCAACTAATATCTCAGCAGTCCCCCCATCTCTTGGCACTATACCCAATAATAATGGTGGCAATACCCTTACCCAACCCTCCTCACTAAACTCACAACAGCAGCTAGAGGAAAAAATCAATTCCCTACAGCCAACTTCTGCTGGAGAGAAACCTGCTTCACAACTTCCCACCTCTAGAACTGCGGATAATAATCCGTTTATCGATCAATTAGGGGATGGAGGCAAAACCCCCACATCCACAGAAGTAGCTACAGGCACATTATTTGACACACCTCAAGTAGCAGAAGCTAGACAATACCTCACAAAGCGTTGGCAACCACCCACTGGACTAGCACAAGCTTTAGAGTACAGTTTGACAGTCAGTGTTGACGGTACAATTGAACGAATTTTTCCCCTTAATAAGGCAGCAAGAGAATTCGTTGATAGCGCTGGGATACCTGAAGTTGGTAAACCTTTTGTTTCCGCCAATACACGCGGACAAAATGTCAGAATTCGAGTTGTTCTCAGTCCTGATGGCAAGGTACAGACTTTTCCAGATAAATAATTGACAATCTCCGTGGCTAAAGCCACGGAGATTCTTGAATCTAAGATATAACTTGCTGAATCAGGCTTTCGCCAAACTGAGTAGCAGGGCTGTTTCATTGCACAACGGCAAGAAGTTTGTCGATATCATCAGAGAGAAATCTTTGAGCAGTTGTGATAGAAGCTTATACTAATTCTGTATGAAGATACGCTAAACCATAAAACTATATTTAAGTACAAGAAAGAAAAACGAACCGCAAAGGAAGCAAAGAACACAAAGAAAGAAAGAAAGAAAGAAAGAAGTTAAAAGGGTTTGGCACAGCCTCACAAATTCCAGTTGCGGCGGAAATGGAAGAAGCCTTCTAAAAACTCTTGCAAAGCAATATTGCTATTTAACTTTTGCTTACTCCACTCTCTTGCAGTTTGTTCTAGAATTTCTGAGAAACTAGGATAGACGGGAGATAGATTTGCTAAATCTTTGACTTTAATTTTTTGTGACATTGTTAAAGCAATCAAATTAATCAACTCTCCACTTTCTGCCCCCAATATCGAAGCTCCCAAAATTTCCCCGTTGCATAGCACAATTAATTTACACATACCAGTGGTTTCGTCCCGAAGTTGGGCTGCTGCCACAGTTTTAAAATACTGTCGCAAAACTAAGACTTGATCTCGACCAAATTGGCGTTTTGCCTGCGCCTCTGTTAAACCCACTTGTGCCAGCATTGGCACAGAAAACATCGCCCAAGGAATGGAGCGATAATCTACTCGTAACCTGGGGAAAAAGAGTGCATTGTTCAGCGCAATTTTTGCCTCATAATTAGCGATATTGGCAAAGTCGTAACCACCAATTACATCACCACAAGCGTAAATGCGGTGATTAGTGGTTTGCAGTTTATCATTCACCACTAAGCTACGCCGATGCCATTTCACACCTACTGTTGCCAAATTTAAAGATTCAAGATTCGGCTGATGTCCAGTCGCCACTAAAATTTCATCAGTTTCAATTGCCTTATCTCCTGCTTGAACCCACTTTTTATCCTCAATTAGCCTCACCTGAGTTACTAATTTTTTGGTGAGTACGCGCACACCTTCGATTTCCAACTGCCCCTGAAGCAGCATGGCTATCTCAGGGTCTAGATATGGGAGAATATAGGGATGCTTGACTACCAGCGTCACACTGCAACCAAACCGCGCTAAAGTTTGAGCGATTTCAATGCTTTGGGGAATTCCGCCGATAATCACCCAATTTTTGGGTAATGTGGCTCCCTTTAAGGATTGCCAAATATTAGATAGGGTTAGGTAGCCAGTGGCTTGCAATCCGTCAATCTCTGGAATTTCTGGACGCGAACCACTGGCCAGCAGATAGGCACGGGCGCGTAGTAGGCGATTATTAACGGCAAAAGTCAGTTGGGGTGAAGATTGAAATTCACCACTGCCAACGATGACATCGACTCCCCGCGCCGCTAGGATGGCTGAAGAATGCTGTTCTTTGAGATTTGAGACGACGCATTCAGCATACAGCATCGCTTCTTGCCATGCCATAGAGATGTGGCATTTTTCTGAGGTATGAGTATGTGTGGCATGAATACCAAAACTAGCAGCATCATTCAACTTTTGCGCCAGTTTACCAATTTCGGTAAGAGCATGGTGATAAGTAAACCCATAGTCTACTTTCGGTTCCACCAGGGCAACTGTAGCACGTAGTTGGGTTGCAGCAAGGGCAGCGTAGTATCCAGCAAGACTGCCGCCAATAATTACAACATCATAATCAATAGTCATTTGTCATTTGTCATTTGTCATTGGGCATTGGGCATTGGGCATGGGACATGGGGCATGGAGCATGAGGCATTTGGCATATTTATTTTCCTTGTCCCCCTGCTCCCCTGCTCCCTGCTCCCTACTCCCTCATCTCCCCTACTCCCCACTCCCCACTCCCTACTCCCCACTCAGCGCTGTTAGTAAGCGTTGGTTATCGGACTCTTCACGTACAGCAACCCGGAAAAAGCGATCGCCTAGTTCTTTAAAGCTAAGGCAATCGCGGATTAAAATCTGGTGATGCTTGAGTAATTGTTGCTGTAACTGGGAAGTAGACTCTTGGGACTCAACTAGTAAAAAGTTAGCGGCACTTGCTTGGGGTTGCAATCCGGGGATTTTAGCCAAACCCTGAAAGAGTTGGTTTCGTGCAGGTGGTAGCCATGCCCAGGTTTGCTGCTGAAACTCCGTATCTTGGAGTGCCGCAATTGCCGCCGCCGCCGCTAGCGTGTTTACGGGCCAAGGATCACGCCATAGCTGCCATTTAGCTAGGCAGTCGGGGTGTGCGATCGCATATCCTAATCGCAGTCCTGGGAGACTGTAAAATTTGGTCAGCGATCGCAATACTACTAAATTCGGATATTCCTGTACCACCGGAATCAGGCTTTGTTCCTCATTGGGCGGCACAAAATCCATAAATGCTTCATCCACCACAACCAAAGCAAATTGCTCCAAGTAGGGCAAAATAGACTCCCGCGAAAATAACTTTCCGGTTGGGTTGTGGGGATTATTCAGCAATAGTCCTTTGTCCTTTGCGAATGACCAATGACCAATGACCAATGACCAATGACCAGTGACCCTGCGGGTTCGCAGTTGCTCATGGGGGAAACCCCCAAGACCGCACTGGCTCACTAATGACAAAGGACACTCCAGCACTTTAGCCTTGTACGCTACCAAAGTTCGGTAGTAGTCGCCAAAGGCTGGAGTTATTAAAATTGTCGCGGCTAATTGAGCTAATTCCCTACCGATTAAAGTGAGTAATTCTGCGGAGCCGTTACCCGGCAGAATCCACTCAGGCGGCAGTTGATGGAAGTGACTGAGAGCTAGTCTCAGTTCACTATAATTTGGGTCTGGATAGTGCTTAAGATTACCAAGTTGGGACTTAATAGCAGCGATCGCGCTATTTGGAGGCCCCAACGGGCTGATGCTAGCAGAAAAATCCAGAATAGCATCAGGGGAACAGCCAGCCAGTGCTGCTGCCCAGGCTAAATTTCCCCCGTGTGCAGGTTGCCGCATTAAAAAAGGGTTCCCGAAGACAGAACCTATGCTTTTGGGGGTGCTACCTTTTCTCTAAACAGTTTTCCTGCCGAGAACGCAGGAACCCTCGTCGCTGGAATTTCCATCTTTTCATTTGTCTTCGGGTTGCGACCCTCGCGGGCTTTACGTTCCCGTGATTCAAATGAGCCAAATCCCACCAACGTTACCTTATCACCAGAGGAAACCGCTTCAATAATCGTTTCCAAAGCGGCAGTTAAGACTTGATCCGCTTGTTTTTTGGTAACACCAGCTTTTTCAGCTACGGCATCAACTAATTCACCCTTGTTCATATCAAACTCCTGAAGGTTTACTTGAGATTATTTACGGATGCGCCTTGACACATCTGTACTGAAATCTCGGTTCGCGGAAATACAAAAATCATCCTTTGGGAGTATTTTTACTCAAAATCGCTGTACATCCCATCGGCTCGACTTTTCAATGAATCATTCTAAGGTGTTGTAGCCTAATGTGGATAGATGAAACCATTAATTTATATAGATTTCAGGATGTTTTGTAATATTAGGGTAGTTGTTTCCCTAAAAACCACCCCAAAACTAGGAAAAAATACCTAGTAAATACCGCAGTTGCACGGGGAACAGAGGAGTGGGCAGGTGGAAGATCGTTAGTATTTGTTGGGATTAATTACTAATGTTGAAGAGTTGTTGCTGAGAATAAAGTAAATATCTCGTCCTGCCACAACGTTATAACACCAGAATTCGGGGACTGCGATCGCAGCATAAAGCCTCAGCTTGTCTATTGCAGACCTGGAATGTTCCACCTCTAAGAGGTTGTTTGAAAAGTCACAAAATATACTATAAACCCCTCTCCAAACCTCTCCCCGAAGCGGAGAGAGGCTTTGAAACCCCCATTCCCTTGTAGGGAAGGGGGGCTAGGGGGGTTAGGTTTGGGAGGCTTTGATGTTACCAAAAATACTTTTCAAACAACCTCTAACACCAAGTCTGAGGGTGGGCGATCGCTATCTCAATATTTTCTTGATCTCGAACTAACGCTTCATTTTGGATGTAGTAGCTACTATCTGGCTCTGCTCTTTGCTCTAAATCATCTCGCGTTCAAGTTAGCGAACCAGCACGTTTAATTTCCCAGCCCAACTCTTCGCACATTTAGTTGTACTCAAAGGTTTCAAATTGTTACAAAATCGATATTGGCTAGCATGGATCAGATCAAGGCGATTAGAAGTTAGCAATTGTCTTAAGAATAACTTCCCGCCTTTTAAGCTTATTTGATGTTATTAGGACTTACGCACGAGTTACGGAATAACGAACCGCTCCAGGCGCAGAGAAGCCAGTGCGTTGCGGGGGTGGAGGAGTTTGTAGCAACTGGCGCGACACCGAGAAATCAGAGTTTGAGAGATATTTTGCGTAAGTCCTAGTTATCTCTGAAAAAATAGATTATAGTCACATCAAATAATCAAGGGTAAAAAACTACATAGTCCGCGTTAACGCTAAAGTGACTTATCCTGCTAAAATCACTATTTTGCTGATATAAAATAAATTTAATTTGAGGTAAAAATGAGGCACGAAAAACTTTCCCCCGGACTACTTTTGGCATTTCAAGACTATCAAAATGAAGGAGATAAAGCTTTAGTTCATCACAAAAAATCCCTTGGGATTATTGCCCACAAAAGTCCAGTTAAACCTACTAAGAGCGTCGTTTTTATCTACTGCGACCCTGATGCAGACTTGAGTTATTTATCACAACATAATATTGAAGTTAATCAAAACTCTGGGAGTGTGCGGACGGCTTTCTTACCCTTGGATAGTTTAGATGTCTTATCTGAAGAAGATGTGATTCAGAGGATTAAGCCATCACGCAAACTTCATTTGAGGATGGACACAGCACTGGAAAAAGTCAAACTGCCGGAGTTCAAGAACCAAACCGGACTGACTGGTAAAGGAGTAATCATTGGCATTATAGACAGTGGCATTGATCCGAAACACCCCGCCTTTGCTGGACGAATTTTACACATTTGGGATCAAACACTGCCAGGCCCAGGAGTGACGGAGGGCGGCTATGGGGCGGAATTTACGGGAGCGCAACTGACAATTTCTCAGGATACTGGCGGTCATGGTACTCACGTTGCTGGAATTGCCGCCGGTGCCGATGCTAACTATGGCGGTGTCGCACCAGAAGCGGAATTAGTTGTCGTCAGGTCAGATTTACAGGATGCCCACATTGCTGATGGCGTTCGTTATATTTTCCGAGTTGCTAGAGAGTTGGGACGCCCAGCAGTGGTAAATCTCAGCTTGGGTGGACACGCTGATGCTCATGATGGTAGCGACTCCTTATCGAAAGTCATTAACGCCGAAACGGGACCTGGAAGAATTGTTTGCTGTGCTGCGGGTAACGAAGGAAACTATAACATTCATGGAGAAGCGACGATACCCAGTGGACGCACTCGTGGTATGCGCTTTAATGTTCCTTTGAATCAAGTGGGCATAGTTTGGTTAAACGGTTGGTATTCCAAAGACAGCGAATTGGAAGTGTCGCTGCAAAGTCCTAATGGTTTTGTCACCCCCTTCCAAAAAATAATTACTCAGGGTAATGCTGCACAAGATTACCAGTTACCAGATGCACGGGTGCAATTAGCGACACCAGGGCCAGATAAAGCCAACAGCGACCATAATTTCTTTGTGCAAATACGTGGTATTGACCCCTCGCCAGTAATGGGAGGTGTTTGGCAGTTGAAAGTACGCAATGCTTCTGCAACTGACACATGTTTAAATGTGTGGACACTAGATGACAGTTCCTCAGTGTTTTTCACAGGCAAAAGTGTGAAAGATGCGATAAAAATCGGTTCGCCAGGAGCCGCCAGCAGTGCAATTACAGTTGCCGCCTATACTACTAAAGCCACGTACACAGATATTGATGACCAAGTGCGAGAAATGGGCTTAGAATTGAATACTATTTCGGAATTTAGTAGTGAAGGGCCTCTACGCAATGATGGACAGAAGCCCGATGTAGCAGCACCAGGAGCAATGATTGTTTCTACGCTTTCCGCCGATGCAAATTTTGACCGCTCATCGATGATTAATTCCAAGTTTGTGGTTCAGGCTGGTACAAGTATGGCGACACCATTAGTCAGTGGGTTAGTGGCACTGATGTTGCAGCGTGATCCTCAACTTGATCCGGCTGCTGTGAAAGATTTGCTACGTAAAAATAGCGCTATTCCCGGAAAACCCGCAGGCACATTTGATCACAAATGGGGTTATGGAGTGATTAACGCCTTAAATCTGTAATTAGACTGAGAAAGATGGATATTATTTCTGTACAAGGGTAGGCAATAACAACCTATAAATTTGATAAGTTGTAGGGTGGGTGAAAATTGCCTGCCCTTTTTACCAAGTTACTGCTCATGAATTATCAAAAACTAGATGCCGCCCTGGCGACAGCGCTCAATGATACTCAAGACCCAGAGGAACCGAGTTTAGCAGTTTTCATCCATACTGAACCAATTTTAGACTCTGCTGCAACTGCTGTTTTAGCAAGTTTAGGCGTCAGTGGTGTTACCAGTGGCAAAGATATTTTCACGGCAACACTGTCAGCAAATGCGATTTACCAGTTGTCAGAGCAACCTTGGGTGAAGTATTTGAAGCGATCGCAGCAATTAGGTTTGGTTAATCAGAGCAAAAGTTTAGGTAGCTTCAGTGTTTGATCAAGAAGAATTCAGGAGTCAGAATTCAGTACGACTGGGGTTGGCTGCGCGATCGCTCCCCAACTTTTCCCGTCAATTAATACAAATGTTCTAATTTCTTGTTTGCTAGCAGTGTCATTCATCACCAGCAGCATTCTAGAAAATTCATCCCTAAGAATCATATAATCACCCTTACCAGCTGCCACATACAGTCCTAAACTGGGAGTGAGAGTTGAAAGGCAGTCGGGAGAAATTTTGTGAAAAAAGTATTATCAATCATTCTTGGCGGTGGCGCGGGTACGCGTCTTTATCCCCTAACCAAACTCCGTGCTAAACCAGCAGTACCAGTAGCGGGGAAGTACCGCTTAATCGATATCCCTGTTAGTAACTGCATAAATTCCGAAATATTCAAAATCTACGTCCTGACACAATACAACTCAGCTTCCCTGAATCGTCACATCGCCCGCACCTACAATTTTAGTGGCTTCAGCGAAGGCTTTGTGGAAGTGCTAGCCGCACAGCAAACGTTAGAAAACCCCAACTGGTTCCAAGGTACAGCCGATGCTGTGCGTCAGTATCTATGGCTGTTAGAAGAATGGAATGTAGACGAATATCTGATTCTCTCAGGGGATCACCTCTACCGCATGGATTACCGTCTGTTTATCCAGCGTCATAGAGAAACGGGTGCTGATATTACTCTCTCAGTCATCCCCATAGACGAGCGCCGCGCCTCAGATTTTGGTTTAATGAAAATTGACGATTCTGGTAGGGTTGTTGACTTTAGCGAAAAACCTAAAGGCGAAGCTTTAACTAAAATGCGCGTCGATACCAGTATCCTGGGATTGACAAAAGAACAGGCCCAATTACAGCCTTACATCGCCTCAATGGGGATTTATGTCTTTAAAAGAGATGTTTTGATCAAGTTGTTGAAAGAATCTTTAGAACGGACGGATTTTGGTAAAGAAATTATTCCTGATGCTTCTAAGGATTACAATGTTCAAGCTTATCTATTTGATGACTATTGGGAAGATATTGGAACAATTGAGGCATTTTATCATGCCAACTTAGCGCTGACTCAGCAACCCCAGCCACCCTTTAGTTTCTACGATGAAGAAGCGCCAATTTATACCCGCGCTCGTTACTTACCTCCGACTAAACTTTTAGATTGCCACATCACCGAATCAATTATCGGCGAAGGTTGTATTTTGAAGAATTGCCGCATTCAACATTCAGTTTTAGGAGTGCGATCGCGGATTGAATCTGGCTGCGTCATCGAAGAGTCTTTGCTCATGGGTGCAGATTTTTATCAAGCTTCTGTAGAACGGCAATCTAACGTAGAAAAAGGTGACATTCCCGTAGGTATTGGTACTGACTCGCTCATTCGCCGTGCGATCATCGATAAAAACGCCAGTATCGGTCACGATGTCAAAATTATCAATAAAGATAATGTGCAAGAAGCTGACCGCGAAAGTCAAGGTTTCTACATCCGCAGTGGCATCGTTGTCGTGCTGAAAAATGCTGTAATTCCTGATGGAACGATCATTTAGTCATTAGTCATTAGTCATTAGTCATTGGTTAATAGTTACAAGTAACAAAGGACAAATGACAAAGCGCAAAGTTCTGAGCGCCGGCTTCCGGCGCTCAGAACTTTGTAAGAGAGGACAAATGACTAAACTCATCTTGTTAATTGGTCTTCCAGGTAGCGGTAAGTCAACTTTGGCAAAACAATTACTGGTAGAATGTCCCCAGATGTCAGTGATTTCTACGGATGCCATCCGGGGACAATTATTCGGTTCCCAAGCCATTCAGGGACCGTGGCTGCTGATTTGGCATGAAATTGAGCGGCAATTTCAGCAAGCTATTTCTACAGGTAATACAGCAATTTTCGATGCCACCAATGCCCAACGCCGCCATCGTCGTGAAGTCATTGCTTTAGCCCGTGACTTGGGCTTTACCCACATTAGGGGAATTTGGGTGGATACGCCAGTTTGGTTGTGTTTGGCACGCAATAAAAGGCGATCGCGCCAGGTTCCTGAAGAAATTATTTTGCGGATGCACCGTCAACTCCGAGATGCCTCCCCAAGCCTGGAAGAAGGGCTAGACAGCCTGATTCGCCGATCAGAAAAATCGGAGTACGGAAATTGCGATCGCTCGGTGAGCAAGAACCACACTTGATTTTCTATATTGTTTGTTAATTTAAAATCAGATTCTTTTGCTTGGCACTATACCTGCCAAACCACAAATCTCTGATCTTAAAAAAACATAACGGGAATTTCTATAGGAGGCTGGTAGATGGCTGCAACCGACTTCAAAGACTATTACGCTATTTTGGGAGTTAGTAAGACTGCCACTCCAGAGGAAATTAAACAAGCCTTTCGGAAACTAGCCCGCAAATATCACCCTGATGTTAATCCAAACAACAAACAGGCAGAGGCACGCTTCAAAGAAGTTAGCGAAGCTTACGAAGTGATCTCAGATGCAGATAAACGCAAAAAATACGACCAATTTGGTCAATATTGGAAACAAGCTGGTGAAGGTTTTCCATCCGGCGGCGTTGGTCCCGACATGGGTAACTTTGACTTCAGCCAATACGGTAATTTTGATGAGTTCATCAATGAGTTGCTAGGACGTTTTGGTGGTGCTAGCCCTCGTGGTGGGCGACAAAGTTACTCTTACAGCACTTCTACAGGTGCGCCAAGTGGTTTTAACGGCTTTAACGATTTTGCGTTTCAAGATGCAGGTGCGGCTAATACCCAAGATAGTGAAGCTGCGATCGCTCTAACTTTTGCTGAAGCATTTAATGGTGTGCAAAAGCGCTTCAGTTTAGGTAACGAAACAATAGATGTCCGCATCCCATCTGGGGCTAGAACTGGTACTCGCCTACGCGTGCGAGGTAAAGGTCAAATTAACCCGATGACTCAACAACGAGGGGATTTATACTTAAAAGTCGAACTTCAGCCCCACTCGTTCTTCCAAATGGAAGGCGATAATCTGGTTTGCGAAGTGGCAATCACACCAGATGAAGCTACTTTGGGAGCGTCTATTGATGTACCCACACCTGATGGTTCAGTTAATGTGAAGCTGCCTGCGGGAGTGCGTTCTGGTCAATCCCTGCGTTTACGTGGCAAAGGTTGGCCTGTAGGCAAAGGTGGACGCGGCGATCAGTTGGTGAAGGTGGCGATCGTTCCACCAAAAGACCTCAGCCAACAAGAGCGGGAATATTATGAAAAAATCCGGGCTATACGTACTTATAATCCCCGTAGTCATTTGCAGCAATTCAGGCTGTAAATATTTTTGATTGTAAAGAGGTGTTAGCGGAGCGGCAGGAAGTGCAGCTTCGCCCAAATTAATTAGGATAAATTTACAAGCTAGTCGGTAAGCGTAAAGCTCAGTCACAAAGCGTGTTGAGATACAAGCGACTCGTGCGGTAATAAAGGCATTGAATCTTTCGTGACCGTTTTTTACGCCAACTATGGCAGTATAAGATAGGAGGTAAGAAAGATGCTTGTTTTTGAGTTTAAAGCTTATGGGAAATCAGCCCAGTTCGCAGCAATAGATGACGCAATTAGGACTGCAAAGTTTGTTCGCAATAGCTGTATTCGGCTATGGATGGACATTAAGGATATAGGTAAAAACGATTTGCAGAAATATTGTGCTGTACTTGCGGCTAACTTTCCATTTGCTAACGAACTCAATTCAATGGCTCGTCAAGCCTCTGCTGAACGAGCATGGTCTTCTATTTCTCGGTTTTATGAAAACTGTAACAAGGGTATTCCTGGTAAGAAAGGTTTTCCCCAGTTCCAGAAAGATTGTCGTTCTGTTGAATACAAAACGTCAGGATGGAAGCTTGCGGATAATCGTAAAACCATAACTTTTAGCGACAAAAAGGGGATTGGAAAACTAAAACTCAAAGGTACTCGTGACCTGCATTTCTACCAAATAAACCAAATAAAACGGGTAAGATTGGTAAAACGTGCGGATGGTGTGTGGCGTATTTGTATTTGTTTATCAACAGCATTACGCCAGAAAATGCCAAAGCTTTATCGAATCCCCAATTAGCTGATATTGCGCGATTTTTTGCAGATGAAACAGCTGCTGCAACAGGTTGGATTCATTTTTTAGTGATGGATTTATTCGTCGGTCGTTGGATTTATTGGGAAGGGCAGAAAACAGGTATTTTGACAGTTCACTCCCTAGCTTTGTGTTTATTTGCTGGGCCTTTAGGATTACTGTCTCATATCTTGACTGACTGGATTGCTAAGGCATTTTTCCCGAAGTTTCAGCAGAATAAAACGGCGACGGTAACAGAACAAGAAGTATCATCAACTGGCACATAGTAGTAGGGGCAGACAGATGTACGCCCCTACTCTTGTTAGGTAAATTGATAATGCATAATCAGTTTACTTCCATTCCCAATTACCTGATTTTAAAATCAACGAAAATCGGCGGGAATCCCATCCCAACAAGAGGGGTGGGAGGAATAGCTGCCCGCCGATTTAGTCATTAGTACCAATGACTAATGACTTCGATTTCCCCTCGGCTTCAAGCCGGGGGATGAGTTAATTAAGCGTTGTCGTGTCTATAGTCGGCATCTAACCAACAGCGTGGTAGAACTTCACCTGAAGGAAAAACAAGATTTTCTTTTTTAAAAGTCTCAGGTTGCTGTTCTTCTTGACCTTCTTGGTCTTTTGCGTGAACAACATTAGTATTCGGGTCAAGTAATTCCTGAATTTCAACAATTTTTACCAATTCGCCACTATCTTTGACTTGTAAAAGCATCTAAATTGCCTCAATAAGTTTGCATGAAAGTTGAAAGTAAGTCTCAAGATAAACTCACTCCCATCTCAACCGATTCATCAGGATGAGATTCCTTAATTGTTAAAGGACATTTTTACCAGATATGCATACATAAATTGTACAAGATTCATCTATGTGTATCTGTGGTTTTTACTTTTATAAAATTGACACTGTAAATTCATCCTCAATTCAGTATCTCAAATTCAAAATTGAATCAGGGAATGCTGAGGAAGAAAATTGTTTAATTCAAATAATCTTGGTTTTGGCGATTAGATTTCGCGTTGATATTTTTCTAAAATATCTACTAAAGTCACCTGACATTGCAGTGGCAGTAAATCGATCAAAGGAAGTTCACTTCTACCGCCGCCAATTTTTATTGGAATTGATCCCAAGACTTCTAAAACTCGGTCTTCATTTACAGCGTTGGAAGTAATTAAGGGATACAGTTGCTCGGCAACAAGGGTATGCAGCTTGGCATTAGATAAATAAAGATGCCATTTGGCAACGTCTATATAGACGTTTTCGCCAATTTCAGCTGCTAGGGCTTCCAGTAGTTCTGTGGTGTTAGTCTTAGCCATAAAAATAACGCTACATTCAGAAAGAGTGCGAAATCTCAGTCTTTTTTACATTATCGCTCAATTAACAGGCTGATTCTACTACCACAGGTTACAATCGCCCCAGCATCAGCAATCCGTCTTCAGGTGGATTTGGGTGGAGTTTCGGTGTAGTTAGCGATCGCACCAATATAAATTAGATGCACCAACACTATTACTATCCAACTTGCAGTGACCCACGGTAGCCACTCCCAGGTAGTGCCTTTTAAGATGTGGAAAAACCACAAGCCAGAATTTATGGTAGCAGCGATCGCTATATGCACGGCAAAATTCATCCGGTCATCGATCTTGCGGTAATCTGGGTCTTTGCGATCGGGTTTGCGAGGCCAACGAGGAGGCATAAATATTTGTTACAGATTTAAATACACCCTATTCATTCTAAGGTTTTTGGGGTAGCGGTTGCTATTAGACTCCTATAACCAGTCATCGGGGAGTGGGGATGAGGGAGATGAGGGAGATGAGGGAGATGAGGAGTCTTTAATTTTGAATTGTTATTGCTCTGGCGACGAATAATCTGCTGATTTCCCGCCACTCTTACTTATTAAACGAATTGACTCAATTTGAATCGACTTTTCTAAGGCTTTTGCCATATCGTATAAAGTCAGGGCAGCCACAGAAACGGCGGTTAAGGCTTCCATCTCTACCCCAGTTTCAGCTTTGGTTTTGACTGTGGCTTGAATTTGATAACCAGGTAGTTGCGGATTGGGTATAATCTCGACTGCGATTTTTTGCAAAGGCGAGGGATGACACAGGGGAATTAAAGTGGCTGTTTGCTTGGCTGCCATAATTCCTGCCAATCTTGCAGTTGCCAACACATCTCCTTTTGGCACATTTCCGGCTTGAATGGCAGCGAAGGTGGCTGGCAGCATCCGCACATTGGCCTCGGCTACTGCTTGGCGGATAGTGGGTGCTTTGTCAGACACATCTACCATCTGTGCCTGTCCTTGGTAATCTAGATGGGTTAAGTTGGCAAAATGAGATGGAAAATTATCTTGCGTCATTTGGTTAGAACGTGTTAATATTGATTGTCGGTGAGGGCGTGTAGCTCAGTGGACTAGAGCACGTGGCTACGGACCACGGTGTCGGGGGTTCGAATCCCTCCTCGCCCGTTTTTGAAAGTTAAGAGTTGAAAGTTAGGAGTGAAGAATTAAAGTTCCTCACTCCTAACTTTTAAATTGTTCAAGGCGTAGACATCTGGAGCTAGACCTAGTGCAAAGCGCAGGGAGTTGGATAGGTCTTTGCTCGACTGGGTGAGGAAGATGACAAGTGCAACAGAAGCGATCGCAGCACCGTAGCCAAACATATTGCGGTAGCCTACAAGTTCTGATATGGTACCCAGAATAGGAGCAGCGATCGCAATCCCCAGGTCAAGTCCAGCTACACATATAGCAAAAATTTGCCCCCGTTCTTGTGGCAGTGAGCGGTCTGTCATCATCGTGATCATCATCGAGATTAGTGTACCACCACCAGCACCTTCAGCGATCGTAGCCAGTAAGAACACGATCGCGCTATCAGCCTGCCATAGCAGTATTAACGCTACAAACGTAGCAGAAAATACCAAAGGTGATAAATAAACCACGACCAAAGCGATCGCTTGCCTTACCAGCAAACACCCTGATACCAATTCTGTATGAAGATGCGCTAAAGCATATTTAAGTACAAGAAAGAAAAACGAATCGCAAAGGACGCAAAGGACGCAAAGGACACAAAGAAAGAAAGAAAGAAAGAAAGAAAGAAAGAAAGAAGTTAAAAGGGTTTGGCGCAGCCTCACAAAGAAATGGTATTAGGAGTTAGGAGTCAAGAGTAAACCAATATTTACTCTTGACTGTTTACTCATGCCCCATGCCCCATGCCCCATGCCCCATGCCCCATGCCCAATGCCCAATGCCCCATGCCCCATGCCCAATGCCCAATGCCCATTGTTACTTTACTTAACCCTTTTTGCTACCACCTCTCGCACGCGATAGATAGGCCGTCCTTGGGATTCATGGTATGTACGCATGAGCAATTCTGCTAAAAGACCGAAGCAAAACAACTGTACTCCAGTGACTAGCAGAAGAACTGCTAAAATCAGCAAAGGGCGATTGCCAATCATTTCACCTAAAGCCAATTTGACGAAAGTTAAGTAAATTCCGATCGCTGTCCCTGAAACCATTGAAATCAAGCCTAACAGCCCAAAAACGTGCATCGGGCGGGTGAGGAATTTTTTCATAAACAGAATGGTTAACAAATCCATCAACACCCGGAATGTCCGCCAAATCCCATATTTACTGCTACCAAAGCGACGGGCGTGATGACGCACGGGCATTTCGGTAATTCTAGCTCCTTCAATGTATGCCAGGGCAGGTAAAAATCGGTGTAATTCTCCGTAGAGATTCATATCTGCCAACAGTTCTGCACGATAGGCTTTCAGCGAACAGCCATAGTCATGAATATTCACGCTAGTGGTATGGCGAATTAGCCAATTGGCAATTTTGGAAGGTAGTAACCGATTTACGGCACCATCTTGGCGTTTTTGCCGCCAACCACTCACCAAATCGTAACCCTCGTCCAGCTTTGCTAATAACATGGGGATATCAGCCGGATCATTCTGGAGGTCAGCATCTAAAGTAACGATCGCTTTACCGACTGCATAATAAAATCCAGCAGCCATCGCCGCAGTTTGTCCGTAGTTGCGACGCAAAATCACCGCCTTTAAATCAGTGCGGATTTGCGCCTGTGCTTTGAGAAATTCCCCAGAACCATCTGTAGAACCATCATCCACACAAATGATTTCATAATTTATCTGACTTGAGGATAAAATAGATGCGATCGCTTCTAGTAAAAGTGGCAAACTTTCCACCTCGTTATGTATCGGCACCACCACCGAAACATCTGGGACAATTACGGAAATCACCCCATTTTCCTCAATTACCCCTTGATAAACCTTCCCACTCCTCATAAGCCTCAGCGTCCTCAGCGTCTCTGTGGTTCGTAACCCTTGATAACTCTACCAGCACCTCGCAGCTGCTGATAGTACGACTGACTAACCGCATCTCCCTGTTCCGAGAGAATATCAATCCCAATCCCATCGCGTCCCTGTTCTTTCCCAGAACTATGGATGTAATAACCATCCGCCAAATAAAGTCCGACATGGGTGGCTTTTTGGTTAGTTCCAAAAAATACTAGATCCCCGGCTACTAATTCTGCAATAGTAATTGGTTGAGTGAATCCTTCCTGTTGATAGGCATCTCTGGGTAGCCAAATACCCACCGAAGCAAACGCCGCCTGCATCAACCCAGAACAGTCATAATTTGGCCCAACTGTACCGCCCCAAAGGTAATAATTTGATTGTTGCATCGCTTTTTGGGTAAAGGCAATAACCTCTGCTAGGAGTTTTTTAATCTCAGATTCAGAAAATGTTGCAGCCTGATAAGGTACAGTAGCAAATTGTAATGAATCAAAATCTGAAAGGGATAGCCATCCCGGATAGTCATCTTCACACAAATACACCTCAACCACTGAATTTTGATGATTTGATGTTACCCATAAATGTCGCCCAGATGCGGCTTGAGTTGCTAAACGTGTACATTCAGGAGAATCATATAAATTCAGGTCAGCTAAACATTGATACTCCCGTGATTGGGGATTTGGGATTTGGGATTTTAGATTAAAGGACATTATTAGAGAATGATTTTTTTTAATAAAGACGAACAACTCGAAAATCTTGGTAATGGCATTTTAGATGCAACTTGGGCAAAATTTCCGACCTTAGCCCGTAATCAAATTGCCCTGACTTGGGTTGTTTACGATCCACCAGTGCGAGTAAATACTGGTGGTGCGCTGACTCCCAAGGCTTTTTGGGATCACCCAGTTCGTGGTTTCACTTATCGCGGTGTGGAGCGGATTTATCCCGCCAGTGTAGTCAAACTATTTTATCTGGTGGCGGTCAACGAATGGCTAGAAAAAGGCATGAGTCAAACTTCCAAGGAGTTGGAGCGAGCCTTGCGAGATATGATTGTAGATTCCAGCAATGATGCTACTAGCTTGATTGTGGATATCCTGAGTGGTACCACATCAGGGGCAGAATTACCAATCGGGCCTTTTGAAACCTGGAAATATCAGCGTAATATTGTTAACCGCTATTACCAAACTTTAGGTTGGGAAGAAATGGAGACGATTAACGTCTGTCAAAAAACTTGGGGTGATGGGCCATACGGACGGGAGCGGG
The DNA here is from genome assembly GCF_036917755.1 of Nostoc sp. Taxonomy (GTDB): domain Bacteria; phylum Cyanobacteriota; class Cyanobacteriia; order Cyanobacteriales; family Nostocaceae; genus Nostoc. The sequence goes on from NZ_JBALFC010000009.1 coordinate 28,607, forward strand.
CGTTTGTGGGCGAGTTACTGGAAAATCGCAATATGCTGACAACAAATGCGATCGCTAGGTTACTGCATAGTATTGTAGGTGGAGTGGCGGTTTCAAGTGCGCGATCGCAAGCAATGATGGCTTTGCTCAAACGCAATCTCAACGATTTACCTACTGATACCGAAGAAAATCAGGTAACAGGTTTTTTAGGTGGTGGACTGACTGAAAATGCTCAAATTTGGTCAAAGGCAGGTTGGACAAGTCAAGTTCGCCATGATGCTGCGTATATTGAGATACCAAATCAGCGCCCTTATCTCTTAGTGGTATTTACTGAAGGTAAAGCCCAGGCTAAGAGTCAGGCAATTTTACCCTTTGTTTCTCAGCTAGTTGCTTCGGCGATCGCTAGTCTATGATCTACTGCGATCGCACCGCCAGAATACCTATTTCTTCCTTTGCGGTTCGTTAAACAAGTAAGTTTTACGGAGTTCAACCACTCATTAATGACTCCCGGTTCGCCCATTTTAAATTGAGTTATAGCGGTTCTCGCTTGAGTGAGATACAAGAACCCCACCCCCAACCCCCTCCCCGCTCTTCGAGAGGGGAATATGATGTACCTAATATGATTAGGAAACGCTATAGAAAAAAGATGAACCATTTAATAGGGGTTCCAGCCTGTAATACAAATGTACTCTAGTCTCAATTTGCGCGATCGCATATTTGATTACCATTGTTTGCCTAGCTTGCCGCCGTAGGCATTGCTCTCCTACCCCCGCTTAAACGATTACGAATATGAAGACTATGCAAAGATTTTTTGAAAAGATAGACATCTAAGTAAATATTTGATATTTCCTTATTGCTGGATTATTTTGATGTTTCCTATTTTCCAGATAGAAATTCAAGGGCGATGCCTACGGCGGCAAGCTACGCCGACAACGAATGCATAAAGATTTCCTGTTTTATGCTGTCTCAAGTGTTTCCTATTTTGAAAGTAGCTAGTAAGACTTATGCGTTGACAAACCAACTAAATTTTGTACAGTGCTTAAGACTTAGATAGTCCTCAATACTGGGATAAGTAATGTTTGCAAGCGAATTAAAGAGGAAATCTTTAATGAACAATTTGCGACTCATCTAAAGAGTGAATAAAGTATTCCGAAAACTTCAACTTTTGGCACATTATTTGTGCCATCAAACAGCACTAACTCGATTATTGACAACTACAGTTACTCCAAAAATCGATTCAGGTAGGAAAAACTTATGGCAATTATCATTGGAACCAACGGTAACGATACCCTACAGGGCGCTTCCGATTACTACGATAACTTCGACACCCTAACTGGTGGCGGTGGCAACGATATAATATTTTTTGACGGCGACTCAAACTACATTAATACGATCACCGATTTCGGTGGAGTAGGTAAAGGAACAAACCCAACAGCAGCAGTCATTGCCGAAGTGGATACCCTAAGTTTCCAGAACTATAGTGGCTTCACTGCCCAAAACTTGCTCCTCACCCAGAATGACACAAGTTTGGAAATCAGCTTTCAAGGGTTTGGTGATTACAAATTCATCCTGGAAAACTTTGCCCTGGAAAACCTGGATAACCTCAGCAAATCCACTGGAGCCACCGTAGATTTGGGCAATATTCTGTTTTATGGGCAAACTAGCATCACCGACAGTTTTGATGTCTTCAATGCTAACTCCACCCAAAGCACTGTGTTTAGAAAAAACACAGTTACATTCTTAAACGAACTCGACAACAATGTTAGTGGCTTTGACAATTCAAATGATGTCATCAATGGTCAGGGAGGTAATGACATTATTGAAGGTTTAAGTGGCAATGACATATTGAGGGGTGGTGCGGGCAATAATACCCTCAACGGTGGTGTTGGTAACGATACTTTGTATGCTGACTCCCCCTCAAGCAATAATCTGCTTAATGGTGGCGATGGCAATGATTTTTTCTCCACCTCTGGCGCAGACTACTACAACACCTACATACCAGACTACGACGATCGCTCTTTAGGCAACAATACCCTCAACGGTGGTGCTGGTGATGATACTTTAAATGCTAGCGGTTCATTAGGCGATAACCTCTTAGATGGGGGCGATGGCAATGATTCTGTCTCCATCTCTGGGTATGTATATAGTTGGGAGTACTCATCGTCTAACTCTCGCTCAGATGGCGATAACACCCTCAACGGTGGTGCTGGTGATGATATCTTGAGTGCTAGTGGTTCATCAGGTGATAACCTGCTTTTTGGAGGCGATGGCAATGATTTTCTAGACATCTCTGGCTTTGTTGACCAATATGGTGATTCCTACTTCAGCTCTCGCTCATCTGGCAATAACTTCCTCTCTGGGGGCGATGGCAATGATACTCTAACAGCGTCTGGTGCCACTGGTAATAACACCCTCAATGGTGGTAATGGCGATGATAGCCTCACAGGCGGTGGTGGTAAGGATAGCCTCACAGGCGGCGGTGGTAAGGATAAATTTGTTTACAAAGGCTTAAGCAACGACACGACTAATAGTGGCACAATCACCGACACTATTAATACTGGCACTCATACGATCGCCGATTTTACTGGAGTAGGTACAGGAAGAAATCCCACAGCAGCAGTCATAGCCGAAGTGGATACTCTGATATTCCAGGACAATAGTGGCTTCACAGCCAAGAATTTGCTTCTCACCCAGAATGGCACAAGTTTGGAAATCAGCTTTCAAGGGTATGGTAATACCAGATTCATCCTGGAAAACTTTGCCCTGGAAAACCTGGATAACCTCACCAAATCCACTGGAGCCACCGTAGATTTGGGCAATATTCTGTTTTATGGGCAAACTACCATCACCGACAGCTTTGATGTCTTCGATGCCAACTCCACCCAAAGCACTGTGTTTAGAAAAAACACAGTCACCTTCCTAAACGACCTATCCAACAATGTTAGTGGATTTGATAATTCAAATGATGTCATCAATGGTCAAGGGGGTGATGACATTATTGAAGGCTTAAGTGGTAATGACATTTTGAGGGGTGGGGATGGCAATAATACTCTCAACGGTGGCGATGGCAATGATACTCTCAATGGTGGCACCGGCAATAACACCCTCAATGGTGGGAATGGCGATGATTCGTTAAATTTCTACTCCCTATCTACGTTGGTGACTCAAACAGTAGATGGGGGAACAGGTAACGACACCTTGTCTTTCAGTTATAGCAGTGCTACCACGGGAATTACTTCGACTTTCAATCCTACTAATAACATTGGAGTAATTTCTACGACGGCGGACACAACAGTGTTTAGCTACAAGAATATCGAACAATTAAATATCACAGGTACAGACTACGATGATTATCTTGTGGGAAGCAATGGTAATGATACGCTCCGCTCAGGCAATGGTAACGATACAATAGATGGCGGCGCTGGTGAAGATTTCTTGGATATTAGTCTTTCAACAGGGGATAACCTTCTCAATGGAGGCAATGGCAATGATTCTTTACAGGCCTTGAGTTACATTTACGACGAATTGGGAAATTCTGTTGAGAATAGCGTATCTGGTGATAACACCCTTAACGGTGGTGTTGGTAACGATACATTGAATGTTGACGGTTCAACAGGCAATAATCTATTAGATGGGGGCGATGGTAATGATTCCCTGATAGCCTCTGGTGCCACTGGTAATAATCTATTAGATGGGGGCGATGGTAATGATTTTCTCTCTGCCCTCTCTGCCTATTCCTCCTTAGGTAATAACACCCTCAACGGTGGTGTTGGTGACGATACATTGAATGTTTACGGTTCAATTGCCAGCATAAACATATTAGATGGGGGCGATGGTAATGATTCCCTGATAGCCGATAATGACAGTGGTAATAATCTATTAGATGGGGGTGATGGTAATGATTTTCTCTTTGCCCTTTATACCTCAGGTCATAACACCCTCAACGGTGGTGTTGGTGACGATACATTGGATGTTAACAAGGGTTCAAGGGCCAACATATTAGATGGGGGTGATGGTAATGATTCCCTGATAGCCTCTGATGCCAATGGTAATAACACCCTCAAAGGTGGCAATGGTAATGATACCCTCAAAGGTGGCAACGGTAATGATTGGCTCTATGGAGAAGGTGGTACTGATACCTTTGTTTTCAATAGTTTCAATGAAGGTCTCGATCTGATAGGTGACTTCGGTGCCATTAATGAACTAATTCAGGTGTCAGCTGCTGGTTTTGGTGGCGGTTTATCAGCAGGTGTACTTAAGACAAGTCAGTTTACACTTGGAGAATCTGCAACCACTAGCACCCAGCGATTTATTTATAATTCCACTACAGGTGCATTGTTCTTTGACCAGGATGGTAGTGCAAGCGCATTTACTCAGGTACAATTTGCAGGATTATCTGCTGGGTTGTCATTAAGCAACAACAATTTTGTGGTTGTTTAAGGGTAATTCCCTGGCTGTCTAATTGGTATAGAAAGCAGTTGACACTCTCAGGTCTAAAGACACGCTCGATTCTTTAATCAACGAGCTAACTTGGCTTTTGCAGGATTACTCCAACCGAAGTAGAGGCTAATTTTCCTAAAGCTTAAAATTTTAACTGATTGACAAAAGGCACTTTATATTAATCTCTCACCGATGGTTCCAAAGCTGTGGTAACTCTAGTCGTATACGCTTGATAATGAAGGTAGGCGTTATCTTCACATAAGTTTATGTTCTTAACTTGGTTAGACAGCAATAGTTGGTTACTGGAAATCGGCGGGAAACGAATATTAATTGACCCTTGGCTAGTTGGTTCGTTAATTTTCAGCAATTTGGATTGGTTGTTTAAAGGTTCGCGATCGCAAAATCGCCCAATACCAGATAATATTGATTTGCTCCTGCTGTCTCAGGGTTTAGAAGACCATACTCACCCACCAACGCTCAAGCTGCTGGATCACAGCATCAAAGTTGTAGCTTCTCCCAATGCTGCCAAGGTAGTACAGCAGTTAGGTTACACCCAGGTAACAGTATTGGCTCATGGTGAAACTTTCACTTTAAATAATCAAGTTGAAATTAAAGCTTTCCCCGGCTCTCCAATTGGCCCCACTTTAGTGGAAAATAGTTATCTCCTCAAAGAATTGGAGAGTGGTTTAACCGTATACTACGAGCCTCACGGGTATCATTCCCCAAAAGTTAAGCAAGCTGGACCAGTTGATGTGGTGATTACACCGTTTGTTGACTTAACCCTGCCTTTGGTTGGGCCTTTTATCAAAGGAGGAAATAGCGCTTTGGAAGTGGTAAGGTGGTTAAAACCTCAAGTAATACTACCTACAGCTGCCGGAGGAGATGTGGTGTTTGAAGGATTGATCACCAAATTCCTTGAGAGTAAAGGAAGTGCTGAAGAATTTCGTTCGTTACTTGAGAAAAACAATCTTTCAACGCAGGTACTTGAGCCGAAACCAGGCGATCGCTTTGAACTACGATTAGAAAAACGAGCATTAGCAATCTAAGTTAGCTCACATCTTGCACATAGCCCTGGCGATTAGAAATCGCACGCCAGTTGCTCATGGGGGAAACCCCCAAGACCGCACTGGCTTGGCTATACAAACGAAGTCCACCTCCGTGGACTAAGAGAAAAATCAAGGGTTTTGTCTGTATAGCCGCGACTTCCAGTCGCCGGGGCTTTATCAATTATCTTGCATATACACTTCTCTAATCGGAAAAGGAATTTGAATTCCTGCTTGCTGATAGCGTTTGTGTAATTTTTTGACAAATAGATGTTTACCAATACGCTGATCAAAGTATTCACTGACGCGCATATAAAGCGTAAAATCTATACTAAAATCATTAAAAGTATGAAATCTGATATATGGTTCACTTTCTTTTAATTCCGGTGCAATTTCTTGCATGACCTCTTTGGCTACTTCTACAGTCACTTTTTCAACTTCTTCCAAATCGCTATCATAACTTACACCCACATCGATTGTTAAAGTAATTTCCTTTGCTGGTAAATGATAGTTTGTGAAAATTGCAGAAGACAACTTAGAATTGGGAACAACGACTACATTATTTGAAATTTCTTTAATTGTCGTATTGCGCCAAGTAATATCTATGACATATCCCTCATGCCCAGCATCTAATTTCAGATAGTCTCCGGTTCTAACTTGCTTAGAAATAATTAAGTAAAAACCCGAAAACAAATTTGCAAGTGTGTCTTGGAGTGCCAAACCAACTGCTAAACCACCAATACCTAAAGTTGTGATTATCGGCGTAATTTCAACACCTACCGTTTGCAATATGATTAATGTTCCCAAAACTAAAACAGTAATCTTAGCAAGGTTAGAAATTAGTGATGTGGGAACTCCTTCGGCTCTGCGAATAAATAAATTAACAAAACCGGCAGTCAATTTGGCTAAGACTAACGTCACTGAATACAGCAATGCCATCATCAGAATTTTTTGCAGTACGATCGCAATATCTGGTTTGAGGGGAGAACTCAGAATTGCCCAAAAAAAACCGCCAATGACAAACCAAATAAATGTCATGCGATGCAGGGAATAAAATATAATATCACCCCCGGCAATTCGTTTATTATTAACGAATGTTTCCAGTTTTTTGAAGATAACTTTTTCACCAATTATTCCAGCCAGGAAGCCAGCTAGAATAAACGCAATCGGCGGAATCCATTCCATCATATCAATTTTAAATTTGGAATTTTAGATTTAGGAGAGCAGCATTTTTGCTGTGATTATGGCTAAATTTTAGCTTGTTAATTATCAGATTGCTTGAGATTTTCTTTCCTTATGGACTTGCCAATTATTTACCACCCAGATTACATTGCTCCCCTACCTGAAGGGCATCGCTTCCCGATGTCTAAGTTCCGACAACTCTACGAATTGCTGTTAGCTGATGGTGTGGCTAATCAAGAACAATTTCACACCCCGGAACGTCCACCGCCAGAATTGATAGAGTTAGTCCACACTCCAAGCTATGTTCAAGCTTATTGTGAAGGAACCCTAGATGCCAAAGCACAGCGACGCATTGGTTTGCCTTGGAGTCCAGCATTAGCGAATCGTACTTGTGTAGCGGTAGGTGGTACAATACTTACTGCTAAACTGGCACTAAGTCAGGGTTTAGCCTGTAATACAGCTGGTGGAACTCATCATGCCTTTCCTAGTTATGGGTCTGGTTTTTGTATTTTCAACGATTTAGCGATCGCCTGTCGCGTTTTACAAAAACTTGGACTTGTCCAAAAAATCCTAATTGTGGATTTGGATGTTCATCAAGGAGACGGCACCGCTTTTATCTTCCAGGATGACGACAGTGTTTTTACTTTCTCCATGCATTGCGAAGTCAATTTCCCCGGTACTAAACAAAACAGCGATTTGGATGTTGCTTTGCCAGTGGGAATGGAGGATGACGCTTATTTACAAACTTTAGCGAATTACCTAGCAGATTTATTATCTAAAGTCAAGCCAGATTTAGTATTTTATGATGCTGGTGTTGACCCTCATATAGGCGATCGCTTGGGAAAATTAGCTTTAACTGATGCTGGCATTTTTCGCCGGGAAATGCAGGTTTTGAGTACTTGTATGAGTAGCGGTTATCCTGTCGCTTGCGTCATTGGCGGCGGTTATGCTGATGATATGAAATCTTTAGTTTGGCGGCATTCTCTGCTGCATCGCGCCGCTAGTGACGTTTATCAGCAGTACAAACTTTGATGCAATATGACTTCTTGCAAAAATCCTGATTTGGAACCACAGATGAATTATCTGTTTCATCTGTAATTTGATTTTCCGAAATAGCAAAACTTTGTCGGCAAAGGCAACATTGGATGAACAACGGCAAACTCAGAATCTACGAACTAGCAAAAGAATTGAATTTGGATAGCAAGAAGCTATTAGTAATTTGCGAAAAACTGAAAATTGCAGTTAAAAGTCATACCAGTACAATCTCAGAATCCGATGCAGAACGCATTCGTGTAGCGGTAAATAAACTAACAGCAAAATCCTCTAAAATTAAGACAAGCTCTGAAGATTGGGGCTATATGTTTATCTCTTCAGCAATTGATAGTTTTATCCGTCATCTTGAAGGCAAAACTGCCCTAGAAGCATATCCCGAATTTCGGGAGCGCCGCGATCGCGCCAATGAGTTAATGTTGGAATGTGTCGGGAAAAAGCCTTCTCTATTTTATGTGCGTCGCAAAGGTGCGGGGAAAGAAGCAAGAGAAGAAATTTGGGATTTAACAATCGCAACAGACAGCGATGATTTTCAGTTACCCGCAAGACTTGATAAGCTCAGAAAAACATTAGGATTTAGAGCGGCTGTACAAAAAGATGGACGCGGTGGTTTAAAAATACTGTCGGCTCAGTTGTTACAACCCTCACGGGGACACGCTGATAGTTATGCTGTTCCTTGTCGCTTACGTTTGCTACCTAATCATCAGCATCATCTCGATATTCCGCCAACGACATTGAAACGCATCGCCGCCGCGCCAGTTTGTGGCGACCATGTGCCTACAGAAGATCAGCTTAAAGCTTGGAAAGCGTTTTTGCAAATTGAAGAAAAAATCGCTAAAGCGCGTCAATTTTGCGTGCGTTATGTAAGTCATAACTATAACTTCAAAAGACGGATTAGTTTTGAAATTGATGTAGCCTCAGCCACCCTTGACGGCTTTTATCAAAATTCCCTCGACGTAGAAAACTTTTGGGAACGAGCAAGACGCACAAAAAACGAAGATTTGAAGCTTTTTGAAACTGCTCCCGTCGGCAAAAATTGGATTACCGGTCGTCAATTAGGGACTGTTGAAGATGTTGACCCCAACCGTTGTATTATCAGCCTGAGATTAGAACGCGACTTAGCTGAATATATGGCAGCAGAGCGTTATCAATTACCAGCTACCGGATTCTTATGTTTCGAGGCAGTTGGTGATATTCAGCAGATTCAGCGCAAGAAAAAAGCTTTAGATGATTTGAATAATGGTTACACCCAAAACCCCTACTTGGGTAATTTTTTATTCGATGCTTCTCAGGCTAGACAAATCAAAACAACTATCGAACTTCAATCAGAAGATTTATTATTATCTTCTGCTAATCCTGGTCAGAAAGCAGCAGTAGAAAAAGTACTTGCCGCCAAGGATCTTGTTCTGATCCAAGGGCCACCGGGTACTGGTAAAACTACCGTAATTGCGGAGATTTGCTATCAAATTGCGCTTCGCGGTGGCCGCACTCTAATTGCATCTCAAGCCAATTTAGCAGTAGATAACGCCCTAAGTCGATTAGTCCACAACCCAGTGATTCGGGCTGTACGCAAGGGGAGAGCCGAGAAAGTTGGAGAGGAGGGACAGCCATTTTTAGAAGATCAAGTGATTGGCAGATGGCTAGAAAATACAGCAAATGACTGCGGAAACAATATTACGAAACGGCTCGAAAATATCCAAATTTTCAGTCAATTACTCGCATCATCATCAAGATTTACAGCCTACTTTCAAGCCGAAGAAGAATTCAATCACCAACAAAGTAAATTCCATAAAAGTAAGGTAAAACTAGAGGGAAACTTTAAAGCGCAAGAAAAATATTACGACGAAACTGTAGGAAAACAGAATGAAGTTGAATCTTTAATTGCAGGTCTAGAAAACATTCTAAATCCTGCACAAAATCTCAACTGGGAAGCTCCAGAAGTTACAGATTTTTTGCCACTTCTTAAGCCCTACACAGAAGGTAACAGTTTAATAGAAAAATTTTTAGTAAACGTTCGTCAAGCCATCAAATATACTGATGAACTTGGATTTGTCCGTCCGGCGATTGGTGCTTTTGGTTTAGCGGTTTGGTTACGTGAAACTATAGCAACAGAAATTTCTGAATTTAAAACCGCTTTTACTTATGCTCAAAATGCAAGTGAAGCAATCTTAGAAGTTGCAGCATCAGTGGAAGTTGTTAAACAAAATTTCGCCTCGTTAAATCAGCTACAACCAGATTATCAGCAATATCTTACCAAACTGCAAAACCTACAGCAAACAATCCAGATATGGGAAAACCGCAAACGAGAAATAGATTATATTATCTCAGCAGTTAAGGAATGGAAATCTACAGCACCTTCTCATCTGTATCAAACTTTGAAAGATTGTCAGCAATCCGGTTTACCACTAACAGATAATTTAGTAGATTTACCACTAGGTTTGTTGATGTTTGCCAATACATTAAAATTAACAATTGTACCAAAGATATATAAAATTAACCTACCAGAATGGGAAGTATTAGCAAAGGCGATCGCTTATGAAATAGACGGAGGTTTTACTGATAGGCGGGGGAAACAGCATAATTTTAGCTATTTTTTACAACAAAATTTTAGTCAGATTCCAATGGTGCTATCAAAGAGCGATCGCACGCAATGGCAAGAAACCTATCAACAGTTTAACAATTATCAGCTACTCAACCCCAAACAGCGAAAATTACTAGTTGAGAATACCCAGGTTTTTTTAATTAGAATGCAACGAACTTATGGTGCATCATGGGAATGGAATAACATCGACTCTACTCTCACCCAGATTACACAAGAATTACTAGATACTATCCTTGCAAATGCACGTCAATGCGTTTTAAAGGTTAAAACGGAAACTGAACAACAGCTTCAGCATCTGCAACGACTATTAAATGATCTTCAGAAAAATGAAATCAGCCAACAGCAAATATCTATTACTCAAGCTGAGGTAGAAAAAGCAGAACAAGACGCTAATTTGCAACTGGGACGAGTTATTAATATCTTACAAGAACTTAACCAACAGCCAAATATACCTGCTCAATTACGCATTATAAGTGAAAAATATCTCGCAACACAATCGAATATTTGGGAGCAGCCCCAAGAATTCTTAAAGCAAGTGAATCATTGGGAAACTTGCATCACTCAACTTGAAACCTTAATTTCATCATTAGAACCTTTTGCTGTGTTGGGGATAATTAAAAATTCTCTACAGGAGCATTTATTAAAACTAAAACAAGAAACTGAAATTTCCTTACAGGAGCTTCAGAAATTACAAATTAATCTCCGCGAAATAGAACAGAAATCACAACCACAGCCATCACAAAACTTAATAGTAGAAAGAACTTGGTGGTTGACGGAATGGCAAACAATACCGGATAAATTTAAACCAGAAAATTTTGCTGCTGACTTATTTAATATAGAGTTATTGCGCGGTCTTCATATTCAGTTTGAATTTTGGCAAAAGCAACTCGAAAAAGAAGAAAATTATCTCAATAAATATCAGAATTTCGTTCAAGATTGGATAGGAAAATTAAGAAATCCAACTGAAGGCGACCGCGATGATTTAAGACACATTTATTTAGATAATGCCAACGTCGTCGGTATCACCTGTGTTCAAGCTGCAAATAGAGGTTTTTCGGAAGAATTCAAATCTTTTGATGTCGTCATCATTGATGAAGTTAGTAAGTGTACTCCACCAGAGTTACTAATCCCAGCATTGAAAGGCAAAAAGTTAGTGATGGTAGGCGATCATCGGCAATTACCACCTATGCTTGATACTAGCACTTTAGAAGAAGTTGCTCAAACAATTGGTAATACAAGAGAAGAACTACAATTCTTAGAAGAATCACTATTTAAAAGTCAGTTTGAATCTGCTGATGAAAGCATCAAACAAATGCTAACTACACAATATCGAATGCACCCATTTATTATGGGTGCAATCAATCAGTTTTATGATGGTAAACTAGAATCTGGTATTTTGGAGCCAGATATAAAACGCGCACATCATCTAGCAGGCGAAATTATCCAAGAATCTCAGCATCTTATCTGGGTAAAAACGCCTATCGAAAATCAGTTTTTAGAGCAAAGAAATGGAACTTCTTACTTTAATACTCCAGAAATTGATGCGATAGAACGTCTGTGTCAGCAGTTCGATAATATTTGGGCTTCTAAAGTTGCTAATGGTGAACCAAAAAAAGAAATTGCCGTAATTACATTTTATGGCGCTCAATTAAGGAAAATTGATGAGCGCCTGCAATCTGAACTTTTCCCTTCGCTAGAAATTCGTACTGGTACAGTAGACCGATTTCAAGGTATGGAAAGACCTGTTGTAATCGTTAGTATGGTTCGCAACAATAGTAAAGGAGATGTGGGATTTGCTAAGAAACCAGAACGGGTAAATGTTGCATTTTCTCGCGCTCAAGAACTACTGATAATTGTGGGTTGTCATAATTTATTTACTCATCAATCAGGTAAGGTCGGAAGTATGTATTCGGAAGTTTCAAATATTGTCAGTCTTCATGGAGGTTTCGTTGATGTTTCTCGAATCATTTGAAAAGTGGTTTTGTTGTTAATTAAAGGCTTAGGTGAGAAACAGCAAATATAAAAAGATGAGAAAAAAATAATTTTTAAGCTCCTATAAAGAAGTTACAATTAACAAACTGCCCTCCAAAACTGATTATTTCTCATTTAGAAACAGACTGGAGACTTTTATGACCCCAGCAGCGATCGCTACACCCACAAAAGAATCACCCCTTTTGTTTGAAGGACTGACTTGGAGAGAATTCAAAGCAGTTGAGCAGTTATTAGACCGTCCAGGATATCGCCTGTCTTTTCTGGATGGTGTTTTGGAGATCCGAAGAATGCCTGGAGAACCCCACGAAACTGTTAAAAAGAGAATTGCCGCATTGTTAGAACTTTACCTGCTCATGGCAGGGTTTGACTTTACTCCAAAATCCGGGCTGTGCGAAAGGGAAACGCCGAAAGAGTTGGGGTACAAGGACAGCCATTTCTAGAAGATCGAGTGATTGGCACATGGTTAGAAAATACTGCTACTGACTGCGAAAAAAATCTTGCCCAACGCCTCGATAATGTAAGAGTTTTACAGCAATTGTTGGCAGCATCACAACGATTCACAACATACCTGAAAGTAGAAGAGGTATTTAAGGGAGAGCAGAATTTATTACAGACACGTAAAGCAAATTTAGAGTCAGCTTGTACGACCCAAAAAAATGAATACAATCAAGCTACATCTCAACTGGGTGAGGTCGAATCTCTGAAAACTGCTTTGGAGGAGTTGCTGAATCAAGCACCTTCAATAGATTGGCAAGATCCAGCACTTCTTAATTTGTGGGCTGGTCTGAACAAATACACATCTACAGACGCTTCCTTGCGAAACTTTGCTGCAAATCTTCAGTTAGCAATTAATTTGGCTTCTGAACTTGGTATGGTTAAACCAAATCACGGCTTATTTGGTTTAGCTGGTTGGTTGCAGAACACTGTAGCTTCTTGGATTACTGAAGTTCGCACAGCATTAGCCTACGCTAGTAATATAGCTATAGCAATGACCGAAGCGGAGTTAGCTGCACAAAGTTACACACAAAATTCAGAATTTCTTGCTCGCCTAAAATCAAATCACCAACAATTGCTTGCAAACCAGCAAAGTTTGCACCAAAGAATTAGGAATTTACATAACCGTGAATCTGAGGTCAGTTTAGCAATCAATGACCTTGATATATGGCTATCTACAGCTAATTTAGATATTGTAAATGTATTGATACAGTGCTTACAAAATCGTCAAGACTTTACAGTTGACTTAATCTCATTACCTTCAAGATTACGAAGCATGACGATCGCAGATCAATATCTACCCTGGCAACAAAGTCTTGATCGGTGTCGGGTAAAAGTTAATAAGTTAATTCAGAAATACCATGAACGGGATAGCGTATGGAGTCGGATTATTGAGATAAACAATTTACTCGTGCGGGGGCGAAATCTACTAGGTAATCACTCAATCAATAAAGCTGCTATTTCCCAAGTCAGCTTTAGTAAAGCGCTAGATCCTATGGAATCCCTTATAAACCTGAAGCAACTAGCACAACATAGCATTGATAACATTGAGAAACCACTAGGGGTCTGGGGTCGGATTATTGAATGGGTGCTTGCGGTTGCTCTCAAGCAGAAAAGTTTGGATTTTATAGCTCAAAAGTTACGTCCATATAGCCGCCGTTATGGTGCGGCGGTAACTCTTAAGGCTATTAAAAGACAAGCCCAGATTATACGTCAAAGAGTTCAACCTGTTGAGAGTGAATCGGCTATCTCTCAAATTACCGCAGAACTGGTCAACGGCATAGTTACGAGTGCGCGTAGATGGCTAAAGCAACTACAGACTGAAACAGAAAATGAGCAAAACAAGCTTGAGGTTCAATTAAATGAAGAGATGAGGTTGGCGGTTAATGAGCAGCAAAAAATATCTGCTAATCAAGAGCAGCTAGAAACTTCTTGTAGTGGGGCTGACTTAAAACTTAAAAGAGCGATCGCACTCTTACAAGAACTTTTCCCCTTCCCATACTTACCCAGTGAATTAAGGCTTTTAGTGCAACAATACCTCGATAATCCTTCAAATATTCTGACTGAGACACCACGATTTACAGCAAAAATACGCCACTGGGTAAATTGTACAAAACAACTTGATACTTTGATTTCTTGAATCGATCCTTTTGCTACACTTTCTACTAGCAAAGACTTGCTCATAGTTCGCATTACTAGCTTGCAGAAAACAACAGAAACCTACAAAAGCCAATTTATAGAAACTCAAAGTCAAATAGAGAAAATTGTTGAGCATTTACGGCAGCAATTAGAATATATATCAACTGAGCGAACTTGGTGGCAGTCAATTTGGGAAGCAATTCCTGGTAAATTCAAGCCTGAAGTTGATTCGACAGACTTGTTTAATTTGGACTTTTTACGCACTATCAAGGCAAAGTTTGAATATTGGCAACAGCAACTCCAAACTGAAGAATTTTATCTTAATCGATATCAGCACTTTGTTCAAGATTGGATAGGAAAATTAAGACAGCCAACGGAAAGCGGTCGCAACGATTTAAGGCGGATTTATCTAAATAATGCCAACGTCGTTGGTATCACCTGTGTTCAAGCTGCAAATAGAAGTTTTTCTGAAGAATTCAAATACTTTGATGTTGTCATTATTGATGAAGTTAGTAAATGTACTCCTCCAGAGTTATTAATCCCTGCCTTAAAAGGTAAAAAGTTAATCATGGTTGGCGACCATCGACAATTACCACCCATGCTTGACACGAAGACTTTAGAGGAAGTTTCTCAAGAGATTGGCAGCACAAATACAGAATTACAATTATTGCAAGAATCACTCTTTAAAATTCAGTTTGAAAGTGCTAAGGATAGCATCAAACAAATGTTAAATATTCAATATCGAATGCACCCCATAATTATGGGAGCAATCAATCAGTTTTATGATGGTAAACTAGAATGTGGTATTTTGGAGCCGGATATAAAACGCGCACATAATTTAGCAGGCGAAATCATCAAAGAATCTCACCATCTTATTTGGGTAAAAACGCCTGGAGGTAATGAGTTTCAAGAAGAAACGACAGGAACTTCATTTTTTAATATTCCAGAAATTAATGCGATTGAATATCTATGTAAGCAATTTGAGAGTACTTGGGCTTCTAGAGTTGCTAATGGTGAACCAAAAAAAGAAATAGCCGTGATTACTTTTTATGGCGCTCAACTCAGAAAAATTGATGAACGCCTGCAATCTAAAGATTTCCCCTCGCTGCAAATCACCACTGGTACTGTAGACCAATTTCAAGGTATGGAACGACCTGTTGTAATTGTGAGTATGGTTCGCAATAATAGTAGAGGAGATGTGGGATTTGCCAAGAAACCAGAACGAGTTAACGTTGCTTTTTCCCGCGCTCAAGAACTACTAGTAATTGTGGGTTGTCATTCGCTATTTACTCAGCAGCGTGGACAAGTCGGGAGTATGTACTCCAATGTTTCAAACATCGTGCGTCTACATGGAGGTTTCGTTGATGTTTCTCGCCTCTTCTCTTAAACCGATTGATGACAATCTCAAAAAACTGGTAGACGAAATAGAAGCACAAAGTCCTAGCTTATCAGTTTTAGCAGCGCGTCAATTCCGCTATAGTTTGCGTCAAACTCCTGTAGAAATAAATATCAAGGAACCGCGCCAGTTTAACGTACTCGAAGAATTTATCATCCGCGCTGCTATTGAATTTCAACCTCCGCCAACAGAAGATGAATTAGCGTCTGTACTTGGGCTTGATTCTATATTTATTAAAACTACTACTACAACTCTTCGTTCCTTACAAACTCTATCACCAACATCGCCACTAACAGTTACTCCTGAAGGTCGCTCATTTTATGAGAAAGGGTCTGTACCACAGCCGCCATATCCTATACAGCTTAATGCTATTACAGACCCTTTAAGCGACAAAATCACCTTTCAATCTGAACCCTTAAATGAGACTGTGATAAATTTGCCAGATTTGGAAGATTTTATAACTATTGATAATACAATTGCTGATATTGCTTCCTTACCGCTTGAGGAAATACAAAAAAGTATTCAAGCTTCAGGTTTAGCGCTTCATCTGCCAGAAGAGGGAAAAATTATCACTTCCTATAAGGTAATAGCTTCGACTGAAAAAATTTGGAAAAAGATATCGCTTTTCATTATCTTCGATGCACTTGAAGATAAATTGAATATTCAAATAAGAAATGGAAAGCAAATTTTAGAGTCAGCATCAAATTGGTTAGAAGTGCTACACGCTGAAAGGAAAATATCTTTGCAAGCATTATGTAAATTGTCAACCGAAACCATCAATTTTGAACGTGAAGCCATTCTCAAGCAAAAAAATACTGAAATAGAAGCTAGACTCGAAAATCTTCGCAAAAAGGCGCTAGAAAATGCTACAAAAGCTGATAAAAAACTAGATAATTCTACGGTGGTAGGTGAAGCTATACAGTTACGCGATGGACAAATTAGCCAAGCTTTTTCAGAAGTTTTAAATTCGGCTAAACGTCAGATTCTAATCTATTCTCCTTGGGTGAATCAGGCAGTTGTAAATGAAAAATTTATAACTCTGTTACAGAAATTAGCTAATCGCGGAGTTTGGATTTTAATTGGACATGGAATTTCGCGGCGAGAAGAAGATGAAGATAAACCAATTCCACCAGAAGTAGAGAAAAAACTTCGAGCGATAAAAACCCCTGATGGTTTACCATCTGTACAGGTTTTTTGGTTGGGAGATTCCCATGTTAAAGAAGTAATAGTTGATCAGGAAATCCATCTTTGTGGATCTCATAACTGGTTATCCTATCGCGGCGACTATCTACCACGAGGCGAGTCAGTTTATAAAGTTACAATTTTGCATCAAGTTCAGGAAGCTTATGAATTTCTCGCTAATCGCTTCCAAAATCACGCTCAAAAATTATGGCGAAATGCTCTAGAAAATCACGATTATAAACTAGCTGTAGAGTCTTTATGTGTGTGGGGTGCGCTAGGTATGGAGGATATTGCACTCAAAGAGATACAGCAAAACAATTGGCTGGAACTTCTGCCTGTGTGGTTGAATGTAGCACTTCAGGGGTTAAAGTCCAAGAATATACAAGCTGATTCAGCAAGTTTTAAAACGGCACTTTTGTTGCTGAGTCAAGTTTCTATTGAAGAGGCTTTTGTTGAGTCATTACAGCAGGGATGGCGTAAAGTTATCCGCGCGATCGCAATTAACAATCCTCAAACTGCTTTAAACTTACTTAGTGATGATGTATGGGTGCAGTTTTTACGTCTCAATATTGCCCAAGAGAGTGATTCACCCAATGATTTTATTCTGTCCCGTGAATAACACATATTAGGATATTTTTCATACTTCAATAGTAATGATTTTTCGGAAGACAGCCCAGAAATCTGTTGTCCTGATTTCGCGTGAGTTGGCAATTAAATGATTCTTAACCTTTGATTGACTTAAAGATAGATACAGAAATTCGTCTTATTCGATACAATTTATAGGCAGAGAGAGCCGAGGAGAACAAGGTGGTTTTATTAAAAGGCTTTGAGATAGAGATATACACTGGCACGCCTCAAGGTGAAATCGTCGGTCTCTCCGACAAAATTGTTGCAGATTTGGATGGGTTTATGCGGGAGCCAGATAGCCGCAACGTCGAATACATAACCCAACCATCCCCTAATTACGATAATTTATTGTGTGCCTTGCTGCGTCCCCGGCGAGAGTTGCGAAACTACCTCGATCGCTTGGGCAATTATACCCTGATACCGGGGAGTACTCTTTCTTTGGGTGGTGGCGATCGCTTTCTGCGTTCCGATCCAGCAAACTCTTATCATGACTACATTGAGAACACCTACGGGACGAAAGTAGTCACCGCCAGCGTACATATCAATGTCGGCATCAGCGACCCAGAAGTATTAATGCGGGCGTGTCGGGTGATTCGTATGGAAGCACCTCTATTTCTCGCCCTCAGCGCCTCATCTCCCTTCCTGGATGGCAAAGCTACTGGCTATCACTCCACCCGTTGGGGACTCTTTCCGCAAACGCCTAGTCATGTACCGTTATTTGCCAGCCACGCCGATCATATTCAGTGGGTGGAAGATCAACTGGCTGCTGGAACAATGCAAAATATACGACATTTATGGGCATCAGTGCGACCAAATGGCGATCGCCGCCCCTACGACTTGAATCGCCTAGAATTGCGAATATGCGATTTAGTCACAGATCCCATTGCCTTGCTAGCGATTAGTGCCTTATTAGAAGCGCGTTTGTTGCAAATAATCGAAAATCCCAGCATTGATCCGTTAACCCAAAGTACCTTCTCTGCTGAAGAACTTGTCACTCTGACTGCTGACAACGAAGCTGCTGCTGCTGTTAGTAGTCTTGATGCTAAATTGAGGCATTGGCAAGATGGCAGAAGTATCCTAGCGAGAGATTGGATTTCCCAAATGTACCAAGATGTTTGGGCGATCGCTAAACAACAAGGCTTTAGCTGTTTCCTTTCCCCTTTGCAAAAAATCCTCCGCGAAGGCAATGAAGCTCAACAGTGGTTGCAATTACACGCAGTCGGTTTTGACAGCCAGCGCGTCATCACTCAGGCTATTGTCGCCACCCAAGAGCGCGAAATCGAACTCGAAGACAAATTGTGTTCGTCTCTACTGGCTTAACTGAAGACGCAGGCGCATTGGACATTGGGCATTGGGCATTGGGCATTGGGCATTGGGCATGGGTATTGGGCATGGGTTATTCCCCTTATCTCCCTCATCCTCCTCATCCTCCACTCCCCACTCCCCACTCCCCACTCCCCACTCTTTCTACATAAAACTTAATATTTCGTGATTTTAACCAAATATCCTCTCAGGTATTCCTCTGGGAGGATTTGTGCTTCGTTTTAAAAATCTAATGGATAGAGGACGCTTGATTATTATTAATAAAAGCTATGAATCGCCTCTACCTTTTGGTAGATTTAACATTGACAATAATTTGTTTTATACAATACGTAAATTATACGGACAATGCCTCAGGTAGTTTTAGTTAACCCACAAATCCCCCCTAATACAGGTAATATTGCCCGTACTTGTGCAGCTACGGGTACAGAGTTACATTTGGTGGGGCCTTTGGGATTTGAAATTAGCGATCGCTACCTCAAAAGAGCCGGCTTGGATTACTGGCCTTATGTCAAACTACACTATCACGAATCGCTAGAAGCTTTTAAAACCGTACATCAGGAGCGTGGAGGCAGATGGTTGGGTTATACGGTTGGTGGAAATTGTAATTATGTCAGCTTTCAGTTTCAACCTGATGATTGGCTGCTGTTTGGTAGTGAAACCACGGGCTTACCACCAGCAATTTTGTCAGATTGCGATGCTACCCTGTATATTCCCATGAGCCAACCGGGGGTTCGCAGCTTGAATCTGTCAGTGAGTGTGGCAATTGGCTTATTTGAAACCCGTCGTCAGTTAGGCTATTTACAATAGTTGTTTACCTCCAAAATCATAAGTAAATATACTTATAATATCTTCAAAAATCTACTATACAAGTTATTTGTGGAGAGAAAAAATTTATTTTTACTGGAATAAATTGTCAAAAAAAATACATATAATTAGATTTATCACCAAATTGTAGTGGAAGATACTTACAAGCATAGGAAGGTTGTTATAAGAAATCTGTATATAAAACTTGGGATATTCCCAAATTTGAATGATAGATTTTGATGAAATTGAAACATCCTAAATGGGGGAACAAAAGCACTAAAATCCTTTCATGTTATACATTTGAGCTATTCTGGCTCAATGAACGCCAGAAAGCAGCCCAAAAGTAGCCAATGCTTCATACGGTTGTTTTTTAGGGAATAATCAACTTAAAGTCTCCTGTTGAGAAGACGGATTGGGTAGAAATATCTTGAAGATATCTACAGCAGGGGATATAACTTTTCCAGAAGTCGCAGCAATTTAATTCTTAACAGCGACTATGGACTTGGCAAACTATTTGCCCAGTCGCCGCGATTGACGCAAGACAAGCGCGGACAATGGTAAAGAGTAAAACGTCCTAAGTGGTGTTAGGAGTGGTTCGGACAAGTAAACACAGCAAACTTTAAATTTTGCTAAAACAGGTGAACTTGTCTAAATCAGAGAAGCAGGTTAATCTTGCGTAAGCATCTCTGGTGAATGTGATCTTGATCTATCGTTCGTTGTGATCTAAATCATTGACTAGTATCCAACTGAAAAATCGAGATCAGTTAAGCGCTAGTGATCATAGGAGGTCGTCTTTGAAACGAGCATTGAAAAAGAGAGTAAAAGCTGTGTTGAACAATAACCCTAGCGATGATGGTGCCCCGGTAAAACTGGTAAATATGATGAATCCAAAAGTTAACCGCCGGGTGCGAACAAAAGCCGCGATGATTGGCTTGGCAATCTCTATGGGAGCAACCAGCCTTTTGGTGACTCGACAAAGCGATCAAGCCCAAGCAGCAGTGCCTGTAGGCAGCCAAAAGGCAACCTCAACGATTCCTGCTGTTCCTGACACTGAGGTGAAATTCGCCTCCACAAAGCTGGAGTCCCAAGCAGTCTCATCAGCGAGCGTGCCGGAAAATCCTGTGATCGTGGAACCAACCGCAGTCTCACAAGTGCCTGGGCTTGAAGCTAAATGGCAAGTTGCGGCAAATGGAATGTCTTTGCAAGTTCCGGCATCAAACACATTTTCTCAAGCAACACCAGGTTATAAAAATTCTACCTACCTGAAGCCCAAAGTGGCACAGGGATTGAACAATACCTTAGCCGAAACCAGTTTCCCAACAGTCAATAATCTGTCTGACTATAGTGCTGATGGTGTTGGTAGTATAAATGCATCACTAACTGCCCAGCCACAAACAGTGGCAACATCTGGCGCAGCCAACAGTGAAATAAATGCACAACTTAAGGCGCAACAAGAGTTCGCACTGAATCGCTTACAAGAAAAATCGAATCGTTTAAGAAAGAGTCTGGCGCAGTTGCGGTCTGGGGAGACTAAAAATTTATCACAAGCTGATATGGGGTTGGTGCAGCCGACGACTGTGGTTGAGAAGACTCTATTAGCCCAGTCGAACACTTCTGAGGATGCCAGCAAAGCGAACCTGATATCGAGGTTAAAACAGAAGACACAGACGACTGCACTTGTACCAGCCAAACCAACAGTTATTGCGTCCTCGACTCATACAGCCTACCAAGTTAAGCCTGGAGATACACTAGCAGCGATCGCCAGCAGATACAAAACTTCAGTATCACAACTAGTTAAGGCAAATAACCTCAATAATCCAAATGAACTGAAAATTAGTCAAAAACTGATTATTCCTACTGCTCAAGTTGAGGCAACTGTAGCAAGTAACCCCACTTTTGTAGAGTCCAGCAATACTCCTCATGTTGCCACCTCCCATAATGTCAACATTGGTAGTGCCAACTCATATCTACCTACTTCACAATCACCAACTATTGCTGACAACAGTAGCGTTGCCGCCCCTACACCGGTAATTCTTCAGATTCAGGCAAATAGTGCGACCTACGACCAAACAGCCCCCACTGCTGTTACTTCTCATGGTGTCGGTGGTGACATTCCAGTGCCACAAGCTTTTGTAGAAATGCAACAGCCTAAAACACCAACAAATAGGATAGCAAGGGTAAACAATAACAATAATGACCGTTTGCGGGGCTTACAAGCGGAAATCCAAAGATTACAGCAGAAATATCGCGCTCAACAGTCTGGGAACTTAATTGTGCCAGCAGCAGCTAGCGAAACTAATAATGCTGCGATGCTCACTCCTACTTCTAGCCCCAATAATTTCACTGTACCCAAGTCTGTAGTTCGACCGAATAGTGTAGCGATACAAATTCCAGTTCCTACACCGATTAGAAACTATAGCTTTCAACCAATTAAGTCTCAATACCATGCTACTATGCCGGCTAACGAGCCAGTAAACCCAGATTTCTTACCCAATCTAGGCTCTGCTAGTCAGTGGACTCCCTCGGACAATCCATCTGGCAATCCATCTGGCACAAGGGTTAAAACGCCTGCTGGAAGAGTAAATGCCTCTGACTCCTTAGGAAAGATGCGGGGAAGTACAGTTTCTCCACAGATGCGGATACCACCTTTGGCAGCAGTGGATCAATATCTGCCCAGACAAATTGACGAAACTATACCCCCTCCATCTAGCTCATCTATAGCTTACACATGGCCGGCGAAGGGTACTCTCACCTCTGGTTATGGTTGGCGCTGGGGTAGATTGCACAAGGGAATTGACGTTGCTAACTCCACAGGCACGCCAGTTGTTGCCTCAGCAGAGGGTACGATAGAAAAAGCTGGCTGGAACAATGGCGGTTACGGCAACCTTGTCGATATTCGTCATCCCGATGGCAGCATGACTCGCTATGGTCATAACAGCAAGATTCTGGTGCGACCTGGTCAGCTAGTGCATCAAGGAGAAACAATTGCTTTAATGGGTAGCACCGGTCACAGCACTGGGCCACACAGCCACTTTGAAATTCATCCATCAGGCAAGGGTGCTGTTAACCCAATAGCCTTCCTACCAAATCGCTTGTAATTATTGACTGTCTGTAACTAAATCATTGGCTTGTTAGTTGAGGGAGTTCACCTCCCTCTTTTGCTTTCTATGACCTCAACAGGGATGGAAGTTTTAACAAAATTGCAAAAGGGGCTAGTCTTAAGCAAGTTTGTATGCTATATTAGTTAATGATTTGGAAAAACATGGCTCAGTAGCTCAGTTGGTTAGAGCACGGGACTCATAAGCCTGGGGTCGTTGGTTCAACTCCGACCTGAGCCACTTTAAAAGTTATAAGTAATGAGCGATGAGTGGAGTTAAGATAGAGTAACTTTGACTGCTCTGTAAGAGACAATTTTGGCCTCTAATACTCAGGACTGAGCGCTAAATGTTTGATGAGTTTGTAGCCAGTTGAGTAAATCAGCGATGTCTACGACGGGCTACGCCAACGCACTAAAATCTAACAAAGCCTCACCCAGTGTTTCCAATTGTTCTAGAGAAAGACCCTGAATCTGTTCTCGAACCTGTTGTGGTAAATCTCCTACCCGTTTTTGTAGCAGTCGTAGTACAAGTGTTTGTGCTTGTTCCTGTTGTCCTTCCTCTTTCCCTCGCTCGTAGCCAATGCGCTCGCCTGTGGTAATGTAACTCATGGTACGCTCCTGCTCGAATTCTTTAAACTCCTGCCAAAATTCTGCTTCTAATCCTTTTGGTAAAATCATAACCCAATCGATAAAACGATAGAGGCTACGAATATCCCTTTCTTGCAGTCCTTGTTCATACAATCGCCGAATTAAACTAAATTTCCACGTTTTCCTTTCTCCCAGATGTTTAGTAGTTTCCTGGGTTTTCAAATGTGCCATTACCACCGTCGCAAAGGGATTATCGCTCTTTTCTAACTCTGTCCATCGATTTTGATAATCGAGCAGTTTGACGGTTCCAAATCTAAAATGCAGACCACAATCGGGATAATTATAACTGTATTGATTTGGTCTCCAAGTCGAGTCAGCATCGCACAAAATTGCTAGGCTAATGGCTGGTTTAGCAAATTTGTCAAAAATTCGCAGGTTGTAGGAAAACATCCTTTGAGCAAAATTATCTTCCGATTTTGCCTGAATTTCGACATGAATCAACAGCCAAATTTCCTCTCCTTGAATTTGCCAGACTTTGACCAATTTATCTGCATATCTTCTACCAAGTTCTGCTTCGCGGACTATTTGTTGAAATTCCTTATCAAGAAACTCGTGGGGACGTTCCCAATTAATTAGTGCTGCTGTTTGCGGAAAGAAAAATTGCATTGCTTGGGGGAAGTAAGCTTCTAGGATTTCTTTCCACGGGGAATCATTATCGGCTCTTTCTCGTTTCTCGCTCATGAGTTGATTGGTAGATTCATGTTCAGGGTAATAAGATGTGAGCAGCCGATATTTTTCAGCAGGTTAGAAGTTCCTCGGTCAAGAAAATTATATACAAAAGTCAGCAAACATAGATTTTGGGATCAAAACCACCTTTTGGGGATAATTAACCGCCATTTTTAGATAGACTCAGCACTATTTAATGTGGCGGATGACTTCGGCAACTGACCAAGCTTGAGCGATCGCACCTCTGGGTGTATGAGGTGAATCGCCATCAAAAATCTCAGAAATAGAACCAAGACAAGCGTCAAATAGGAAGTGATCTCGCAGAGGTTGCCAATCAAAAGGCAGCGATCGCTGTGGATAAAAACGTTGCCAAGCCCGAATATATGGGCCAATTAGCCAAGCCCAAACAGTGCCTTGGTGATAAGCGCGATCGCGTTGCT
This sequence comes from Nostoc sp., assembly GCF_036917755.1. Classification (GTDB taxonomy): domain Bacteria; phylum Cyanobacteriota; class Cyanobacteriia; order Cyanobacteriales; family Nostocaceae; genus Nostoc. The sequence goes on from NZ_JBALFC010000009.1 coordinate 53,211, forward strand.
CTTGGTTGCCCTGGTATTTCCCTTTATATTCGGGATCTCCGGGATCGAGACTGCGAAGACCATAGGGGGTCAGCAAGCTGGCAGTTGCCAAATCTAATATCTGACACCCTTGTTGTTCAGAAAACCCACAATGGTGCAGCGATAGCGCCAAAACAGCATTGGGACGAATTTGAAAATTCCGGCGATCGTCCGGCTCAATAGTATCGTACAGATAACCCAGCTGAGGATTCCAGAACTTTTGCAGCGAGGTTTTTACGTGTTGTGCTTGTTGAGCATAACGCTGTGCTTGCTTAGTGAGACGCACTGGCTCACCATACTCAAGCTGGCTCAATCGTTCTGCCCACTGACTCAGCCAACATAAAGCAGAATACCACAGCGCATTGATTTCCACTGGCTTACCGTAACGGGGAGTCACGGGGTGTGACCCAATTACCACATCCATCCAGGTGAGGGCTACACCACGAGCATCCCAACTAACTAGCCCATCAGTAGCATCGACCTGGATGTTGAAATGTGTACCACCGACAAATGCTTTGTAGATTTGCTGTATTACAGGGAATTGCTCTGCCAAAAAATTCCAGTCTTGGGTAGCTTCTAAATAAAGTCCTAAAGTTTCAATCCACCACAACGCCGCATCAATACTGTTATAAATTGGTTCGCCATTGACATCAGGGAATGCATTAGGAATCAAACCATAGCGACAATAATGCCCAAAAGTTCGCAATACTCCTTTTGCCAGATCAAAGCGCTGTGGAACTAGTGCCAACCCCGGTAAGGCGATTAATGTGTCACGTCCCCAGTCATTAAACCAGTGATAACCAGCAATGACTGTGGGGCCTGCAATTGAGGCTCGATAGACAATAAACTGATCGCTTGCTTTGAGTAGTTGTTGGCTGAGTGGGGAGTGGGCAGGAGGCAGAAGTTCTTTAATTTTGAATTTTGAATTTTGAATTTTGAATTGATTTCTGCCCCTCTCTCCCCATCCAAAAATCTGTGAGAGCCGGTCTTGCTCTGCCTCCACAGCTTCTGCAAAGGTTTTGTCCGTGAGAACACTTAGCGTTAAGTCGGGAAAACCTACTTGTGCTTCTAGAGTCACTGCATCTCCTGGTTGGAGTGTAACTATCAAGTAACCAGGACTGTAGAGGTCTTCCTTGTCGCCTAATCCCCGTTTCGTCTCCTCAGGCAATCCATAATGCCAATACCAAACTGCATCTGGTTGATAATTTCCTTGTGTCCAGCGCAAGTGCCAAGGTATACCGAAGCGCCCAGAATTGATTGCTTGCAGACAGACTTGCTGTTGTCCTAGCATTTGCGAGAACTGTAATTTTGGGCCAGCAGTCTGCTGATGGTGAAAGTCACGTTCTGCGATCAACAGTCGCAGCCGTAAAATCGCGGTATGACTTCCCTCGTAACGATAGTGGATTAAAATCCGATGGCAAAATTGGCCAGGGGCATTGGGCATGGGGCATGGGGCATGGGGCATGGGGCATGGGGCATTGCTTATCTCCCCTTGTTCCCCTTGTCCCCATTCGCTACTCTCTTCCCAACCATAGGGCATCACTAATTGTCTAGTTAACTGCCAGTTATCTTGACCCCAAGTCCATTTTGGAACTGGGCTAATATCAAAAGAACGTAGCAGTTCGTAGCCTGTCGGCTCAATCTGACCGTTACCCCAAAAGTTTGTGCCCAGTGCCACAACGCTCCCTAATACTTCCAAGCTAGCTTCTAGGTGCGAAAACAGCAGAGTCCGACCAGAAGGCGGGTTTGTCGCTGTAAACAGCCAACCATGATAAGTGCGCGTGCGGACATCAGAAACTGTACCACTGGCAAAACTTCCTAAGCCATTGGTAAGTACCCATTCTCTTGTATCTAAATCAAGCATTTGCTACTCAAAATCGTTATGAGTATGATATAGTCGTAACAGATTGTAATTAAACTGTGAGAGCGTGGATGGGTGAGTTTTACTTGACCCGAATTCCAACGCTACTAAACCGATAAAGGAGAATTAGGTTAATGTCCCTTACTTACGGAACCGAAGCAAGCCTCCGCGTTGGTCAACAAGCTCCCGATTTCACAGCAACGGCTGTGGTAGATCAAGAATTTAAGACAATCAAACTTTCCGATTATCGCGGTAAGTATGTCATCCTGTTTTTCTACCCACTAGACTTTACCTTTGTTTGTCCCACTGAAATCACAGCATTTAGCGATCGCCACGAAGAATTCAATAAAATTAATACGGAAATCCTTGGGGCTTCCGTTGATAGTGAATTCTCCCACCTCGCTTGGATTCAAACAGATCGTAAATCTGGTGGCGTTGGCGACCTGAATTATCCTCTAGTCTCCGACATCAAGAAAGAGATTAGCGCCGCTTACAACGTTCTTGACCCAGCAGCAGGCATTGCCTTGCGTGGTCTGTTCATCATTGATAAAGATGGTATCATACAGCACGCCACTATCAACAACCTAGCTTTTGGTCGCAGCGTTGATGAAACCCTGCGGACATTACAAGCAATTCAGTATGTTCAGTCTCACCCCGACGAAGTTTGCCCAGCTGGTTGGCAACCTGGGGACAAGACAATGAATCCTGACCCAGTGAAGTCTAAAGTCTACTTCTCTGCCGTCTAAATTTCGCTAGCTAGCAAACTCTAATCCATCCTGTTGGAGTTGAGAGCAAAATCAATGAAAACCACAGATAAACAGAGATACACATTAAACAGTGTTAACCTCCGTATCTATCTGTGGTTTTCTTATAAAATAGTATTTAAATAATCCAGTTTGAACAATTATTCCGACAGATTAAGCGCCCAAAAGCTTATCCAATAACTCTTTGACAATCCAAAATCCGAAATCCAAAATCCAAAATTGTATTATGCTGACTTCAACGGATTTTAGTGGCTTATTAAATGAGCGATTCTTCCGCAATTTTTTACCAGTTCCGGCTAGCAACAAACTCAGGTTGGGAGTGGCAACACCAGACTTTCAACTGCCAGATATTACCAACGGAACTTTAGTAAAATTGTCTGATTATAAAGGTAAGCAACCAGTGTTACTCGCCTTGACTCGGATCTTTACCGAAAAGCAATATTGTCCATTTTGTTTTCCTCACATCAAAGCTTTGAATGAAAACTACGAACAATTTAAAAATCGCGGTGTAGAAGTTTTAATGATTACTAGTACTGATGAACGGCAGAGTCAAATAGTTGTGAAGGATTTAGGTTTAAAAATGCCGTTGCTTAGTGATCCAAGTTGTCGCATATTTCGTACCTATCAAGTAGGACAAGCACTGGGAGCGCCTTTACCAGCACAGTTCGTATTAGATAAAGAAGGAAAACTTCGCTACTGGCATTTATTTTCTTTTCTGGATCACAATGCCAGTGTTGAGACATTGTTAGGACAATTCAATTGAGTATAAGAGGATATTTGAGAAGTCTAATTTATTACTAGCCCTGGCGAATATAATTCGCGGCTATACAGACAAAACCTAACTCCGTGGGTTGAAAACCCTTGATTTGGTGTTATTCCACGGAGGTGGACTTAGTTTGTGTAGTAGCGAATTATATTCTTCCAATACTTTTCAAACATCCTCTAAGCTCGACTTTATCCAAAATTAAGAACTGGTTTTCTTTATCTGGCAAAAACCCTGGCTTTTTGGCAAATACTTTTTCCACGTCACAGATTATCGATGAAGTGAAAAAAGTAAAACTACTGTCCCACAAAGGTTACAGCGATAGCTTGAGCGTTGCGAAAAAAATGGATAAAGTCGAGCTAAGGTGTAAGATTGGCAATGTCCGCCCTACTTATAAAGCTACAAGTTGTGATTCGATTTCTGAAGACTTCAAATCACGACCAATGAAAACTAAGCGAGTTTGTCTGGCCTCTTCTGGTTTCCAGGGGCGATCGTAAAATTTATCAAATCGGGTTCCCACGCCTTGCATCACTAGGCGCATGGATTTATTTGGCACTGCCACAAAGCCTTTAATGCGGTAAATTTCTTGTTCTTGTGCCAATGTTTCCAACTGCTGTTGCAGCTTTTCTGGGTCAAAGGCACGATCCAAAATTAAATTAGCTGAGGTAATTTCTTCGTCGTGATTGTGATCTTCTTCGGTATCGTGATGACTAGGACGAGAATCTAAGTTATCTTCGACTGCGGCTTGGAATCCTAATAATATAGATGCGTCTAGTTGGTCAGGTAGGCGTAGCCCCCCGGAGGCATTGCTCTCGACAATCTTCACCACTCTGGGCAACTCTTGCTTAATTAATTCCTGAACTCTGGCTTTTGTCTCGGCGTCTACCAAGTCAATTTTATTCAACACCACCAAGTCTGCACAAGCAAGTTGATCTTCAAACAGTTCTTGTAAGGGTGTTTCATGTTCTAGACTATCATCTGCTTGCCGTTGGGCTGCGATCGCCTCTGGATCACTAGCAAATGTCCCCGCCGCTACCGCAGCACAATCTACCACAGTAATTACAGCATCCACAGTGGCGGCGTTGCGAATTTCCTGCCAGCGAAAAGCCTTAATCAGTGGTTTAGGTAAAGCTAAACCAGAGGTTTCAATCAAAATGCAGTCGATGCTATCCCGCCGCTTGATTAACTCTTGCATCATCGGGTAAAATTCTTCCTGCACGGTGCAGCATAAGCAGCCGTTAGTTAATTCAAAGATATTAGTGTCGCCCTCACCATCTTCCGGGCAAACTTGACAGGATTTTAACAATTCGCCATCAATACCGAGTTCGCCAAATTCGTTGACTATAACGGCAATGCGGCGTCCTTGGTTGTTTTGTAGCAGGTGGCGAATTAGGCTGGTTTTTCCACTACCTAAGAAGCCTGTAATCACTGTGACAGGAATTTTTGTAGCCATATTTTTGCCGGATTTACTCAGTATGGTAAGTTTTATCGGTTACAAACTTAAATACTGAGATTAAGCTTGGTTTGAAGATTGACTTAGTTATTTTACAGCTATTTTCAGGTAAATAGACTCGCGGCGTAGGGGCACAGCAATAGCCTATTTGTTACAGCAATTTAATACGGTACTATAAGGGTTTGAAGCCCTTAAATTTCAGGGACTTCAATTGATATAGTTTAAAACCTGCCGATCGCTTGGGTTGAAAGCGGCTTAATAAGTCCTTAGCGTGACTTTCAGAATCACTGTTCATCTCGCCCCATGATCCACAGCCTACAATGTTTTTGACCCCAATTAGTCAGAATTTGCTTGACCGAGGTTAGTGAATGGCGACTGTGGAGGAGAGAGGACGGACAAAATTTAACCTATCTCTGATGAGATGGGTTAGGAAGATAGGTGATGCTGAATTATGCCTACATTGCATCCACCAATTCCAAACGTATCCGTTTACCAACCACTCTGGCAGCACGAGCAATGGTGTCTAAGGATACAGATGAGTTATTGGGGTCTAACAGCCGATCAAGAGATGATCTGCTAGTTTTCATCTCTTTTGCCATTGCTGCCTTATTCAACTTTTTTTCTTCCATTGCTTTGCTAATCTGCCATGCAATAACACGTTTAGCAGCAATCAGATTAATTTCTTCAAGTGTCCCTTCTTCTTCAAGAAGGTCATCAAGAGACGAACCAACATATGGATTTTTGTTCATCTTTGCGCCTCCACTTTTTGCTTGCGTTCTAAGGCTAACTCCAATTCTTTTTGTGGAGTTTTCTGAGTTTTTTTGATAACCCCATTGAGAAGAATCATTTTTTAGTCATAAATGCAAAACAACACACGAGCTTTTCGACCTTGAGGTAAATTTGTACGTACCTCAAATAGCCCTTTACCCATTGGACGGCAAGTTGGCATCCCAATTGTCCATCCAATCTCTACTGTTTTAATATCGGCACCAATTAATTTTCGATCTTCTTTGTCTAAGTCCTTTAACCAATCACGAACAGGTTCTGTACCATTTTCGTTTTGATAGAACTGTGCAGGAATTCGTTTTTCTTCCATTTATATCAAATTTCTCTAAAAATACATAAACCTGCAAAAGCACATATTGTAGCTTTACAGAGCTATGTTTAATTAGATAAATTTGACATCACATTACTCTTGTACCTTTTTTGGTACTAATAGTCAACAGTAGACATAAGTTACTTTTCACCCATTTACTCTAAGGGCGATCGCCCCAATCCCCCAATCCTCAACACCCAATGCGGTCAAGCCAGGGTCAATGGAGTCAACAGTGGGGGAGTAGGAGCCTTAAAATAATTGAGGGGCAATCTCCCCATGCTTGCTTTCACAAATCAAAAGCAGTCACAAGGCTATTGCCCCTAAATATTTTGAGCGTTTTTAGCGTCGGCTAGCAAGAACCGTAGGCATCACTCTTTCCCCAGAAACACCTATGAATTATCCTTCATCAGGCTATCTGGACTTATGACTCCACACACCAAACTCCGCAATCTCAACACAGTTACTCAGCAGTGGCGAGTTCAGTACTACCGCGTGTACGACGCCGTGTGAGGCTGTTGAAAAGCATTACACCGATCGCCTTAATTAAATTGCCTTCTAATTCTTGGAACATCTTCATGTTCGTGCCAAAGGCGGCGTTAGCTTCATCAACTATGCGATCGGTTGTAGCATCGTCAAGGGGTAATTCATCCAAAGTTTGACGATATTTAGCTTTGAATGCCTTCTCATCAGGAATCTCTGGAAACTCATAAAAGGCTGTTCCTTGCCCATCAGACAAATTCATTGCTGTAACAGCAATATTTTTGAGAATTTGTCCCCCGGATAAGTCACCCAGGTAACGGGTGTAAGAATGGGCGATTAACAGTTCTGGTTCTGTTTGAGATATTTCTCGGATGCGCTTTACATAAGCTTCACCTGCGGGAGATAGTTTGATTTGCTCTTTCCAGTTGGCACCAAAGTAATAACTCAGGTCTTGCTCTAAGGTATACTTGCGGTTTAACTGGGGAAAGTTAATTTTAGAAACTATTGGGTGCTGGCGATGCTTTTCCATTTCCTCTTCCATCGCTGAGTAGACGAAGTAGAAGTTAGCAACTAGTTTCCGGTAAGAGTTTTTCTCGACTACTCCTTTTAAAAAGCACTTGACAAAACCTACATTTTCTGCCATCGTGTGGGCTTTTTTAGTGCCTACACGTAATTTGGCTGCTAAATTGCTGCTCATGCTAAATTTCTCAACTTTAAAAACTCAACTGCCGAAGTTTTGATTCACTAACGGCTAAAAAAGCCATTAAAACGTTACCTTAAAACTATTTGATGAGAATTTATATTAAAATTTTTTAAGCTGTAATGATTTTGTAATTTTTTACACACCAACAGGGCTAAGGAAATAGAACTTTAGATTTCAGTGTTTTGATTTTTTGTTGTTATTAGCTGAATTTTGCTTTCATTCTCAGCTTTGATGAAAAACACTTGTGATTAAATAAGGATAATATTTATTACAGTTTGTTCTTTGTTAGTAGCATTGCAAAGTGGATAAAAATCAAGACTGAAGTTGAGAGTATAAAAGGAATAATTAGCTAAAATGTGGAGACTTTACTGAATAATGTAAAAACTAATATTGACTTTATGCAAATTTTACAATTAAAGAGGCGAAACTTGCGTAATAATACTTAAGTTTCGCCTGCTCTAGAATGAATTTCTAAAGAGAAAAAGCATGTCAAAATTGCTGAATAAAATCTTAAGTGCTATTTTTCGGTGTGATTATGTGGAGTGTTTAAAGATATGGTTTCATCTATAACTCGGACATCGGGCATTGCTGGGGGTTCTGCTTCCGAAGTTGAGGGATTGGGCAAAGGGATTGAGAGCAGTTTTGCACTGAATTTAATCCCACTACCAGCAAATCCCTTATTTGGCACAGATGGGATTCGCGGACGAGTCGGAGAATTACTGAGTGCGCCCCTAGCATTACAAGTTGGTTTTTGGACGGGGATTGTTTTACGTAACCATGCGACTCAAGTTGGGCCAGTCATTCTCGGACAGGACTCTAGAAACTCCAGCGATATGTTGGCAATGGCTTTGAGTGCAGGGTTAACAGCAGCAGGATTAGAGGTCTGGTATTTGGGATTATGTCCCACTCCTGGCGTTGCCTATCTCACCAGCATCAGTGAAGCCATCGGCGGAGTGATGATTTCTGCCAGCCACAATCCCCCAGAAGACAATGGGATTAAGATTTTTAGTGCCGATGGTGGCAAGTTACCGCAAATATTGCAGGCAGAAATAGAAGCGGGAATGCGTGGCAAGATATCACCTATTGCTAGAGTCAGTAATTGCGGACGGCATTACTCACGTTTGGAGTTAGTGGAGAATTATAGCTCGGCGTTAAAAAAACCCTTGAATAGTGCCCTAAATCTTCAGGGAATGAAGATTGTTTTAGACTTGGCGTGGGGAGCAGCCGTCGGGTTAGCACCATCAGTATTTACAGAAATGGGAGCAGAGGTAATCTGCTTGCATAACGAAGCAGATGGCGATCGCATTAATGTTAACTGCGGTTCCACGCACCTAGATATTCTGGCAGCAACAGTACAAGAACACAACGCCGACATCGGCTTTGCTTTCGATGGCGATGCCGATCGCGTCTTAGGAGTAGACAATACAGGAAGGCAAGTTAACGGCGATTACATTCTCTACCTGTGGGGACGCCACTTACAACAAAAGCAACAACTGCCAGACAACCTGATTGTATCTACTGTCATGGCCAACTTAGGCTTTGAGAAAGCTTGGCAGCAACAGGGTGGAAATTTAATTCGCACCGCAGTTGGCGACCAATACGTGCAAGCCGAAATGTTGCGGACTGGGGCAATGCTAGGCGGCGAACAATCAGGTCATATTCTTTGCCGTCATTATGCTGTGACTGGAGATGGCTTGTTAACAGCATTACATATAGCAGCTTTGGTGAAAGAGGCGGGTGTTTCCCTGAGTGAATTAGTAGATCAAAGCTTCCAGACCTATCCGCAATTGTTGCGGAACGTGCGAGTTATCGATCGCGATCGCCGTTTGGGATGGGAAGATTGCCAACCTCTGCAACAAGCGATCGCTCTTGCGGAAGTTGCAATGGGTGATTCTGGCAGAATTTTAGTTCGCGCCTCTGGTACAGAACCAGTGATCAGGGTTATGGTGGAAGCTGCCAATGCTGAACTTACTAACTACTGGACAAATGAATTAGTTTCCCAAGTCCAGCAACACATAGCAGTCTAAGTTACGTTTATTGTAAACCTCTTTTATAACCGACATTCCGCACTTAGTTTTGTAATATGCCAATATTACAAATATTGACAGACTAGTACCGCAAGGCGGAAGGCGGAAGTCAAAAGTCAAAAGTTTTGTATATCAAGACTTTTGCTTGTTTAAAATGGTAGCTTGATTTACGCAGCGCTGTACTAAGTAAGTGGGTCAAATTAAATATAAAACCTCACCTTGCCTCCCGCTTCCCTCTCCGAACTCACGGAGAGGGATTGAGGGTGAGGTTTGATCTTATGTTTAATTACGCCTACCTACTTAGTAGTTGAATAGCGATATCTACGACGGGCTACGCCTACGCCAAAAGCCTAGACTATAACAGTGTTAATACTTGATTTTATAAATAATTTTTGTAATATTTATCGAAGTATTTAGATTACAAGTTGAAGTTAAAAATGTGGGTTATAACAAGGAAAGAGTACTCTGTGTATTCTTTGGTTATCTTCTATAAGGTAATAAAATGCTTGTTTTTGTTATCCCACTTAAAAATCCGCAAGTTTCCAATTCCTGGGAGCGTGTCACCCAATCATTTGAAAGATGCATCAAATCAATTTGCAATTTGCTGTATATATTAAAAGAAGAAATTTCTATTCAATGTGCGGCACATCCAATATTATCCGATATGACTTAAATTTCTTACCAGAAAACGCAGAATATAATCGCGGCTATGGATACTACAAATATTATATAGACCACGGTAAAGTCAGAGGCGTATTAGAAAACAAAGCTAAACCTATTGAACCATTACCATTTCCTGGGGCAGTTTACATTGTAGAAACAGGAGAAAATCTTTTTTATGGTTCAATGAAGTTAAACTTCAGCATTTTTAATCGAAAATCCTTAACTCAATCACTTAAGGATGAATTCGGCTTGTACACGCTATAGCCATTCCAATCTATTTGTATGTAAGCTATAGATGTTTTTTAAGGCTGATAGGCTACAGCGCCACTATGCCGAAATCCAAGTCAAAATATCAAAAATCAAAAAAACAGGCTAAAAAAGAAACTCCTACTCTTAGCCTTAAAGAACAGTCAGCCCAAAAGCGCAAAGCAGCCCAAGCACGTAAAGAATTCACTAGCTTACTTACCATTGCTACCTTTGGCGGTATCTTCGTTGGCATTGTGCTTTTTTTTGTAGCTGGAATTAAAGCAGCAGTCCCTGGTGTCTTGGGGATAATTATTATATCCCTTTCCTACAAATACCCGCGCCAAGCACTATATGCCTTCATCATTTACGTACCTATTGGGGGTACTATCACTTACTACTTGGGCAATAGTCCCATACTCCAATTAGCTAAAGATGCTTTTTACGTTCCAGCCCTAATTGGACTTTGGCAGACTTGCCGGAAACAGGGGCTACCCCTAATTATTCCCCAAGGCATTAAAATCCCACTTTATATTGTTTTGGGTTGCAGTCTGCTAACACTGTTGTTTATCAATGGTGGACAGCAGTTTAATCCGCCTAGTGTGGGACTATTAGAAAAAGGAGAGAAAGAAATACCATTAGGCATGGGAATTCTGGGACTAAAAGTCTTTTTAGGCTATGTCCCCCTGATTGGTTGTGCTTACTATTTAATTCGCGATAAGCGGGATTTTCTATTTTTATCACGCCTCCAGATTGTTCTCATACTAATTTGCTGTGTGCTGGGATTTATTCAATACTTGTTACTACTAACTGGTGTATGTCAAGGCACTAGAGGTCTTGAAGGAAATGCCCTATTTGTCACATCACTAGAAGCCCGGTGTTATTTTGGTGGAGCGCTCTTATATAGTCCCGATGAAGGGGTTATTCGCCTACCAGGGACATTTGTAGCTCCTTGGCAGTGGGCATGGTTCTTAATTTCTAGCACCTTTTTTACCTTTGCCACCGGCTTCACCGATCCCTCCCCAATATGGCGGCTGGTTGGTTTAGGTTCTTTAGTGGCAGTCTTTATCAATGCTCTAATCTCTGGACAGAGAATCGCCTTAGCTTTAGTACCAATCTGCTTCGGGATTTTGCTATTGCTCACCGGACAAATTGGCAACCTGAAACGATTTATCCCCATAGGGGTGGGACTTGCCTTGATTTTAGGAATTGCGATAGTGAGTAACCCTGTTCTCGTGCAAGAGAGAACCGAGAGTTTTACTGGTCGCTGGGAGGCTTCACCACCTCAAGATTTCATCGTCCAGCAATTTGAAGAGAATTGGAAAAACGTAGACGGGCCATTGGGAAGTGGCTTAGGTCGAGCAACCAACTCTGCCCGTGCATTGGGTAGAACTAAGCTTGTGGAAACCTACTACCCCAAAGTACTTTTTGAAGTTGGAATTATTGGAGTACTAGCATTTCTGGGTTTGGTAACAAGTTTAACAATTATTGGCTTTAAAACCTATCGCTCCATAAAGAACCGTAATTTCCGCAGTTACGGAGCAGCTTTGTGGGTGTTTATATTGTTTATTAGCTATAACACCTACTACTATCCTCTAGATGTTGATCCAGTTGCTGTCTATTATTGGTTTTTTGCAGGAGTTCTTTTTAAATTGCCAGAACTAGATAAACAAGAGAGAAAAAATGCTGAATCTCAACCACAAATTGCAAATAAACGATTAAAAACAAAATTTAATTTTAAGTAGGATAAAAATGGTGAAAGTTATTATAGGTGGTCAACAACATCTCAGCGTTCCTAATCTTCCTCGTAATTCTGAACATACCCTCATTCGTTCTAAAACTTTTCTCACAGGCAAATATCCTATAGAAAAAGTTTGGTATCCTTTAGGAAGTTTTATGCCTTGGCGACCTGTATGGGGCGGATACGAGGTAATTCATACTTTTAATAGAATTATCTGTACTAATAAACCTTGGTTTGTCACTTTTGAAGATCATCGATTTTTGTATAGAGATCCGCAAACCAAACTAGAAGAATTAACTTATAAATTTCTCAATAATCGTTTGGCATTAGAAAACTGCAAAAAAATTATTGCCATATCTGATTATGCTCGATTGCGATTCATGAACTGGGTAGAAGAATGGGATGTAGCATCAAAAATAATCGGTAAAGTAGATGTTATACATCCAAATTTTCCTGTCAGGGTTAAGCAGCATAAGTCTTATCAAAATCAGCAAAATCTTCAACTTACTTTTATCGGCAACCACATTGCCAGAAAAGGCGGAGTTGTAGCTTTAAGACTAGCCAAGAAAGCAGCAAAGTTAGGTTTGCCTATTACTATACATATAGTATCTGAACTATGGTGTGGTTTCGGCGTACCTACTGATTTTCCTGATGCTAATAGATATGCAGAAGATTTAAAGTTACTCGATTTAAATAATGTCGTTTTCCATAACATAATTCCTAATGCAAAAGTTATTGAATTACTATCGCAAAGTCATTTTCAACTGATGCCATCATTAATGGATACCTATGGTTATAGCATTATTGAAGGTTTCTCTGTTGCGACTCCGGCAATTACAACCAATGTATGTGCTTTGCCAGAAATTGTTCGTCATGGTGAAAATGGGTATGTTTTAGAATTACCACTGGACAAACTCAGACATTGGGGTAATTGGCTAAATGGTGAAAAAACTAAAACTGAAGAATATTGGGAAATTGTCAATCATACCTACGATGATTTAGCAGAGCAGGCATTACAACAAGTACAAGAATTTTTAGATCGAAGTGATAAACAAGAACATTACGAGTCTCTCAGTGCTGGAGCTTTAGCACAAGTGATCAATGTCCACGACGCTGAAAAACAAAATGAGTTATTCGATAATCTCTACGCAGCAGCGGCAAGGTTATACTGAAGTTTAGGACGTATTAAAAATTCAAATTACCTTTAGATAAAGTAGTATAAAAACTTATGGCTAATTACCCTTTAATTTCTGTAGTTATACCGACCTATGGGCGAGAGGAACCTCTACGCGATAGCATTGTGGATGTTCTAAAACAGGACTATCCAAATTTTGAAGTTTTAGTTGTAGACCAAACCTCAAAACACCAACCAGAAATTCAAGCCTACCTGGAAGAGATGGCAAAGGCAGGTAAAATTAAATGGTTACGCTTAGATTGGGCAAGTTTGCCAGGGGCGCGGAATTATGCTGTGCGGCGGTCATCTGGTGAAATAATATTATTTATTGATGATGATGTTCAGCTAACCCCAGGATTGTTAGCAGCCCATGCGAAAAATTATTTGCAAAATCCAGAGGTGGGGGCTGTGGCTGGACGGGTATTTGACAGAATGAAATTGGACGATTCTGGGGGAGATTTAGAGATTGAATATCTGCCCCCCCAGGCAATGGACCCAGGAATTGCTTGGTATTATATTGATTTAGTACATACCATCAAACCTCAGCAAGTACTGACAGCGAGGGGTTGTAATATGTCTTTTCGCCGCGAAATTTTTACTAAGTACGGACTGAGGTTTGATGAGAGGTTTGGCGGTAGTGCAGTGCGGGAAGAGTCAGACTTTTGTTTGCGGGTGCGACAAACGGGGTATAAAATTTGGTACGACCCAGAAGCCCATTTGGTGCATTTAGGCGAAGAAACAGGGGGTTGTCATGATATTAGTATGCGATCGCTAAAATATCAACTCACCTTCTACCACAACCATTTTTTACTGGGGCTGAAAAACCTCACTCCGACTCAAGCTTTACGCCTATTCGCCCGTTTATTTGACTGTCACGTTCTGGGACGCCCACCTTGCCATAAAAGCGGTTCCCCCATCAAAATTGCCACTCGCGCTATTTTCTACATTTTGGGTTTTTTCAAAGCCTTGGGTACTGTCATTCAAGCAATATGGAACGATGGTCAAATTTACAGTCGATTTGATCCAAAAGTTTAGTGATTGGGCATAGGGCATTGGGCATTGGGCATTGGGCATTGGGCATGGGGCATTGGGCATTGGGCAAAAACTCTCTAAAACTCTTATTTCTTTGCGTCCTTTGCGACGGCAGTCGCTACAACGGGGGGAACCCCCGCAACGCGCTGCCTCTCCTTTGCGGTTCGTTTTTTCCTAATTTTGCGTAAGTACTGGTTATTTAAAAAAAATGGCAAATGACAAATAACAAATAACAATGAAAATCTTAGTTGCTAGTCACACTTATATCGTAGACCTCAACTGTGAAAAATTACGCGCTTTATCTCAACTAGAACCGGGAATTGAAGTGACAGTTGTAGTCCCAAAGCGCTGGAAACCAGGTGGCGTGCAAAACAGAATTATTGAAACTGAATACCGCGATGAAGGTACATTTAAAATAGTTCCGGTTTCTAATTTCAGCCAAAATCATCAAGGACTTCTGACATTTGGTACTGATTTGATATCTTTGTTAAAACAATTTCGTCCCCAAATCATCCAGGTAGAACAAGGGTCTAGAGCATTGGCTTATACTCAGATGATTGCTTTGAATAAACTCTTGGGACTCAAGGCAAAAAATGTATTTTTTACTTGGTGGAATCTACCATACAGCCTGAAACTACCAATTTATTTGTTAGAAAAATATAACCTCAACCACAGCCACGGTATTATTTCTGGCAATCAGGATGGAGCAGAAGTTTTGCGAGAACGAGGATATCAAGGGGCAATTAAAGTTATGCCACAACTGGGCGTAGATGAAAGTCTATTTATTCCCAAAGCCCAACCAGAACTAGCAGCTAAATTGTGCATTGAAAAAGGAGATTTTGTGGTAGGTTTCGTTGGGCGTTTTGTGCAAGAAAAGGGTTTATTAACACTTTTACAAGCCTTAATAACTTTGAAAAATAAACCTTGGAAGTTACTTCTGCTGGGACGGGGAGAGTTGCAAAGTGAATTAATCAAAATAACGACAGAAAACAATATTAAAGAACGGTTGATTTTGGTAGAAAGTGTACCTCATGACGAGGTTGCAAATTATATCAATTTAATGAGTACTTTGGTACTGCCTTCAGAAAAAACTTACAAGTTTAAAACCTTAACTTCTGTTGGCTGGAAAGAACAATTTGGTCATGTGCTAATTGAGGCAATGGCTTGCCAAGTACCTGTAATTGGTTCTGATTCTGGTGAAATTCCCTATGTAATTGGCGATGCTGGTTTAGTATTTCCTGAAGGTGATGCTCAAGCCCTTGCTAATTGCTTAGTTCAATTAATGGATAAACCCTCTTTTGCTCATACTCTTGGTGAAATGGGTTATCAGAAAGCAATGATTAAATATACAAATAAAGCTTTAGCTAAACAGCAATTAGAGTTTTATCAAGAATTGGTTAATAGTCATTAGTCATTAGTCATTAGGGAATAACAAAATAAAAATGACAAATAAATGAAAATATTACAAATTGTCCCCTCAATTTCTTTGATTTACGGTGGTCCCAGTCAAATGGTACTAGGGCTAGCTCCAGCGTTGGTAAAAGAGGGAGTGGAAGTTACAATTCTCACAACTGATAGTAATGGCGATAATGGTCAAATACCTCTAGATGTTCCTTTAAATCGCCCAATTAAACAAGATGGCTATGAAATAATTTACTTTCGTTGTGCCCCATTTCGTCGCTACAAATTTTCCCTAGATTTATTAAACTGGCTAAAACTTCATGCTCACGAGTTTGACATAGCACATATTCATGCTCTATTCTCCCCGATAATTAGTGCTGCTGCTATTGTCTGTCGTCAGCAAAAGCTACCTTATATTTTCCGTCCTTTGGGTACTCTTGATCCGGCTGATTTACGCAAAAAAAAGCAATTAAAACAGCTTTATGTCGCAATTATAGAACGTCAAAATTTAGCTGGTGCGGCAGCAATTCATTTTACCAGCGATCAAGAAGCTAAAATATCAGAACGATTTGGAGTATCTACGCCAGATTTGGTAATTCCCTTGGGTGTAATCCCCCGTCAATCCCCGATTAAAAATGTATGTAGTCAGTTACAAATACCAGAGGATGTACCGTTGGTGCTGTTTATGTCACGAATTGACCCGAAAAAGGGGTTAAATTTGTTAATTCCGGCGCTAGAGAAGCTGTTAGCGCTTGGTTATAAGTTTCATTTTGTCTTAGCTGGAACAAATCCCCAAGATCCAGATTACGAAAAAAAGATCATATCCCAAATTCAAAATTCACCACTGCGATCGCACACGACAATTACGGGCTTTGTCACTGGTGAACTAAAAGTTAGTTTACTACAAGCTGCTGATTTATTTGTCTTGCCTTCCTATTACGAAAATTTTGGGATTGCTGTTGCTGAGGCAATGGTAGCAGCAACACCAGTGGTAATTTCTGACCAAGTGCATATTTGTCAACAGGTGCGTGATAGCGAGTCGGGTTGGGTAGGCGCAACAGATGTGCAAGCGCTGGTAGAGTTACTGCAAGAAGCTTTGCAAAATCCCGCAGAACGCCAACGACGGGGATTAAACGCCCAAAAATATGCCTTGGAAAATTTTAGCTGGGATGCGATCGCTAGGCAAACAATCCAAGCCTACCAGCAAATTCTGACGAACAAATTAATTTAACCCAATCCAGACAATAGCAGTTTTTGCCAAATAGGTGCAGCCAATTCACAAAAGACCTAGAAAGTATCTCTCTTCAAGCTTTCAGGTACTTTTACCCTGAGTCTCAAAGACAACTGTTCCTTTCTTTTCCCCACGTTCCCATGCGCCCCACGGTACACTGTTTCTTAAAGTTGTTGTCTTTTTTAGGAGATCATAGATACAATCGTCGCTCAATGCCTTATGTCCTCACCCTATTCAGGGATGGTGTATTACGACGGCTTTAATAAAAAGCTACTACCTCACTAACCAGTCTTGAAGTTTTCCCTGATTTTATGTTTGTCAATACCTTCATCAGACGTCCAGTCCTGACGACGGTCTGCACGTTCATCATTTTGCTGCTGGGAAGCATCTGTATTCCGATCCTGCCGATTTCTCAGCTACCAGACCTCGCCCCCGTGCAAATCACCGTTAGCTCCACCAATATTGGTGCAGATGCTCAAACAACAGAAAGCACTGTCACCAACATTATTGAGCGACAAATTAATGGTGTTAAAGATGTATCTTATATATCTTCTAATACGGGTAATGATGGTTCCAGCAACATAACTGTCTCCTTCCCAACTCAAGTCAATAGCGATATTGCTCAAGTAAACGTTCAAAATAAAGAAGGACTTGCTTCACCTCAATTGCCAGATACCGTTCAACGAACAGGTGTGACCGTTCAAACGGCATCAAGCAGTCTCCTGCTCGTCTATGGGTTTTACTCAGAAAATAATGAGTATGACAACCTTTTTATCAGTAACTATGTCGATCTGTTTATTCTCGATCAGATCAAACGGCTTCCTGGTGTGGGACAAGCCACCATTTTTGGGGAACGCAAATATGCCATGCGTCTTTGGCTTGATCCCAACAAGCTTGCCCAACATCAACTAACTCCTCAAGATGTGACAACTGCCCTGCAAGAACAAAATATTCAGGTGGGTGCAGGGGCAATTGGTAAGGAACCAGCACCAGATAATCAAAGTTTTGAATTTGCTTTACGGGCAACTAGTCGATTTAAAGATGCGGCTGAATTTGAGGATATGGTACTGAAGGTGAGTCAAGGTGGCACTAATGGCACTACTAATAACACCACTAATAGTACCAGCACCACTAATACCAGCACTAATAGCACCCTAGTTAAGGTCAGAGATATCGGTCGAGTTGAACTGGGAGCAGAGAGCTATCTCGCTGATGCCAAATTCACCTTACCAGGAAATGATCCCAAGCCAGCCGTGGGTTTGGGGATATATCAACTTCCGGGTAGTAATGCCCTGAATGTTGCCCATGCTGTTGAAGACCAGATCAAAATACTAGAGAAGAGTTTTCCACCTGGACTAAAAGGACAGGTGGCATTTGATACCACTCCATTTGTAGAAATTTCCCTCGAAGAAGTTCTGCACACTCTGGTTGAAGCGATTATCTTGGTAGTCTTGGTAATTTTTGTCTTTTTGCAAGACTGGCGTACCACGATCATTCCCACTGTGGCGATCCCTGTTTCTCTGGTTGGGACGTGTGCAGCTCTGTTGGTTTTAGGATTTCAGATTAATACACTGACCTTATTTGGTTTCGTCCTCGCGATCGGTCTTGTTGTCGATGATGCGATTATTGTGGTGGAGGCAGTTGCAGTCAAACTGGAGCAGGGCTTGAAGCCCCTTGATGCAGCTATGGAAGCCATGAAAGAGTTGACTGGGGCAGTCATTGCCACTTCACTTGTACTCATGGCGGTATTCCTTCCAGTTACATTCATTCCGGGCACTACTGGGATTGTCTACAAACAATTTGGGTTAACCGTTGCTTGCTCTATTGCCATTTCCACCTTCAATGCTTTAACTTTCTCTCCGAGTATGGCAGCCATCCTGATGCGCCCTGCTCAGACTGCATGGGGCCCTTTGGGGTGGTTTTTTGGGCTGTTTAATCGGGGATTTAGCTGGTTTACGCGTCGCTATGTCGGGTTTGTTAGCTACCTTACCCATGTCAAGCCGATTGTAATTGGGGTTTTTATTAGTGGTTTAGTAGCAACGGTTTTGATGTACAAAGTAGTGCCTACTGGATTTATTCCAGAGGAAGATCAGGGTTACTTCTTTGTAGTTGTCCAAGGGCCTGACGGGGTTTCTTTGAAATACACCGAATCTGTGATGAATCGGGTTGTTAAGGAAGTAACATCGCTTCCCGAAGTTCAAGCTAGTTTTATGATCAGTGGTTTTGGTTTCGATGGCAATGCTTCTAATTTAGGCATTGCCTTTGCTAACCTGAAACCCTGGAAAGAGAGAGCTAAAGAATCTCAGTCTGTCTATGGAATACTTCAGAGGATGAACAAAAAGCTCTCTACAATTACAGATGCGAGAGCGATCGCTGTGAATGCTCCGCCAGTTAGAGG
The DNA here is from genome assembly GCF_036917755.1 of Nostoc sp. Lineage (GTDB taxonomy): Bacteria > Cyanobacteriota > Cyanobacteriia > Cyanobacteriales > Nostocaceae > Nostoc. Next base: position 72,259 of record NZ_JBALFC010000009.1, read on the forward strand.
ATTAAGTACTACGGGTGGTTTTGAGTTTATCATTCAAGACAAAACCGGAAGTGCGCCGATTCAAACCCTGGTTGATGCTGCTCAAAAGTTTATTGGGGCGGCGAATAAAAACCCTGCTCTCCAAGGAGTCTTCACTCAATTTACCGCAGATACTCCTCAGTTTGACATCGAGGTAAATCGTAACCAAGCCAAATCTCTCAACGTCGAACTTAACGACATCTTTGGGGCGTTGCAAAGTTACTTGGGGTCGCAATATGTAAATGACTTTGTGCAGGGACAGCGACAGTATCGAGTATATGTCCAAGCAGATGGGGTTTTCCGCTCTAATCCAGATGATATTGGTAAGCTGTATGTTCGCTCTGCAAGTGGGGCGATGATTCCGTTGAGCAATTTGGTGAAAGTTACTCCCTTTGTGGGGCCGAAAACCATTTCCCATTATAACTTGTACAGGTCTATCAAAGTCCAGGGCGCTCCTGCTCCTGGTGCTAGTTCTGGACAGGCAATTCAAGCGATGGAGAAACTAGCAGCAGAAGTCTTACCCAAGGGGTTTGGTTATGAATGGACAGGGACTTATCTCCAGGAGAAGACATCTGGGGGATCTACGGGGTTAATTTTTGGCTTCGCGTTGGTTATTGTCTTTCTGGTGCTGGCGGCTCAGTATGAAAGCTACATTGACCCGATCATTATTTTGCTGACAGTTCCCCTGGCAGTTTTGGGAGCGATGACGGCGATTTGGCTACGTTCCAATATTTTCATGGCAGGTAGCCTCTTCCCGAAAGTGGTGGATGATATCTATTGCCAGGTAGGTTTGGTGACTTTGATTGGTCTAGCCGCAAAGAACGCAATTTTAGTTGTAGAATTTGCCAATCAACTGCATGAGCAGGGCATGAGCTACACGCGGGCGGCGGTGAAAGCGGGGCAAGAACGTCTGCGACCGATCTTAATGACTTCGTTTGCAGCGCTGTTAGGATTTTTGCCCTTGGTGATCTCTCAAGGGGCTGGAGCCAGCAGCCGTTGGTCTTTAGGAACAGCGCTCTTTGGGGGGCTGATTCTTTCAACGTTCTTGAGTTTGTTCTTAGTGCCAATTCTGTACATCTTAGTTAAGACTCTGGCTCAAAGTATATTATCTCGGAAGGGATCGGGTGGCTCAAAGCCTCCAGATTCTCCTAATGGAACTTTGGGATCTGAACATCGGGTTTTACCTGCTGGCTCAACTCAGCTAGAGACACAACTTCGATCTCAGGAGGATGGGATCTAGCTGACTTTTGCCGTTAAGTTTCTATTTTGGCTCTGCCGCAAGTTAAGAGGCAGAGCTTCTTATTAGGCGTTCCCAGTCTCCGACTGGGAATGAGATAAACGGTACTTTCAAGAATATAGCGGTTCTCGGTTGAGTGAAATACAAGAACCCCACCCCCCAACCCCCTCCCCGCTCTTCGAGAGGGGGCTATGACGTATTTCATGTGATTAGGAAACGCTATAGGATGCGATCGCTAAAATAGCAGACATCGCACCTGTAAACCGTTATAGAATTTTGAGTAAGAATTAGATTGTAAAACCGTATGCCAGACTCGCTCTCCGTGGCGCTATCGGTTTAATTGCGAATTACGAATTACGAATTACGAATTATTGTTGAGCTATTGCCATGACAACTAAACAAGCCATCTTTGACGCAATTGAACAACTGCCACAGCACCTAAAAGACGTATTGCAGTATGTTCAAAAGCTTGCACGTACTCTAAAATCACCAACATCTAACCCACCCACCCAAAGCAGCGATCGCCTTGCAAACTTTATCAGTGCAGTATCTTACGGCTCCCTGGCTGCTAACTTAGACGACGAACTTTATGAGGGCTAAACTTTTTATTGATACATGGGGCTGGCTGACGCTTCATGACAGAAGTGAACGCTTTTAATAAGCGATGTGCAACTTTCTCTCAAACCTAACCCCCAACCCCTTCCCTACAAGGGAAGGGGAGCAAGATTCAAAGCCTCTCTCCTTTTAGGAGAGAGGTTTGGAGAGAGGTCAAAATATTAAGTCGCACATCGCGTTTTAATAAAAAGTGCAAAAATGAGCCTTTGAACCTCAATAATGACCTTCTGAAGCTCGATGTTAACCTTCTGAGGCTCGAAGTTGACCTTCTGAGGCTCGAAGTTGACCTTCTGAGGCTCGAAGTTGACCTTCTGAGGCTCGATGTTAACCTTCTGAAGCTCGATGTTAACCTTCTGAGGCTCAATGTTGACCTTCTGAGGCTCAATGTTGACCTTCTGAGGCTCAATGTTGACCTTCTGAGGCTCGAAGTTGACCTTCTGAGGCTCGAAGTTGACCTTCTGAGGCTCAACTAACAAATATATCTAACCATTCCTAAATTTACAGGGGTCAGCGTGTAGTAAAATTTGCTCACCTCTGTAAAGTGCAACATGGCTTTAGACTTCTCCGGTCAAAATCTTCGAGGACGCAACTTCAAAGGTAGACAAGACCTTGCGGGTGCAAACTTTAGCTATGCCGACATCCGAGGGGCAAACTTCACTAACGCTAATTTAACAGGGGCAAACTTCAGCTATGCCAAAGCTGGACTGCAACGCCGGTGGGCAATTTTCCTAGTCCTTGTCTCGTGGGTGTTGTCAGGATTTTCAGGACTTACATGGGTTGTCAACGGCTATATCGTGTCAAAAATATTTGATCCTTACACCTTAGATCATAAGATAGGTCGGTGTACTATCCTAATAGTATTAATTCCCTTTTCTTTGGTTACAGTTGGACTAGGAGTAGTATCTGGTTTAGGAGCATTAGCCTTAGCCTTAGCCTTAGCCTTGGCCTTCATCGTTGTCGGATCTTTCACTGGAGTCTTTTATGAAGCCTTCACCGACGCCTTCACTGGAGTTTCTAGTGGAGCCTTCGCTGGAGGCGCAGCCTTCCTGCTAGCTGGAGCCTTGGTCGTAGCCTTTGCCCTAGCTGGAGTCTTGTCCCTAGTTTTGTCCGCAGCCTTCGCCCTCGCCTTGACTGTCGCCCTCGCCTTCGTCGGAGCCGGAGCCGGAGCCGGAGCCGGAGCCGCAGCCGTCGCCGCAGCAGGAATGTTACTGAGCATTTACATCGCTTGGCGAGCCATGAAAGGAGACGAAAAGCACTCCTTAGTTCGTAATATCGCGATCGCCTTTGCTGCAATAGGAGGTACAAGTTTTCGTGGCGCTGACTTAACCAATGCTGATTTCACCCAAGCCACACTCAAAAGTACAGATTTACGAAACACTATCCTTATCTGTAGCCGTTGGCATCAAGCCAAAATGCTTGACCGTGTTCGTCCTGGTTCAACTTATCTTCAAAACTCACAAATACGTCAACTGCTAGTTACAGGACAGGGACAAGACACAAACTTTGACCGTGAAAACCTGCGAGGTATCAACTTAAAAGCAGCAAACTTAGCAGATACCAGCTTTATCGGCGCTGATCTCAGTGAAGCTAATTTGCAAGATGCCGATTTGTCAAGAGCAAAGCTGAAGCAAACGCAACTAGACGCAACCGATTTAACAGGTGCAACTCTCACCGGCGCGTACATTGAAGATTGGGGCATTACCAGAGAAACTAAACTGCATGGTGTGAGGTGTGAATATGTCTTCATGCGCTTACCCACCAAAGAAGACCCCGATCCTCTCCGCAAACCTGATAATAAACGAGAGGTATTTGAGGACGGAGATTTTGCCGACTTTATCAAGCCAATTTTTGACACCCTCGACCTTTATCATAATCAAGGCGTTGTCCCCCGCGCTGTTGCGATCGCCTTTAAAACCCTCGCCGAAAACCATCCCGAAGCTGAGTTAGAAATCGTGGCAATGGAGAAACGCGGCGATGATAAAATCTTACTCAGAGCCAAAACCGCCGCAGGTAGTGATAAATCTCAACTGAGTGCAGAATATTTTGATGATTATAATCAAGTCAAAGCTTTATCGCAGAGTCAGCAATTATTGCTTGTAGAAAAAGATAAGCGCATTATTAGTTTAGAAAATATGGTAGATACTGCTCTCAAGCAGCCGAAATTTTATACTCAAGGAGATACCATTATGTCTGATATCAGTGGCATCAGTATTCAAGGCAGCAGTAATGTTAGCGGTATCGCTGGCGGTGGTTCGGTTGCCAACCTGGGAACCATTAGCGGTAATGTGAGTATTGCCCTCAATGAGTTACCTGATTCACCAGATGCCGAGAAACCAGGAATTAAAGAATTGTTGACGCAGTTGCATGAGGCAATTTCACAGTCCTCAGATTTGCCTGAAACAGACAAAGCTGATGCATTGTTACAGGTAGAAGCTTTAGCAGAAGCAGCTAAAAATCCTCAAGAATCGACCAAGCAAAAGACTGCAAAAAATGCAATCATCATGTTGAAAGGGCTATTTTCTGGTTTACCTGCGATCGCTTCCCTGGTTGAAGCGACTAATAAATTATTGCCTGCAATTTCTAAATTATTCGGTTTAGGATAATTTATCGCTGTTCTCGTTGAGATGCAACACATCGTAGTTAAATCGGCGGTTAGAAACCGCGCGCCAGGTGCTTCAAGTCGGCGGAGCCGCCCAACGCACTGGCTTATCTACACAAGGCTTTACCCACCTTTCCTTGCGGAACGCTACCCGAACGTGGGTTTCAAACCCTCAATTTTTCCTTAGTCCGCACAGGCGGACGAGAGTTTGTGTAGCCGCGTTCGCGTCAGCGTGCCGGAGGCTCTATTCCATTCGCCCTGGCTCAATTTGACTAAGCCGTTAATACCTGTTGCGCTGTCAGTTTTAACTCAGGGAAAGTCGGAGAACAGATTTGCTGGTTCCCTGTAAATACTGTTTGGTTATAACGTCCCTGATCCAACAAGCAGACTGTTACCTTTGCTTCCAGAGGATCAACAATCCAGTATTCAGGAATAGAGAAGGCTGCATACTCAAGTGGTTTCTTTTCGTAATCTCGCTTCACAGACTCAGCGCTAACCACTTCTACTGTTAACAGTGGTGGTAACTCAAGCACAGCTGATTTACCCTGAATAGATTGTCGCTGTTCTTCAGTCATCACAATTAAATCAGGTAGGCGGGATTTTTTGACGGAGGTACGAACGCCAGTACCACTAGGGCGAACCTGCCAGTCTAACCCTAGTCGTTGGATTTCCAGATAGAAGCGGATCAACAAGAAAGTAATGATCGCTTCATGCAAATCTGAGGCTGGAGGCATTTCTAGCAGTACCCCATCCTCAAGTTCATAGCGCTTGTCAGTTCCGTCATCGTAGGTGAGATATTGCTCAAAAGTATACAGACGTTCTACAGGTTTTGTCGTGGACATACTCTTGTAATTCGTAATTCGTAATTAGCTCTCAGAAGATAGTCGTGTAAAGCTCGTTGGGTTTACTGGGGTGACTTCAGAAGCGTAGCGGTTAAAGTCCCTAACGTTGAAAGTTAAGATATGGGTTAGCCTGTTTACTAACATTGAGGCTACAAGCCTAGCATCATGGACATTTACCCCCATTACCCCATACTGTAAAATTAATCGCTTCCACTCTGGATAAATCTCAGGTATATCTGGTAGTACCAAGAACAAACCTTCTAAACGCTCCAGTTCCGTCCTAGCTTCAGCTATGGTTAAGCCTAAGCCGTTCCTAAGAGCAGGTCGTGTTGCACTTCGCCAAAACTCTATGAGGTTTTGCGAGGTAATAAAAAGCTCTAACTCTGCTCCTCGTAAAGTTGAAATTGCGTTTAGTGTATCTGCATACATTGGGTGGTGTGGCTGTACGCTTAGTAGCAATAAGTTGGTATCGACAAGATAAGTCACTTAAATATCTTCGGACTCCTCATCATCGTATATTCCTGCCCGACTTAAAGCATACTCTGATAGTAAGGGTGTATCTCGCCTATGGCTCTCTGCCCATTCCCGAAAAGCTGTTATCCACTCAAGAGCCGTTGCAGTTTTGTAAAATGGTTGCTCCTGTTTTGATTTCATCAACTGCTCAAGCAATGCATCTAAATGTGGCTTAACCACTTCAGCAGGGAGCTTAGTTACGTTTGCTAAGACCTGCACAACGCCTTCTAACTCTTCTCTGTCATTCTCTGGGGGTAATGGTAGTATTTGATTATTATTGTTGACCACGCTCGTAGCTCTCCATAAATAATATCGTATCTACTTTCTTCATTCTCAGGTAGTTTGGGAATGTAGAGTTGAGTTTTTCCCAAATGTCTTTAACTGAAGAAATTCTTTCCCAATTACCCGGCGATGTATTAGCAGGATTACGGCAAAGCGATCGCATCTTAACATCTCTGCGCGAAAACACCGCACCTATCCCAACGTTAGTTAAAGAAAGTCAACTGTCTTTAGGTGTTGCAGACTTCGATGTAATTATCTGCGGTGGCACCTTGGGCATTTTAATTGGTTGCGCTTTAGCGGTGAAGGGGCTGCGGGTGGCGTTGCTGGAACGGGGAATTTTGCGGGGGAGGGAACAAGAATGGAATATTTCTCGTAAAGAATTAGATGTGTTTGTGGAATTGAATTTGCTAACAGAGGAGGAATTAGCAAGTGCGATCGCCACTCAATATAACCCAGCACGAGTTAGTTTTGATGGCGGTACAGAAGTTTGGGTAGAGGATGTTTTGAATATCGGCGTAGATCCAGTTTATCTACTGGCTACTTTAAAAACCCGATTTCTCGCCACTGGTGGAAAGTTGTTAGAAAACACACCCTTTACTGAAGCGGTAGTTCATCCAGATGGAGTGATGGTAAATAACCAATTCAAAACTCGGTTATTAATCGATGCGATGGGACATTTTTCACCCATCACGCAACAAGCACGCCAAGGCAAAAAACCAGACGCTTTGTGCTTAGTTGTAGGAAGTTGCGCTCAAGGTTTTCCCGAAAATAACTCAGGCGATTTAATATTATCATTCACATCTTTGCAAAATCAATGTCAGTATTTCTGGGAAGCCTTCCCAGCCAGGGATGGCAGAACCACTTACTTGTTTACCTACATGGATGCACATCCCCAACGCTTGAGTTTAGAAGCTCTATTTGAGGAATATCTGCGTCTCTTACCAGAATATCAGGGAGTGGAATTGAGCAAGCTGAAATTTCAGCGATCGCTATTTGGTTTCTTTCCCACCTATCGCCAAAGTCCGCTAAAAACCCCTTGGAATCGCATTTTAACAGTGGGAGATAGCAGTGGTAGTCAATCTCCCTTGAGTTTTGGTGGTTTTGGGGCAATGGTGCGTCACCTGAAGCGTTTAACTTATGGCATTTACGAAGCGCTGGAAACAGAACAATTATCTACAAAAGCGATTGCACTGCTGCAACCCTATCAGCCAAGTTTGACTGTTACTTGGTTGTTTCAAAGGGCGATGAGTGTTGGTGTAAATCAGAAAATTGCGCCCGATCAAATTAACCAACTACTCTCGGCGGTATTTCAGGAAATGGAACAGTTGGGTACACCAGTGCTAAAACCATTTTTACAGGATATAGTGCAGTTTTCGGCACTAACGCAAACACTGTTAAAAACTGGTTTATTTCATCCGGTATTAGTTGCCAAGATAATTCCGCAAGTCGGTTTAGGAAGTTTGTTAGATTGGATGTTGCATTACGGGAACTTAGGTGTATATACTGCCTTGTTTTGGTTGAGTCCAATGTTAGAAATATGGATTAAGAATCAACCAAATGAACAACAATATTATTGGCATCGTTTGATTGATGCCTGGAAGTATGGTTCTGGCGGTGATTACTTAGATGAAACTTGAATAATATCTGGATGAGGATAACATGATTGAGCGGAAATCTTTAGGAATAAAATACTTTGCAGTGCTGATTGGATTCCTGCGCGATCGCCCAATTTTTCTAGAGGAAGTTCGCCAAGGTATAAGATTACCAACTAAAATCATTTCTTTGCTGGTTTGTAGTTCTTTATTTCTTGCGGCTTATGGCGGAATTATTGGTGCATACCATAGCTGGATGCAAGCCATATCTTCCGCCATTAAACTCCCAGCCCTTTATTTAATCACACTCCTGATTTGTATCCCGACGTTGTTCTTTGCTAACATTATTTTTGGTTCAAAGCGGACTTTTGGACAGCATTTAGCATTAGTATTAACTGCGGTTTCAGTCACGAGCGTACTTTTATTTAGCTTTGCACCAATCACACTCTTTTTCTTGATTACCACCAATAATTACCAATTTTTAATTCTGTTAAATGTCTTTATCTTTGCATTGACTGGATTTATTGGTGTTTCGTCTTTATATCACGCCACGAGTTTAGTTTTAGAACAAGATAATGAAGGTAGTAAGACACGCCAGAAGATTTTACAATTTTGGCTATTCCTTTACGCTTTCGTAGGCAGTCAGTTAGGGTGGACTCTCAGACCGTTTTTTGGCACACCTGATTCTGTCTTTCAACTGTTCCGCGAAAGAGAAGGTAATTTTTATCTGAGTGTGATTCAAGCTATTAGCTACCTCTTGGGAATCCGTTAATTAGTCATTAGTAATTCAACAAAATATACAAAATATAAATTTATGCTGAAAAAACAAAATCACGGAATTCAACAACTTGGTGTTTTAGTTAATTTATTGCGCGATCGCCAAGCTTTCTTAGAAGAAATTCGTCACGGAGTCAGATTACAAAATAAAATTAGTTCTCTATTCGTAACTAGTTCCATTTTCTTTGCCATCTATGGCGCAATTATCGGTGCATCTCACAGTTTGGCACAGGCATTATCCGGTGCTATTAAACTTCCGGCATTTTATTTATTAACACTGATTATCTGTTTTCCAACTTTGTTCTTTTTTAATGTTTTGTTTGGTTCCCGGAGCAGTATTCAACAGCATTTCGTTGTCTTGCTCACATCTGTATCAGTGATTAGCGTACTTTTATTTAGCTTGGCACCCGTTACGCTATTTTTTCTGATCACTACACCCGATTCTTATCAATTTTTTAAACTGTTGAATGTGTTAATTTTTGGCATTACAGGAATCTTTGGCGTTAAATTCCTGTATGAAGGAATGCAATTACTTTCTCAACAAGATGAAGTTGGCAAAAAAACCCGCACGACTATTTTAAGATCGTGGTTATTGCTTTATGCCTTTGTTGGTATGCAGTTAGGATGGTTTCTCAGACCGTTTTTTGGTGCCCATGACTCTAAATTTGAATTGTTTCGGGCGGTGAAAGGCAACTTCTATCTGGATATTGTAACGGCGATTTCCGAAATTTTGGGTTTGCGTTAATCTAAGATTTATACGTATTTTATGTCACCCTACAACAGAAAAAACTCTCTACTAAACCTATGAAAAAACGAGTAACACTCACCTTCCCAAAACGCGCCGTGCAAATGCCAGTAACTTACGTACTGGCCAAAGAGTTCAACGTCGCCGCTAATATTATCCGCGCCCAAGTTGCCCCAAATCAAATTGGCAAACTGGTAGTAGAACTATCGGGAGATATCGATCAATTAGATGCGGCGATTGAGTGGATGCGATCGCGCCATGTTAACGTTTCTCATACATTAGGCGAAATTGCGATCGACGAGGATGTGTGTGTCCACTGTGGCTTGTGTACTGGCGTTTGTCCTACCGAAGCTCTTACCCTTCACCCAGAGACATACAAGTTAACATTCACGCGATCGCGCTGTATCGTCTGCGAACAGTGTATCCCTAGCTGTCCCGTACAGGCAATCTCTACTAATCTTTAATGCAATAAAGTCTTTGTTCAGAACGTTAAGGAGATGGGAACTATAGCTATTGACACTCTCAGCACTAAAGTGACTGAGATTCTTGGTTCAACGAGACCACTTAAACTAGATACCTTGCGTTATCTAGCCCAGAGGTGGGACTCTCCACGCCAGGTGCAACAAGAGTGGCTCGCCGCCCAACGCACTGGCTCCCAAGCGTTAACTTTCCGAGTGCCCCTCGGTAGTTGCATTGCTGCAAATCCTGTTTTATTTGAAACAAATCGTTTCAAAATTCTGAGTCGTCTAGCTCCTATGAATCTTTTACCTACTGCTAGGAGGAAACTAGAACAATGCAGTAGAACCGCATAGATAAGCCACTGCGTTGCGGGGGTTCCCCCCTTTGTAGCAAGTGGCGTTCAGTTGTCAAGGTACAGAGTCTGCGTTTAGGCAGCAATTGGGTTTTTAGACAGGTTAATTACCCTTCCTCTTAAAACCATTGTAGCAAAAACGTAAGCGACCTATTGTCGCACGAGTCGCTTATATCTCAGCCCTAAAGGGACTGAGTTTTACGCTTACCGAGTGTTTCTATAAGCTTAATTACAGTATCCCACTCAGCATTGCCAATCATGTCCCATTCTGCTGATGCCACTTTGGGCGAATCTGCTTACCCTCGCTTGACTAGAAGCCTAAGTGCTGTTGAAAGTTGGGGCTTTGGTTTGACAGCTCATATTTCCTGGACAGCATTGGTTCCAGCAATTCATGCTGCTCTTGGTTCCCAAGCTATTTTTGTCTGGATACCTGCGGTAATTTTCGGAATGCTACTTAACTATCAAGTAAAACGCTTGGGTATGCATTTTATGAACGTGGCTGGAGGAACACCTAACTATGCTACCAAGCTGCTGCAAAACTACCCCGGACTAGCTCGCTATGCAGCAATTGGATACCTCCTCAACTGGGTTTCCTACTTAGCAGTGAATACGATTGTACTCAGAGATTTAATTAAGGTGAATTTGGAGGCGTTAGGTATTGCCTGTCCAGACATATTTCTGGATATTAGCTTTACATTGTTGCCCTTTATCGTGGCGTTTAGTGGGACTCGCGCCCTGAGTATTTTACATTTGTTTTTTGTAATTCCAGCCTTTGGACTGCTAATGATCTTTTGTGTGCAAGGTCTGGGCTGGTTAGCATTCTCTGCTGATAGTCCGGGGTTTTTTCCTAGCAATTGGTCATCTTTGGGCTTCGTAGATTGGGCAAAGTGGTTCTTTTTCGTCACCTATGCAACTTACAGCTGTGAAACGGCTTCTTCCTTTGTCGCCGATAGCCGCAACCCCACCCAGACGCTGCGCTTTCTAGATGTTGCGGCTTGGATGATGCCACCCATCTTTTTGGGGGGGTCTTGGGTAGTGATGCGGTTAGCAACAGATTCAAATCTCAAAGACAATGCTTTTATGAATCTTGTGGCGGCTTCCCAGCCATTTTGGGGAAAATCAGCTGCAATAAGTGTTTCCTTTTTGCTAGTAGCTTCTTGTCTACTAGGTTCGGCAACGGTCGTTTCTAATTGCCCGCGAATTTTGTATCAGCTAGCCTTAGATAAGCACATTTCACCAGTATTTTCCGTTGTATCACGCCGGGGTGTGTTTATCCCAGCATTGACCTTGACACTAGTGTTGTGCTTGGTGTATCTGATTTGGGGAGATGTAGCGCGAATCGTGGCTGTTGGTAACATTGGTTGGTTTGTCTCCTTTATGTTATTCCATTTGGGGCTTTGGCTCCGGCGCGATCGCCCGGAAGTTTTGTTCCCTCGCATATCTTTAGGGATTCTGCTGTTAGAAGTTGTGGTGCTGATAGTGGGCGGACTTGCCTGGGGTTGGCTCAACTTGCTAATTGGGCTATTATTTCCCATTGGTGTGATGGGAATAGATGCAGTAATTCGCCGCGTGGCCTTCCCTCCATTCCATCGCAGTTGGTGGATGCGGCGATATCGCACGCGCCCTGTGGTAATTATCAAGGACTCAGTAATTCTTCAGGTGATCATCCTGATTTTTTTACTGTGCAGCGCAGTGGGAGTTGGCTGGTTATTTGGTGTCAAACTTGATCAAGTTGGAACTGCGGCGGGCGAAAATCTATTTGTGGTGCTGCTAATGAGTGTGGCATTTGTGGGAGTAGCGATCGCTTGTTGGACAAGTTTACCGCAAGTGATGGCGATCGCAGAAGCGCGAGAAGCCGCCGAACACCTGTTTACTGTCGCTCAGGATGGTATTTTAGTTGTGGATGATCGAGGCATTATCCAGCAGGCTAATCCAGCCACAGAATCTTTCTTTGGTGTCAACCCATCTGAGTTGCTGGGAAATCACCTCAACAAATGGCTACCGGCATTAGTCTACTATCCAGACCAGTGGACAAAGCGCAGCGAACAAGCTCTACTCCGCAACGGGAAAAACAGAACCCTGGAAGTTTCCATCTCAGACCGACCTCATCAGGATTTTCAGGAGTATGTCGTCATTCTCCACGACATTACCCAGCGCAAACAAGCAGAAGAGATATTGCGACACTCAGAAGCAGAATTGCGCCAAGAGGCAAAGCAGCTAGCATCTCAACTAGTGCAGAGTGAAAAAATGTCGGGCTTAGGGCAATTAGTAGCAGGTGTAGCGCACGAAATCAACAACCCAGTTAACTTTATCTCTGGCAATATCACTTTTGCGAATCAATATATCCAAGATTTACTTAGTTTGTTGCAATTATATCAGCAAAACTATCCTAATCCAGTCATCGAAATTCAAGAAAAAACAAAAGCCATCGACTTAAATTTCCTGATAGCAGACTTGCCAAACTTGCTAACTTCTATGACAGTTGGTGCTGAAAGAATCACAGAAATCGTCTTATCTCTACGAAACTTTTCTCGCTTAGATGAAGCAGAGATGAAAGCTGTGAATATCCATGAGGGTATCGATAGTACGTTGATGATTCTGGAACATCGCCTCAAGCCTAAATCTGACTATCTAGCAATTGAGGTTATCAAAGAGTACGGCGACCTACCATTAGTAGAATGTTATGCCGGACAACTGAATCAGGTATTTATGAATCTTCTAGCAAATGCGATCGATGCAATTGAAGAGTCATTAGTCATTAGTCATCCGTCATTTGTACAAGACAAAGAGAGAGGTCTGAGCGAAGGCTTACTACCATCAGAACTTCTCATCAGGGAGACGCACAAGGGACAGGAACAAATGACTAATGACAGAGGAAAAATTCGGATTCATACTAAACTCACCAGCGAAAAGCAGGTAGTTATTTGCATTGCTGATAATGGTTTAGGCATTCCAGAAAATGTACAACAACAGTTGTTTGAACCATTCTTTACTACTAAACCAGTTGGGAAAGGTACGGGGTTAGGTTTATCTATTAGTTATCAGATTATCACTCAAAAACATCAGGGAAAATTACAATGTATTTCGGCTCCTGGACAAGGTACAGAATTTGTAATTATAATTCCGCTAAACCAACAAACTACGTAAATTATCACGACCAAACTGGTGTAGGTTGGGGAGCCACTGCGCCCTTGCGTTTTCCCGACTTGTCCCTTGCGCGTCTCCCCTTGGGAGAAGTATGTGGCGTTTGAGGAACGAAACCCAACATTATCAACCATTTGTTGGGTTTCGCTATTGCTCAACCCAAGCGTAATAAAATGGAATGCACAACAGCAAAAATGGCAGTGGACAATTTAAGATTTATACAGAAATAACTTACACAACGAGCAGCACAATATTCGAGGTATTATTAAAGCAGAGGACTACAAACTGACAATCATGCATGACTCTGCCAGTCAATCTAAAACTTTACGCGAAGCATGGGAGGAAGGTTTACAGCAGGGATTAATCCAAGTTGCACTCAATATACTGCACGAAGGTATTGATTTAACTTTAGTAGCAAAATTAACCGGATTGCCACTTGAAATAGTTAATAATTTGCTAGCTAGCAATGCAGATGATTCTCAAATACTAGTGAAAGATTTTCAGGAATTAAGTGAGTCATCGCTGAACAAAATTTGGCTTAATCCAGAGGAAGATGAAGCTTGGAAGTATCTATAGAAAACCTTGTAAAAGGTGATGTTATCTCAATACCTTTCCCATTTTCTGATGCCTCAGCTACTAAAAGACGACCTACTTTAGTAATTGCAGAATCAGATAGTAACAATATGATCGTTTGTCCTATCACCAGCAAACCAGGCAGAGACTATGAAATTAAGTTAGAAGACCAAGACTTCCTGGTAAACTAAATTTAAGTCCTTGCTACATTCGGCCTAATATTATTGCCACGGTTGATAAAAGTAATGTTATTCGATATATAGGAAAACTGAAGAACGAAAAAATCAATGAAGTCATTGCTGCAATTATTGAAATCCTTCAAAAGCCTCCCGAACCTCCGCCACCAGCATCAAGAGCTTTAGAACGAGGTAAAAGCCCAAAATTATAAAGTTTTTAGGTTGGGTGATAGTCTTAACTCTATCGAATAATCTACACCTGTGGCTAAAATATTCCACATCGGAAGTAGAAATACTCCAAATCCCATTGTTATGCTACCTGTATAGCGTTGAGGACACAGAGTAATGTTGAAGGTTTTTGCTGACCGGGGTGGTACATTCACAGATATTGTTGCTGTTACTAATAATCAAGCAATTATAGACAAACTATCAAGACATCCTGAACGTTTTTTAATTGTGACTTTGCCTAATCAGCAATGGATTATAGTCTACAAACTACTTTCAGAAAATCCCGAACAATATCAAGATGCAGCCATCCAAGGTATACGGGATATCATGGGTATTTCTAACAACGAACCCATTCCTCCTGAAGCGATAGAAGTAGTAAAAATGGGGACAACAGTAGCAACAAATGCGCTGTTAGAAAGGAAAGGCGATCGCGTCGTCCTTCTGATTACCAAAGGCTTTAAAGATGCGTTGCGAATTGGCTACCAAAACCGTCCTAACATCTTTGCCCGTCAGATCATTTTACCAACCATGCTTTATGAGCAGGTGATTGAGATTGATGAACGTTATGATGCTCATGGAAATGAATTAATCCCTGTGAATATTGAACTAGCTAAAAGTGACTTACAAGCAGTTTATCACACAGGAATTCGGAGTTGTGCTATTGTTTTTATGCACAGCGATCGCTATCCCAACCACGAACAACAAATAGCCCAACTCGCGCAACAAATCGGCTTTACTCAAATATCCGTATCCCATCAAGTTAGTCCCTTAATGAAATTGGTCAGCCGAGGAGATACAACAGTAGTCGATGCTTATTTAACTCCGATTCTACGTCGCTATGTCAACCAAATAGCGAGTCAGTTAGAGAATAGGGAAAATAACCACTCCCCACTCCCTACTCTCCACTCCCCCATTAAATTAATGTTCATGAAATCTGATGGAGGTTTAGTCGCAGCCCAACAATTTCAAGGCAAAGATAGTATTTTGAGTGGCCCGGCTGGCGGGATTGTCGGTGCAGTCCAAACTAGTAAAAGAGCAGGTTTTGAGTTAGTTATTACCTTTGATATGGGAGGGACAAGTACAGATGTCGCCCACTTTAAAGGAGAGTATGAACGACAACTAGATTCGGAAATTGCTGGGGCGCGGATGCGAGTTCCCGTATTAGCAATTAATACCATTGCTGCTGGCGGTGGTTCAATTCTCTTTTTTGATGGTTCTAGTTATCGTGTCGGCCCTAAATCTGCTGGATCAAATCCTGGGCCTGCTTGTTACCGACGCGGGGGACCATTAGCGGTTACTGATGCCAATGTGATGTTAGGCAAAATTCACCCACAATATTTTCCCTCAGTTTTTGGAATTGATGGCAATTTACCTTTAGATAAAGATACTATCATTCAGCAATTTACACAATTAGCCGAAGACATTCAAGCCGCTACATTAAATTATTGTACTCCCGAACAAGTCGCGGCTGGATTTATGGCGATCGCAGTGGAAAATATGGCGAATGCAATTAAAAAAATCAGCCTGCAACGGGGTTATGATGTCAGCCAATATGTGCTTTGTTGTTTTGGTGGCGCAGGCGGGCAAGTTGCTTGTTTAATTGCCGATACTTTGGGAATGAAAAAGATATTTCTACATCCTTATGCTGGTGTTCTTTCTGCTTATGGAATGGGATTAGCTGATGTGCGGGCAATTAGAGATGTAGGAGTAGAACAGCCTCTGATTCAAACATTAATTCCTAAATTACACGAGTTAATGGAATATTTAGAAACTCAAGCTAGAAGTGAAATAGATGAAGTGCGTAGTCAAGTAGAAATAATCCAAAAAGTTAACTTAAAATATGAGGGGACTAACTCTACATTGACCGTTAATTTTACTCATGAAGTAGCAGTGATGCGGCAAGAGTTTGAGGTTGAACATAAATCCCGTTATGGTTTCATTCAATTAGAGAAAACCTTAATTGTTGAATCAGCGTCAGTGGAAGTTATTCAGAAGATGGAGACTCCCGAAGAACCTTTAATTAGTCGTACTCGCCCTTTAGATGAAGCCCCTGCATCTGTTGAGACAGTAAGAATGTTTAGTACTGACAGATGGCATGATACCCCTGTTTATCGGCGGGAAGATTTACAACCAGAAGATAGTATTAATGGGCCGGCGATCGTTGTCGAAAAAATTAGCACAATCGTCGTGGAACCTAACTGGGAAGCAAAATTAACTGAACGTAATCATTTAATTTTGCAACGTCTTAGGGATTAAGTAAAGATATCAGAGGTGGAGCCTAACAATTCAAATTTCCAAACTTAGGACTCCACCACCCTTTTTGCGTACTGAAATAAGCCACATCTTTATGTTTGGTATCTTGACGCGATCGCGGGTCACAACATCGCAACATTTTCTTACTCTCCCCATCTTTGATATAACTGTAGTCCTCTAAAGCTTTCTTACATACTGGGCAGGGATATGCCGTCGTTTTCACCGGAGGCTTTTGTTGATTCTCAGCCTGGACTGCTTTAGTTCGTGGTGGCTCCCAAGTTTTGTTAAAGTCGCTCCAAAATAGCACGACATTTTCACAGCCTTTTGTGCATTTGAGGAAATATTTCTTTTTGACCTTACTGCTGGGAATTTTGGCGAGAAAATTTTTGCATTCAGGGCATCGAGTCTTGGAAGTTTCATATTGGCGCTCGCTGATCACATTAGCTTTACCTGTTGAGGAACTCGCAACTACAGTTTTAGCTTTGGAGAGCGCTGGTACAAAGTAATTCTGATTCCAACTAGTTAAATAATCCTGCCAAGAGTTTTTTCCTTCAGAAATTGCATCAAGAGCATCCTCCATTTTCGCTGTGAATTCCGCCTCTAATAAATCCGGTAATGCTTTGAGCAAAAATGCATCAACTTCTAACCCTAACGCCGTCGGTTGCAGATGGTCTTTTTTCAACTCCACATAATTGCGTTTTTTTAAGGTAGCAACAGTAGGAGCATAAGTACTTGGGCGACCAATTCCTTTACGTTCCATCAGTTGCACTAATTTAGGTTCACTATAACGGGGTGGTGGCTGCGTCTGCTTCTGCTCATGTCCAGCATTCTCCAGTTTCAGCGCTTGTCCCTGTTCTAATGAAGGTAAAATACTATCCTTGCTGAGATTGTTCCAGTACCGAGCATAACCGTAAAATTCAATCACTTGCCCTCTGGCTGACCACAGTAGGGAACCAGACTGAGTAATCACCAAAGTTTTACGCAATTGGGCAGCACAACATTGAGAAGCAATTGACCGTTTCCAAATCATCACATACAGATTAAACTCATCATCAGGAAGTTCAGAACGCAACTGAACTGAGGGACGAAATACATCAGTTGGACGAATCGCCTCATGTGCTTCTTGAGCCGACTTGCTACTACGATGCTTGGCGACTTGCTGCGGTACATTCTGCGGATCATTTTGCTCTAACCATTTACGGGCGCTGGCACAAAATTCTGGACTCAACATTACTGAGTCTGTTCGCATATATGTAATTAGCCCTGCCTCATAAAGCTTTTGGGCAACAATCATGGTTTTGTCAGGAGCAAATCTCAGCTTTGAACCGGCTGCTTGCTGAAGGCTGGAAGTTGTAAATGCTGGAGGTGGCTGGCGGTTAACGATTTTTCCTTCAAAATGAATCACCTGATGAGGATGCCGCAGTGCTTCTTCAACTAAACGTGTAGCTTCTGCTTCCGAAAGAACGCGCTTAGACTCCGGTGTTTCTGTACTATTACCTACCTTCGCGTCATCGTTAGTTTCAGTTTCTTGGTCTGCTGCATCTTTCGCAGAATCGACCGTCCCTTTATAAAAAGCCCGGAATCCTTCAGCATAATCTACCCAGACACTCCAGTAATCTTGGGGGACAAACGCCAGAATTTCGTTTTCTCGCTGACAAATCAGGTGCAACGTCGCGCTTTGAACTCTGCCAACACTCTTAGCGCCATTATTCAATGCCCAAACTAAAGGGCTACCCTTGTAACCCACCAGCTTATCTAGGCAATCTCGGCATAGCCCAGCACCGATTAAATTTTGGTCTAGCTTTCTGGGATTAGCGATCGCACTCTGCACCGCCGATGCTGTAATCTCACTATAAATTACTCGTTTCGGTTCTCTTAGACCCAGCGTTTCTTTGAGGTGCCAAGCGATGGTTTCGCCTTCCCGGTCTGGGTCAGTTGCTAAGACAACTTCATCAACCTGCCTCACCGCAGACTTGAGTTTCTGGATTGTTTCTTTTGCTCGTTGGTCACGCGGGACGTAATTGCATCGTACATTACTGCCGTCCATGACGAAGCCCAAGGAATCGTCCCCTTCATTGCTGAGTTCTCGGATGTGGCCACAACTGGCGAGAACTTTCCAATCTGCACCCAGAATTTGACTGAGTTTTTTGACTTTTCCCGGAGATTCCACCACAAGCAGGCGTTTGATCATAGCAACTGCGTTCTCGATTTTGAGCAATAAACTGGCAATTGCAATGAGCGATCGCCTATTCTCGTGATCTGGATTTTCTAGAATACTGTACCAAAAAGCTTTGAAAATTGCTCAACTCAGTTTAGAGGTAAATCATCCTAGCGCGATGTTTGATTGTGCGATCGCTGTTACAACTGGCGCAACTATTATGATTTTAGCCTCAACAACCTAGTTAAATAGGGGAAAATCTGTAGCAACATCCCGCAGGGTATGTCTGCTACCCTCCGGGAACGCCTAAAAGCGAATCGACGACCAAAACTTTCTAAGAAAGAGGACAGAAAAGAATGCAACTCTGTGTTTCGTGTGCTTTCCAGAGTAAAAATAGAAGTTACAATCAAAGTCATGAAGCCAATGCTTATAGGACTAAATGAATATGCGAATTAAGGAAATTTCTGTCAGTGGCTTATTTGGAATTTTTGACCATGTGATTCCATTAAATATAGATGAACGGATCACGATCATTCATGGCCCAAATGGTTTGGGTAAAACAGCGATATTAAGAATTTTGAATAATTTTTTTAACACTCGATACGCAGAATTGAGAACTATCCCGTTTAGAAAATTTAGAGTTAAATTTGATGATCATACTAGTGTTGAAATAATTAAAGATTACGAGAATGTAGAAGACTCAGAAACTCAAAATATTGTTTTCCAGTTTTATAAACCTGATTCAACGCCAGCTTCTTTTTCTTTAAAGCGAGTAAATATTCGTTCTGATAGAAACATTTTCATTAGTTCTGCTTCTGAGGATGTAATACCAGTAAGAGAACAAACATATCCTGTAACAACTCTTTCTTTTGAAGACTATGTAGAGATTTTAGATAATTTTTCGCACTCAAACTTGAAGTCACAAGAAGAACCTGATTGGCTAGAAAAATTGAAAAGCAATATTCATATTCACCTCATTGAATCACAACGTTTGCTTAATTTTGTTCCTAACAGTTCTTCCAGACGGTCTGCTGAAACACCTTCAATGTTGTCAACTGTGTCTGCCTATTCTGATGAACTTGCTAAACTGATGCAAGATAAATTTAAGGAATACGGTACAACATCTCAATCTCTTGACAGAACTTTTCCCAGAAGAGTGCTTAAGCAACAATCATCCGCAGATTTAACAGATGAACAACTTCGCGATCAACTAAACGAACTTGAAGCGACTCGCTCTCACCTCATAGAAGTAGGTCTTTTGGATAAAGATGAAGATGCAGAATTTCAAATCCAGCCTCAAGATATAGATGAAAGCACCAAAAATGCTTTATCGGTATATGTTCAAGATGTAGAAAAAAAGTTGAGCGTTTTTGCTGAAATAGCAACTAAAATTGATTTATTAAGAAAAATTATTAATAATAAGTTTGCCTATTCCTACAAAGAGATACACTTTAGTAAAGAGAAGGGATTCGTTGTCACAACAAGTTATGACTCCTCATTATCTAATTCCAAAACTCTTTTGCCAACAGATTTGTCATCTGGCGAACAACATGAGTTAGTTCTTCTCTATGAACTACTATTTAAAGTTCAACCTAACTCTCTAGTCTTAATTGATGAACCTGAATTATCTCTTCATGTTGGTTGGCAAGTTCAGTTTTTAAAGGATTTGCAAGACATTACACAGCTTGCAGATTTAAATATACTAATGGCTACTCATTCACCAGATATTATTCAAGATCGCTGGGATTTGACGGTTGAACTGAAAGGGCTACAGAAGTGAGAGATTTTTTGACAGTTGACCGTGATGCTAACCAAATACGATTACGACGAAGCACATATACTGGGACTTTTTTATTAGTGGAAGGAAGTTCTGATAAAACTTTCTATAAGCGATTTGTTGACCAATTGGTTTGTGAGTTAGTCGAAACATCAGGAAAACCCTCTAGTAAGCAGCGTGCTATTGAAATTTTAAAAATTTTGGAACAATCCAATTTTCAGGGAGTTTTAGCGATTGTTGATGCAGATTTTGATCGCCTTGAAACTTTGTTATACACCAGTCCTAATCTACTTCGCACCGACAGCCATGACCTTGAAACTATGCTGATTAACTCACCAGCATTTAACAAAGTACTCGCTGAGTTTGGTTCTGAAGAGAAAATTGGCAAGTTTACAGGACTTACGCAACTGGCACAAATAGCGGGCGGGGCTACACCCCGCCACGCAAAAATTTAAATCAAACCAAGCACATAGGAATACTTGGGCGTTTTAGTTGCTGAATTAAATAATTAGACAGCAAATTATGCTTGATTTGATAAACAGTTTGGCCAGTTTGATAGGCTAAATTCTTTAATCTAATCCAAACCAACATTGCACAAGCAATATGATTTCTTTGAAGCCTAGCTTGACGACATTGACAATATTCAATGCCAGTTAGTTGTTTAATCTCTCGGTGAAACTCCTCGATTTTCCAACGAATTTTACACACCTCTTGTACAACATCCGTGGAACTTTGAGATAAATCGTTAGTGGCGATATAATCCGTTCTGTTGGTAGAAACAGCAACCCGGAATAGTTTCACTTTTTTCTGAGCGGGAAACCCTTTAATTTTTATGATTTTACCACATTCTAACTCTTCAGGACTCCATTCTAATAATTCAATACGTTTATATTTTTCTTTGGCAAATGTATCATCAACTAACCGATTATTTTTTAAAGGGCAATAATAAATTTTGTCTAGACTATCAATATATAGCATTAAACTGTGTACCGCATACCATGTGTCCATCAAAACCGTATCAAACGGTAAAAGCTTATGATACACAAGGTTTTGCAGCATATCTTTCACATGGTCTATCTTGGTTTTACCATCCACGTCTGGATTAAAAATGCGGTAATCTATTACCCAAAATCTTTGAACTTTAGGATTCACATATACACAACTTACTACACCAATTCCTTTGAGTACGCCATGTTCGTTACCACTATATTGTCTTCTGACTATTTCTATTTCTTCAGAATACCTTTTATCTAAAACGCTATCATCAAATATTATGTAACCATTGTCATCAGACTCAACTACCTCTTTTACGTTATCCCATAATAAACGAGGTGCTAACTTTTGGGTTTTCAAATAATAGTTAATTGCATCATGGCTAATACTCTCTAAATGCTCTGCCAAATTGGTAATTGTATAATTAATTTGACTACTTAATAAGTATTGGCAGTAATTAAGCTTAGTAAATCTCATTACCTTAAGCAACATTTATCTAATACAACCTCTACCTATTTTCTCATAAATATTTCAATAGTGTTTCCTTTTGCAGCGACTTCTTATGCGTTGACTAAGCTTTCGGAATCGGATTCCATTAATACTCATGTACTATCAACTAGCGTAGGCGTAGCCCGTCGCAGGCATCGCCCTGTGCCTGTTGCCTCACTCATATAGTACAAAAGCACTATATTTTAGCGATCGCCTGTGCCAGTTGCGTAAGTCCTGGTTTAATCGAGACGTAAAATTAGTATTACTTGAAAATGGAATATCGGTAGGTTATTTGCTTTGGATCTCTAAGTGTGAAGGATTAAACCTAACCTTTGATGATATTACATTTAGCAAGTTCATTGATGAGCAAACTCTGCAAATTGATGAACTAAAGCTGATTCAGGAGATTAAAAATAAATCCCAAGCCTACTCTTTGAAAGACGAAGATTTGCGACAACAGCTAAATAGTAAGAAAAGCAATAACCATGATCCTTGGCAAATCTGCTGTGGTCATCATTTGGTGGAAATTCTGTCGTTTGGTTTACGCAAAGTGCTTGGCTCTAATAAAGCTGCTGATGTTGAACCGAACAGTCTTGAGCGTAGTTTGCGGCTTGCTTATGAAGAAATTTACTTTCGCCAGACACAACTCTACTTGGACATTCGTAAATGGGAAAGCAATAATCAGCCATTTAGGGTTTTGCGGAATGACACATAAATCAATACAGTTCAGTTAAGCATTTCTTTATTTTCTTCCTTCTCTTCTTTCTCTTCCTTTGCGTTCTTTGCGTCCTTTGCGGTTCGTTAAAAAAATTGAATTTGACAAAGAGTTAAGCCTTAACTGAGCTATACTGCTGCATCAGACTCCGCTTTGTATAGGTTTGAATAGGTATTTGCGATCGCTTAATCTTAAATAGAAGGGTAAAAAACCCGGCTTCTTTATCAAAACCGGGTTTTTAAGTAATTGTTAATTTATTTCTGGGCAGTACAACAGGGGAATACCCTAATGAGGTACAGCCACTTGTGCATCGGCTACCTGAGCATTGTCAGCAACAATTTTGCGGAATAAATCGCCTTCAATAGTCTCCTGTTCTGCTAGCAAATCTACTAAACGCTCCAAAACTATGCGGTTTTCTTCCAACAGTTCTTTGGACTTGATATAACAAGTATTGACAATTTCGCGTACTTGTGAATCAATCTTGGCAGCAATTTCTTCAGAATAGTCTGATTTATTCATCCAGTCCCGTCCCAAAAAGACCTCTGAACTCTGGTTTTCCAAGGATAATGGGCCTAATTCTGACATCCCGAAACGTGTCACCATCTGCCGCGCCATCCCTGTCACATGTTGCAGGTCATTGCCTGCACCTGTGGTCACTTCTGGCTTACCAAAAACGATTTCCTCGGCGGCGCGACCACCCAAAGTTGCAGTAATCCTGGCTTTGAGTTGGGAACGGGAAATTAACCCCTGTTCTTCGTTGGGAGTAAACCAAGTTAATCCCAGTGCTTGTCCGCGTGGGATGAGTGTAACTTTCTGCACAGGGTCATGCTCTTTGAGTAATGTGCCCACTAAAGCATGGCCAACTTCATGATAGGCAATCAAGCGCTTACTCTTGCTGTCTACCAAGGCGGTACCTTCCATACCTGCAACGACTCGATCTATAGCAGCATCAACTTCTAAAATGGTGACAGCATCTTTGCGCCTCCGAGCGGTGAGAATGGCGGCTTCGTTGAGTAAGTTGGCTAAGTCTGCGCCAGTAAAACCAGGAGTGCGGCGAGCGATCGCTTCTAATGATACGCTAGGATCAATTTTCTTATTCCGGGCGTGGACTTGCAAAATTTCTTGTCGCCCTTTAAGATCCGGTGGATCGACCATCACTTGTCTGTCAAAGCGTCCCGGTCTGAGCAACGCTGAATCTAAGACATCTGGGCGGTTCGTGGCAGCAATAATAATGATGCCTGTGTTACCTTCAAAACCATCCATTTCGGTGAGCAGTTGGTTGAGGGTTTGTTCGCGCTCGTCGTTACCGCCACCAATACCAGCGCCCCGTTGTCTACCTACTGCGTCAATTTCATCGATAAATATGAGACAAGGAGCATTATCTTTGGCTTTTTTGAAGAGGTCACGCACACGAGATGCACCCACACCAACGAACATTTCCACGAATTCTGAACCGGAAATACTGAAGAATGGTACACCTGCTTCACCGGCGATCGCTTTTGCTAGTAAAGTTTTACCAGTACCAGGAGGGCCAATTAGCAGCACTCCTTTGGGAATACGTGCGCCTACAGCAGTAAATCTTTCTGGCTGTTTGAGGAAAGTAACAACTTCTTCAAGTTCTTCTTTAGCTTCTTCCACCCCGGCGACATCTTCAAATTTGACTCCAGTTTTTGCCTCCATTTGGAAGCGAGCTTTGGATTTGCCGAAATTCATCGCTTGGCTAGAAGCATTAGTAGAGCGACGGAGGAACAATACCATTAAAGCCAGCAGGGGCAAAATCCACATGAGATTGATCAACAGCCCAACAGCAGCTCGACTGTTAGCAGAGGAAACTTCGCCAAAATCAACATTCTTATCTTTGAGTATGTTAATCAACTCTGTGTTTTGTGCCAGAAGTCTCACCTGTTGCGGTGGTGTATCATCTTTTTGTCCCTTGAGATAAACCCTTGCTAACTGTTCGGTTTCGTCCAGCTCTAGTTTTTGGATTTCTCCCGCCTTCGCTTTCTTGAGCAAGTCGCCATAAGTTAAAGCGGTACTCTCTGCTTTTTGTGCCAAGACGGGAGTACTCCCGAAAATTCCTGGCAACATAATCAAACTAGCTGCGATCGCACCAACCCAAGCAACACGCTTTGATGACTGCCTATTTCTCAATGCTTTTTTTCCCAAATTTGTCATAATAACTACCCTTTGTCTGCTGGCACAAGTTGAGCTATGGTTTTATGCCTATTCTTCTAGCAAAAATTGTCATAACTGGAAATTACACTTTTCATATCTAGTCTAACTTCCACACAAAACCATTCCCATGTTTCTTCCGGCGATCGCATGAAGTTGAGCAACCTGGATAATTATTCTGGCTCCTTTTTTCAAAAATTTTCCGGTAGGTAGATTTTTATTTGACACATTCGGACACAAATCGCTAAGATAAACATAGTCATAACGATTCCGCTTTTTAAATAAATCTGGTGATAGTAGCTAGCTAATAGTTTGTGGGTTAATTATGGTAAGAATTGTTGGCATTGGTGGTAGTTTAAGACCCAACTCCTATACCCAGCTTGCTTTACAAGTAGCAGTGCAAAGGGTTGAAGCTGTGGGTGCAGAGGTAGAAATTCTCGATTTACGGCAGTTGCAGCTACCGTTCTGCACTGGTGCAAAGGAGTATCCAGAGTATCCAGATGTTCAGAGGTTGCAAGATACAGTCAGTCGCGCCGATGGATTAATTTTAGCGACACCTGAGTATCATGGTAGCCTTAGTGGTGTGCTGAAAAATGCCTTAGATTTGATGAGTTTTGACCAACTGTCGGATAAAGTGACAGGACTAATCAGCGTATTGGGTGGTCAGTCTAATAGTAATGCTTTAAATGACCTACGACTAATTGTCAGATGGGTGCATGGTTGGGTGATTCCCGAACAAATTGCGATCGGACAAGCTTGGGGTGCTTTCAGTCCTGAAGGCAAGCTCTTAGATGAGAAACTTTCTCAGAGATTTGATCAATTTGCTCAGAGTTTAGTTGATAATACTCGCAAGCTGCGGGGCGTAAATTAGTTGTAGGGTGGGCAAAGCTTTGCTCATCCTACAAAACTTAGGAATTTCCAACAAATAAACTATCCAATCTTGTGGGGGGGGCATCTTGCCCGCCTTAGCTTACGGGCGGGTGAGACACCCACCCCACAAGAAATTATTGGATGTTTTTTGATTTGTCAGTCCCTTAATGGTGGTGATGGTGGTGATGGTGATCACCTGCTAGTTGGGGATTAACTGCCAAAGTTTGGTCTGACAACAGCTGTGCAATATGAGCATCAGCCCATTGCGCTACCATCGCTAAAAATTGCGGATGGTCGTTGACGCAAGCCATTTGCACGTAGTTCGTGCCAGGATGCTGTTTTTCTAAAGTATGGATGATATGGTGTACATCCAATAAAGTTTCGTGGTTTTCTGTAGCAAAGCCAATTGGCATAAATATCACTACTTTCGCACCCAATTGAATCAGGTTATTTGCCGCTTGCTCTGCATTTGGCTGTGTCCAATCAATTAAAGGTGTATCGTGATTTAGCCAACCCACTGAGATTAAGGGATAACGATTAATCAACTTATCCCGAACCAAATCATACATCGCTTCACTTTCGGCAATCCCAGAAGTAAATCCTTTGGCTTTATGTGGACAGCCGTGGTTCATTAAGACAATGCCGATTTGAGAAGGTAGATAAGCTGCGGCTAACTCAGCAATTTTCTCCTCAACCAGATGAGCCATTAAATCGATGTAGGCTGGTTCGTTGAAGAAAGAAGGAATGTAGCGCTGTCCTTTAACCCAGTGTTCTTCACCATCAGTTAACTCAACCAGAGCGTTGTTAACTTGCTCGATCGCAATCCCACTAGTAAAGATAGAATCAACAACCAGCAGTGGGTAAATTAGCAGCTTATCGAAGCCTTGGTTTTTGATTTCTGCCAAGACTTGATTCGGTAGGAAAGGGGCGCAGAAGTTGAAAGCCTTGAAAACTTGGACATTATTGCCCCATTTTTCTTGTAAATGCTTCTCAATACCAGCACGTTGCTGTTCAAAGATGGCATTGTGTGGAGAGATAAAATCGTGGTGTGTATGTCCCCACTCATGGCGGTCAAATAGCGCCAAAAGCTTTGCCAGGGGGGGATAAATCCAGGTTGGTACTGGAGCAAATTTTGCTGTCAGTAGATTTAAAGCCTGTTCGTTATAGTTGGCGAAATCTTCGTAGCTTTCGACTTCGCCGTAGCCCATGAGCAGTACGGCTACACGGTCTTTACCTGATAATTCCTCGTGAGTATGTTGTACTTTTTCCGGCGTGGCAACCACAATGAGTTCCTCAATATAACCAAAGTGCAGAGAGATATGAAGTTAGGGAATAGTTGAACATCCCCCCTACTAGTAACATATTATCCCATCCAGGGGGATAGGATAGGTGGAAAAATCAAAATAATACATCAAAAGACAGAGTGCGGTTATTACTGCATATAGGCTGAACAGCTAATAGACCGTTGTAGTAGGTTTAAGTTATGAATAATTGTGAAAGCTGCTAAGACGATAGACGAATGAGTATAATTATTTGCCCTGGAATCCATGAACCAGAATTAACTGAAAGCTTTAGAGTAGGATTGTTAGATGTAATTTCTCATAGCGCGATCGCTCCTAATTACGCAAATATACTGATTTATCCGGGCAAAGATTTGTTAGTTTTATCAGCATTTCACATCTTGCAGTTTTTGCGCGTTAGCGTAGCCGATCGGCTAAAATCACCACTTATATTCATTAGCTTTAGTGCTGGCGTAGTCGGGGCAATAAAAGCAGCGTATTTGTGGCAACTTTTGGGTGGTCGTGTCAAAGCTTTTATTGCTATAGATGGATGGGGAGTACCACTACAGGGTAATTTTCCTATTCATCGGATGAGCCATGATTATTTCACCCATTGGAGTTCTTGCTTGCTAGGTAGTGGGCAAAATAACTTTTATGCACAGCCAGCAGTTGATCATTTGTCAATGTGGAAATCTCCCCAAACTGTACAAGGCTGCTGGGTAGATTCGTCTATTGGTATTTTTCCACCCAAAGGTCGTCTGAAAGCAGATGAGTTTTTGCTTATGCTGTTAAAGCACTATGACGCAATTAATCCGGACAATGGAGTAAGTAAACAGGAGTTAGGAGTGAGGAGTGGGGAGTGGGGAAGATGAGGGAGATGAGGGAGATGAGGGAGATGAGGGAGATGGGGGAGATAAACCAATGCCCAATGCTCAATGCCCAATGCCCAATGCCCCATGCCCCATGCCCCATGCCCAATGCCCAATGCCCAATGCCCCATCTACCCAAAATATCTAATGTTTCCAACTGAACCTGCTGCTGTTAATAACGGGTTTGGCGCACTGCTAAAAAACCGTGGTTTTATGCTTTTGTGGATTGGGCAACTGCTGTCCCAATTAGCAGATAAGGTTTTCTTCGTTTTGCTGATTGCTCTACTGGAGACATACCCACCGTTTCCTGGGTTGGCACAAAACTCGATGTACTCAACTTTGATGCTGGCGTTTACAATACCAGCAATTTTGTTCGGCTCTGCCGGTGGGATCTTTGTTGACCGCTTGCCAAAAAAGCTGATTATGGTTGGCTCAGATGTCGTGCGGGGAATATTAACGCTGTGTCTTCCCTTGTTACCACGAGAGTTCGTGATTTTGTTAATCCTGACTTTTGCTATTTCCACCGTGACGCAGTTTTTTGCACCAGCTGAACAAGCAGCGATTCCCTTATTGGTGAAGCGAGAGAATTTGTTGGCAGCCAATGCGCTGTTTACCAGCACGATGATGGGAGCTTTAATTGTTGGCTTTGCTATAGGAGAGCCAATTTTGAGTTTGGCGAAAAGCTTGATGGGAGAAGAATACGGTCAAGAGCTTGTGGTTGGTGGATTATATTTATTATCGGGTGCGATTATGCAGCCGATTAAGTTTAAAGAACCCAAACGACCGAAGGAAAATCGGGCATCAAATAACCCTTGGGCTGAATTCACCGAGAGCCTACGCTATCTCAAGAAAAACCCTTTGATATTGAACGCCATGCTGCAACTGACAACTTTATATTGTGTGTTTGCAGCCTTAACAGTGCTGACGATTCGATTAGCCGCGGATTTTGGTCTAAAAGAAAAACAGTTTGGCTTTTTCTTGGCAGCAGCAGGGGTGGGTATGGTATTTGGTGCGGCGATTTTAGGTCACTGGGGTGAGAAATTTCATCACAAGCCCCTACCTCTAGTTGGATTTTTGATCATTGCACTAGTTTTAGGGGTGTTTACTTTTACGCACAACTTGTTGCTGGCGCTAGGATTATGTGCATTTTTGGGTGTAGGTGCTGCCTTAATTGGTGTACCCATGCAAACTTTAATTCAACAGCAAACACCGCCTACTATGCACGGTAAAGTATTTGGCTTTCAAAATCATGCCGTCAACATCGCTCTGGCCTTACCTCTGGCGATTACTGGGCCATTAACTGATGCTCTGGGCTTGCGAATAGTGCTTGTAGCAATGAGTCTTGTGGTTGCAGTTGTCGGTGTTTGGGCTTGGCAAAATACCCGCAAAGTCTTGCAAGATGTCATTTAATTAATGTAGGCTAATAATCTAGCTTTATATTTAATAATATAAAAATTTATCCGATTTTGATTGAACTTTTCAATTAAAATGAAGTATTAACTACAGCATTCAGCATTAATTTTAGCTATAGTCAGAGGTTTGACCGTGCGTTCACAAAGTGTCTCCGTAGGAGATTCGCCTGACCAAATAACTCTCCCACAAATCGAGATTCACAAACAGTCTCGTACTTCTAGCCCGCCAGTCGTGCCCAAACGTGCATCTGGCGGTTTTGCTCTGCTTGACAGCCTTCATCGCCACGGCGTTGATTATATTTTTGGCTATCCTGGTGGGGCAATTCTCCCAATTTACGACGACCTGTATAAGGTGCAAGAAGCAACTGGTGGTATGAAGCACATTCTCGTGAGACACGAGCAAGGTGCAGCCCACGCTGCTGATGGTTACGCCCGTGCCACAGGGAAAGTAGGAGTATGCTTTGGCACTTCTGGCCCAGGAGCAACTAACTTAGTGACAGGCATCGCCACAGCCTACATGGATTCGATCCCGATGGTTGTGGTTACGGGACAAGTAGCACGTCCATCGATTGGTACAGATGCGTTTCAGGAAACTGATATTTACGGAATTACCCTACCAATCGTCAAGCACTCCTATGTAGTGCGTGACCCCAAAGATATGGCGCGAATTGTCGCCGAAGCCTTCCACATCGCTAGCACTGGGCGTCCAGGGCCAGTTTTGATAGATGTTCCCAAGGATGTAGCTTTAGAAGAATTTGACTATGTGCCTGTGAAACCAGGTTCAGTAAAATTGCGCGGTTATCGTCCTACAGTCAAGGGAAATCCCCGGCAGATTAATGCGGCAATTCAGTTGATTACTGAAAGTCGCCGTCCGCTATTGTATGTCGGTGGTGGCGCGATCGCAGCTGGTGCCCATGAAGAAGTTAAAGAACTAGCTGAATTATTCGATATCCCTGTCACCACAACCTTAATGGGGATCGGTGCATTTGATGAACATCATCCCTTAGCTTTGGGAATGTTGGGGATGCACGGCACTGCTTACGCTAACTTTGCCGTTAGTGATTGTGACTTGCTAATTTGCGTTGGCGCGAGATTTGACGATCGCGTTACAGGCAAGTTAGACGAATTCGCCTCCCGCGCCAAAGTAATTCACATCGACATCGATCCGGCAGAAGTCGGCAAAAATCGCGTTCCCGAAGTGCCCATCGTCGGCGATGTGCGGAACGTGTTAGTAGACTTGTTGCGTCGATGCAAAGAAACAGGGGTCAAGGCTACACCGAATCAAAACCAAGAGTGGTTAAATTTAGTTAACCGTTGGCGCGAAGACTATCCTCTAATAGTGCCGCATCATCCCGACAGCATTTCACCCCAAGAAGTGATCGTAGAAGTCAGTCGCCAAGCACCCCACGCTTTCTACACCACAGATGTCGGACAACATCAAATGTGGGCAGCACAATTCCTGAAGAACGGCCCAAGGCGCTGGATTTCTAGTGCTGGTTTGGGAACGATGGGTTTTGGCTTACCTGCGGCAATGGGCGCAAAAGTGGCGTTTCCTGATGAAGAAGTCATCTGCATCAGTGGCGATGCCAGTTTCCAAATGTGTTTGCAGGAACTTGGCACAATAGCACAATATGGAATAAATGTCAAGACATTAATTATCAATAACGGCTGGCAAGGGATGGTGCGCCAGTGGCAGCAAGCCTTCTATGGTGAGCGTTACTCATGCTCAGATATGGAAGTAGGGATGCCAGATATTGAGTTATTAGCAAAAGCCTATGGGATTAAAGGCATGGTAATTAGCGATCGCAGTGAATTGAAAGATGCGATCGCCGAAATGCTGGCACATAACGGCCCAGTCATCGTGAATGTCCACGTCACCAGAGACGAAAACTGCTATCCAATGGTAATCCCTGGCAAGAGCAACGCTCAAATGGTCGGCTTGCAGAAGCAACCACCGAAAGCCGCAGTAGAAGCAGTATATTGTAGCCACTGTAGTGCAAAAAATGCTCCTACCCACAACTTCTGCGCTGAGTGTGGGACGAAGCTGTAACGCTTTCTGATAATTGTGACTACAGAGGTAGGGGAGCAGAGAGAAGGGGAGAAAGATGCTGGTATTTCCCCTAATTTCTGCCCCCTTTCCTCTTGCGTAAGCATAACTTAATCTTCCTGATTAGGTTGAGGTAAAAATATATTTCCTAAGTAATTCACTAAATCGCTTTGACTGTTGAAATCCAACAGTGCCTCAGCTAAGTCTTCTAGTTGAGTAATGGATAATGTGCGAATCTGCTGTTCTATCTCTGGTTCAATTGCACTAAACCGACGAGCTTAAATAAAGGATATCGCGGACTCTTCCACAAGGGCGTAGGCGTAGCCCGTCGTAGACATCGCCACTATAAAATTCAGATGGATTAAACGTAGGTTGGGTTGAGGCAATGCATTACCCAACAACATGATCCATGTTGGGTTTGCTTACGTTAACCCAATTTACATTTAATGCAGAAATTTAGGCTTGACACGGCACTAGATTTATCAAAGAAGTGGATTATTGCAGCAAAAGAGTTGTGCCGTTACCGTTAGTTGACGCATTCACAATTGCAGCTTGAGCAGGTTGAGTAGCAAGAACCGCTACAAGTGGAGCAACTTTTGAACTAGATTGTTTACTTCTTTTTCGATTAGATCCGCCAGCTTTGGAATACTCTATACTGTTTCTGCCGTAGACAGTTGCCACTCCACTTAGCATTCGTTCAGATATTTCGGAGAGGGCTTTATCCATCTGGGTTATTGTTTTACGCGATTCTTCAAGATTGGACACAAGCGTGTTATGAGCTTCTAACGTTGCACGGGTAGTGTTGATGAGGTGGTTGTAGGCTTCAATGGTTAATCCATGTCCTAAATCCAGATTTTCATCAACGGATTTAAGCAAGGCGAGACGAAGTTGGGCTTTGTCAACAGCAGCAGAAGCACGAGTTCTTAAAGACATGAGATATCCTTTTTTTTATAATTCCTTTTTCAAGATAGTGGAGTATCCTTTTGCCTGAGATGGGTAGTTTTGTGGATTTATTTCATTAAAAGTTCAACGAAATAATTACGAGTTTGTCTGTATTTTTACTCATTTTTCCTATCGATTTGTTGTTTGAGAATAAGTGCAATCAGCAACAATAATCGCTAAATCAACAAATGCGAACGCTAAATCAACAAATGCGAACGCCAAATCAACAAATGCGAACGCTAAATCAACAAATGCGAACGCTAAATCAACAAATGCGAACGCTAAATCAACAAATGCGAACGCCAAATCGAGAAATGCGATCGCTAAATCAACAAATGCGAACGCCAAATCGAGAAATGCGATCGCTAAATCAACAAATGCGATCGCCAAAATAACATTAGAAAGGGGAAACCAGAACATCTAATTCCCTCCCCTTTATAAGGGGAGGGTTAGGGTGGGGTAAAAGAATATTTGATACATCAATCATAACTTTTCAAACTAGGCTGCGGTGGCATACACAACTACTAAAAACCTCGATCGCTCAAGGCAACTTAACTGTTTTTATACGGAGAAAATATATTATGTGCGTATTTTTCATGAAAATAAATATTCATCCCAATGTATTTTTCCGCATTCTTTTGGGAATCCTAAATTTAGGAAGCTTTCTAAACCGCAAGGTATTACTTCCTGAAATATCACGTAACCTTTAAAGGATAATTATGTCTAAACGCAAGTTGCCCAAAGGCCGTAGCGCTAATTCAGTTGCTCTAGAACCAGAAGTTGCGATCGCAGTTATAGGACTCTTTTCCGCAGCTGCTGATGGTGAAGGTATAACCATAGAAGAACAATACGGTTTGAGTGAAATGTTGGGTGCCGTTTCCCAATTTGAAGATTTCTCTGATGAAGACTATGAAGAGTTGACCCAGAAAGTCGTCAGCTTACTAGAAGAAGAAGAAGCTGAAGTTTTAATCAAGCAGGCGATCGAATCCTTACCGGATAAAGATTATCGAGAAGCTGCATACATCACCGCTATCTTAGTGGTAGGGATTGATGAGGAAGTCCCCGAAGCAGAACAGGATTATATCTCTGAGCTTCAGGAAGCCTTGAAAATTTCAGACAAGCGAGCGCAAGAACTCATAGACGAAATATTCGGGGCAGAGGAGGAAGAAGAGGAAGACGAGGAAGACGAGGAAGACGAGGAAGATGAGGAAGAGGAAGAAGAAGAAGAGGAAAAACAAAAAGGAAAAGGAAAGCGTTAATTTCGTTCCGTCGAACTAAGGTTAAAAAAATGCCACACCAAGGTATTATCATCAAGTAGTTTTAAGAACTATCTGATGACCAGGAAAATTTCTCTTGGCTTGATGCTGCTGTTTGTAGGTACTCAAATTGGTGTTACCCAGCCAGCAGCTAAAGCACAAATCCCAGTTGCACCAACAACCACCACCAAATCAATTTGTTCTACCCAACTGGGAATAGCTATAGATGCTGTAATCAATCGTCCCTTATTTAGTCGGGGGCGCTGGGGAATTTTGGTGCAACCCCTTTCAACCGGGCAAACTCTTTACAGTCGGGATGCTCAGAAATATTTTACTCCCGCGTCTAACCTGAAGTTGCTGACAACAGCAGCTGCATTGCAACAGTTAGGTGCTAATTTTCGGATTCGCACCTCAATTTATCAGAATGGCAATGGTGTTTTACGTGTTGTTGGTAGGGGAGATCCCAGCTTAAGTGATACTCAACTGCAAACATTAGCACAGCAGCTAAAACAGAAAGGTATCACTCAAATTCAGCGCTTGATAGTTGATGATAGTTATATTCAAGGGGATATTGTCAACCCCACCTGGCAATGGGAAGATGTGCAGTCAGACTATGGCGCACCAGTCAGCAGCTTTATTCTAAATCAAAATATTTTTAGCTTAAAACTTGTACCGCAGGCTGTAGGTAAATCTTTACAAGTGCTGTGGATTGATGCTGGCGAGGCAAAACAATGGCGGATAATTAATCAGTCAGTAACCGTTGCCCAAAATCAACCAAGCTATGTCAACGTTACCCGCGAATTATCAGGAACAGTATTACGAATTAAAGGACAACTGACAACGAATTCTGAACCGTCTTTAATAGATTTACCTGTAGTTGACCCTGATTATTACTTCTTACGACGCTTCCGTACTACTTTGGCAACAGAAAAAATTACCTTGGGACAAACATTAGTAGAAAGTGGTGGTGTTAATCAACAGGAAATAGCATTTGTAGAGTCGCCACCTTTATCTGAATTATTAATGGAAACTCTTCAAAATAGTAATAATCTCTATGCTGAAGCACTTCTGAGAGCATTAGCTGTGAAAAAACCCAGAGTGAAAAATCAGACTAGCGCTGATGTCGGTTTGGAAGTTGTCAAAGCGAGTTTAACTAAATTGGGAGTTGATCCAGCAAATTATATTTTAGTTGATGGTTCGGGTTTATCACGTCGTGACTTAGTGACACCAGAAGCTTTTGTACAAACTTTGCGAGGAATAGCAAGAACACCAACAGGATATTTGTATCGTGCATCTTTACCCGTGGCGGGTAAAAGTGGAACCTTGAAAGGCCGCTTTCAAGATACACCTGCTGAGGGCATTGTCCAAGCAAAAACAGGTACGTTAACGGGTGTGGTTTCTCTATCTGGATATCTGAATGCGCCTAAATATGAGCCGTTGGTTTTTAGTATTATCGTGAATCAATCGGAACAACCTACAACAGTTGTGCGGCAGGCTATTGATGAAATTGTTGTGTTGTTAACACAGTTGCAGCATTGTTAAGAAGAATTCAGGAGTCAGAATTCTGAATTCAGAATACCCCATAAATAAATTTAGTTGCTCTGTCCCTTTTTAGTTTGTATTCTGACTAAGTAGAGCAGCTTAAACAACAGGTTTATTAATTCGGAGT
Source organism: Nostoc sp. (assembly GCF_036917755.1). Taxonomy (GTDB): domain Bacteria; phylum Cyanobacteriota; class Cyanobacteriia; order Cyanobacteriales; family Nostocaceae; genus Nostoc. The sequence continues at coordinate 107,313 of NZ_JBALFC010000009.1, forward strand.
CCCATGATTACTAAGTCCCGTTCAAGGCTGTCAATTTCGGCAACTTTAGGTAAATGTCCCCAGGGTTGAAAACCAAATGTTTCAAAAAGTTTTAAACTGGGTTGATTGTGGGCAAAAATGAAGCATAGTAGGGTCTTTAAACCCAAACTAGGACTTTCACTAATTGCTTGTGCTAATATTTGGCGTCCCAAACCACACCGATGAAACTGAGGGGCTATGTAAATACTAATTTCCGCAGTCGTACTATAGGCAGGCCGCCCATAAAAGGATTGGAAACTCAGCCATCCAGCAATTACTCCCTCTACTTCAATTACCCAAATTGGGCGTTGTGAAGGCGATCGCTCCTTAAACCAAGAAAGGCGACTTTCCAGAGATACTGGCTCTAAATCAGCAGTTGCCATGCAACTAGGAATTGCAGCGTTGTAAATTGCCACAATTGCAGGCAAGTCAGTTTCAGTCGCATGGCGAATAGTCATTGCTGGCGTCTTGGAGAAAATCTTGAGAAAATATTCAAAAATAATACAGCGTAACAGAAGCCGTAACACTATCTCACTAGAATAGTTTTGGCTCCCGTCGCGCCACTTGGATAGCAGCCGCAGTCCCTCCGGTTCCCCCGCCGACAACTAAGACATCATCTGTGTATATCTGATTAACCATCTCTTAACCTCGCTGGAGTTTCAACATATTCTCCTCAGTTAGTTTGGCATCAGACAAGATAATTTCTTTTTTCGGATATTTCGTTTATGTAGTGTGTATTATTAAGATAGTGAATAAGATTGCCAGTGTAAATTGCATTGCTAACGACAAACCCTACAACACAGTAAAAGACAAATATGATGTTAAGACAGAATATGTCTTTAGATTCTGTAATCTCTCCACAGCTAGAGACTGAATCTATTAAAGAACTGGAGCGCATACTGAGCGTTAAAGATTTTCAGGCGAAACTGGTAGGAGCAAACGGAGAAAAAATTACCATTCCTGAGCCGATTTATCAAGTGCTGCTTCAAGTTGTTCACGCAATGGCATCAGGTAAGGCTATATCTATAATTCCTCAACAACAGGAATTGACGACACAACAAGCGGCCGAATATCTTAACGTATCACGTCCATACCTGATCAAGTTATTAGAACAAGGTGAAATTGCTTACATTAAGGTGGGTTCACACCGACGGGTTCGTTTTGATGATTTAATGAAATATAAACAACAAAGGGATACTGAGCGGAGTAAATTCTTAGATCAGTTAATTGCTGAAAGCCAAGAGATGGGCTTTTACGAGTAAAGGTCTTAAAAGTATTGACATGGAAAAGGTTTCTGCTCTGTTAGACTCCTGTGTGTTGTTTCCCTTTTACCTGCGTGATACTCTTTTGTGCGCGGCTGATGCTGGTTTATATTTGCCGTTTTGGTCGCAGGAAATACTTGATGGTGCAACTCGTAACCTGGTGAGTACAGGGAAGATGACAGATGGGGAAATAATAAGACTCAAGGGGAATCTGAAAAAATACTTTCCTGAAGCAATGGTGGAAGTACCTAATGAGATGTCTGAATGGATGACAAATCATCAAGGCGATCGTCATGTACTTGCTGCTGCCGTGAAAACTGGGGCTGATGTAATTGTTACTTCAAATCTCAAACATTTTGAGGAAAAAGACCTCGCTCCTTGGAATATACAAGCACAATCACCAGATGAATTTTTGAGTGAACTTTATAACCTCTACCCAGACAAAATAGTTAAAGTATTGCAGCAGCAATCTAGAAGGCTCAAAAATCCACCAATGACTGTTCTCGATTTACTTGATTTGTTGAGCAAAAAAAATGGAGCAAATTTAGCGAACTTTACCAATCTACTTAGATGTCACAAATAAAGATATTAAAGCTTTCCAAGATGTTGACCAAAGCTTGAGAAGAACTATAGCAATCCTGAATCATTCGTAAGAAACAAGATTCCTGACTTCTATACGAAGTTGAGGATCTGCGCCTTGCAATTCTCACAGCACAACATGCGCCTTGCAATTCTCACAGCACAACATAAATTTTATAGATGATAGCTTAAGGTTGACTGCTAATGTTACATCTAGTATCGGTGAGCGGGGAAAAACCAACGTGAAAGCACAGGTATTTAGAGGCGTCAATCAACTGTCTTACGAAGAAATCCCAGTTCCAACCCTAGAACCAGATGAAGTGCTGGTACAGGTGCGGGTTGTGGGATTGTGTCAGTCAGATATTAAAAAAATTCGTTATCCACTGTATGAACCACCGCGCATTTTTGGACATGAAACTGCCGGCACGATCGCAGCATTAGGTAATAATGTCAAAGGTTGGCAAGTTGGACAACGGGTAGCGGTGATGCACCACATCCCTTGTATGCGTTGCGCCTACTGCCTAAATGATAATTTCTCCATGTGCGATGTCTACAAAAATATCTCCACAACCGCAGGTTTTAACGCCAGTGGCGGCGGTTTTGCTGATTATGTCAAAGTTCCCGGACATATTGTCCAAAACGGTGGACTAATTCCTATCCCTGATAATATCAGTTTTGAAGAAGCGAGTTTTGTAGAACCGACTAACTGCTGCTTGAAAGCGGTGAAAAAAGCACAAATTGCTCCAGGACAAACTGTGTTAGTTACTGGTGCTGGGCCAATTGGGTTAATGTTCATGATGTTGGTGAAGTATTTCGGAGCAAAAGCGATCGCTACCGATTTACTACCCTCTAGAATTGAAAAAGCCTTGAGTGTCGGTGCAGAGGCGGCTTTTGATGCTCGTGACGCCGATTTAACCGCCAAAATCCATGCCCTAACTGGTGGGCTGGGTGTTGATGTTACCCTGCTAGCTGTTCCTAGTGAGAAAGCTTTCTTTCAAGCACTTGATAGTACCCGCAAAGGTGGCAAAATCTTGTTTTTCGCGGAATTCCCTGATGAGGTGGAAATTGCCATCAACCCTAATATCCTCTATCGCCGGGAAATTGACTTGATCGGCAGTTATAGCTCATCTTATCGGCTTCAGAATCTATCAGCTGATATTGTATTTAATCACCAGATTGACGTGAAAGCGTTAATTAGCGATCGCTATCCATTAAAAGATTTATCAGCAGCTGTGGAAATTGCGATCGCACCCACGCCGGATACTTATAAAATCTTGATTTATCCGTAAAAGGGGGATGAGGGGGATGAGGGAGATGAGGGAGATGAGGGAGATGAGGGAGATGAGGGAGATGAGCGAGTGTTAAAACTAGAAGTCTGAAGCTCAGAGGTTCAGCGACCGAGTTCAGAGGTTCAACGACCAAGTTCAGAAGTTCCGCGACCGAGTTCAGAGGTTCAGCGACCAAGTTCAGAAGTTCCGCGACCGAGTTCAGAGGTTCAACGACCAAGTTCAGAAGTTCAGCGACCGAGTTCAGAGGTTCAGCGACTGAGTTCAGAGGTTCAACGACCGAGTTCAGAGGTTCAACGACCGAGTTCAGAGGTTCATCCTCATCTTTCCCATGTTCCCTACCTGCCCATATATGTCCTATACTCTACTTTCCGTCGCCTTACTAGCTTTCTACGTCGCCTGGAATCTCGGAGCAAACGATGTTGCTAATGCAATGGGAACCTCTGTAGGTTCCAAAGCTGTTACTCTCAAACAAGCACTAATTATTGCTGGGGTATTAGAGTTTACGGGTGCTGTATTGTTTGGGCATGAGGTAACAGAAACCCTAGCAACGAAAATTGCTAATCCCGCCTTATTCGCTGCTACACCCCAAATATTCGTTGCTGGAATGGTAACGGTACTAATATCGTGCGGTGTGTGGTTGCAAATTGCCACATCACGGGGTTTACCAGTCTCATCTTCTCATGCGGTTGTTGGTGCGATCGCTGGATTTAGTTGGGTAGCTTTGGGAGTAGATGCAATTGATTGGTCATCAATTAAATTAATCACCATTGGCTGGATTTTAACGCCGTTAATTAGTGGTGCGATCGCTGCTTTATTCTACAGTCAAATCAAGCACTGGATTTTGGATCAACCCAATCAAGTAGTGCAGTTACAAGAATGGATTCCCTGGTTGAGTACTCTACTACTAGGTGTATTCGGCGTGATTGTATTACCATCGCTGACTGAACCACTAACCAATTTTGTGATTGAGCAAGTTGGTTTTACAATCCCTGCTTACGACATTCCACTGTTAACCGGTGCAATAGCAGCAGTTGGACTCACAATCATTAGTTGGCGACAGTTAGGGAAGATGGGGGGAGATGAGGGAGATGAGGGAGATGAGGGAGATGAGGGAGAACTACTCCCCACTCCCGACTCCCGACTCCCCATTCCCGTAGAAAGATTATTCGCCCGATTCCAGCTGCTAAGTGCTTGCTTTGTAGCCTTTGCTCATGGTTCTAATGATGTGGGAAATGCGATCGCTCCTTTAGCTGCGATCGTTTACATCAATCGCACTGGTAGCGTACCTACAGATAGTATCACTATCCCCATTTGGATTTTAATCCTTGGTGGTGCTGGGATTGTTGGTGGTTTAGCTGTCTGGGGTAAAAAAGTTATCGCCACCATTGGCGAAAACATTATTGCCTTGCAACCTAGTAGTGGATTTTGTGCCGAACTTGCGACTGCTACCACCATCCTCATCGCCTCCCGGCTAGGTTTACCAGTCTCCACCTCTCACGCCCTTGTCGGTGGTGTAGTTGGTATTGGACTAGTGCAAAATATCAAGTCGATTAAGTTCCAAACACTAAAAGGCATTACCGCCGCATGGCTAATTACAATCCCCGTCAGTGCTGCCCTTAGCGCTGCCATCTTTAGCATCGCCCGGATTTTATTCCTCTAAGAATTATTAATATTTTCCTAACTTTTTCCTCTACTGCATCTATTCAAAGTAAAACCTAGACTGCAATAACGCCAAAAAAGCGTGTTTTTGCAGAATTGCTGCTCATTCATTAGAATGTTGTGCAGGGGATAGCGTAACTTTGAATTTCCACAGAAAGATACTTTAATCTCTATTTAGAGATGTAAACTGTCACACAAGTTACATTCCACACGAATTTACAGCTAGTTTCGCAAGTCAGACAATTGTGTGGCGATGTCTGGCGAAAACTCGGTTTGCACCTACGCGCACCCATCTGCAAGTTTTTGACAATTACTATATGGTAGCAAAACAATAAATAGTTATTTGGAGTGAGATTTCTTTAAAAGTAAAAATCTCATTGGCAAATAATTGATGAAAATTAAAACTGACCAAAAACAAAAAAGTCTCAGTTCAAGCTACTTCCAGTTGTGGCGATAAATCCAAAATCGTTCGATGGTTCCTGAGCTTTGTCGTACCCTTCCCTACGGGACGCCAAGGGCGAACGGGATCTTGCTACGCGTAGCGTCCCGCTTTTTAAGGACTGAGCGAACGCGAACAGCGTCTCGTAGAGAAGTCGGAGTCCAAAATCGAATGCTCAAATACTTGTCAATGTTGAAGAGAAGACCGTTTAGTAAGCAGTAGAACAAATTTGATGCTTTGCTAAGGTGTGTCTAGTATGACAGAATTACGTTGAAATGCGGAAGTGCTGTTAAAATTTTTAATTTATCTGACAAAATACAAGAAATTACTATGAGCGCCAAGTGTACCGGAAGCAGCTTTATCGTCAAGGTGTTAGAGGTTAGAAGCTAATGGGGCGATTCGAGAAGCAACCAGAAAACCCGCGAGTTAGAGGCGAGCTATCTAGAGCAGCAGAAAATGCTCTTTGGGCTGTAGTTGAAGACTTAGAAAATCTTCAGCAGAATGTCCTCAGAGCATTGCAGGAAGATGTAAAGCGGCTTCAGTCCGAAAAAAATCGGTTATCTGATGAAATTCAAAGCTTGGTAGAGGAAAAAGAGCATTTACAACAAGTGCGCCAAATCACTGAGCAGCAAGTGTTAATTCGTCAACTGGCAGAAGTTCTAGCAAAGCATATATCTTCACAACTGCAATCCTCTCTGGCAACTTTAGCTAACCAAGCCAGCGAGGGCAAATCTTACGAACAAGCTGCGCTAAAATCCGCTGAAGTCAGCAGCAGTGTAGTAGGTGAAATCAATGAAAAAGTCGAACACATGTTTGACAGCCTGGATGACACCGTTACTGTTACTTTTAACTCGCTGCAACAGGAACTCAAAAATTATCAAAGTAATCTTTCCCAGCAGTTGTCACGGATGTATAGCCAGCAGCAGCAAGGGGAAACGATTTTGGCGGAGTTTGTTAATCGCCTGCATGGAGAACTAGAAAAAACTATAGAAGAAACTTCACGCAAACCAGCAACAGCAAGTACACGTACTGTTTTGCAGTTTACGGAGCCGGAAAAAAACATTTCTTTTGAGACATCCCCGCCACAATCTGGCGAAGTAGCAAGAAATTCCCCTGAGCCAATTTCACTGATCCCGAATAAATCTTCACCAAGGGAAACGACATCAGAGCCAACCATTGTTAGAGAAAACGCCGCGAATCCAATTTCTGCCCCCAGCAAGGACTTGTCCCAAAGGGAAACGATATCAGAGCCAACCATTGTTAGAGAAAACGCCGGGAACCCAATTTCTGTCCCCAGCCAAGACTTGTCCCAAAGGGAAACGACATCAGAGCCGCCGGCTGTAGTTCCGCCACCAAAAGACAATGCCACCGAACCAATTTCTGTCCTCAATCAGGACTTGCCAGAAAAGGAAACGACATCAGAGCCTCCGACTGCATCTGTACTACAGCCACGAGCAATGCCACCTTCACGAAGGAGAAACGCTGCTGAACCAATTTCTGCCCTCCGCAGGAACGGATTACAGAGCAAAGCTAAATCCTCATCGGCGACTGCCCTAGAGCCGCAGCCGGAAGCAAAACGCCCACAATCCCGATCGCCTAATTCCTCTGGCTTATCGCCGCTTCAAATTGGTTTCTTGTTGATTGTTTTATCGGCAGTCGTATCGTCACTTTACAACGTCGCCATCAAGGTGATTTTCCACGAAGGTTCCCAGATTTTTGGAGTATTAGAGGTAGAGCGCCTGCTGCCGCCGACTTTGGGCAATACTCTGTTAATTTTGACCCTACGATTTATGGTGGTAGTTCCACTGATGTTACTGTTATCTCCGATACTGCATCCCCAATTGTGGCAAGACTTGGAAAACTTGGCTAATTCAGTCCGAGGAAATCCCACAGGTGCTAATGCAGCTACCAAGCAGATTTTGCTGTTGTCGATTGTGAGTGGGGGCTTTTTGTTTTTGTCTCAGGTGCTAATATACATTGCGATCGCTCAAGTCCCGACTGGAATGGCGATCACACTGTTCTTTGTCTATCCAATGGTTAGTGGTCTATTATCGTGGTTTCTGTTTCGCGATCGCCCGACCATATTCCGCATCAGTGCGATCGCCGCAATTTGCTGCGGTGAATTGTTGGTTTTAGCGGGTTCTCCCAGCATCAGTATGGGTAATATTTCAATGGGAAGCAGCACCGCCATTCTTGCAGGCGTGGCTTTTGCTGCCTACATAATTCTGACGCGGGTTTGTGCTAGCAAACTGCATCCGGTGACTTTTACTTTAATAAACTTCGCTACCATGCTGTTGTTGAGCTTTATCTGCTTGATGCTACCTTTACCAAGCAGTTGGAACTTGGTACTTGACCCCTCTAAGATACTGGAACTAGTTTTAAGTGCATTTATTTTGGGTGTGCTGACTCTTGCGGGCTATTTGCTCAACAATATTGGTATCAGTAAACTAGGTGCCTCGCGATCGGCGATCATCGGTGGTAGCATTCCAGTTTTAACCGTGATTTTCGCTGGGCTAATCATTCAAGAAAATTTGGATATTGTGCAAATTCTGGGAGTATTGTTAGTAACCTTTGGCGCGGCTGCTTTCAGCTTGGAAACAATGCGAAATCAGGTTAAACCCTCTAATCCCACGAATTAAATGGCGAGTTCAATCAGTTTAGTTGTGATGAGAGCTACTTTACCCGAGTACCGTGAGTTTAAGTCCCCCGGTTCAATAACCGGTAAGTTTTGGGTCGGGGTCTGTCTTGCTTGCGTTGCTCAAGAGGGAAGACCCCAAGACCGCAATGCAGCGCTAAATCCCCGTCACAAAACTTAATTACGAACGCGAGTGCGTGCCGGAGGCTCTATTACGAATTACGAATTACGAATTATTTAATTCCCATCACTCTCAGCATGAATCCTGATGCGAATACGCCTACTTGTAGCTTTAGGACTTACGCAGTGTACAAATGCATCATGATATGCGCTAGCTAAAATAGGAAGTTTTCAGGCTTTTATTAATTATCCTGTGATCGTAAATAGACCATGCTGTAGGGGCACAGCAATGCTCATTGGTGTCAACTTAAGCCAAAATCCTTTTCAAACCTCGTTTCCAGCCTCTTGCTGGAAATGCAGATCAAAAGCGGCTCTGCCGCTAGTCTTGAGGCGGAGCCTCTAATAGGCATTCCCAGTCTCCGACTGGGAACGAGACAACGAACGAGACAACGAGACAATCTCTAAAAGCTGCTTATAGACTGGCTTTCAGCTTAAGTTGACACCTATGAGCAATGCTGTACCCCTACGAAAGATGTGGTTTTTAACCTTATGCATATTTGGTATTTCTTGTCAATGCGTAAGTCCTAAACTTCTCTAAATCAACGTGAGCTGGACAAGCCTTATTTGACCTCTCAAGAGCAGCCCCTCTCCGACACCCAGAGGGGAGCAAAAAGCTGAACTTTCGTTGCTCCTCCCTTTCCGCTTGCCTAACGGCAGGCTGATGCCAAGGTCGAGGGAGGCTGTCCGGGAGAGGTTCATCGAACTCACGTTAAATCATCTTTCAGATACAAGATCCCCGATTTCTCAAAAAAATCGGGGATCTAAGTTTTTACGAATGATTTAGGACTGCTGTATAGGTGTGGATAACACCTAATAGATTAGCGGACAGTAATCAAAATAACTTGACTTGTAATATATTTTTAGGGATTTAGCCTGATACAGGTAGGGAAAACACGTATATATAAGCAGTATGAGCAGGTTTATTTCATCCTCCCCTAGTCCGCCAGGGAATAAATTCCCCATCTCATGGCTAAAGTCGGTTTTAACCGACTATCAATAAGCTTTTGAGTCCGTTAAAACGGACTTGGACTATAAGAAAAGGAAATAAATTTCCGGGCGGGTTATGCCAAGAATGAAATAGCCCTGACAGTATGAGTACTACTGAACTCAAGCAATTGAGCATGAGTACTTGCTAAAAGAGGAAATTGGCAAGGAGTTAAGACCATTGCAGCACATTTTGAAACTAGGAGATCAAAAATGTTTAGAGTAACCCGTTTTTTCAGCGTGGGAGACTATTGTAGCTACATGAATATATGCAGCGATCGCCCGTGAAACAGCTAATACCTTCATCCTACTAAAACCCCTGCTAGTAACACGAAATTCCAAATTCCTCATTTCCATGCTTTTGTGTTTGGTGAGATGGTATGTTTATTTCTGTCTGTAAAACGTCAACTTGGTCTGCGATCGCGCAAACGCCCAGAGAAAGAAGCTTATATCGTAGCCTGCTGCGGATTTTCCTTCTTTTCTAGCAACAAACTATCTACGCAATTCAAGTCTCTAAAATATATAAAACAGCGAGGTGAAAACATACTTGAAAGTAGCCAAAGAATTAGTTAAATCATGAAATATTAAAATTATTTCATGAAAAAAATATAAACTCATTGAGAAAAAATCTCTCACTAATCATCAGATTAAATCCAATCTCTTTTATCATATCTATGGCTAGTAACTAATCTTGAGGTTATTTATTGGCACGATTAACAAAGCCTGATAGCTATGCGATTAATTCAGACTAAATCCTAGCTTTCTGTGTCAAATCATCAACACAAAAAATAAATAAGACTTGGTTTTAGGAGGAAAGATAAAAATATCATCAAACCTTGATTTAACCAGAATATAGATTATTTGAATACGCCTTGTTTGGAAAATTTAAAATACATAAAGTTTTCCCAAATTCTAAAAACAATGATATGATACAAAATAATATTTGAAGAAACAACAGGTATTTTGAAATTGGAATTATTTGCTCTACTTGATGTCTCCTATCTTTCCTTAAGCCAACGGCTGATACTGCCGAGACAGCACTGGAGGTTGTCAACGGGATGATAGTTCACAAAGACAACCTCTAAATGTGGCTACACCTGGCAAGCGATTTATTTTTAGACCACTCCCAATTATTTCTACTCACCTGTGTGCTACAAATAATTTGCCAAAGCTGAGAAAAACCATCTTTTTCGAGTAACAGATATCCTAGATAAACCGCGCAAACTAGTTATTACTCCGAGTCGGTATAATGCCACAAATAGGTGTAAGCAGCTTGGCGTTGTTGCTCTTGAAAGATGAGAAAAACCTCAGATATCTAAAATACTTTGTAGATTAATTGCAACATAGTTGACTTTTGAAACCTAAAGCGCCTTCAAACTAGAATTGGTGATGTCTGTAATTTTCTGGTTAGATGTAGAGACAGTTATAGTCACAATACTAAATCTGCTCATGTACCAGAAAAGATGCGAAAATGGTAGTTTGTGCTACCGCCGATCTCATAGTTATCGCATACTAATATAGTTTGGAGTGAAAACATTGCCTTAGTCCAGGTGTATACTACCAATTCTCACTTGATTAAAAACTCTGTAAACGTGCTATTCAATTGTCTGTAATATGAGTAACGACATAGATCTGATCAAACGTCTTGACCCCAGTGCGATGGATCAGATCATGCTTTATCTGGCTTTTAGTGCCATGCGGACGAGTGGGCACAGGCATGGGGCATTTTTAGACGCAGCCGCAACAGCAGCAAAGTGTGCAATTTACATGACGTATTTGGAGCAGGGACAAAACCTGCGGATGACAGGGCATTTGCACCACCTGGAACCGAAACGCGTAAAAATTATTGTAGAAGAAGTCAGACAGGCGCTAACAGAAGGCAAACTGTTAAAAATGCTGGGTTCTCAGGAACCGCGCTATCTGATTCAATTGCCTTATGTGTGGTTAGAAAAGTATCCTTGGCAACCGGGGCGATCGCGCGTTCCTGGTAGCAATCTGACTAGTGAAGAAAAAAGACAAATTGAGCAGAAACTGCCAAGTAATCTACCTGATGCCCAGTTAGTTAGCTCTTTTGAGTTTCTGGATTTGATCGAGTTTTTGCACAAGCGATCGCAAGAAGACTTGCCACCCGAACACCAAATGCCTTTGAGTGAAGCCTTGGGTGAGCATATCAAGCGCCGTCTACTCTACTCAGGCACGGTAACACGTATTGATTCTCCTTGGGGAATGCCCTTCTACGCTCTTACCCGTCCTTTTTATGCCCCAGCAGACGATCAAGAACGCACTTACATCATGGTGGAAGATACCGCTCGGTATTTCCGCATGATGAAAAATTGGGCAGAACGGCGACGAAATGCCATGCGCTTGCTGGAAGAACTTGATATCCTCCCAGAAAAAATGGAGCAGGCTATGGAAGAACTGGATGAAGTTATCCGTGCCTGGGCAGATAAATATCACAAAGACGGTGGTATTCCAGTGATTTTACAGACGGTTTTTGGCCAAAGAGAAGACTAGCGCCATTACGCTAAATTCAAAATTAAAAAAGCTGATAAAGTAAGCTTTTTACGAGTTGTGATGCGTAAAGCCCCCGTCATTCATGCGGGGGATATAAGCCGCTAGCTGAATAAATTTCAGCCGTTGAATTGTAATAGTCTACTAGTAGTACAAAAGTCACAAAATTGCTTGTGACTTTTGTATTGTGAAGTATTTAGTTTGCATAATTTGCAAGCAGAGGGGAATTATAGCGGATTTTATATAAATATTGTCGCTCTTCAGAATGCTTGCATTGAGCGCAGTCGAAATGCTGTCCTCCTCTGGGACGGGGGAGGCTAACGCCAGTGGAGAGGATGTAAGACCAGTTCGCGGAGGCAAATCCAAGATGCGGCAATCCTCCGTGAAACTGGAAGCCCACACTGACCTGACGGTACAGTGTGGGTAGTTCACCCTGTATTTTCAGTCAATTACAAAGCACTGTACTTTAATTAGTGCCGGGTTGCGTTGGAACAAGGGGTTGCGTTGGAACAACCGGCTGCGCGGGAATAAGCGGTTGCGGCGTTGGAATTGGGGTAATCTCGAGACTTGGACTTGATCCAGTAGGAATTATATTCTGCGGTGTAGACGAAGATGAAGCCCCGATAACACTGTCACTAGCATCGATACAAGTTTCCAATACCTGGGCAGGAGGAAGGTCGATTTTACTACGTAAGCCAACCACACACTGACCAAAGCGCACGGGCAGCAAACTGCGACCACAGTAATCTAAAGCTTCTGGATTAACTGCTTCCTGAGTACTAGAACTGACACCGACTACACAGGTAGATAACTCCTCAGGACGCCTAGCTCTCCCACAAGAAGAAAGCGCATCTGTCGCGGCAATTTGGGTCTGCTTCTCAATTTTAGCGACGCAAGCAGCCAAATCCTTTGGACGCAGTGCTTTTGCACAACCTTGTGATGCTGCTTCTGCCGTAACACCGACCCTCAGAAGGCGAGCCGCACAGACACTATAATCATTGCTGTAAGAGGCAGCAACAGCCACATTAGGCAAGATCGTTGTCAACCATCCAGCTATAGCCAAAACTGGTACTATTAAAATCCTGGAGGTCGAACTGCCTTGTTTGTTCTTACCTCTGCTAACCACTTTTTTGCTCATTGATATTGCCATTCTCCAAACACCCAAGGCTATGCTAACTCAAATATTATTTGAAAAATCCTCTGCAATCAAAGAATTTCGGCGGGACTAAAGTATATACATAATTAATTATCTCGAAAATTGTGCTAATATAACTGTTTGAAAGATAAGTAGGCAACGTAAAAAGTATTTCAAAGTAAGAATACTGCGTAAACCAATCTGATGATTGAGTAGCCTACGAAACTAAATAAACACAAAAAACTTATTGGCAGGAGTACGGCGGGACACGCCGGAATTCAGGCTTGCAAGTCAGGGGTCGGCTCTACCGACTTAAAACAACTGGCGCGCATTGGATGCCTCTACATTGGTAGGATACGTCATACCAAGGCAAGCAGCCTCAAAAAATCAAGAATCCCCTGATTTCTGATCGGGGGAATGTCAAAATAGAATGTTTGGGTAAAGTTTAAACAGGATTAGATTAAGGAAACTCATGTCCCGATATAGAGGACCACGCCTCAGAATTGTCCGTCGCTTAGGCGACTTACCAGGATTGACTCGTAAAAGCGCCAGACGCGCTTACCCACCTGGTATGCATGGTCAGAACCGCAAGAAGCGCTCTGAGTATGCTATCCGTCTAGAAGAAAAGCAAAAGCTCCGCTTCAACTACGGTTTGACTGAAAAGCAATTGCTCCGCTATGTGCGGAAAGCCAGACGTGTTACTGGTTCAACCGGACAAGTGCTGCTGCAATTGCTAGAAATGCGCTTGGATAATACCGTTTTCCGCTTGGGTATTGCCCCAACTATTCCAGCAGCTCGTCAACTGGTTAATCACAGTCACATCACTGTTAACGGTCGTGTGGTAAATATTGCCAGCTACCAATGCCGTCCTGGTGAAGTGATTGCGGTCAGGGATCGGGTACAATCACGCAAAATGGTGGAAACTAACTTACAATATCCCGGTTTGGCTAACCTCCCCAGTCATTTGGAGTTTGATAAAACTAAGTTGGTTGGTAAAGTTAACAGCGTTATTGAGCGCGAATGGGTGGCATTACAAGTTAATGAACTACTTGTGGTGGAATACTACTCACGACAAGCGTAATAGTCATTTGTCTTTGAAGTTCTGAGCGGAGGAAACCTTCGCTCAGACTTCTTTGTTAGTCATTTGTCCCTAGTCATTTGCAAATGACCAATGACTAATTACTAACCGCCAATTTGAGACATGGTGCGGGTATATGTACCTAAAATGCCAGAATCACGCTCTTTAAAGTTAATTTCTGGCTTGATTCCTAATAAATGCCTGACTTGCTCTTGTAATTGAGTGGTGCTGATACCAGAACGCAGAGCGGTTTTTAAATCTATTTGACCAGTTTCATTCAATAAACAGGGACGCAGCCAGCCATCGGCACTCAGGCGCATCCGGTTACAACGATCGCAAAAACATTCTGACATCTGACTAATAAATCCTAGTGTCCCCTTCGCACCGGGAATTTGAAAGACATCAGCAGGGCCAGCACCACGAACTTGGGATTCTGTCAAGCCCCAGCGATCGCAAATGCGTTGTCGTAACTCGGCTGAAGATACCCAACCGCGATCGCCAAACAAATGCACATTACCAATAGGCATAAACTCAATAAATCGAACGTGCCACTGTTTGTCAATTGTCAGGGCGGCTAAATCGAGAACTTCGTGGTCATTGACACCAGGAATCACCACCACATTTAACTTTAGCGGGTCGAATCCAACACTATGGGCAGCTTGAATCCCCTGCCAAACTTGTTGCCAACGAGAACGACCCTGATTACCGATAATTTGGTCAAAAATGTCGGGATCAAGAGAGTCCAGACTAATATTAATTCGTCGCAGACCAGCATTGTAGAGGTTTTGCGCCATCGGAGCCAGCAAAAAACCGTTGGTGGTCATTGAGATATCTTGAGTTTGGGGGAGAGTTGCGATCGCACTGACTAAATCCACTACACGGGGACGTAATAAGGGTTCACCCCCAGTCAAGCGAAACCGATTAAAACCGACTGGAATAAATACCTCTTGAATTAAGGTAAGTAATTCCTCATCAGTCAAAAGCTGTTGCTTGAGAATATAGTCCAGTTCTACTCCCTCTGGCATACAGTATTGACAACGAAAATTACAGCGATCAATTAAGCTAATGCGGAGGTAATCTACCGGGTTCATCGTTTTATTTTTATTCTCTCTGATCAATTAAAGACTTCGCTAGGTGGTTTACCCCTTCCTACCATTTTGCTGTAATTCAAGATACCGCACCACCTCTTAGGTTAGAATCTACAGATTGTGGCATAATAAGCCGATCGCATCCACTAGTTAGTGATCAATCGTGCAAGATACCGACTCCATCAACGACCTTGCTGCTGCTTTACTACAGCCAGAAGATATCAGCTTTGAACTGCCCGATCCAGAAGATGAACAGATTCTAGAGTCAGATTTTCAACAGCAGCTAGAAATAGCTTGGCAGGTATGCGATCGCTTTGATTTGCAAACTGAAATCTGGCGGGGGCGAATTTTACGGGCGATCCGCGACAGAGAGAAAATTGGTGGTGATGGACGCGGTACTGGCTTTCTGCGATGGCTAAAAGAGCGGGAAATCAGCAAAAGTCAAGCTTATGCCTGGATTCAACTGGCCAATAGTGCTGATACTCTCATCGAAGACGGGAAACTTGACCCCGGATCTGTGAACAACTTTAGCAAACGGGCATTTATCGAAACCTCCAAAGCATCCCCCCAAGTGCAACAGATGGTGAGTGAAGCTGCCCAAAAAGGCGATCGCATTACCAGGCGCGAAGTGCGTCAACTTAGCGATGAATGGACAGCCATGTCCTCAGATTTATTACCCGAAGCAGTCAAGGAAAAAGCCGCAGATAACACCCTTCCTCCGCGCTACATCGCCCCACTGGTGAAGGAAATGGAAAAACTGCCAGAATCGCACCAAAAGTTTATTCAAAAGGAAATTGCTGCTAATCCCGATGTGGATACTCTCAAACAAGTAACTACCGAAGCGCGTAACTTGGCGAAATATCTCAAAGGGGCGGCTCAAGTTCAGGCGCTAACCCAAGAAGATATTGATATTGAAACAGCCTTAGAAGAAGCGCAAAGAGTCGGCTGTTTAAGCATTGCTGCTGATTTAGTAAATCAAGCATCGCAGATGGAACAAACGATCGCTAAACTTTACATGACTTGGAAACGGATCAGTAATTTAGCAGATAGATTGTATGTAGATACTGGCGCAAGTACACCCAATTTGCGATCACTCCTTACTTGCTTGGAACCTCTGGGTGGTGAAATCATGGAATTGCAACTTAGTGGTGCGACTGAACACACTATTCGTTTGCAAATTCAGGAGACGAATTAGGGAGTGGGGAGTGGGGAGTGGGGAATCAATTATTCTCCACCTGTTACCGTCGCTGTTGTAGCTTCTGTTGCAGTTGGTGGAAAGCTGTTTCACCATCAACAACCTCACCTCCTTCGGAAGCTTTAACACCAATTAATTTCTTTAATTTCAGTGCGTTTCAACGTACTTTAGCTATTAGCCCGCAATTTATTGCAGGGCGGGAAAGCAACGCTCTCACTGAGGTTTTAGGGATGGGGAGTTTAACACCAGCCATGTTAAAATCACCATGTCTCAAATTCTAATTACCAGCGCAAGATGTAGCGACAAGTGAGGAGTTATGGGGCGACGCAGTGGGTACTTGAGCAACCAGAACTACGTTCCCATTGGCATCCATTACCCATCCTTGGGCTTCCACAATTTCAGTAGGTTCATTGACAGAATTAACTTTGTGTGAGTTTTCTTCTGTGTTTCTCTGCTTCGGAACAACCAGTCTTTTGTGAATACCGCCAGCACGATTCTTACTTTCTGGCTCCAGTGTAATCCAATCTGCCAGCACCGCATTATCAGCTATCAATGGCTCTGTGGGATCGGGTGCTAGTCCTCCACGCCCAGTAGCAATAAATGAACTCCTGGCTATTTTTCCACCAGAATTACAACCAGCAACAATTTGCTGCGAGGCATCAACAAGATTTGCAGGTAATTGCACTAATCCTTTACTGGGGTCTGCATCTGGTGAGTTGATTTGGACTGTCCCACTTAATGAGGGGTTTTGTTGAGAAAACGCGGTGATGTCACTTGTTGGCACGTTATTCGGGTTGATTTCCTTTAAATCAAGCCTCTCTACCTCTGCACGAGTGCGGGGCACAAATCCAAAGATGTTCTTAGCAGTGATTCCGATTTTACCACCAGAGCCAGAGAAGGCGTTGGCGGTGATATCGCTATTTTCTAAGGGGGTAGCGACGATGAAGCCATTAGGTGCTTTGATGGTGATATTACCGCCATCTCCACTAAGTCCTGTTGTACCTGCATTAGTGGTTATTTTACTGTCGCGGCGCATCAGTAATAAGTCCCGCACCTGTAGCGTAATATTCCCGCCTCCACCGGACTCACTATTAGATGTGAGTGTTCCTTTGTCCAGGAGTATGGAGCGAGTGGTTATATTTAAATCGCCTGCCTTCCCTAAGTTATTTGGATCTCCTTCATAGATGACATTTTTTCGAGCTTGGCTGCTCACAGATATTGCAGCCCCATCCTCGATCATCAATCGCCCTGTCGTTAGCGTCAAATTGCCGCCATCTCCAGGCCCTTCAGTTCCAGAAAACAAGCCACTGATCCTAGAACCATTTGGTGAGGTTCCTATTAGTTCTACAGACTCAGAGGCGTTCACCATCAAATTTCCTGCTTTTCCTGTAGCTGGTATAATTTCGTTAGAAAAATAACCATATATGCTCTCAGAGGTTGTTGATATTTTTGCCCCTCCTTGGATACGCAAGTTTCTAGTGTTAATTGTGATGTTGCCAGCGTTTTTATCGCCATAAGTTGCACTAAATAATCCACTGGATATTAAATCACTACCATCTTGCTGAAAAACGGAGGTGCCGCCGATTAGTTCCACGGAATCTGAGGCGTTTATGGTCAATTGCCCTTGCAATTGTCCTCCATCTCTAACCACCAACTTTTTAGTAGTGATATTTATGTTTCCAGAGCCTCCGGTGGAGAAACTCTGAGTAAACAGTTGTGCATCTTGCTCAACTACTACAGAGTCTGAGGCGTTCAGTGTCACATTCCCCCCTGACTGATCTTGCAAGGGATAAACTAGAATTAGGTAACTGCCAGCTATCCGTATATTCCTGCCTTGCATCTGGATCTTGCCGCCACTGTCTCCATGAGTATCGATGGTGGATGAGATTTGGCTCGATTTGATTAATTCGATGTTTTGGAAATTTGGAACACCTTCATATCCAAATGCCCAACCTTGGTTCGTTGGACTCAAACTGACCAGACTATTATCAGCGACACTTCCTAACTCAACGCTTCCGTCCTTTGCTGTGATATTTCCCCCATCTAGCGTGATATCACCGCCTATAAGTGCCAAGGTTTTGCCTTGCGGTATCTGTAGACCAACGCCTTGTCCAAAGATATTAACTGCGCCATCTGGTTGTGCTTGGGATTGATTGCGGATGGGAGCCGCAGTTGTTCCGAATTGTAAACCAATGGGAACACTTACTGTCAGCAGGGGTGTAGTTTGAGGAGATGTAGCACTAAATTTTGTCCCATCAGCAAAGTTCAAGCTACTCGCCGTACTGCCCACAAATGAACCGCCGATATTTAAAGAAGCATTTGACCCAAAAACAATGCCGTTAGGATTAATCAGAAACAGGTTGGCTGCGCTGTTAGCCCTCAGAATGCCATCTATATTAGAAATAGAATTGCCTGTTACCCGACTGATGATGTTTTGAATATCTCTTGCATTATTAAAGTAGGCTGTCCTTCCCGCAGAGACAGAAAACTGTTCAAAGCTGTGGAATAAGTTTGTACCACGAACTGCCCCACCATCAATCTGGTCTGTAGGCTGACCATCGATTAGCTTTGGTGTAATGACTGAACTTTCAGATCCAAGTGTGCTATCTTTTTGTATTTGGGCTAAGGCAAAACTCTCAAAGAAAGTCAGCACTCCAGCGATCGCTAAGGTACTCACGATCCCTAACTCCCAGCACCAACTGCTTCGGTATTGAGACATGACTAACTTGCACCCAAAAAATAAGAGTATATTTAAATACTGCTCCTTGCTAATTAGGTATAGTGATACTTGAGATTATCTCTGTAGCCTAACTAGTAAATGCAAAGTTCAGCATTTTTATACTCACTAGAATAAACTCTTTAGAGGTCATTTATAAAGTAAAAATAAAATTACTCTTGGGGAGCCAGTGCGTTGCTGTAGTCAAAAGAGTTGTAGCAACTGGTGAACCAGCCCACCCAAGTTGGTTTCCTTAGATTTACTTTATCAAAGAGTTGGGTTTAAAACCCCGTCCTTCTAGGACGGCTTTATATTTGGTTTTGGTAGTTTAGCAATGTATTTTCTAACTAGATCAGACATTGAACAACCTTGTTTTTCAGATTCTTGCTGCAACTGGGCAAACTCATACTCAGACACCCGAATATCTAACTTTTTAGTTCTTGACATATACCGCCATTTGTCTGCACAATATTGACTATAGAGTACAGGCAGAAAAACCGCTAGCACGCGACAATGAAAACTCTGGGGAGACCCCAAGCGACTGGCTAGAAAGTAGTAATGCTCGGTGGGTAGGGAAAGTCCACCTTAAAAACCTAGTCGCTATTTAATCAATGGTGCGTGAACCTAGAAAAAAACAACAATTGATTTCAATGTACGGCGGGGCACGCCGGAACATAGGGAAAAGAGAGGAACAGATTTTAAGGCACTCTTGATACAGTACCTAAAAGCTTGGGGACAGATGCCCTCTAGGTCTTTCATGAATTGGCTCGGCATTTTGTACAGTAGTAGTGGATGTTTGGTCAAGTATTGCTCGTGTGCTAGTCGGCGACTAGTGTGTGGGACTTGAAGGTTTACGGCTTGCTGGATGAACCAAGAATCTCCGACCTCAAAGGTCGGAGAGTGTCAATTAGCAGTTACAGCCAAGAGGGTTGTGATTTGAAGGGCAAGGGATACACCAGGAATTTTTCATTAGCACAATTCCCTGTTCTGTGTCTTTTGGGGTTGCTGACAATAATTCATTAGGTTGCTGTTTATTAACTGCATCACCAGATTTGATTTTATTTAGGTCAAGATTACACTGCCACTGAACTATCAAAGCTCGATCTTCTAATACTCCGTACTTCTCAAGCACTGTGTATAAGTTAGCGTTATTAACGCTTTCAAGCAGTTTCTGTTGAATCTCGTCTTGTAACTGTTGTAATGTTTCAGGGTTCATAACTGTTTCCATTTCCTACAGAATGTGTACAATTATGGATTCAGCTTGGCTAGGAAGAATTTCGCATAGTTTCACAAAATTCAATGCTGAGATTTCAATCTCAGGCTGGCTTTGACTCACCGCCAGCCTCCCGGCTAATTCTTAATCCCCGTGGTGGCAATACCCTGAATAAACTGACGCTGACCGATGAGAAATAATACCATCACTGGAACTGTCGCGATCGCCACTGCTGCCATCATCAACGGCCAATTATTCGTAAATTGCTCTTGAAACTCTGCCAACGCCAGCTGCACCGTCCTTAATTCTGGTCGTGTCGTAAATACCAGAGGCTTAAACAAATCATTCCATTCGCCGATGAAGGTGAACAAAAACAACGTCACCAAGGCCGGACGGGCTAAAGGTAACATCACCCGCCATAAAATTTGCAGTCGGTTTGCCCCGTCTATAGCTGCGGCTTCCTCTAACTCGACGGGAATTGTCTGGAAATACTGACGTAATAAGAAAATTCCAAAGCCGTTGACAGCAGTAGGTAAAATCAGTGCCCAGTATGTATTTATCAGGTGTCCCCACTTCAAAACCAAAAAGATGGGAATCACCAATAACTGAAAGGGAATCACCAAAGTTGCTAAAACGACTAATAGCAGTGCTTGGCGTCCCCGAAACTTCAGCCGTGCGAGGGCGTAACCCGCTAAAGCAGAAGTGACAATCTGAAACGCCGTCACAGCGATCGCTACCAAGGTAGAATTAGCAAACGCCAGCAAAAATTTTCCCTGTTGCCATGCAACGCGGTAATTAGCTAAAGACCAGTTATTTTTGGACAAATTTTCTGGGCTGGCGGCGGTTGGTGCAAAGGAGGTGAGAAAGACCACAAACAGTGGTAATAGAACGATCAATGCCCCTAGCAGTAACACTACTAGGCTGAAAAAATCGCCAGATTTCAGATTCGGGTTTGGTTTGGACATAACTTTAGGTGCAAAGCATTTGTTTCGCTAGTACTAGAGCATCGCCCTCAGCAACAGTTAATCTATAAACATAGTTACTTGTTAAGTTAAATTAAACCGCAGTGATTATTACCCTCAGTTCATAGGGTAAATTAAATTTTGGTGTCAAATAATTCAGGTTTACAGGAATCAACATACCATGCAGCAGCTTGCAGACCAATTTAAAGAATTAGATTTCAAGAGCGAAACATACAAAGATGCTTATAGCCGGATTAATGCGATCGTGATTGAAGGGGAACAAGAAGCCCATGAGAATTACATCACACTAGCCCAACTGCTGCCGGAATCTCATGATGACTTGATTCGCCTATCCAAGATGGAAAGCCGCCACAAAAAAGGATTTGAAGCTTGTGGGCGGAATTTGCATGTTACCCCAGATTTGCAATTTGCCAAGGAGTTTTTCTCTGGACTACACCAAAATTTTCAAACGGCGGCCTCGGAAGGGAAGGTCGTTACCTGCTTGTTGATTCAGTCTTTAATTATTGAATGTTTTGCGATCGCAGCATATAACATTTACATCCCCGTCGCCGATGATTTTGCCCGTAAAATCACCGAGGGAGTAGTAAAAGAAGAATATAGCCACCTCAACTTTGGAGAAGTTTGGTTGAAAGAACATTTTACAGAATCCAAAGCGGAACTTGAACTTGCAAATCGGCATAACCTGCCCATTGTCTGGAAAATGCTCAACCAAGTAGAGGGTGATGCCCACACAATGGCAATGGAAAAAGATGCTTTAGTAGAAGACTTTATGATTCAATACGGTGAAGCATTAAGTAACATAGGTTTTACGACCCGCGATATTATGCGCTTGTCAGCCTACGGACTCACAGCCGCTTAAAAAAGCTAGGAGTGAGGAATGATCAGTGAGAAATTATCAGTCGTACTCCTAACTCCCAACTCCTCACTCTACTAAATTCCACGCGCTCAAGACAGCATAAGCTTAATAATCACTACATGTTTGGTCTAATTGGACATCTCGCTAGTTTAGAACACGCTCAAGCGGTAGCTCAAGAATTGGGATACCCAGAATATGCCGATCAAGGGCTAGACTTTTGGTGCAGCGCCCCGCCGCAAATTGTCGATAGCATTATTGTCACCAGTATAACTGGGCAAAAAATTGAAGGACGGTATGTAGAATCTTGCTTTTTGCCGGAGATGCTAGCGAGTCGTCGCATCAAAGCCGCAACACGAAAAGTCCTCAACGCTATGGCCCATGCACAGAAGCATGGTATTAACATCACAGCTTTAGGCGGATTTTCCTCAATTATTTTTGAAAATTTTAAGTTAGAGCAGTTTAGCCAAGTCCGCAACATTAAACTAGATTTTGAACGCTTCACCACAGGAAACACGCATACTGCCTACATTCTTTGTAAGCAGGTGGAAGAAGCGTCAAAACAACTGGGAATTGATCTATCAAACGCAACTGTTGCGATATGTGGGGCAACTGGGGATATTGGTAGTGCAGTTACACGCTGGCTAGATGCGAAAACAGATGTCAAAGAACTTTTGTTGATAGCCCGTGACCAAGAACGTCTCAAAGAGTTGCAAGGCGAACTGGGGCGAGGAAAAATTATGAGTTTGACAGAAGCACTGCCCCTAGCTGATGTTGTCGTTTGGGTTGCCAGTATGCCCAAAGGTGTGGAAATTGACGCTACCACTTTGAAACAACCCTGTTTGTTGATTGATGGTGGCTATCCTAAAAACTTAGCGACGAAAATTCAGCATCCTGGTGTATACGTGTTAAATGGTGGAATTGTAGAGCATTCCCTGGATATTGACTGGAAGATTATGAAAATCGTCAATATGGACGTGCCAGCCCGCCAGTTGTTTGCTTGTTTTGCCGAATCAATGCTGCTGGAATTTGAGAAGTTATACACGAACTTTTCGTGGGGACGGAATCAGATTACCGTAGACAAAATGGAGCAGATTGGTCGGGTATCAGTAAAACATGGATTTAGACCATTGCTGGTTTAGTCATTGGTCATTAGTCATTGGTCATTAGTCATTAGTCATTTGCAAATAACAAATGACTAAGGACAACTGACAAAGGACAAAGGACAAAGGATAGATAACTTATAACTCGTAATTGATAACCCCTACGATGGCAACTACCGAGCGTAAACCGCTACTGTTAGATTTTGAAAAACCCCTAGCAGAACTCGCAACCCGAATTGATCAAATTCGGCAACTTGCAGAAGAAAATGGCGTCGATGTTTCTGGTCAAATTCGTCAACTAGAAGCACGCGCCATGCAGCTACGTGAGGAAATTTTCACTAGTCTATCCCCGTCCCAGCGATTGCAAGTCGCTCGTCATCCGCGTCGCCCCAGTACTCTCGATTACATTCAGGCTATCAGTGATGAATGGATGGAATTGCATGGCGATCGCACTGGTGGTGACGATCCGGCTTTAGTTGGTGGTGTCGGTCGTCTGAGTGGGCAACCTGTGGTGATGTTGGGTCATCAAAAAGGTCGTGATACTAAAGACAATATTGCCCGTAACTTTGGAATGCCTTACCCTGGCGGCTACCGCAAGGCGATGCGGTTGATGGAACACGCCAACAAGTTTAGTATGCCGATATTAACTTTTATCGACACGCCAGGAGCTTGGTCTGGGGTAGAAGCAGAACACCAAGGTCAAGGAGAAGCGATCGCTTACAACTTGCGAGAAATGTTCTGCTTAGATGTGCCAATTATCTGCACAGTCATTGGTGAAGGTGGTTCCGGTGGCGCACTCGGTATTGGCGTAGGCGATCGCCTACTCATGTTTGAACACTCCGTTTATACTGTCGCTACTCCCGAAGCCTGCGCCGCCATTTTGTGGAAAGATGCTGCTAAGGCTCCCCAAGCCGCCGTTGCTCTGAAAATTATTTCCCACGACCTGAAAAAGTTGGGAATTATCGACCAAATACTACCTGAACCCACTGGTGGCGCTCATTCTGACCCATTAAAAGCCGCCACCACTCTCAAGCAAGTGCTGCTAGAAAATTTGGACGAACTCAATCGTTTAACCGCTCCAGAACGCCGCCAACTGCGCTATGAAAAATTCCGCAAAATTGGTGTTTTTACAGAAGTTGCCCACTAACAGCACTTCATTGAAATCGGCGGTAAACTCAATTCCCTTGAGTGGGTGGTCGAGGTTGCTCCCCCCAACCCTTGGGGCATTGGGAAGAAAGCAACTTCTTTGCCATGCCCCATACCCGATTCGCCATACCCAAAAACTCCACCCACAAGGGGATGGAGTTTTTTATAATGATTGATTAGCAAAGCAGCAATGCTATAATTGCCTATGTGCTTAAAGATTTTTAACAATCTAGCCATAGGCATTTGCATGTTCGGCAAATCTACTCAATTTGATTGAGTGGGTTTTGTATTTTTAAGTAATTTAATTTGAGTGTGCGGCGTGGTTTTCCAGGCGATAATTTGTTGTCTTTACTGGATAAAACCCACAATACGCCAACTGTTGCACTGAATTATAGCAGTTGCTTAATGCAAATCATCAGATTTTTAGATTCCTTTAATCTATCCAAACCGATAAGTGTGAATAATTGGATGGTAATAGGCTTTGGGAACATGCCAAAAAATTGGGAGACACCATGAGTGTTGAGCAAAAACGACGCGCCCTGATTACTGGGGCAAGTAGTGGAATCGGGAAAGCAACGGCTTTAGCCTTTGCGAAAGCGGGAATAGATGTCGCCTTAGTCAGCCGTTCTGGGGATAAGTTGGAGGCGGTAAAACAAGCAGTCGAGCATACTGGGGTGGAAGCGAAAGCTTACGCTGTAGATTTAGCACGGATATCCGAAGTAAAAGAAAAGATCCAAGCGATCGCCCTTGACTTTGGTGATATAGATATTCTGGTAAACAATGCTGGCATAGCCTATACAGCTACTTTGAGCGAAACTCCCCTAGAGGACTGGCAGCAGGTAATTGACTTGAATCTTACCAGTGTGTTTCAGTGCATTGGGGGGATTTTACCTTCAATGCGCGATCGGGGCACAGGCACAATTATCAACGTCGCCTCAATTGCCGCCAAGCAACCCTTTCCCGGTTGGGGAGCATACAGCGTCAGCAAAGCTGGTTTGATTGCCCTCTCTCAAACCCTGGCACAAGAAGAACGCACACACGGCATTCGTGTCACAGCTATCTGCCCGGGCGCAGTCAATACCGAACTTTGGGACACAGAAACAGTACATGCCGACTTAGACCGTTCCAAAATGTTAACCCCGGAAATTGTGGCTCAGTCAATTCTCTACACAGTTCTGTTACCACAACAGGCAGTTATTGATGAATTGACCATAATGCCCAGTGCTGGCGCACTCTAATCGCAAAGTTAGGAGTTAGGAATTAAAAGTTATGAGTTAGAATTTTTAACTCATAACTCATAACTCATAACTAAATTCAAACCATAACCAAGACTGAATCATGACTATCGCTAGTTCAAACGGTTCCAATTGCTCTCAATCGCCTCTGATTCCCGACTTGGCAGAAGCCATAACTCCTAGACCCGATCGCAATACTCATAACGGGCGACAAGTGGATGTGTTCCCGCCAACAGAGGAACAGATGGAGGAAATGAAGGATGCCGTGCGGACACTAATATTGGGAGTTGGCGAAGACCCCGAACGCGAAGGACTCCTCAAAACACCCAAGCGAGTGGCCGAGGCAATGCGGTTTCTTACCAGTGGCTACAACCAATCCCTTGAAGAACTCGTTAACGATGCCATCTTTGATGAAGGGCATAACGAGATGGTACTAGTTAGAGATATTAATTTCTTTAGTCTGTGCGAACACCATATGCTGCCATTTATGGGTAGAGCGCACGTTGCTTATATCCCCAACCAAAAAGTTGTGGGACTGAGTAAGTTAGCCCGCATTGTTGAGATGTATTCCCGTCGTTTGCAAGTGCAGGAGAGGTTAACCCGTCAAATTGCCGAAGCAATTCAGACCATTCTGGAACCTCAAGGTGTTGCAGTAGTGATGGAAGCTAGCCATATGTGCATGGTGATGCGAGGTGTGCAGAAACCAGGTTCTTGGACTGTCACTAGCGCAATGGTTGGTGTGTTCCAAGAGGATCATAAAACCCGCGAAGAATTTTTTAACTTGATTCGCCACCAACCAGCATTTTTTTAAGAAATGGGGGGATGGGGGGATGAGGGGGATGAGGGGGAATAATAATTAATTATTTGTTTGCTGTCCCTTCCTCATCTTCCCCTACTCCCCACTCCCCACTCCCTACTCCCCAATTTCTTAAACAACTTGGCTACTTTATCTAAATCCTTATCTCCAGGTGAATGTTCCACACCACTAGATAAATCAACGCCGCTAGGATTAACCTGACTTAAAGCTTCTAGAATATTATCTGCTGTTAATCCCCCAGCTAAAAACCAAGAGCAATTGGGGTTAAATTGCTCTAGCATTCTCCAATCTAAGGTTTTGCCTGTACCACCAAGTTGTTGGGGATGGTAGGCATCAAGTAGTAAAGTATCTATGTATTTAATATAATCGATCGCTGTGTCAAGATGCTCAAGACTACGAATTCTCAGTGCTTTAATAATTTCGACATTAGGTAAAACTTGACGTAACTGGTAGCAAAAATCTGGTGATTCTTCTCCGTGTAACTGGACGCCAGTCAATCCAGAATCAACAACTATCTGACTGATTTCGGGAATACTCGCGTTGGCAAAAACACCAATTGTGTCAATATTTGCCGGGAGTTCTGCCACTGCTGCCCGAATTTGGGATGTAGTTACGTAGCGAGGTGAGGTTGGCACACAAATAAATCCTAGTGCCGTTGCGCCCAGAGAGGCGATCGCTATAGACTGCTGTGGTTGAGTGATGCCGCAAATCTTAACGCGCATGAAAATCTCACAAATTTAAAATAATCATCACAAAAGTCTAAACTATCTAAAAAACTTTTGCGGCCTTGTAATTTTATAATTTTGTAGGTCTAGATTAACTTTTCCATTTAGGAGACAAAAGCTTGATTTCCTCTATTTTACTAGCAGCTGCTGCATCTGTTCCCGCAACACCTGCGTGGAATCCCACAGTGGCGATCATCATCAGCGTCAGCAGCTTAGTAGTGGTTTTGCTAAGTACTAAGATTGAAAAACCCCTAGTTGGCCCCAAGTTCCCGATTCTGCCGATTAGTATTCCAACATTCGTGGCTGCGATGGCTTTTGGTCATATTATTGGCATTGGCATCGTTTTAGGACTGACTAACATCGGTCGTCTGTAGTTTTGCGATGAGAGAGGCGTTGGTTGTAACGCCACGATCAAGACAAAACTCCTAAAAACGATTTTGGGCATTGGGAATAAATAACTTATGCCCAATGCCCAATGCCCAATGCCCAATGCCCCACTCCAGAGTTTTGCTTACAGGCATTAATTGTCTATCTTAGAAATAAGAGCATTTCCTAACTTGTCACTACCGAATTGATGCTCAGAAATATATGCTTAAGTATATACGCAATTATTCCAGTATAAAAACTACTGATGATATCTAGTTTTAGGACAATGCAATGCAAACAAATTGGAAAATTGGGTCTTTATTTGGAATTCCCCTGTTTTTAGACCCGTTGTGGTTTGTAATTTTAGGGTTGGCAACTCTCAACTTTGGGGTAGCTTATCAAGAATGGGGGACTGTTATAGCTTGGAGTGCTGGAATAGTTATGGCACTGCTGCTATTTGGTTCGGTATTGTTACATGAGTTGGGTCATAGCTTGGTAGCCCGATCGCAAGGCATTAAAGTTAATTCAATAACCCTATTTCTGTTTGGCGGGATTGCTGCTATTGAAGAAGAATCTAAAACTCCTTTCAAAGCCTTTCAAGTAGCGATCGCTGGGCCTTTGGTCAGTATCATACTATTTTTCCTGCTCCGGCTAGTAGCTATTGTGATACCTGAGACTAATCCTCTCAGTGTAATGGTTGGAGATTTGGCGAGAATTAACCTAGTTGTGGCTCTATTTAACCTGATTCCCGGCTTACCTCTAGATGGAGGTCAAGTGTTAAAAGCAGCACTATGGCAAATAACAGGTAATCGCTTTAAAGCTGTACACTGGGCTGCAAAGGCGGGACAAATTTTGGGTTATGGTGCGATCGCTTCAGGATTTGTTGTAGATTTCTTGACCAGAGAGTTAGTAGTTGGTTTGTGGATGGCGCTGTTAGGTTGGTTTGCTGTCCGCAACGCCAACAGCTATGACAGCATGACTACATTGCAAGAAAGTCTACTCAAGGTAACGGCGGCTGATGCAATGACGCGTGACTTTCGGGTAATTGATGCTGACCAGACATTACGCTCTTTTGCCGATTTATACCTGTTGGAAACCGCTCCCTCGCAGGTTTATTTTGCTGCTTCTGATGGACGTTATCGGGGTCTAGTTTCCATTGACGATTTTCGTTTAACCCAAAGGAATCAATGGGAAACCGAAACTTTACACAGCATTGTGCATCCCCTGACAGAAATACCTACCGTTGCGGAATCAACATTGATAGCTGAGGTAATTAACAAGCTAGAAAATGAGCAGTTACCTCGAATTACCGTACTTTCTCCGGCTGGCGCTGTAGCTGGTGTAATTGATCGGGGAGATATTGTGCGATCGCTAGCACAAAAGTTAAATTTGCGAATAACGGATGCCGAAATTAAGCGGATCAAAGAAGAAGGTAGCTATCCGCCTGGGTTGCAACTGGCAGGAATAGCGAAATCAATTACAAATTAAACTAGAATTCAGGAGTCAGGATTCAGAAGTCAGAATCAATGAGTGGGGGATTTAGACCCACACTTCGACTCAACTCTTAGAAACGCTGAGCGTAGCTTGCTTCCCCGTAGGGGTACGACAAGCTGAGGGCAGGTGTTGCGCCATTCGTGAGAAGTTAAGATAAAGTGCCTTTTGTCAATCAGCTAAAATACTCAAAATAACCTGAATAAAAATTTTGACAGATCCCTTGCTGGTTCTAAAATGAAATTGGACTCCATCGCTGACACGTCCTAGCTTATGCAAGACTTTAGACAAGAAATAAATGCCAGAGCTTCTATAGATTTGGAACAGCGAAAGACTTGGTATTCTCCCGTTGCTGATGTTTATTACAACGCAAGAGCGAACTATCCAAAGGAACTAATTGATCGGTCTGTCGCTTTAGCCCAACTTGACTCAGATGCATCGATTCTTGAAGTTGGTTGTGGTCCAGGAAATGCGACGGTGGCTTTTGCTCAATTTGGTTTTTCAATGACGTGTATTGAGCCAAACCAGGATTTTTGTCGTTTGGCACAACACAACTGCGATCGATATCCAAAAGTTACAATTTGCAATACTTCATTTGAGGAGTGGGAACTAGAAGCAAAACAGTTCAATGCCGTTCTATCTGCTAATGCCTTTCACTGGATACCGCCAGAGATTAGATATACCAAGGCAGCATCGGCAATGTGCGATAACGGTTTTCTTATCCTGCTATGGAATCTGACCCCAGAACCGAAATACGAAGTTTACCAAGTTCTAGAGGAAGTGTATCAAGCTTATGCGCCCTCCTTTGCCCGATATGACGGTGCGGAAGTTCAAGCGGAGATTTTGAGGGGTTTTGAACAAGAGATTTTAGACTCCAATTGTTTTAAAGAGTTGGTTGTTGAGCAAACTGCGTGCGAAGTCACCTATAGCATTGATAACTACCTCAAGCTTTTGAGTACCTTTCGGAGACTAGAGCCACCAGCGAAAGAGTTACTATTTGCAGGATTGCGCCAGAAGCTAGAAAAATTTGGAGATAGCGTACAACTTGAGTTTCTTTCTGCTGTTCATGTTGCCCGCAAAGCACCCGTGAGAGGTTAAGAGAATTGCACAAATGTCTGCGAGGGTGCGAACCACACCTGCTACGATTATCATTTTTATTTAAAAATTTTTGAGTATTTTAGTTGATTGACAAAATGTACTTTTTCTTAACCTCTCACAGATGATGTTCCCCTGAGCCTGCCGTACCCTTCGGGAAGCAAGCTACGCGTAGCGTCTCGTAGAGAAGGACAAGCTCTGTTACCACCACTCGATTGTTGCGCCACCAAATTTTGAATTTGGTGCTCTTGTCTTAAACCTGTTTATTCAGACGCTCACGGACAAGGCTGACTGCGCTATCCGCTTTTTCGGTCAGAATACCTTTCCTGTATTCTGAGGACTGACGCCTTTATTCTGTTTTCTTGAACGTCATACACTCGTCATAGTTTTGCAATAGACACGTCAAAAGCTTGTGCGATATTTAATTTGGTATTTGGTTACAAAATGCTTTTTTTGGGTAAAAGGTAGGAAATCCTACCTTTTTTATTTTTAAAAGTATAGCGATCGCCGAACAGACCTTGGTAGACATCGCCTCAGATGATTGGGAAAATATTAAAACTTCAAGTTTAAAGTGAGTAAAATGTAAGTACATGATATACTACGTCTCTCACTTACCCTGGTTTTATGGCACTGCCAATTGTTGCAATTATCGGACGCCCAAATGTGGGCAAATCCACCCTGGTTAATCGACTCGCCGGGGAACAAACGGCGATTGTCCATGATGAACCGGGAGTGACACGCGATCGCACTTATCTACCAGCTTTCTGGAATGGTCGTGAATTTTTAGTGGTAGACACTGGTGGTTTAGTCTTTAATGATGATACCGAATTTTTACCACTGATTCGCCAACAGGCAATGACAGCGCTTACAGAAGCATGTGCCGCTCTTTTTGTAGTCGATGGTCAAACAGGCCCCACATCGGCTGACCAAGAAATTGCCGAATGGTTGCGCCAACAACCCGTACCTGTGCTACTAACTGTAAATAAATGTGAATCCCCAGAACAAGGCTTAATGCAAGCTGCCGAATTTTGGGGATTGGGATTGGGTGAACCTTACGCCATCTCCGCGATTCATGGCAGTGGGACAGGAGAGTTACTCGACGAGTTAATTAATCACATCCCCAATGTTGAAGACATCCCAGAAACTAATGAAATCAAAGTAGCGATCGTGGGACGCCCAAATGTGGGCAAATCGAGCTTACTCAATTCTTTTGTCGGGGAAGAGAGGGCAATTGTCAGCCCAATTTCCGGCACAACCCGCGATGCTATTGATACCATCATTGAGCGAGACGGACAAACCTATCGCTTGATTGACACCGCCGGTATTCGCAAAAAGAAACACATAGAATACGGCACGGAATTCTTTAGTATTAACCGTGCTTTCAAAGCGATTCGCCGCGCTGATGTGGTTTTATTAGTAATAGATGCCGTAGATGGAGTCACTGAGCAAGACCAAAAATTAGCTGGGCGGATTATCGAAGAAGGTCGAGCTTGCATTATCGTCGTTAATAAGTGGGATGCCGTCGAAAAAGACTCTTATACAATCTACGACTACGAAAAAACTCTGCAATCACGGTTACATTTTACCGAATGGGCAGAAACAATTTTTGTGAGTGCCTTGTCAGGACAACGGGTAGAAAAAATTCTAGAATTGGTGAAAACGGCGGCTGAATCACACAAACGCCGTGTCAGCACATCAGTTATTAACGAAGTCTTAACAGATGCTGTGAGTTGGCATTCACCGCCAGCATCTCGTGGTGGGCGTCAGGGCAAGATTTATTATGGTACACAAGTAAGTAGCCAACCACCAACCATCGCCCTATTTGTGAATGATTCCAAACGCTTCAACGACAACTACCGCCGCTACATTGAACGGCAATTCCGGCAACAGCTAGGATTTAAAGGCACGCCGATTATTTTACTGTGGCGGAGTAAAAAAGTCCGTGATGCCGAAAGTGGTAATGTTAATAGAGCAACTCGCGTCAAATTAAGTTAGGAGACGCGATGAATCGCGTCTGTACAAGAGAGATGCGATTAATTGCGTCTGTACAAGAGTTATGAGTTAAAGTCAAAACTCCTAACTCCTCATTACTCACTCCTAACTCTAAAATGGATTTATTGCGATCGCTGCCACTTGGTCTTTATTTAGAACAACCCCAAACTTGGCTACATAAAATCGATCCGCGAGTCAAGTTCGCTTGGTTGATGAGCTTTTTAACAAGCTATATTTTAGCTAACAACTTTTGGCGGGTGCTGCTGGTGGTATTGTTGATTATTGCCACCTTGATTGCGAGAATTCCCCGACGAGTATGGCGGCAGCAAATGGGTTGGCTATTAATGCTATCATTTTTTGTCTTAGCGATCGCAGCCATTAGTCCTGATGGAATGGGTATAGATTATCAGTCACGCCTGCCAACTAATGAACAAATATTAACCCAGCCATCAAACTCCAATAATCTTGTTCAAGAGCAAGTAGTTGAGAAAAAAAAATACAGCTACGTGTTATTTCACAAAGGGCCAGTCAAAGTGACTCGCTACTCCTTGAGTTTAGCAGTACGCTTGAGTACACTTATATTTACCGTGATTTACAGTACCAACCTGTATCTGCTGACAACCGCACCAGAAGAAATTACATCTGGCATAGAAAGCTTAATGCAACCCCTGCGACGCTTCAAGTTGCCTGTCACAGAAATTAGTTTAACTTTAACCTTGTCCTTGCGCTTTATTCCCCTGGTTTTAGAAGAAGTGCAAAATTTATTTCGTTCCGTGATGACAAGGGCAATTAATTGGAAAAAGCTGGGATTAAAAGGAGGATTCAAAGTTTGGATGACAGTTGCAGAGAGACTGTTAGAAAATCTGCTCTTACGAGCTGATCAAATGGCGAATGCAATGATGGTGCGGGGTTTTACGAGTCCCAATGAGCATCGAGTGCAATGGCATGACTTACGATTAAAAGGGCGTGACTGGCTTGCGATCGCAACTTTAATCTTATTCTGGGGAATACGGCTAGCTATAGGAACTCAGGTCTAATTTTGCACCAATCAAAGTAATACCATTTCTTTGTGAGGCTACGCCAAACCCTTTTAACTTCTTTAGCCTGTTTCCTTATAAGTCCCAATAGATTTATTCAGAGCATAATTCCACCACCATCTAGCACACCCAAAAGTTTAAGCTAATTGAATTTGCTGCTCAAGTGACGGATATAAACGGACTTGTACAACTTTGTGTAACACTCAACTCTACCTACGCAGTGTTTCTTTATCTGATCACAAACATATATTCTGATAAAACAAATAAAGAAAATGATTGGGGACTCGTCATGCATCCAGAATTTGTTTTTACTTATGTTTTAAATCAATTCCAGATGCAATCCTCATCCCCCGCTATTCATGCCCAAGAGTATGAGTACATTGAGGGTGGGGATGAATAGCGTACCGTTAAAAACTAACAACTATCTAAACTAATTATCCAAACCTATAGCCAAAACCTCGTACAGTCACAATATATTCGGGATGACTAGGGTCTTGCTCTAATTTTTCGCGCAACCACCGAATGTGAACATCCACAGTTTTACTATCGCCGACGAAATCTGGACCCCAAACCTGATCGAGCAATTGTTCCCGTGACCATACCCTACGAGGGTAACTCATAAACAGTTCCAGCAAGCGAAACTCTTTAGGGGAAAGACTCACCTCTTGACCACGAACCAGCACCCGACATTCTTGGGGATTCAAGGTGACATCCTTGAATTTTAATACTGGTACTTGTGGTAAATTACTTAGGCGTTGGCGGCGGAGTAAAGCGCGACAACGAGCCACTAATTCGCGCATACTAAAGGGTTTAGTTAGGTAGTCATCTGCTCCCACCTCTAACCCCAGAACGCGGTCAGTTTCACTACCCTTAGCACTGAGCATTAAAATAGGTACTGGGTTTCCTTGATGACGCAACAAACGGCAAATATCTAGCCCATTGATTTGAGGCAGCATCAAATCAAGAATGACCAGATCAAAAGGAAGTTCCCCTGAATTGGTTTCAAAACTTTTGAGATACTCTAGAGCAGACCGCCCATCGGGTGCAGTTATCACCCCATAACCTTCTTCTTCCAAAGCTACAGCTAGCATTTCCTGGATTAATTCTTCATCTTCTACTACTAGAATACGGCTGGTTTGTCCAATGTCCGTTCTGGCAGAATATTTCGTCGATTCACTGGTATACATTGATATCACAAAAGTCGGTGACTGTTCTTGTATCAATTAGGATGATTGAGTCTATTATCTAGCCTTACTGCAACCGCGCTTCTACAAGGGTTAATTCTTTGAGATTTTCTTTACAAAAAGTAATATATGCCACAGCACCCGCCTAAATCATAAATCACTATGGCTGTAATGGCACGCTTGTAAAGCCCAAAGGCTTGTGTAGCCTCGTTCCCAGCCTCCCGGCTGGGAATGTATTCAAAAGAGGCTCTTAACCAGTCAGGGCAGTGGCTATATCTTTTCTTAGTGCCATTCCACTGTGGCTGCAAGGTTTTAACAATAAAGAGCAGGTGATAGGTGATAGGGAAAGATATTTTCATGTGACGCAATTACATCAACGATTGTCTTGACAAGAGCAGATAAAGTTGGGTATATTTACTCTAGTACAAAAATACTAAAATATCTCAAAGGGTAAACTATAACTGAAAAACAGAAAGACACTTGTGTGGAAAAATCCTACCCCAACTAAGTGTCAGACTGGAATATTTCGGTATTTCCACTGAGCTAAAAATGTTGATTTCAAGGCTACCCTGATGTCTGCATAGGGTAGTCCTTGGTATGGCTTGCTACCCAATAAATCATTGCCTATTGAAGGGGGTTGGAAGATGAGTATAGTTGGAGTCAAGGACAGCAAACAACAACTAATGCAAGCATTTCAACAAATTATTATCCAAAGAAAAAAGCTGGAATCTAAAATAGCAACCAAACAAGAGGAAGCAGAAAAGGCAAAAAGTCAAGAAATTCTGCAAGCAGCTTCTGCATATACAGTTGATAGTATTGTCAAAGGTTTAGCTGATTTACAATTGGAGTTTGGCAGTATTCTCAACGCATTATCTGAAAAACTAGCTGAGGAAAATTGCAAGTTAGATGAATTGAACCGAGCTATAGAAATTGAAACTCAACGCCTAGAAGAGTTTCAACAAATCAGAGTTGTAGCGGATACTCTAGACATTTTAAGTCAAGAACACCAAGAAAAATTAAAAACCCTAGAACAAGATACTATCAGCAAAAGGGAAGCACTAGAGAAAGAAATTACAATCAGGCGGAAAGAATGGCAAAAAGAGCAAGCAGAGTATGAGGAAGAACTCCAAGCATATAACAATTTATTAGCCAAAGATCGCCAACAAGAACAAGAAGAATCTCAGTATAAGTTAGAAACTACTCGTAAACTCAATACAGACAGCTACGAAGCGATAAAACGCCAACAACAAAGGGAGATACAAGAAAATTCTCAAAATAAAGAGAAAGATTGGACAGAACGAGAAAAGATATTCACTGAACGTCAACCACTCTTTGCGGACTATCAACAAAAAGTAGCTACATTTCCTAACGAACTGGAAGAAGCCGTTAAGAAAGCTAGGGAAGAGGCAATTAAAGAAACAAGCCAAAAAGCTAAAATTGAGGCTGATTTATTTGATAAGGAGTGGGAAGCTAATAAACAGAGTTATGAACTAAAAATTCAATCTCTGGAAGAAACAATTAAGAAACAATCTGAGCAAATAGAAGGTATTTCTGCTCAATTGCAAACTGCATTAAAACAATCACAAGACTTAGCGATGAGAGCTTTTGGTAGTTCTAATCCTAAATAGTTATGAGTTTGTAGCATCTTAATCATTTTTAATTCCTGAAGAGGAGGTTTGTTGTGGTGGTAAAAAAACCGACTGATAAGAATACTAAAGTAGAAATTCTTCAGGCGTATGAGGAGTTAGCTAAAGAAAAAGCAACGCTGAAATTGCAACTCGATGAAGTTGGCAAAGAAAACCAGTCTGGAACTAAAGAACAGCCTAAATTAGAACAAAAAACAGTTATGAATCAGCTTTCTAGTGTCCAAGAAAAGATGAACAATACAATTGAAAGCTTGGCGAAGATTCAATTAGGTTTTGGTAGTTCTGCTAATGAATTATCGGAACAGCTAACCACAAAAGCTTCTAAATTAGAAGGAATTAGGCGAACTTTAGAAGAAGAAATCCAACAATTGACACAGTTGCACAATTTGGAAATTTCTGATAATGTCCTGGATACTCTTATCCAAGTTTATGAAGATAATACCAAAGCTTATCAGGAAGAATATAGCCAGCGTTCTGAAGTGTTATTCCAAGAAATATTAGAGCAAAGGAATACTTGGGGAAAAGAACAGGAGGAACAGCAACAGGCGATAAAAGAACGGAATGAAAACTTGAATAAAACTCGGCAACGGGATGCTTCAGAGTATAAGTATAATTTAGAACTCCAGCGACAACTGGCAAGTGGCGAATACGAACAAGAGCAGAAAGCACTATATAAGCAACTAGAAGAATTACTACAAGAAACAGAAAAACAGTGGGCTGAACGAGAGAAAGCAATTTCTGAGAGAGAGAAACAATTTGAAGAATTAAAAGCCAAGGTAGAGGCTTTTCCGAAAGACAAGGAAGCAGCGATAAAGAAAGCTACAGAAGAAGGCAAAGGCATCGCCCACTACCAAGCTAAAGTCAAATCAGATTTATATTCTAAGGAAGTGGAAGGGCAAAAGCGTTTCTATGAACAAAGACTGCAATCTCTAGAACAAACTATTACTAATCAAGAGACGCGGATTCAAAATCTTTCTAAACAACTTGAATCTGCTCTCAAACAAGTTCAGGATTTAGCAGTTAAAGCTATTGAAGGTAATTCAAATGTTAATTCGTATCAAGCAATCAAAGAAATAGCTTTAGAACAGGCAAAGACTCAAGTGAAAAATAAATAAGCTGATTTTGGAAGAATTCAGGAGTCAGAATAGTTCAAAGAATCAGGAGAACATTTGATGAATCAATATACCAATTCTACTGGATTCCTTCTAAATTCTGACTTTTGATTCCTGGGTGCTGAATTATTAGCTGATTTCTTTTTGATCAGAATTATAGAGACTTAATTTAATTGAAGTCTCTACAATGAACTATAAAGCTTTTTATTCAGTTTTGTTTGGTTTTCTGATGTCTGTAGGAGGTTGTAGCTTCTTCTTCTTTGTTCCGCTAGCCTGTGTTTGCTTCAATGCTTTGTTGGAATTTTCTTCTTGACTGGACATAATACTAAATTTTAAAGTCTAATACAATTTAATCTACATTACGGGTATTGTCGATTACTGAAATATCTCAGAGAAAATTTAAGTAAATAGACCAGGCTGTAGGGGCACAGCATTGCTGTGTCCCTACGAAAGATGTGGTTCAAATACATGGAAACTGCTGTAATTGCATGGAATACAGACCTAACAAGAACAGCCCCTTAAGAGCTAGCGTTGGGGAGTAAGTCTCAAATCCGTACTTCTTGAAATCGGAGTATTAGCCATTAAGATACTGGAATCTCAATGACAAATTCTGTTCCTTCACCAAGCACAGAATTACAACTCAACCGCCCATCGTGGGTTTCCTCGACAATTTGACGAGCGATCGCTAATCCTAATCCCGTTCCTTTCCCCACCTCTTTAGTTGTAAACAGGTGGTTAAAGATCCGCGATCTAATCTCCTCTGGCATTCCCTGACCGTTATCTCTGATGCGAATTGCTACCGTGTTTTGGTCACTGGATACTTCGGTGTGAATCAGTATTTGTTGATGATCGGCTTGCACTTTGGCAAAAGAACGCTCCTGAGTGGATGTATCCAAGGCATCAATTGCATTAGCGAGGATGTTCATAAATACTTGATTTAGCTGTCCCAAAAAGCACTTGACAGGTGGTAAATTTCCATATTTGGTAATCACTTCGATCGCTGGACGTCTTTCGTTAGCTTTGAGGCGATACTTCAAAATCAACAGGGTACTCTCAATCCCTTCATGGAGATTACAAGCAACTTTTTCGGCTGTATCGGCTCTGGAGAAGGTGCGGAGGCTGGTACTAATGTCTTCAATCCGATTGCTTGCCATCTTCATCGAACTTAATAGCTTTGGTAAGTCGTCAGTTAAGAATTCTAGATCAATTTTTTCGCCATGCTCGATGACTGCGATCGCAGGAGTGGGATAATGTTGTTGGTAGCATTGGATATGGGCGAGTAAGTCTTGAGTATACTCTTCGGCATTGTTGATGCTGCCTTTCAAAAATCCGATGGGATTATTAATTTCATGTGCCACACCTGCAACCAAACTGCCCAAGGTTGCCATTTTTTCATTTTGCACCATTTGTAGTTGGGTGTCCTCAAGTTCTTGCAGCGATCCCTCTAACTGTTGCCCATAATTTTGAGATTCTTGATAAAGACGAGCATTTTCTAGAGAGATGGCGGCTTGGGTGCATAGCAGTTGGATAACTTCAATGCGATCGCGAGTAAATGCACCAATTGTTAGTGGATTTTCTAGATATAACAGCCCGATGAGTTTACCCTGATTTAACATCGGCATACACAACACACTCTTAGGTTCTTGCTGCATGAAATATGGGTCGGCGATAAAATCAGTTTGTACTCTTGCATCATCCAGCACAACAGTTTTTAAGCTGCGTTTGACAGAGTTTACTAGTGTAATCGGAATGCCTTCGCTGGTTGACAATGGTACAGATACCAGAGTGACTCCTTCATTAATAGTAGCTACAGCTTTAACCACTAAGTTGTCCTGTTGGAGTACAAGCAGCGCAGCTTTTTGTGCGCCAGCATTTTCCATCAC
Organism: Nostoc sp.; assembly: GCF_036917755.1. GTDB lineage: Bacteria > Cyanobacteriota > Cyanobacteriia > Cyanobacteriales > Nostocaceae > Nostoc. The sequence goes on from NZ_JBALFC010000009.1 coordinate 145,962, forward strand.
CACTTGCAAAAGAATAGTGAGTAATTGCTCTAATTGAATCTCACTGGAGAGAGCTTGTGAGGCTTTAAAGATCGTGGCCAAATCAAGAGCTTCATAAATATTGGTGCTAGAAAGGTTTGTGTGGATGGTTTGATTTGGTAATGATAATGTATCGACGGTTGAACTCAGTTGAAAGCGATTAATTTGCCCTTCTAAGATGGGAGCTAGGAGTTGAGGATAGCGTTTTTCTAAGTCCTCGGTTTTGGCTTTAGCGCCCCAACGGGCATAGCAATAATAAGCTTCTTGCATGTAAGCTTGAGCAATTTTTTCTTTGCCCCACTCAAGGTAGAACTTGGCAGCTAGTTCATTGCTCAAGGCTTCTTCTTGGATATATTTGTTTTCTTTAGCAAGGGAAATGGCGCGATCGTAGAATTCCATTGCTTTGTTTTTTTGTAGCAAAATCCGATGACGTTCTGCTTCGACTAAGTAAAATTTGTGTTGATGATTCGTTGGGGCATGATGCGCCCATTTTTTCAGCCTTTTCTGATGAGACGTTACTTTTTTAAGAATCTGTTTTTGCTCCGTAGCCGTTGCTGTTGGATAGAGAATCAGTTGAGTTAGCGCCTCATAAAAATAAACTATTGGTACAACTGCCGCCGATGTTACGCCATCTAAATAGGTTATTGCATTAATTGCTGCTTCAGATGCTGCGGTATAATTTTCAAACAGGTAGCAAAGTATCAGTTCATTGGCATAGCTAAAGCTCAATCCAGTGCGATCGCCTGCTTGCTTTTGTAATGGGCGAATAGTTTGGGCATCATAAACAGCACCTGATAAGTAACTGGGATTAGTAGACGGTTCCAACAAATTCAAGACGGCTTGACGAAATGAATTAGTATACGTCAGAGGTTTTTCTTGTCTAAAATGGCTGTAGACTTCAGCATAGTCACCCATCTGTTTTTCTAACTCCACCAATTCCTGCCCGATAAAGTATCCATGAAAACTAAGGACATAGCTAGCCCAAGCAGCATATTCAATATCTCCTGTTTCTAACCCTACTTGATAGGCTTCGATTAAGGGTGCAATTGTGTCTTGAAGGGGTTCATGCCAGTGATTAATAAATGTTTGAACAATGAAGAAGGTTCTAGCTTTGAATTCTTTGCTATTGAATTTTTCCAGAACTTGTAATGCTAATTGACCAAATTCATAACCTGTCTGAATATTTCCCAGCATCCCACACTCAATCAATCCATACCAGGCATAGCCAAATGCAGATGCTGCCGCATTCCCGTAATGCATGGATAAATTGACTTCGCTCAAGATTATTTGTGGCAGTAAATCTGGACGACCAATATAAGCCGTTGAATTCGTACTAGCTAGAATTCGGATTGCTGCCAGTTGTTTGTTCCCCGTCATGTCAGGTAAATCAATCAAATTTAAAGGAGATTTACCTAAAAGTCGTAATTTTGTTTTGGCTAAAGTAAGAAATGTTTGGGTTTTATTTTCTTGATGAGATAGTTTGATACCTAAGAGATTTAGCAGTGCGATCGCAGTTTGAATCGAATCATCAAAACGACTCTGAGCTAAATAAGATTGAATTTGGATCTCAATCGATTTCACCCGATCTAGTAAGAGGTTAGCATGGTCTTGCACTTGCTTAACAAACTCTTCTACCTGGTCAAATTGACCCATGAGATAGGCTGCCGAAGCAGCTTCTTCATACAGGGCTAATGTGAGTGAATATTGTTGTTGCCAGCTATCTATTCTCAATAGCTGAATCCCGCAACTGATATATTCTATTGTATTAGCATAAGCAGTAGATAGTTTGGCTTTTTGCCCAGCCAGCAAATTTAATTGTGCTAATTGATCTCGGTCAGACTGTTGAGTGATGAGCTTTACACCAATATTCAACTGATTAACAATCTCAAAAATTCTCTCTTCCTGCTTTTTAATTGGTATTTTGCTTAATAATAGTTGTCCAATTTGCAGATGGATGGATTGCTTTTTGGACTCTGGGATTAACGCATAAGCCGCTTGTTGAACACGATCGTGTAAAAATTTATAGTTTACAGTTAGCGAACTTTCTACTAAATCCTGTGTTTCCCGCCCGACATAGAATTTGTAAACTTCATTTTGCGGTATGATTAATCCCTCTTGTAATACTTTCCAGAGGTATGTTGCTGTTTCGGTTTCGGAATTTTCCGAAACAATTGCCAATGTTGCCAAATCAAATTGATTACCAATACAAGCCGCTAATTTCAAAACATTCTGCGTTGATTCTGGCAATTTTTGCAACTGTAACACCATAAAATCAACCACATCATCTGTCAGGGCTAACGCCTTCAAATCGGCAATATTACACTGCCAGCTTCCGCTATCTAAATCAAATTTAATTAGCTGCTCTTGATGCAGTGCTTTGAAAAATTGCGTACTAAAAAATGGATTACCCTTGGTTTTCTGATAAACCAATTGCGTGAGTATTTCTGTAGTTTCTAGTGAACAATTTAGGGTATCAGCAACCAGTTGATTTAAACTTGCTTCACTCAGCGGAGATAATGTAATTCTGTTAATGCTAGAATTGGCTTTGGCAATTTCATCTAATGTCAACATCAATGGATGAGCAGCAGAAACTTCATTATCTCGATAGGCTCCAATTAAAAGTAAGGCTCCACTTCCAGACTCACTCATCAGCAACTGCATCAATTTGAGTGATGTAGAATCAGCCCACTGCAAATCATCGAGGAAAATTACTAATGGATGTTCTTTTGTGGTGAATACCTGAATGAACTTTTGGAAGAGTAAATTAAAGCGATTCTGTGCTGCATTGGGTGAAAGTTCCGTTGCAGGTGGTTGTTGACCAATAATTTGTTCTAGTTCGGGAATTACCTCAAGAATGACTTGCCCCTGATCGCCCAGCACTTGTAAAATTTTATTTTTCCAAGTTGACAATTGCTCATCTGATTCACTCAGTAATTGCCCCATTAAGTCCCGAAATGCTTGCACAAAAGCAAAGAAGGGAATATTACGATTAAATTGGTCAAATTTGCCTTTGATGAAGTAGCCCCTCTGTCGGACAATGGGTTTGTGAACCTCGTTGACCAAAGCAGTTTTACCAATACCAGAAAAACCAGCCACCAGCATTAGTTCCGTCTGATTGTTAGCAACGCGGTCAAAGGCTTTGAGCAGAGTTTCAACTTCATGCTCACGACCATAGAGTTTTTCTGGGATAATAAAGCGATCGCACACATCCCGTTGGGCAATTGAGAAACTCTCAATTTTCCCCACTTCTTTTAGCTGATGTAAACAATTTTCTAAATCATATTTCAGCCCGAATGCACTCTGATAGCGGTCTTCGGCATTTTTCGCCATCAATTTACTGACAAGAGATGAGAGTACAGGCGCAATTTGCGGATTAATCTCATCTACTAAAGGCGGGAGTTTGGCAATATGACAATGTACCAATTCCATCGGATCGTGCGATTGAAATGGTAATTCCCCTGTTAGTAACTCGTAAAAAGTTACACCCAGAGAATAAAAATCAGTCCGGTAATCAATTCCCCGATTCATGCGTCCAGTTTGCTCTGGAGACAAATAGGCGAGTGTCCCTTCTAGGACATTAGGACTCATCAAGATTTGAGTTTCCCGTGGCAGCAGAGATGCAATACTAAAGTCAATTAACTTAACTTCTTTAGTTTCTGGATTAATTAAAATATTGGCGGGTTTAATATCTTTGTGAATGATCCGATTACGAATTAGAATATCTAAGGCATTACACAGAGCGATCGCAATTCGTAAAAACTCAATCAGAGCTTGTGGTGTTCCCCCCATCCCCCCATTCTCTCCTCTCCCTTCCCACTGGTTGAGGGAAATTCCCCCAAAGTCTTCCATCACTAACGCATAGCCATTCTGATAGGGTTCCAGGCTGTAGGTTTGGATGATTCCAGGTAGATTTAGATTTTTGGCGATCGTGAACTGGTTGCGAAACTGTACTAATTCGCTGAAACTGGGATAAGCAGTTTTCATCAGCTTAATCACCACAGATTTTTGGTCAGTCTCTCGATTAGCGCGATAAACTAAAGTTCGAGAACCGTTGTATAGTTCTTCGCTAACGTGATATCCGGGAATGCTGACCATAGGGCTTAATTTTTGATACCTTATTATCTAGGGTTCCCAAAAACAGGGCAATATTTACAGCGAAGCTGGGGGCAATACGGTTCGGTTAAGCGGAAAACCAGGTAAGAAATACTAGATGCTAGTGCTTACTATCTATTCCTGGCGCTGATTGGTAGAGAACTAAGGCATTTTCACGTAAAATTGCGACAGCGATCGCCTCTGCTTCAGTCACAGTAATGTCAGAATCTGCAATTGCTTGCTCTAGCACTTCCCCTAAAAGCTGGCGACCCCATTTTGCACCCAAATAGTACAATTCTGGAATTGAGTGTGCATCAGAAGAATACATTAATTTAGTAGTGGGAGTTAATTCTAACAGCTGCCTAATTACTTCCCGCATCCCAGACACGCTTAAAAAAGGTATTGCCAAACCGAAATCTAAATAAACTTGGGGATATACAGAAGCCAAATAACCAGCCTGCTGCATATAAGGATAGGAAGCGTGTAGTAATACTAATGGTACATGGCGATACTGGGGTAACTCTAGTAAATATCGCAGATTTAGGGGATTAGCCAATCGTAAATCCAAGTCTGGATCACCATAGCCAGTATGGAATTGCACTGGTAGGCAATATTTAGCTGCTACTAATAACGCCTGCTGTAACAGAAAATCAATCAGGGATTTATCAGTCAGTCGCAGAGGTTGATTTTGCAGTTGTTGTTTGAGTAGGTCAAAGTGAGCCGCCGCCACCTCGTTGGCTACAGGTTGAATATCCAAGCCACTCCGGTAACAGGCAATACTTTTAAAAGCCACCACTCCAAACGGTGGTGGATCAAGTTCGCTGATGAATCTTGTTAGAAAAGTTGCAAAATCTTCTGATTGCGGAATTAGCTGTTCTGCTAATATTTCTAACCTCAGAATTCGTCGCACAGGAATAAACCTTTCATGCCACGATATCGGTAGAATAGTTTCTGGCTGCAAACCATCATCTAAGTAAATCGCCTCCAGGTTAGCGGCCCGAAAATAAATCTGCGTCAGTTCTTCTAACCCTAGACTTTCCCGCCGTGCCAAAATTGCGGCTTCTTCAGCTTCGCAGTTTAATAAAGCTGCAATCTCGCGCAAGCTACGCCGATAAAAGAACGTATGAAGGGCATGGTAGTTGATGATTTCTGGATCGTAGCTCTCAGTGAAGGCACTCGCGTAAGGATATTGGGCAAAAACTTCTGGTCTTAAGATGTTGTGGGCGTGTTGGTCAATTAAAGGAATGTCAGCTAGATTCATTGGTAGGTAATCAAATCGCTAGTATTTCTCTAATAAAGTTTTCACTTCTGCCGTTAATTCCCAATCTTTCATCGCTTGCCACTCCGCTTGACGCACTGCTAAGAAAGCTTTCGCTAACTGGGGATTTAAAGCTGTTAATAGGATATCGTCTTGCTGAAGGTGAGCGATCGCTTGCCCCAGATTATCTGGTAATCGGTCTATTTGATTAGCATTGCGTTCTGCAATTGATAAATATCCAGGGTCTTGATTCACCGGGTTTCCAGGTGTTAAACCACGCTGCACACCATCAAGTCCGGCGGCAATCACTGCACCTAAACCTAAGTAAGGATTAGCTGAGGCATCCACAGTTTTCAATTCCAAGTTGCTTGGACAGCCCAAACCAGGGTGACTGGGGACTCTCACGGCTGCCTCTCGATTATCTAATCCCCAACAGCGAAAAGCACCACTCCAACTATGAGGAAGAAGGCGGCGGTAAGAATTAGTACTTGGGGTAGTTAGTGCCATCAGTGCCGGAAGATGGTGTAAAATGCCAGCAATAAATTGTAATGCTACCTCAGAAAGACCACAGATTCCTTGTGGGTCAGGTAACAGGTTTTTCTCGCCATGCCAAAGGCTGAGATGGATATGACAACCACTACCAGCCGCATCCGGGAAGATTTTGGGTAAGAAGGAAGCGATCAGGTTGTGCTTGTAGGCGATCGCTCTGACGGTTTCTCGAAAAGCAATTTGCCAATCAGCTGCTTGCAAAGCATCGGTATAGCGTATGGAAATTTCCTGCTGACCTGGGCCAGCTTCAGGATAATACTGTTCTACAGGTATGTCTTGAGCGATCAGTGCATCAGCGATCGCATCAATTACTTCTCGGTTAATATCCATTGCCTGAGTTGAGGCAAAAACTGTGGAGTCGGCAGGAATGATTCCTTCAGGTGTTTGCCGAAGTAAGTAAAACTCATTTTCAAATGCTGCCCGCACTTGGCAGCCATTAGATTCGGCTGCCGCAATCATCCGCTTCAAGAAATTTCGCGGGCATAATGGCCAAGCAGAACCATCTAATACCATATTGCCCATAACACGAGCATGACCAGGAGCATAAGGTAAAGGCTTGAGGCTAGACCAATCTGGTACTAAGCGAATTTCACCTACTGGCCCTAAACCAGTTTCTGGCACAACTGCATCATACATCACAGGAATTCCCTGCTGCCCTACAGAAATACCCACCCCATGCTCAAAGTAGTGATCTAGCATCCCCAGATGTACGGCTTTGCCACGGATAATGTTGGCATTATCGCACCAAAGAACTCGCACAAATTTGACACCAGTTTCTTCAAAAGATTTACGTGTTTTTTCCGAGTTATTTTTTTCAACCATTGCTAGTTATTTTCTCAGCATTTAGGTCTAAAGTTGAGGTATCAGGGACCAATACGGTTTAGTTAAGGCTTAACTCTTTGTCAAAGTAAATTTTTTTAACGAACCGCGTTCGCGTTAGCGTCTCCCCTTGGGAGAAGGACGCGTTCGCGTAGCGTCTCGTAGAGAAGGACGCAAAGGAAGAGAAGAAAGAGAAGGAAGAAATGCTTAACTGAACTGTATTGTATTAGGGACTTCCAAATAAAAAATATCCCAAAATTGACGCAAAAATCCTCTCTATTTCTCTTGTCTCTGTGTTCTCTGTGTCTCTGTGGTTCGTTTCTTTGGATTTATTTCTTGGAAGTCCCTTAAAATAATTCGTAATTCGTAATTCGTAATTAAGTTTTGTGACGGGGATTTTAAATTAGGCATCAAAACTTGCTGCCATTCTTAGGCAGGGGAATTACAGCTATTTTCAGGTAAATACACCACGCGGTAAGGGCACAGCACTGCTGTGCCCCTACGACAGATGTGGTACAAATACATGAAAACTGCTGTAAACTGAACATACTTTGTTAATCTCAAGCAAAAGTAGAAAAACCTAGATTTGGTGGAATATCCTGAATCCGCCCAGGCCCGATCGCTCGTAATGCTTCTTTGAGTAAAATATCCCCAGTATACAAAGCACGTCCGACAATCACACCAGTCACGCCTTGAGGTTCTAACGCCAACAAACTTAACAAATCGGTAACAGAACTCACCCCACCGGAAGCAATTATCGGGATGGAAATTGCCGCCGCAAGTTCTCGCAAAGCTTCCAAATTGGGGCCTGTAAGTGTCCCATCACGGTGGATATCGGTGTAAATTATCGCGGCTGCACCCAATTCTTGCATTTGTACAGCCAATTGAGTTGCTAAAACTTCCGAGGTTTCTAACCAACCGCGAGTTGCTACGAGTCCATCACGGGCATCAATACCGATAATAATCTGTTCGGGAAATTCTGCACACAATTCTTGCACTAGCTGGGGTTGTTCTACGGCGATGGTGCCGAGAATTGCCCACTGTACGCCTAAATTAAATACTTGTTGTACGCTGGTGCGATCGCGCAATCCTCCACCAATTTCAATCGGCACTGACACTGCATGAGCGATCGCTTCAATTGCCCCCAGATTTACTACATTACCTGCTTTAGCACCATCTAAATCAACTATATGCAATCTCGTAGCACCTTGATCTACCCACTGTTTGGCAACATCAGCCGGATTTTCGCTAAAAACTTGTGAGCGATCGTAGTCTCCTTGATACAGTCGTACACAGTGACCTTCTAGTAAATCAATCGCTGGAATTACATCCATTTACCTTTTCCTCATAACTCAATGCAATCAAACGCTAGCTATAGCAGAATTTACCAAAATAGAATTCAGGCGCCAGTCGTCAGAATTCAGCATCAATTCTGTACGAGTGGCGGATAGCCACGGAGAGCGAGTCCGCCCAAGCAAGCTACGCCTTGGTCTCGTAGAGAGCATATGAATAAACGGCGTTTTTGCACCTCGACTAAATCTTTGATTTAGTGGTCTTCAATCAATGGGTCTGAATCTCCCACGCTCTTGATTCTGACTCCTGAATTCTGACTTCTGAATTCTTCTTCAATATTTTTCATTTTTAATTGCCTGACAGCTTGCCCAAAACCCAGCACAAGCAAAATATTAGAAAGGGTCAAAAATAGTTCTGCACCGCCGTGCAACCAATCTACATTTGCTAAAGACTTGCCATAATGCAATACAGCATAAATCCCCGCCGGGATGGTGATGCCAACAAACACGAGAGTGCCGTAAAATCCATATAGCGCTAAACGCGGCATTTGCGGACTGCGGCTAATAAACCACAAGAAACCCAAATAGGGAAACAGTGAAAGTGCAAACAGGGTTTCTTTAGAAATCATTGCTCTAATTTGATAGGTTTTGGTTCAACAGTGTCAGGAGATTTGGTAGAACGCCAAATCAAAAACGCTGCTGCCCAAAGCGTAAAATTACCAACTAAGGTCATGGTAGCTTGAAGCGTTACCAGCCATTCCAGAGATTCGGCGTTGTCGAAATAATGCCAGGTACAGGCACACATGGCGCTGACCAAAGCTGGTAACATGGCCAGGGATAATCCCCACCAATTGCGGTTATTAGTGAGTTCGCCGTAAGTCCAGATTAACCAAATGGCGACAATCCACTCAATAACGCTAGAAATATGAATAATCCAGGTGGGAATCGAAAGCGTGTGCATAGAGTGGGGAGTGGGGAGTGGGGAGTGGGGAGTGGGGAGTAGGGGTTTAGCAATGCTAAACCCCTACAGTGAGTTAGGAGTTAGGAGTTAGGAGTAGCAGTGTCAAGGTGATATCTAGCTTAAATTTTATATTTGTTTAAACAAAATCTTCACTTGTTATTTTAAAATTTTAAAGATTTCACCTTCAGAGGCTCAACGTTTACCTTCAGAGGCTCAACGTTCACCTTCAGAGGCTCAACGTTCACCTTCAGAGGCTCAACGTTCACCTTCAGAAGCTCAACTTTCACCTTCAGAAGCTCAACGTTCACCTTCAGAGGCTCAACTTTTACCTTCAGAGGCTCAACTTTCACCTTCAGAAGCTCAACTTTTACCTTCAGAGGCTCAACTTTCACCTTCAGAGGCTCAACTTTCATTTTCAGAGGTTCAACGTTCACTTTCAGAGGCTTAACTTTCTTAACATAGCTTCAAATATTAGCGCCAATTTACTTATTCAAAGTAAAACTTGGCAATAAGTTTACCTTCTGTATTGGGAACAGAGATTGATTTAACAATAGCTATTAATCTAAAATCGTTCGACTGAGCGTTCGCGTAGCGTCTCGGAGAGAAGTCGAAATCCAAAATCCAAAATCTAAAATGGTCAAGATGCGGGCATTATTATCTGGGTATTACGGTAAAGGTAATGGTGGTGACGAAGCTTTGTTGGCAACGCTTTTGCAAATGTTACCATCTCACGTAACGCCTGTGGTGCTTTCTAGCAATCCACAGGAAACGCGCGATCGCTACAATGTAGAAACCTACGATCGCATGGCTCCCTTACATATATTTGAAGCTTTACGCTCTTGCGATGCCTTGATTTGGGGCGGCGGCAGTCTCATTCAAGATGTTACCAGTACTATCAGCCCATTTTATTATGGGGTAGTGATGGCATTGGCGCAAAAACTGGATTTGAAAACCATTGCTTGGGCACAGGGTATTGGCCCCTTATTGCGTCCGCAAACTCGCTGGCTGGCACGGCAAACTTTTGGTAATTGTACCAAAGTTAGTGTCCGCGATCGCGCCAGTGCTGCTTTATTATCTGATTGGCAAATTCCTTGTATCATAGCTCCTGACCCGGTTTGGGCGTTGGAATCGAAACCAGTACCAGGACTTTGGGATTTACCTGCGCCGAGAGTTGCGGTAACGTTGCGATCGCATCCCCAACTTACAGAAACACGCCTAGCAAACTTAACTCGTGCTTTGGTTGACTTTCAAAAAGCCACACAAGCATTTATTTTACTACTGCCGTTTCAAAAAAGTGAAGATTTAAGTATTGCCGAAGCTATTCGACCACACCTTAAAGATGTCAGCAAGATTTTATGTCTAGAAAATCCGCAACTTTTAAAAGGTGTGTTTCGCGGCGTCGAGATGGCAATTGGGATGCGTCTGCACAGCTTGATTATGGCTGCATCTGTTGGTTGTCGCTGCTTTGCTCTCAGCTATGACCCGAAAATAAATCGGCTCATGGAAGATTTGGAAATGCCTGGGTGGGATTTGGCGAGTTTACCAGATGACCCCAATTTGATTAGTCTGACTTGGATGGAGCATTACGCCAATGGTGAGCCGTTATCATCAGAGAAAATCCAATCTTTGGTGGATGGTGCTTTACTGCACTGCGAGTTATTGAGTCAAGCTTTTTGTAATAATTAAGACCAAAACCCCAATAACTGGGCGTATTGCACGCAAGCAAGAACCGCTACAGGTAATCTTTTGGCGGTAAGAGACTAATTGTCAAAATTTTTTAAATTGATTATAAAAATACTTAAGTATCGTTTATAACGACTGACTTCCGCGATATTATTTACCATATCCAGAAATAATTCTTGAGATAATTACGATGATCAGCTTTGGCTTTTGGAACCTACTTATAGTAATTTTAGTTGCTTTAGTTCTCAAAAATAATTGGCGATTAGATGATGAAAAAGCCGCCTGGAAAAATTCTTTATTCTTAAAATCTTCTGTAATCCAACAGTTGATACAATTTTTTCGTCAACCAATTGTTAACTTTCTCGTCCAAGCAGGTGTTGTCTTAGTCGTTACAAGATTCCTCTGTTATACAGGTTGGCTAGTTTATTTCCTAAATCAACCAAATCCACCCTTATGGGATTTTAAGTGGTATTATGTGGCGAGTAAATTGGCTCATCAGCATTTGAGTCCCTTTAATGTCGAGATATTTAATCAAAGTTTCTGTACCCTAACTAAGATATGTGGCTTTATTCCACCGTTTGTCTATCCACCTAATATTATTCCTCTCATCTGGTTTCTCGGTTATTTTTCGATCAATACTGCATTTACAATCTGGGTTGTAATGCACATATTAGCAATTGGTTTGGCCTTATGGGGAGCGAATATCCTGCTAAAGTCGAAGTCGCCAGCTTTCAGAACTATTTGCACCATCTCCGTTGCCTTAATTTATGGCTTAGTTCGCGATCTTCAAGTTGGTAATGTTGCCATTTTCGTTGCAGTTCTGCTCTTATGGATGTTTATCTTCGCTAGAAAACATCAGGATATTCTAGCAGGAGTTTGCTTGGGGCTTGCCCTTTGTAAACCAACATTAGCTGCATTATTCGTTCTGTATTTTCTACTTAAAAGACGATTTTCTCTAGTTTTTATATCTATTGTTACAGTCACTTCTCTAGCATTTTTAGGTCTAGCTTTGACGGGCAATTCTTTGACACAATTCCTGTCAGATGCATCTCGGGGATTTTCACTCTGGCTAAATGATCCATCAGTTAGCCCCTATATTTCGATTAGTCGCCTCGATTTGATGGTAGTCGGTCCAAGATTACTCCCCAATAACCCATTTTTTGCCAAGCTTTTATCAGACATAATTGTTCTGATACTTGTTGGTTTGGTGGGTTGGTATGGGTATCTACAACAATCTCTCACAGGCTGGTCAAAAAAAATCTACTTAGCAGAAATGGTGCTAGTTTCTTGCTTGAGTATTGCCATCAACTATTCACAAGAAACTAGTTCTGTGATGTTAATACCTGCTGTTGTTTTTTTGCTAAATGATTTGCTGTATCAGATTAGGCATTGTACATTCTCTATGAAAAGAATGGCTGTTTGGTTAGCAGGAGTTTGCTCTCTTGCAGTGCAAACAGCAGTTATTCATGGCTGGCTCATCCACTCTCTAGCAAATCACTGGAATGTGAAAGCGGGGGAATTGCCATACATCATGAAAGTAACTATCTTCGCCCTACCGAGTTATGCCATTTTAGCAATCACCGTAAGCATTTTAGTCTTAGCAATTAGTTCTCTGCGTCAAAAACAGGTTATGAAATTTGAATCATTGAATCAGGTGTCAAATTAGAACATCAAGAATCATAAGTAAACATTTGGGAAACACAGGATACTCTAGAAGGAGATTAAAGAATTTTCCAAAAGAACGTGGATTAAATAAAAGGCAAAACTTTATCCTGTATCTCGACTTATTCGGAATCCTGAGCATCCTAACTATCCGGTGATGAGAATATAGGCTAGTGATTTGTTTTGCCACTGACAATCCCTGACCATTGAACTTTTTTCTCTTTCTCCCGGCGGTAAGAAAAGAAATGCTCTGGAGTTTGGAAAGTACAATAAGGTGCGATCGCAATTTGTTCTGCACTAATTCCCATATTTTCCAGTTGTAAAATATTCACTCGCCGGACATCCAGCCTTACCTTTCCAGCATTGGGATCTTCTAGCAAAGGTGAATTTGGTAGTTCATGTAATGCAATTATAATTTTTTGTTCGTCTTCATGTGGTATAATGCTAGCCCCGATTTCAGCCGCCACATCGATAGAGACTTGGTAAACCTCACCAGCGATCGCCGGACCCATTGCAATGCGTAAATCATCGAGTTTACTGCCTTGAGATTGTAACCGAGCGATCGCTAAAGGCACAATCTTTTTAGCAGTCCCTCGCCAACCTGCGTGTAATGCTGCCACCTGTCCAGTTTTGATATCCCCAATCAGCACAGGTGTACAATCTGCACTAGCTACCCAGAGTGCTTGTAGAGGCTGTTCGCTAACTAAACCATCCGCCGATGCTAAATCCTCTTCATGAGTGCTTAAGAGGCTGTCAATTTCTTGAGGGGTGAGAACAGTATTGCCATGAACCTGCTTTAAGCGATAGACTGATGCCTCTGGTTGCAATAATTCTGTAATAACTTGTGGCGATCGCGGCCAAAACTGCTGGGTAAAGAAGCCGTGATGCCAACCTTCCAGAATACTACAAGTTAGATAGGGCAGTCCTTGCCAATTGCGCCAGTACCAAGTGTGCATCTTCAACCAAACCTAAACGGAACATCACTCATCAGCCAATCAATGCTAACTTGAACAACGGAATTTGGGTTAACTGCTGTGGGATTTAATCTGCAAAACTTGGAAGCAGCCCTGAAAGCAGGGCGTAAGTATACACATATACCATTTTCCCTCCACTTTTTTGAAAGCGTCTCCTCAACTAACCAAACTCTTTGGAACTTACTCAACCAAGGAGCTATTTCAGGAACAGTAGTAATCGCAACTGAGCAATCTGCTGGGCGGGGACAATGGGGACGCCAGTGGATTTCTCCTGTTGGGGGATTATATCTTTCCGTGGCGATTTCTTTCGACCACAAAATAGAGGCTACTGACAGCTACCAGCTAACTTTTGCTACTGCTTGGGGAATTGCGTCTCAATTGCGCCAGCGCGGTATAGATGTTGGGATAAAATGGCCCAATGATTTAGTTTTAAATGGTCGCAAACTAGGCGGCATTTTGACAGAAACCAAAGTAAACAAAGGACAAATTACGCAAGCAGTAATTGGTATTGGTATTAACTGGACAAACTCAGTACCCGAAACTGGAATCAATCTGGAATCGTGGCAAGCTTCCCAAGATTTCAGACCAATTTCTTGTCTGGAAATGCTAACCTCTATAGTCTTATTGGGAATAGAATCCGGTATGGAGTGCCTTTGCCAAGAAGGAGTAAACATACTCTTGTCTCGCTATCTAGACTTGCTTACAAACATGGGCGATCGGGTGTACGTCAATAATCTTTCAGGTATTGTAGTTGGGGTAACATCTCAAGGAAATTTACGAGTTGATTTGGAAATAGATGATACAAAGGAACTAATTACACCGGAAATTTATATTGAACCCGGTACAATCAGTTTGGGGTACCATAAATCTTCCATTTAAATTTGAGGTTTGTTCAAAATTTAGCTCTTTGGGCAAGACAAACCACTAGCATCATCTCTTTAGACTAATTACACACAACTGAGAGAACAAATGACGCAGCGCAATAATTCTGCCCATGATGGTTTGCATTACTTATGGCGGCAAGGTCTGACGAAAAAACGCTTTGCCTCGACGCTACCAGCACAGAGCCTCTGTTGGCTGAGTAGCGTTAGCCTCCTCAGTGGCGGCTTCGTGTTTGCTCAAACGGAAACACAAATAGATAACATCGTTCCCACTGTTGAAAGTTCCCAGCCCACAGCAGTTACAAATCCAGTTAAAGCCTCTCTGCGAGACGCTACGCGTAGCTTGCTTCCACGAAGTGGTACGACTCCGCTCGGCTTAAAAAAACAGGCTGTTGCGCCAGAAGAAGTGTCAGCGCAACCGGAATTTTCCCAACGGCGAGCCAAACTCAGACAGAGATTAGGTAAGCCAGAGGTTGCTCAATCAAAAGAGCCAGTTAGGCAGTCTACACCCAAAATCGAAGTTGCTGAACCTGTTGTAATTATCAGGCAGTCAAAGCCGAAAGTAGAAGCCTCCCAGGTTACTCCTGCAAGGGTGAGACAGGAAAAACCTAATACCCCTGCCCGCTCTTTACCTGAAAAACTTCCAGAAGTTGCTCAACCATCAAATAACTCGAACAGTACTGTCAGTGCAACGGCGGGGAAAACCAAGGATTATAATAACGCCTATATTGATCCTAATAGTTATGACAGTGGTGCTACAGCTACTTATCAAGCACCAAATTCCGTAATTCTCACAGACCGTTCCAGTGGTTGCCGAGCCATTTTGCCGTCAGGACAAAGCGTATTAGGTGGCGTTTGCGCCAAAGTACCCCAAAAGAATGTCGCTGATTCTAATGGTAAACCAGCACCCACTTGGCTCAGAAGAAGTCAAAACGCACAATTAGCAAACGTTCCACCCGTGCGGCAGATTGCAACTACTGGCAACACCAGCAGATGGCGTCCTACTCAAAGTGATTCTAGCGGTAACACTAAGAGCGGATTTCGCCCGAATCGGTTTATCCCGAATCCCGGCGAGTTCAGCCCCACAACAGTGAGTGCAACTCCCATCACGCCGAGCGGTGGGACTTTACCTCCACCAATGGCAGATGGCAACATTGCACCTCGCCCCAGCACCGTAGCTTACGACTTCTCACTGGCATCAGTATTGCCGCAAATCCCCTACACGGGGAGAGTCGCCTATAGTGGTACGGGACTGATGTATCCATTGTCTATTCCTGCTCCCATTACCTCCTTGTTTGGTTGGCGAATTCATCCAATCACAGGTAATCAACGCTTCCATGCTGGTACAGACTTGGGTGCGCCTACGGGAACACCAGTTTTGGCAGCTGCTGCTGGTCAAGTGGAAACTGCTAACTGGATGGGTGGTTATGGTTTAACCGTTATCCTAAATCACAAATCTGCTGAACAAACTCTTTACGGTCACATGTCAGAAATCCTTGTTCAACCCGGTCAGTGGGTACAACCTGGAACTGTCATCGGGCGAGTTGGCAGCACCGGGGCTTCCACAGGCCCTCACCTGCACTTTGAAGTCCGTCACCTAACACAAGATGGGTGGGTTGCGACAGACCCAGGTGTGGAATTACAGTCCGCCCTCAGCCAGTTAGTGCGCGGCTTGCAAACCGCCCAGGTAAGCCAACAACCAGGCGGCTAGAAGGGGAGGGGGATGAGGGGGATGAGGGGGATGAGGGAGATGAGGGAGAAACCAATGCCCCATGCCCCATGCCCCATGCCCCATGCCCCATGCCCCATGCCCCATTCTCAATACCCTACTCCCTACTCCCTATTCCCCAATTAGAGATACCCATGTTCTGCTAAGAATGTGGGCGTAATGCCATCTATACTAGTATCATCAGGGGCTGTGGTGTGTGGGTTGCCAGAGTAAAGGAATTTTTCTACGTATTTGCCAAGAATATCCCCTTCTAGATTCACCAAACTCCCAGGAACTAAATAGCGAAGATTTGTCTCGGTGTAGGTGAGGGGAATTACCGCCACTTTGAATTGGGAGAGTTCTGGCTCATATGCGGCGACTGTGAGGCTGATGCCATTGACCGCTATACTACCTTTAGGGACAATGTACCGTGCGATCGCCTCGGATGCAATAAAGGACATTTCCCAAGAACTAGCCGTTTGTTCTGCCACTAGCAATCGACCGATGCCGTCTACATGACCCATCACAAAATGACCGCCAACTTTGCTGCCCACCCTGAGCGACGCTTCTAAATTGACGTATCTCTGTTGGGTTTGCTCACCTCCCAACGTCGTGCGGCGTAGAGTTTCCGGTGAAGCAGTGGCAATAAACCCGTCTTTTAAAACTTTTTCCACTGTCAGGCAAACACCATCTACAGCAACACTGTCACCATAAGCCAAATCCTGCATAATTACTTCACCCGACTGGCTTACACAAGTAATTTGCCAAGAATCGCCCCCTAAGGGTTCCATCGTTCCTAATGCCTGGATTAATCCTGTAAACACGGCTTTTTTGTCAAACTAACTCTATTTATTGCCTAATTTTGGCTGAAATCAATTGGTAATTGTCACAGAAATCTCGAATATCTAAGTATATTTTTTGACTTTTTTTCGTATAGGGATATTAACACATTAGCATCCTTCACAAGGCATACTTGGGTAAGAAGGTTATTGTCTAAGAAGACCAATTTGACTTACTCTGGTTTTCACCACAAGTTCGGAGTTTAATAGAAGCAATTATAGAGAACGAATGCTTATGTTTATTCCTGTCGTCAAACCGCCCAATAAAGGGTGCTATTTATTACACAGCATCCAAGGCTCTCAAAGGATTGTAGAGGCTTAGCCAATGATTGAAATGAAAGTCGCTGGCATAGCATTAGATGCCATAACCCGCAGCCCGATCGTACTTTTGAAAGATTCTTCAGATCGGCGGGCTTTGCCAATTTACATCGGTCAGGAACAGGCTAGGGCAATTATGGGCGCACTGGAGAATCAGAAGCCTCCTAGACCCTTAACCCACGACCTGATTGTGAATCTTCTGGAGACTTGGAACATGACTCTAGAAAAGGTGATTATTCATTCCCTACAAAAGGATACATTTTATGCAGCTTTAATTGTCCAGCAAGGCGAAGTCAAAAAAGAAATTGACGCACGTCCTAGCGATGCGATCGCCATTGCCCTCCGTACAAATACCCCCATCTGGGTCATGGAAGAAGTGATTGCCGATGCTTCTATCCCTGTTGATCGCGATGCAGATGAAGCCGAACAGCAAGCCTTCCGTGAATTTATTTCCAATCTCCGTCCTGAAGATTTGATTAAGCGCTTTGATAATGGTGATAGCTAGGCAATTTTAGATTTTGAATTTTGGATTTTAGATTGAAGGAAAAATCTAAAATCTAAAATCTAAAATCTAAAATTGAATGATTCCTAACTCTTTGTTAAAGATGCAATACCGACGCTTTGGGAAAACGAATCTGCGCCTCTCGGTTTTTTCTCTGGGAACAATGCGCTACTTGGCTTCTTTTGAAAATGCTCACCAGACCATCGAACAAGCCTTAGCGCTAGGAATTAATCATCTAGAAACCGCCAGAGGTTATGGCAAAAGTGAGGAGTATCTTGGTAAGGCGCTAAAAGCTGGGTTGTCAGTACCCCGAACGAGGCTTCACGTCACTACCAAAATCTCAGCCACAGTAGATGCTGACACCATGCGTCGGTGCATCGACGAATCCCTAGAACGATTACAGCTAGATTATTTAGATTGCTTAGGTATTCATGGGTTGAACACTTGGGAACATTTGGAGTGGGTACAAGCCAAAAATAGCTGTATGCAAGCTGTGGAGGAAGCTGTTGCTGATGGTCGAGTGCGACACGTTGGTTTTTCTACCCACGGATCATTAGAGGTAATTCAGGCTGCAATAAATACAGATTTTTTTGAATTTGTCAATCTGCATTATTACTATTTTTTCCAAAGAAACGCACCAGCGATTCAGCTAGCAGCTGAGAAAGATATGGGCGTTTTCATAATTTCCCCTGCTGATAAGGGAGGACGCCTCTACACGCCACCCCAAATCCTAAAAGACCTATGTCAGCCGTATTCACCCTTAGAATTAAGTTATCGATTTTTACTTGCTGACAACCGTATTACTACTTTGAGTATAGGGCCAGCAAACCCAGATGAATTAAGGGAACCTTTGCTAGTCGCTAACCATGATGGAGAGTTAACATCACCAGAAATTTCTGCTTTCCAGCAATTAGAAAATCACCAAAAAGTTGCTTTGGGAACTGATAAGTGTAGCCAGTGTTATGCTTGTTTGCCCTGTCCAGAAAATATCAATATTCCAGAGGTATTGCGGTTACGTAATCTCGCAGTTGCATACGACATGAAAGACTATGGACAATATCGTTATGGAATGTTTGAAAATGCTGGTCACTGGTTCCCTGGAATGAAAGGCAACCGTTGTACAGAATGCGGTGACTGTTTGCCTCGGTGTCCAGAAAAGTTAGATATTCCAGCTTTATTGCAAGATACTCACGAAAGATTAAATGGGAAAGCAGGTAGGAGATTGTGGGGATAAAAATCTAAACAGGAGTCAGAATTCAGAATTCAGAATATCCGTTAAGGACTTCCAGAAAATAAAATAAATAAGTGGAACCATTGAGTATCGCAACAATGGCAAAAACCAAAAAAGAAAAGTCCTTGAACGGCATTCAGTAGAACTTAATACATTGCAATGCTGACATACAGCAGATTTCAAGGAAAGTGAAGTACACAAGCTAAGTCTCAAACCCAGGTATAAAGGCTGTTTTACTTCTGAATTCTAACTCCTTAATTCTGAATTCTGCTGTAAAAGCTATCCTGACTTTTCTATGCGAACAGTCGAATAGTTTGCATAACTGGGGAGTTAGT
Organism: Nostoc sp.; assembly: GCF_036917755.1. GTDB lineage: Bacteria > Cyanobacteriota > Cyanobacteriia > Cyanobacteriales > Nostocaceae > Nostoc. Next base: position 165,084 of record NZ_JBALFC010000009.1, read on the forward strand.
CAATACTTTTCAAACATCATCTCACAGTTAGCTATACAGGAGCCGCAGTCAGGCTGTAGTTGATCGGGTCGCCGGAAGATTGATAGACCTGGACAAAGTAGTTATCACCAGGATTCAAAAATTTGGTAATTACATCATTTGAGCCGGAACCAAGATCTGAAGTGGTAATGACCTCGCCAGGATCAACCACAAAATTGCTATTAATATCCTGAATAAGTCGGAGATCAGGATCCTCAGACTTGATCGGATGGAGGGTAAACGTGAAACTGCCAGCCGTGTTCACAACGAAATTATAGATATCAGAGGTATCATTGTTGCTCAAGGAGTCTTTAAAGCTTCTGGAACTCGTTAGAGGACCAATTAGGACATCGCTGGGCAGGAGGTTACTGGCTGATCCAAAGGCAGTGGTTGATAGGCTCAAATCATAATTACTATTGTTAGTAGAATACCGATTAACTTGAGCTATGTAAGCTCCTGCTGCCTGCTTTGCAATGTTAATTGAATCATCCGAGGTGCCATCACCAGATGAACTACCAACCTGCGTGTCACCAGCATCAACAATTCCATTACCGTTCAAGTCCTGGAAAACTTTGACATCAACATCAGCGCTCAAGCCCGTGAGAGCCACGTTGATGTTACCGTTACTATCTAGGTTGAAACTAAAGGTGTCTTGCGGGTCGCTGTCGCCAACAAAGTTATTAACAATGGTTGCGTTATCACTGAGTGTACCAAGGCTAAATTCTGCTGCCATTTTCTTACTTCCTTAGATGTTAAAAGTAATTTTTGATACAGAATGCGAGGCAGATAGAAAAACCAAGGGAGCAATGCTCCCACTAACTAAAATGTTAGGAACATAATCATAGCATGATATGTGCCGTAAGTAATTCTCAAATGATAATTATCTTAATTATCTGTATATTTTATTTCCTCGAAGTCCCTAACCTAAGCATGGGAGTTAGTACCCAGTCGCATACTCGTCATTCTGACTTCTGGCTCCTGAGTTCTTTATTGGTAAAATTTATAAAGATTAAAAGAGTTAGGAATATCTGCCCAAGCTGGGGTATCTCGCCCCAAAAAAAAAGATGAAAATTAAAAAAAAAGAAATATCCTACGCCAATCACTGACGGTTTTCCGCTACAGTGGAGGGGCTGTAAGCTTAGTATGGACTACTAGCCGATCGCTTACTATTCTTATGGCTAGTTTAACAATAGTTGCTGGTCTTTTACCGGCGGCGATATCTTACATTGGTAAGTTAATTGTTGATGCGGTGGTATTTGCCTCTGAAGTTAATTCAGATAGCAATGGTTTTGTGAATATTTATCCCTCTCTGTGGTATGTAGGATTAGAAGCGATCGCTGCCAACTGACGCTCCTGTCTTCATTTTATCCAACTTGTTTGGGACGAACTTCAAATTCAGAACGCGCACGGAAGAAACAAACATCAAACTCAAAGAAGAAATTAGCTTGCCCTAAGATTAAAGGCACATTGGGTGCTTGTGTCCAAGCAAATGCAAGATTAATGGTGGGGAATGAACTGACTTGAGCATCAACAACGACTGCACGAGCTTCAAATCGAGCCAAGTTCCCTGCCAATAGAACTGAGAGAGTTTCATCCTCCCAAATTAAGCCCAGTTGTAAACCCAACTCATAGGGCAAAACATTAACGCTTGGACCTGTATCCAATATACCTTCAGTGTTCAGAGATTGACCATCAAGACTGAGCGTCAAAGGTAGGTATGGCATTCGATCAACCATGCCAAGGGTGCTATCAATGATTTTGTAGGGAAATTTTTGAGTGTCAACCATTCTTCTCTTGCTGCTTTGTCGCCAGAAGATTCATCAAGACATTGGCAGCCTCAGAACAATTGTACGGCGACCAGACTGGATACTCCCGGTTCGCAACAAAGAAGTTTGCATCTTCTTCCTTGACCAGTTCTGTGGCAAGGAACTGCATTAGCCGAAGCTTGTCAATTTTTGGAAGTTCCTGGATTTGTGACATGAGTTCAGCTAATGGCATTTGAGAATCTCCTCGTCTGAGGGCTGGTGAAAGGAAGCGATCGCCCTCTCATTTTAGCCTCGCGATCGCATCCACGGTTGCAACTTAAAGTGCAATCTGGCTTCTGGTTAGTACTGCTAGAGAAAAGTGATGCTGGGTTTCCTGTTGTCAACCCCGCCTACGGCGATAGGCGATCGCCCTACTTTGAGCTGTGCAATTGCACCCTCTGGAGCTATATGTATAACGACGTATAACGTTGCCCATCACCCGCCGCAGATATCATCTTAATTCCAACAGATAGCTTCTCGACGGTCGGTGTGCATGGGCGTTGTTAGACCGCGATAAATAACCATTATGTTTTCTCCATTTCAAAAAACCTGGAAGAGATCCAAAATCATCGGCGCATTATGATAAAGCAAGCAGCGATAAGTTCTCATCTTCATAAAATAATTTGATCGCGCCAAAATTCTGACGCAGCAAATTCTCAACCTGTGATGTCGAACAGTTGCCAAGGCGAAGCCAAATAACTTTCGGTGGATTCCCAAATACTAAGCTTAGGTCGTGCATATCTGCATCTTTCGAGACAATCATCAAATTATTGTCCTTTGCATAATCCCAAACGATTGGGTCGATCGTTGCCTTCATACCCACATCTCGAACGTGAAATGAATTTGGGAAAAGATCGCTCAAACAGTTTGGCAACTTGGGCGACAAGTTTTCGTCAAAGAGTAACTTCATGCGGATAATGGAGCGGTCATAAACCGACGCTCACGGTCGGCAGCGTAAGCAATACAAGCTTTTAAATCTTCTCGCGTTAGATCAGGAAAATCGTCGAGAATTTCTGCTTCGGTCATCTCGGAAGCCAGGTACTCAAGCACTTCATAAACCGTAATTCGCAAGCCACGGACACAAGGCTTACCACCACGTTTATTGGGTTCGATCGTGATGTGATTTCGGTAGTTCATACGTTGAAAGTATCTGAATATTAATCAAATTATAGCTTTGCAGCGGCGATTGATTCACCCTTCACTTTAGATGATTCAGTTTCCACTCTACCCACTGCATATAAGTTTGAACCTCTGCGGGCGCATCCAAAACCTCAAATTGTGACTCTGGATCGGTCAGCAAGTCCAAAACCAATTCCTCATCGCCCTACTTTGACCTGTGCAATTGCACCCTCTGGAGCTATATGTATAACGACGTATAACGGTGAAACTCAACGGCGGCAGACAACCTTTGGGACATAACCGAGATATTTGTTCCGTCCGTTGCAGCGCAGTGTTAGGTTGCCGACTGCTAGTAATTGCATGAACTCTAGATTTGTACTCTCAGGCTGCAAGACGTAAGGAATTGGCAATAGACAAATAATTCCTATGGGGGCGATCTGATGTGGATGGAGGAAGAAGAATTAAAGCTCTTAGAGCTTCAGTAAATTCTTCTAACCCTTCATCGCGTGATATTGCGCGGAGTTTGTTGATCTTCCTTTCATTTAGCTCAATTGAGTATTCCTCATCCACGAATACAAGACCACGATCATAAGCGTAATGATGCAATGCACATAACGCCATCCCGTTAGAAGTTTCATCAGTTCCATCATCGTGGCTTACTGGTACAATATGGGCTGCCTGTACTAAATCAAGCTGCACACCGCACATGGCGCATCGGTAGTTATAGGCAGTTAAAACCCGATCTTGGAAACTGGAATCTCTTAATCTTTTCTTGACAGTCCGAATTACTGTTTGGCGAGTCCAGCTAGTTGATTCAATTTCTGCATCATTTACTGTGTTAGGTTTCTCAGCTACAGTTTCAAGAACACCGAGGTCATGCTCAGATTCTCCAAAACCGTGTAGAGATTCTAAATCTCTGACATATTCAATAAAGAAGCTAGGCTTAAATGCAATTGCTATTTCTTCATTTCCTTTGTCACAAGCAGAAAAACCATTAATGTGGGCATTGCGAAGGTATTGTTCACGGATCTGGATTGAGGGTGAAGATCCTAGTATTCCAGAATGCTTGTTGTAATCAAAACCTGCAAAAACTCCAACTTCATCCCACCAACCAAGAATTAGAGTTTTCCCCCCAATTTCAGGCTCAAAAGAGCTAGTAGGCAAGCCTGTAATTTGGATACGGTATTCGCTTCTAGGTCTTGCCGATCCCCCTCCATGAGTCAAATTCCAAATATAGATACGAAGTCGATAGCTTTCATCATTCCTGTAAATTTGTAGCCTCAAAGGGTGAGTAACCCGGCTTTCTAAATAAAGAACATTCCAACCACACTCCGAAACAGAGCGTGTGACAATACTGAGAAGATCATCCTTGGTAAGTTTACGCACAATTCACCCCCAGCCAAATCACTCGTCAAAACGATATTGGCTTCCGATCAAGTATTCCTCGTTCAATTCAAAAGCCATCCATCGCCTTTGTAAATTTTCTGCAACAAATCCTGTTGTGTTTGAACCTGCAAAGGGATCTAGTACAAGATCATTTTTATCAGTCAAGAAATTAATGAAGAAATCGGCAAAAGATGCAGGGAAACGTGCTGGATGAGGTTTCATTCCTGATTCTTTGCATTTCCGTAGATACGAGCTATTCGATTCCGTGTTTGCTGCTTCAATAAGATTAGGTGGAATTGCTCCTGAGTTATCTTTTTGAAACTTAGTAGAAATATCGTGACCGCTAGGGCGTAATTTAGCCTTATAGCCATTCTTCAAAAGCTGTTTCATGCTTTCACTGTAAGGCTTTAAAACCTTTCTGTTGTCAGCTTTTGGATGTTCGATTTTTGATAGCCACCAAACAGTATTAACAGAATCTTTTACTCGAATACGCCTAACAGTAACCCATTCCGCAGGTGTGGGGAGTCTAGCAGGATTGTAGTGATAAAACTCTTGAGCCAAGAAAAAACCGACTTCCTTACAGAGCCTAACTAGCAATTCATATTGATAGATACTACGAACTGGATTACCAGGAAGATAAGCACCTCCCAGATCAATTACAAATGATCCATCTTCAGCAAGTACTCTCTTAAATTCATATGCAAATGGAAGAAACCAATCGACGTAAGTTTCCGCACTCTCATTTCCATATTCCTTTTTGCGGGTAAGGGCAAATGGGGGTGATGTCAAAATTAGATTAACACTAGAATCTTTGAGATTTTTTATAAGCTCAAGGCTATCTCCTAAGTATGCTGCCCCATAGGTCTGAGTGCAATAAGGCTCACTACTGATTTCTGATTGCCTAGTTATTTTTTGCTTCTGAAATAACCCTAATTGCTTGGAGCCTGCTTGAGCCATGCCTTTAAATAGTAAATACGTACTCTTATACCACCTCGACAGTAACCATAGCACGGATCGAATTTTTTTTCTCATCCAACACTATCAAAAGCAGCTTTCTCGACTCCTAAGCAAGAAAATCAAGCCTTTGTTGCCATAAATCCCTGTACTCATAAAGCAAGAGGGCTGTTTGTGTAAAGGTTTCCAATGTTGCCCAACTTCTTCCCAGCAGATAACCTTCAGCTACCACCCCGACCGGAGGCTAAGGCAACCTAACTATACTAGTTTTTAGGTTTCAACTTCGGGGTTTTCAGCCAACATTCTGATAAAAATGTAAAATTTATAAAGATTAATATAGAGTTAGGTAGATCCGCCCAAGCTGGGGTATCTCGCAGCAAAAAAGATGAAAATTAAAAAAAAAGAAATATCCTACGCCAACCACTGACGGTTTTCCGCTACAGTGGACGGGCTGTAAACTTAGTATGGACTACTAGCCGATCGCTTACTATTCTTCTGGCTAGTTTAACAATAGTTGGTGGTCTTTTACCGGCGGCGATATCTTACATCGGTAAGTTAATTGTTGATGCGGTGGTATTTGCCTCTAAAGTTAATTCAGAGAGCAATGGTTTTGTGAATATTTATCCCTCTCTGTGGTATGTAGGATTAGAAGCGATCGCTGTAATTTTACTAGCAGGCAGTCAACGGGGACTGATTATTTGTCAATCGCTATTGCGGGCGCTAATGGGTCAACGAGTGAATGTACTCATCTTAGAAAAGGCGCTGACACTGGATCTCAGGCAGTTTGAAGACTCAGAATTCTATGACAAATTGACTAATGCACGACGAGAAGCATCGGTTCGTCCTCTTTCCTTAGTAAACCGCACCTTTGGGTTAGTGCAAAATGCTCTTTCCCTTGTCACCTACGGTATTTTGCTAATAAATTTCTCAGTTTGGGCGGTGGTAATGCTGATTGTGGCAGCTATGCCCGTATTTATTGCGGAAACTAAGTTTGCTGGAGAAGCCTTTCGCTTGTTTAGTTGGCGTGCGCCCGAAACTCGTCAACAGCACTACTTAGAAAATCTGCTAGCAAGAGAAGATTTTGTCACAGAAGTCAAACTCTACCAGCTGGGAGAGATGTTGCTAGGACGTTACCACGACCTGTTCGATCAACTCTATGGCGAAGACCGCGATTTGACTCTGCGGCGAGGATTGTGGGGGTATCTCCTAAGTTTAGTCAGTACTGGTGCTTTTTACGTAGCTTACGCTTGGATTGTGCTGGAAACAGTGCTAGGTAAGATTTCCTTGGGAGATATGACGCTGTATATCACAGTGTTTCGCCAAGGACAATCTACTTTTTCCAATGCCCTGACTTCTATTGGAGGGATGTATGAAGACAACCTATATCTATCAAATCTCTACGATTTCCTGGAAGAGGAAGTACCAAAATCTTGGGGTAAGGCAACCATTGGTTTAAATTCCCAAGATGGTATCCGTTTCGAGAATGTCTCATTTACTTATCCAGGAAGTTCTAAGCCAGCGTTGAGAAACATTTCGCTACATTTGAAACCCAGAGAGAAACTGGCAATTGTGGGTGAAAACGGTTCTGGTAAGACTACCTTAATCAAACTACTTACCCGACTCTATACCCCGGACTCTGGGCGAATTTTCTTAGATGGCTTGGACTTACAGGAGTGGGATGTGGATGTGTTGCGGCGTCGCATTGGTGTGATTTTTCAGAACTTTGTTCGCTACCAGTTTACTGTAGGTGAGAATATTGGCGTGGGCGATGTCGAATATCTCGAAAACAAAACCCGTTGGCAAACTGCTGCCCAAAAAGGTATGGCGCAATCTTTTATTGACCAATTACCCGAAAGTTTTCAGACTCAGCTTGGTCGTTGGTTTAAGGGAGGACAGGAACTTTCGGGGGGACAGTGGCAGAAAATTGCTTTATCTCGTGCTTTTATGCGATCGCAAGCAGATATCTTAGTATTGGATGAACCAACATCAGCAATAGATGCCCAAGCTGAGTTTGAGATTTTCAATCATTTTCGCGCTACTACTCAAAATCAGACGGTACTTTTGATTTCCCATCGCTTCTCGACGGTACGAATGGCTGACAAAATCGTAGTTATAGAAGACGGGGAAGTTATAGAACAGGGAACTCACGAAGAATTGTTACAGCTAGGAGGACGTTATGCCAAGTTGTTTTTGTTACAAGCAGCCGGTTATCAATAAGATGTGAGCTATTTTGTGAATTTAGATAGCGATGCCTACGGCGGGCGTAGATGCAGCACACTTTGTAGAAAGCACATAGCAGCTCTATCAAACCATGTTAACCTGTTCGGTAAACATGGGTAAAGTCTCTTTAGTGCCTAGACGCTCCGTATCGTTAAACATTGCTACCCGATAAAACTATGCAAATAACACAACAGCGATACTATACCCCAGAGGAATATTTAGAGCTAGAAGAAGCTGCTGACTACAAAAGTGAATACATTGACGGGCAAATAATTTCTATGGCGGGTGGAACCGCAAATCACAATCTTATAGGTGGTAATTTCTATGCTGTATTAAACATCGCATTCAGACAACAAGAATACGAAGTGTTTAATAGCGATATGCGTCTATGGATACACCAAAAGCGTATCTACACGTATCCAGATGTGACAGTAATAGTCGGTGAACCAGAATTTTCCAAAACCGTACAGATATTATTACAAATCCCCAAGTTATTGTTGAGGTTTTGTCTAAATCTACTAAAAACTACGATCGCGAAGATAAATTTCAGGCTTACCGAACTATTTCTACCTTCCAAGAATATTTATTAATTGACCAAACTCGGATTCATATAGATCAATTTTCCAAAACTGGGAAAAAGCAATGGGCGCTTCGTGAATATGATGAAGAAGATGATGCGATCGCACTTGTAACTGTACAATTTGAGATTTCCCTACAGAATTTATACAACAAAGTTAAGTTTGATTCGATTGAGTTGGAAGGGGAAAGTGCTGATGTTGAGGAATTGGGGTAAGTGCGATCGCCTGTTTTTGGTAAAGTGAGAAGTGTTAGGACTGCTTATACTAATATTTAGTCATTAACTCTTTGTTGTCTCCGGCTAGCAAAATTATGTTGAAGACGATAAAAATAGAAAATTTCCGTAGTTTCCAATCTTTCGAGCTTCAGCAGCTTGGTAGAGTTAACCTACTGGTAGGTAAAAACAATAGTGGTAAAACATCAATACTGGAAGCTATTCAACTTTTATGCTCACGAAATAATCTTGATCCACTACGTCAGACAATGACTAACCGGAGTGAATATTTTTTTGATGATGAGCGTAGTGAACGTAGGTTAAGGTTAGCTCAAGAGCTTGATGTTCGTCACCTTTTTTATGGTCACGAAATTGAATTTGGGAGCAAATTTTCAATAACAGGTATTAATGGCAATATTCAAGAGGAGCTTGTTGTATCAATAGAAGAACGCAAAATTCATTCAAAAGAGCAACTTAGCTTATTGCCTGAGTTTCTAGATGATGAAGTCCCAGATGCATTAAGGGAACTAGATTTCAGTATTAAGTGGAATTATGGGCGAGAAGAAAAACCTTGGAAACTACCGCTATCAGCTAATGGTGGACTTTCTATAGAGGATTATACTCGCCAATTGCGTAGAGATACTAAGAATTCATCACCAAAAATACAATTTGTCACATCATCTTCTCTAGGAACCGAGAAGATGATTGAACTATTTGATCAAATAGTACTAACACCTGAAGAAACACTTGTAGAGCAAGCACTTCATAGAATAGACTCTAAAATTCAACGGATTGCTCCCGTTAGTTCTCGAAAGTCCAGGTATTCCTTAGATTCGCGGGGCGGTTTTTTTGTACTTCTTTCTGATAGTAATCAGCGTGTACCAATTGGCAGTATGGGCGATGGTATTTGGCGTATCTTAGGACTAGCACTAGCTACAGTGTGTGCTAAAGATGGATACTTATTTGTTGATGAGATTGATACTGGACTACATTTTACGGCAATGTCTGATATGTGGAAACTGATTTGGGAAACAGCCAAAAGATTAAATGTGCAAGTTTTCGCAACTACTCACAATAGTGATTGTTGGACAAGTTTAGCCAGTATTGCACAGCAGGAAGATGCTACTGAAGATGGTATTAGAATTCACAGAATTGAAAGAGGTAAAGAAACAAGTGTAGTCTTCACTGAACCTCAAATTGTCATTGCTGCTGAAAGAGAAATTGAGGTACGTTAGTAATGGTAAAAGGTTATGAACCCAAGAAGCTGTTAGTAGAAGGATCGGAAGATTTACGAGTAATACCAGAATTAATAGAAAAAAACGGAATTCGTTGGGGTGATAACAAAAGGGAAGCAATTGTATCAATACAAGATTGTGGAGGTTATGAAAACATTGATGAAAACCTTATATCTACTGAATTACAAGCATCAGGACTTACCCATTTAGGCGTGATAATAGATGCAGATGAAGATTTACCTGCACGTTGGATAAGTATAAGAAATGCTTGTTTGCCAAGTATACCTGACATTGCTGAAGAAATATCAGAGACAGGACTTATCCACGTTACAAAAAATGGGATTAAGTTTGGTATCTGGATTATGCCAGATAACCAAATGAGAGGTATGTTAGAGACGTTTTTAGCTTACATGATTAGAGATGAAGGCGAAACTATTTGGCAATATGCTCAGGAAGTAGCACAAGAAGCAAAAAATCAAGGAGCATCATTCAAAGATTCTTATCTTGATAAAGCGAAAATTTACACTTGGCTAGCATGGCAAGAAGAGCCAGGAAGACAACTGCATCAAGCTATAAAATATGAAATTCTGCATCCTCAACATCCAAAGGCGCAGACATTTTTAATATGGTTTAAAAATCTGTACAACTTATAATATTTTGCTATTTTCAAAAAGCGATCGCCCCTTCCCCCTTTCCCCACCAACTTAGATAAAATCACTATGGTGCTACTTAACCCGAAGACTGATGAAAAGCGATGTCTGGCGACAAGCCGCTCCACGTCTACGCACTTGTAACCGTACCCTTTGAAATTTCTCTACAGGATTTATACAGCGCATTTAAAGTTGGTGAGGTACACAAGCAAAGTCTCAAACCCTGGTGTAAAAGCTGTTTTACTTCTGAATTCTGACCCCTGAATTCTGAATTCTGCTGTATAACAAAGTTAAGTTTGAGCCTGTTGAGTCGGAAGGGGAAAGTGCTGATGTTGAGAGATTGGGGTAAGGTGCGATGACGAATAGCCCATCGTACCCCGACGGGGAAGCAAGCTACGTGTAGCGTCTGGCAGAGAATACAGCAGATTTCAGGTTGGTGAAGTACACAAGCTAAGTCTCAAAGTCAGGTATAAAGCCTGTTTTACTTCTGAATTCTGACTCCTTAATTCTGAATTCTGCTGTATATCGCTGATTTCATACTTTTGTGTCATAGTATTTTAGACCTTTTTTCAAAGATTAGAAACCTACAAGCATAAAAAAATGGGCAAAAAAAAACTGATAGCTTTTGGCTGGTATGGTGGTAAGTTCAGCCATCTTGATTGGCTTTTACCTCTATTACCAGATGCCCAGCATTACTGTGAACCATTTGGAGGTTCGGCGGCAGTTTTGCTCAATCGACATCCTTCACCAGTAGAAACATATAATGACTTGGATGGTGAATTAGTAAACTTTTTTCGTGTATTAAGAGAGCAAAAGGAAAGTTTAATTGAAGCTATTGGTCTGACTCCCTTTTCTCGTGAAGAATTCGAGATAGCAATCTCTGAACCTACCCAAAATTTATCTGATATTGAAAGAGCTAGACGATTTTTCATCACAGCTAGACAGGTTAGAACTGGGTTAGCACAGAAGGCAAGTTCTGGTAGGTGGGCACACTGTAAACTAACCAGCCGTGCGGGGATGGCTGGTGCAGTTTCCAGATGGTTAGGAAGTGTAGAAGATTTGCCTGGGATTGTCCAAAGACTTTTACGAGTTCAGATGGAGCATGACTCAGCAATTAAAGTGATTCAACGCTATGATTCTGAAGAGACTTTGTTTTATTGCGATCCTCCATATCCACATGCTTCAAGAGGCGATCGTCAAGCTTACGCTTACGAGATGACAGATGAACAACATCGGAAACTGAGTGATGTTCTTCATAATATCAAAGGCAAAGTTGCTATCTCAGGTTATCAATGCTCTCTCATGGAAGAACTTTACAGTGATTGGAAATGCATCGAAGCACCCACTAAAACTTGCCATTCTATAAAAGGATTGCGAACAGAAATCCTGTGGGTAAATTATGCGCTAGATGATATTAGAAAAAATACTGTTAATGGCACTCAGACACAACAGCTAGAATCTCAATGTCAACCCCAGAAGCTATCCTTGATTTAGCTTTTGAAAGGGTTGTTTCCGATTTGACGATCATTTTCTACATCTTTTCCATAGATTACGAATGGTTTTTTTGGAGGCATATCAACAATTAGTACTCGATGAACCTGATAGTGCTGTCAGCCAACCTTTAAAAGAGGCATTCCTCGCACTACGCCAAGCCTCTGAAAGTAGCAAAGAGGAGTTAGAAGAATGAATGAATGTCTATTTATTATTACAGGACGTTTACGTTGTCGTAGCGTGTGCAAACTTTATCAAAAATAAAATTAAAGATGAAATCAGATTCACAAACACCACTAGATTTAGAAGAATTGGCTTTTTCGCATATTCCCGTTTTGGGGCGAGAAGTAATTGAGGGTTTAGCGGTGCGTCCGGGCGGGCATTATTTAGATGTGACGGTAGGCGGTGGTGGTCATAGTCGCCTGATCTTAGAAGCTGCGGCGGATGTGCGGGTAACGGCTGTTGACCAGGATGAAGATGCTTTAGCAGCAGCGCAGAAGAATTTAGCTGAATATAGCGTTAGCGTTCGCGAAGCGTCTCCGTCAGGAGAAGCTCCTGCGAAGGAGGCTCGCATACAATTTATTCATTGCAACTTTGCTGACTACGAGTTTACGCCTAATACTTTTGACGGTATTATCGCCGATTTAGGGGTGAGCTCTTACCATTTAGATCAGCCAGAACGGGGTTTCAGCTTTCGCCAAGCCGCAAATTTGGATATGCGAATGGATCGAGGGCGATCGCTAACTGCTGCCGATGTGATTAATAATTGGAATGAAGCAGATTTAGCAGATATTTTCTTTAAGTACGGTGAAGAACGATTATCACGGCGCATTGCTAGACGCATTGTAGAACGGCGTCCGTTGCACACGACTGTTGAGTTGGCTGAAGCGATCGCTTCTTCAGTTCCCCCTAAATACCGTTATGGTAGAATTCACCCCGCTACCCGTGTTTTTCAAGCTCTGCGAATTGTCGTCAACGATGAGTTAAAATCCCTAGAAACCTTTTTGGATAAAGCACCAAATGCCCTTGTCCCTGGCGGCAGAATTGCGATTATCAGTTTTCACAGTTTGGAAGATCGCCCGGTGAAGCACGGTTTAAGAAATTCACCTTTATTAAAGGTCTTGACAAAAAAGCCGATTATTGCCCAAGAAGAGGAAATTGCTAATAATCCGCGATCGCGATCGGCGAAACTGAGGATAGCCCAAAAGCTGCTGTAACTACAATGCAGCGTTAAACTGCTCCATCTCGTGGCTCAGAACTGCTACGAATACGCTCAATGAACTTAGGATAATTTTCTAAATCCTCTTCTGACTGTAACGGTGGCATTTCAATCCAATTACCTTCGACATGCAGCTTATCCACATAAGCGTAGAAGGCTTCCTGATCTTCCCGATGAGCAAGAACGTAATCATGTAACTCTTTCTGACTCATTGCATGAAAATTAGGCTTGCTCATCCTATGTATCTCCATTTACCGTTAGGGTATATTTCTATAATATTTTCCTCACCTGCCAAGAAGAATAGATTTTCTGTCCGTTCATCCATCCGAACGATATTTATAGGCAAGTAAAGCCTAGTAAACCAGCAGCACAATATGTAGCACTGTGTTTTTTGTTCTGGTGTAGGAATAATCTGAACTCCAAAACATTTGTACCCCGACTGATTGATAGTATTCTAAAATGACGAATAGCTTTTTTCGCTAGACTTTTCGAGGGAATACTCCATGACTATTTGGGTAAATGAGCAAATTGATCCGTCTGGGATGATTCATGCCTGTATTGCCTGTTGTAATGAATCTCAAGCTAAAGATTGTCATGATTCCTATGAGAATAATTTAACTGAGACACAAAAGGCAGCAGGTTGGGTAGCGCGATTGCGGACAGTCGATTCTTGGGATGAGGTGCCAGTGAATTCTTTAAAACTCGATTAATTCGGGTCATTTTTGGGGATTTTGATCGACCAAATTTCAGGAGCGTAGGTGTAGGCATCGCTTGTCTACCACACGCTGTATCTATTCCAACGCCTACAGCGATCGCCGCAAATCCCATTAGAATAGGTTAATAAAGGATAAAATTCGGATTAAAATTGTTAAATTATTAACAACTGCTACCAAAAAAAGCAACATATTAGAGAAGATTGATGATTTTTTGGAACTTTTAAGAGCTATCATCTATACCGGAGATTAAATTAAAAAACTTGCATAAACCGAATCAATTTAGTGAACTATCCCAAGGTTTACACTTCGGAGCAAGCCTGTCCCATTAACTTAGTTGCCGAAACGGGACAAGCGGTTCAAATTTCAATTCATCCTCCCAGTCAATATATCTGTGCCAACTGCGAACGGATATTACCAGATTGGAAACGGCAGCCATTTTTACGAGTAGTGATTGTCTTACAGCAATCGCGTTATCAACTAGTTGAAAAGACGGCAGAAGTCGAGACAGAGAAAGAACGCTTGCGAGAAAAGTTTATGAGATTTGGCTGCGATTTAGCATTTAATCTGCGCGATCGCGGCTATTTAACCGACCTAATCGACCCTCGTACAGGCTATCCTTTATTGTCCCATCCGGGAGCAATCCCCCACGATGACACAGCAGTTGTCAAAGCTTTGCTCAACTATCCAGTGATTAAAAATCAATGCCGTGTGTTAATTCATCCCGACTGGGGTGCAGCAGTTTATCCTAGCATTTTGATATCAGAAGCTCCCCCAATTACGATCGAATGGGTTACAAAAAGCATCGCAGCCATGCATGGGTGGAAAGAAATTGATTATTAATTGGGCATTGGGCATTGGGCATTGGGCATTGATTAGCAAAGCCAATATTTTACAGTGGCTGATTTAAGCGTAATCTACCAAAAGATAATAATTAATAAAATCAGGTGCAATCATGCCAGATGGCAGAATACGACAACCTTTGTAAAATACTCGCAGAAAAGTATCCCCGCGATTTTACTCGTTGGTTATTAAATCAAGAACCGCGAACAATTGAAATTTTAAAAACCGAATTGAGCATTGAACCGATCCGCGCTGATTCCGTGACATTTCTGCAAACAGAAAATCGGATTTTACACCTGGAATTTCAAACCACAATTAAATCCCAAAAACCAATTTCTCTGCGGATGCTAGATTATTACGTCAGATTGACACGGAAATATCAAGTTCCTGTTACCCAGGTAGTGATTTTCTTGCAAGAGACTAGTAACGAAATCGCTTTTACCGAAGAATATGTCAGCGAAGTCACAACCCACCGTTTTCGAGTTATACGAATGTGGGAGCAAGATTCGGCATTATTTCTTAGCAATTTTGCGTTATTACCTTTAGCACCGTTAACACGAACAGATTCAGCCCAAGCGTTATTATCGCAGGTTGCCGAGGAAATTGCTAAAATTCCAGATATCGAGACTAGACAAAATACTGCTGCTTACACGGAGATTTTAGCAGGGTTGAAGTTTGAGAAAGATTTTATTCGTCAATTATTCCGGGAGGAGATTATGCAAGAGTCAGTGATTTATCAGGATATTTTGCATCAGGGAGAACAGAAGGAAGCATTGAAATATACTTTACGCCTTGTAAATAGACGCTTTGGTGAGATAGATTTATTAATAATTGAACGTCTCCAAGTATTATCTACTGAACAATTGGAAGGATTGGGATAAGCATTTTTAGATTTTTCAAATGTATCTGATTTAGTCGCTTGGCTTGAGCAAAATACAAGCAGTTAAATTCATCATATTTTGCGTGCGATCGCGTTATTCTTAATATTCAGAAAAGTTAATTTTGTCAGAGCGGATAAAGCCTTGAGATCGCTGATTTCATTTGAGTTGAGGTACAGATAAGTCAAATGCTTTTGGGATTTGCCAGAGGAGCAGCAATAGTCTGTGTGGTGTAAAATCCCAAAGTAAAAGTAAATATTGTGGCGATCGCTAAAGTAAGTTTCATTGCATAATCTTATACTATCCGCTTATGCAATTACACTATGTAATAATTACCTAAATTTAGTATAAAAAATTAATAAAGGAAAAATAAAATCAGCTATTTTTCGGTTTACGCAATTTCTGAGAACCAATTGGGCCGAGAATTTGGTTAAGGCTCCGCAACTGCTCTGCTGTACCCATCCCAATTAGCCGATCTCCCGGCATTAACACCGTATCGCCAGTGGGTCCACCGATTAAAGTCCCATCAAGGCGGCGAATTGCCAGAACTAACGCCCCAGTTTGCGATCGCAATCTCGCTTTTTGCAAACTCTGACCCACAAAAGGACAAAAAGCCGGGTCAAGTAAAAATTCTTCCATATACAACTGACGGTCTGTACCTGTCAAAATCCCGTCTACAAAGTCCAACACTTGAGGTCTGAGAGCCGCAGCAGCCATGCGCTTCCCACCAGTAATATAGGGGGATATCACCTCATCGGCGCCACCGCGTTGTAACTTCTGCAAAGCCTCTTCTGTACTTGCCCGTGCGATCACCCGAATTCCCGTATTCAGTGTTTTTGCTGATAATACTATATATAAATTTTCGGCATCTGAAGGAAGTGCTGCAACGATACAAGTCGCTCTTTCAATGCCAACTTTCAAGAGTGTATCATCTAGGGTAGCGTCGCCTTGGTATGCCGTGTAACCTTCCATCTGCGCCCTTTGTACAGATTCCATCCCCGAATCAATCACCACAAACAGTACATCTTCTGCCTGAAATTCTTTGGCAATTTGACGACCAGTCCGACTAAATCCACAGATAATGTAATGTTCTGATAGAGATTCCATTAACCGCCTCTGCTGCTGTAGCCGAATTCCTTCGTGAAAGTAGCCTTCAATGATTGCTTCTGTAAATCTGTTGACAATGTAACCGATATTGACTACACCCAACAAAATCAGGGCAATTGTAAACAACCGTCCTCGGCTACCCAATGGGTGCGTCTCTCCATATCCCACAGTCGCTAAAGTGATGACTGTCATGTAAGCCGCATCTTCCCATGACCAGCCCTCTATTATTCGATACCACAAAGTGCCAATGAAGAAAACACCGCCAAGAGCGATCGCCCCGGCCATTAACTCCTTTTGGATACGTTGATATTTTTGCTCAAGTGTTGAGAATGACGTAACAATAGTACTTTTAACCTACTTTTTCTAGTTTTCTGCTAACTTTATAGCATTCGTCCTTTTTAGTATATTTAAACTAAGTACAACATTTGATTTAACCGCAGAGCAGATTTTTAATGCTGGTAATCAAGTGTTGAGAATAACGTAACAATAGTACTTTTAGCCTACTTTTTCTAGTTTTTTACTAACTTTATAGCATTCGTCTTTTTTAGTATATTTAAACTACAAGTTATCTAAATAACTCAGGACTACTTATCTTTTTTCTTGTCTAGTGCTTCCTGGATAGCGCGTCTACAGAACTCTGGGGGGTCATCTTGTGCTTTCACCTCTTCTTTCATATCCTTAGTAACCCGAAAGTTGAGTTGTTCAGTTAGTTCTTTGCTTGGTTGATTTCCGAAATTTTCAGGTTTACCCTTGGGGTTAGGCATTATTGAGAGATGTAAATAACGATTGAATCGATGTTAACAACGATATAAAGTTTTAAATCGGTGGTGTTCTCAGTCTGACAAACGGTTCACCACCGATACCACTTTTACCAAGAGGTAATTCTATTTTATGTTCACGCGTTCCGAGTTAGAAATCAAAACCATCCCAGAATTACGCGACTTATGCCGTCGATATGGTATTAAGCCTACAGGAAGTGCAGCATACAAAGTCAGCTACATAACTTCTCTGATGGCATTTCCTCAGCTAGCACTCCAGCAGGTGAGAGAAGGAAGGGGATTAAAATCTCCTGGATTTAGCATCATTCAATTTTTTGAAGGGGTGATAGATGAAATAAATTCACCCACAGATGAGCAAGCAGCACTGATTAAAATAACCTTGGAAGGTAGGAGGATGGCTTACCCCGATCGGTTTGATCAAGAGAACCTGCTGAATTTGCACAAGGCTAAGATGCATCTGGAAATGGCGGTTGGGTTACTAAGTCAATCGTGATCGACAAGATCCCCGACTTCTTTAAGAAGTCGGGGATTTGTGGCTTTCAATTGCTCAAGTCTTGAGTACAAAGTTTTTTCACCACCGCCAAGCGTTTGAGGTTATATAAGCGTTAGCCTAAGAAGAAGTACGAGTTGTGCTAAATAAAAAGTATTTTTTAGGGATTTCTAGGAAACTAGTAAATAACTATATAATTAAAAACTTTCAGGAGGAGCGGTAGTGAGCCTACAAACTCTCGTTGACCAAGCCACCATCCCCCCAGATTCAGGGTCAGCATCCAGTCCCTTTGATGCAGATAGCTTTAATGAAGCTGTCATGTCCACCTACGCGCGGTTTCCCTTAGCCCTAGAACGGGGTGCTGGATGCCGGGTTTGGGATACACAGGGGCGAGAATATCTGGACTTTGTGGCGGGAATTGCCACTTGTACTTTAGGGCACGCCCACCCAGCGATGGTAGAAGCGGTGACACGCCAAATCCAGAAGCTGCACCATGTCTCTAATTTGTACTACATTCCTGAGCAAGGTGAATTGGCAAAATGGATCGTTGATCATTCCTGTGCCGATCGCGTATTTTTCTGCAACTCTGGCGCTGAAGCTAACGAAGCCGCAATTAAACTGGCGCGGAAATATGCCCACACAGTATTAGACATTGAAAAACCGATTATTTTAACCGCCCATGCTAGTTTCCACGGACGGACTTTAGCAACCGTTACCGCCACAGCACAACCGAAGTATCAAAAGTATTTTGATCCCTTGGTTCCTGGGTTCCACTACGTAAATTACAACGATATTAACGCTGTGGAAGTAGCAATTAGCGAGTTGGATGAAGGCGATTATCGGGTAGCGGCGATTCTGATTGAGCCATTGCAGGGAGAAGGCGGTGTGCGTCCCGGAGATGTTGCCTATTTCAAAAAGCTCCGGCAGATTTGCGACGAAACTGGCATTTTATTGATTTTTGATGAAGTGCAAGTTGGCATGGGGCGCAGTGGCAAATTATGGGGTTACGAACATCTCGGCGTTGAACCGGATATTTTCACCAGTGCCAAAGGCTTAGGTGGCGGTATTCCCATCGGTGCAATGATGAGCAAGAAATTCTGTGATATTTTCCAACCAGGGGAACACGCCAGCACCTTTGGCGGAAATCCTTTTGTGTGTGGTGTGGCACTTAGTGTTTGCCAGACATTAGAGCGGGAAAATATTTTGCAGAATGTGGAAGATCGGGGTGAACAATTGCGAACTGGATTGAGAGCGATCGCCGCGAAATATCCTCAGCACATTGCCGAAGTTCGGGGTTGGGGTTTAATCAACGGTTTGGAGTTGCGAGCCGACATCGGGCTAACCGCAGCCGATGTCGTCAATGCTGCCATCAACCAGGGCGTATTGCTGGTACCCGCCGGGCCAAAAGTAGTCCGATTTGTGCCACCGCTAATTGTCACAGAGGCGGAAGTAAACACTGCTTTGGAAGCTGTGGATCAGGCGATCGCGATTCTCACAAAATAGGCAATCTGGAAAATATAGTTAAAACAAGTCGCAAGTCGCAAGTCGCAAGTCGCAAGTAAGTTTTGTGACGGGGATTTAGACCCCGACCCAAAACGTTCTGCTTAAAAAGCAGGGGACTTAAACCCCTAAACTTAGTTAAAAGGGCGGTTAGAAACCGCGTCTACACGAAGCAAAACCCACCCGCGTGGGTTTCAAACACTCAATTTTTCCTTAGTCCGCGCAGGCGGACTTTGCCTGTGTAGCCAAGCCACTGCGTTGGGCGGGTTCCCCGACTTGAAGCAAGTGGCGTGCGAATTCTATTCGCCAGGGCTTTTTCATGCTTGCGAAATTTCCCGATAAGCTTGCCGACACTGCTGATAATTGTCTGGCAAAATCTCGGCATTGCCAAAACATAATTGCTCGTGAGTAGTAATTAAAGTTTCATAAGGCTGTATGGGAGTCACAGACGATCGCAGCAATTGTAGATATTCTCCATCTGTGCGGCTGAGTTTGTGGGGTGCGATCGCGTTTTGATCCAACTGTTGCAACATCGCTAAATAGACACAACGGCAAGCCTCACGGTAGTTACCTTGACGGTAAAATTCTTGCGATCGCTCCAACAAAAGGGCTATGGATGACTCACTAGAGCGAGTTTTTGCGCGAAAATCAATGAGATTACCACTTCTATTCAGCCAAGAATATACATAAGGACTGAATTCTCGCCATAATCGCCAACCCACCCAAGCTATAAATAAGCCTATTACCAGCCAAAACAGGAATTTCAGCAACTCACCAAGCCTTGGGCTAATTGACCATCCAGTAGGCAATTCGGGCATTGCCTGTTCAAAGCGGTAAAACTGGTATTCCCACCATTCTCCCGCTTGTTGTTGAAATTGAGAAAGCTGCCAACTCCAGCTAGTTTTTTCAAAAGTATCTGTCATAGGGGGGAGTGGGGAGTGGGGAGTGGGGAGTGGGGGGATGAGGGGGACAAGGAGAATAAGCAATGCCCAATGCCCAATGCCCAATGCCCCATGCCCCATGCCCAATGATTAATTGACTACTGACTCTTTTTTGATCATTATCCAGCCCATAACAATAAGTAGCGCACCGAATGCAAGAAATCCTAGATCCCAAGCTAACTGATTTGGGCCTGCTTTTACATGATGGATACCGAGAATTTGGTGGTCAATTAAACCTTCAACCAAGTCAAACAACCCAGTCCCAATCACTATTGACCCAATAAAAGTCTGTGATGACCAAGGAACATCATCACGCCCTCCTGCACGCCATAGCAACACAAGTCCGACCACGGTGAATACCCAATCCAAGGCATGAAATAACCCATCCCATACCATGTTCAAATCTATATTCGCCGTGTTTGTCAGAGGTCGAATGCTACTGACCATATGATGCCACTGGAGGAGCTGATGCAGTAAAATTCCATCAAGAAATCCTCCAAGACCCACACCAAGAAAAATTCCAGCCGTAATTAGCGGTGCGCGTCGGTTGAAGGTTTCACTTTTTGCCTCCATTGTCAACCTCATAGATAGGCTTTTTTACCAAAATACAACTCTTTTAGGAGAAATATCTTCTATCTTGAGGCAAGTACAATCATTCAACTTAAATATTATTTTCACGGTAACTGAAAGTTTGGGGATTTGAAAACCCTTGATCATCGTGAAGTTCATAGCCGATAAAGGTATTGTAATAAAAGCGATTCCTAGATAAAACAAAAAATTTATATGACTTCAGTTGATTCTAGCAAGCACAAAAAAGCTAAAGCCCTCAAACCTACCAGCCGCCGCCCTGCTAAAGAACTGTGTAGCGAGTGCGGACTATGTGATACATACTATATTCACTATGTCAAGGAAGCCTGCGCTTTTATTAATCAGCAAATAGGCGAACTTGAAGCAGAAACGCACACGCGATCGCGCCATCTTGACAACCCTGATGAACTCTACTTTGGTGTTCACCAAGATATGATAGCAGCGCGGAAACAGCAGGCGATCGCAGGCGCACAATGGACGGGTATTGTTAGCAGCATTGCCATTGAAATGCTCAATCGCGGCTTAGTTGAAGGTGTCGTCTGTGTGCAAAACACCAAAGAAGACCGCTTTCAACCCATGCCCATCATCGCCCGGACTCCAGAAGAAATACTAGCAGCACGGGTAAATAAACCAACACTTTCCCCGAACCTTTCCGTATTGGAACAGGTGGAAAAATCGGGGATGAAGCGGCTGTTGGTAATTGGTGTTGGTTGCCAAATTCAGGCATTACGAGCCGTAGAAAAACAACTTGGTTTAGAAAAGCTGTATGTTTTGGGTACGCCCTGCGTAGATAATGTTAACCGCGCCGGACTGCAAAAATTCTTAGAAACCACCAGCCGATCGCCTGATACAGTTGTGCATTACGAATTCATGCAAGACTTCCGGGTTCACTTCAAACATGAGGATGGCTCATCAGAAACAGTACCTTTCTTTGGCTTGAAGACCAACAAACTTAAAGATGTCTTTGCCCCATCCTGTATGAGTTGTTTTGATTACGTCAACTCCCTAGCCGATTTAGTCGTTGGTTACATGGGCGCACCCTTCGGCTGGCAATGGATTGTAGTTAGAAATGACACAGGTAAGGAAATGCTGGACTTGGTGAAAGACCAGTTAGACACCCAACCAGTGATGTCTAAAGGGAATCGTAAGGAAGCTGTACAGCAAAGCATTCCCGCCTACGATAAAGGCGTTACCCTCCCCATGTGGGCAGCAAAACTCATGGGTGTGGTTATCGAAAAAATCGGCCCCAAGGGTTTAGAATATGCGCGGTTTTCCATTGATTCTCACTTTACTCGGAACTATTTGTATGTGAAGCGGAATCATCCAGAGAAATTAGAAGCGCACGTTCCAGAGTTTGCCAAGCGTATTGTTGAGCAATATAAGTTACCTGAATAAAGATTGGGCATTGGGCATTGGGCATTGGGCATTGGTGTCAACTTAAGGTTAAAAGGGCGGTTAGAAACCGCGTCTACACGAGACTTAACCCACCTCCGTGGGTTAAGAACCCTTGATTTTGTATTAGTCCACGGAGGTGGACGAGAGTTTGTGTACCCGCAAATTCTATTCGCCCTGGCTCTAAGTTGACACGTATGCTCCTTGTCCCCCTCATCTCCCTCATCTCCCTCATCTCCCTCATCTCCCCACTCCCCACTCCCCACTCACCACTCCCCACTCACTTATAACTACTAGCTTGACGAGTAAACATCAAATGATACTGTCCCCCTAGTGCGATGAGTTCGTCATGAGTGCCTACCTCGATAATTTGACCATGTTCTAGTACTACTACTTGGTCTGCTAGTTTTGCCAAGGCGAGGCGATGGCTGACTACAACGGCTATTCTCCCCTTCGCCAAGCTCTGCAAAATATTGTAAATCTCATGTTCTGTCTTCGGATCAAGGTTCGCTGTTGGCTCGTCAAGTATGACTAGTTCGGCTGGAGACAGTCGCAACAAAGCACGAGCGATCGCTAATCTTTGCCATTGTCCACCTGATAGATCAATACCTCCTTCTAGCTGTTTGCCCAAGAGGGTTTCTAAACCTTGATCGAGGTTTTGAATTACTTTAGCCAAACCAGCCTCAGCGATCGCTTCTGTGATCGCGGCATCATCCTGCATTTTCGCTAAATCTCCAAAGGCAACATTCTCCCGCACAGTAGTCGGAAACCGAGCGTAATCTTGCATAACTACATCAATCCGCGATCGCAAATCTTCTAACGGGAGCGATGCCAAATCCTGCCCATTCCAAATAATCGCACCTTGGCTAGGATCATAGAGGCGACATAATAACTTTGCTAATGTGGTCTTACCAGCACCATTTTCACCCACTAATACAATCATCTCGTTGGGGTGAATCGTCAGATTGATGTTTTTTAGGATTGGGCGATCGCTGTTGGGATAGCTAAAGGATAGATTTTTGATGTAAATACCTGTCTGCGATGCTTCATTGAAAGCGGCGGGAAACTCCATCCCCTCGTGGGTGGTCGAGGTTGCTCCCCCCAACCCTTGGGGCATAGGGCATGGGGCATTGGTAACTTCTTCCCCATTCCCCATTCCCCATTCCCCATGCCCAAAAACTCCACCCACAAGGGGATGGAGTTTTTTATACTCAGTTGCATTCACACCTGATAAAGCTTGCCGATGATCAGATGAATTATTTCCATTTTTTTGAAAGTTCCGATTGTTAGCAGCCGATTCCTTGGCTTCTCCCCATACCTTCTTTGATTGCAACTCTGGATGAGAACGGGATAACTGCGGCTCTAACTCCAAAAGCTGGAAAATAGGCGTCGTTGCCAGTGCAATATTATACAACTCTGACCCGCCAGACATCAGATTCTCCAAACTCCGACGCACTTCCAAAATTACCCCAGTGTAAAGCGCCAAATCCCCCAAAGTATGGGTTCCACCGATCACTCCCTGGACTACGTATACATAGGGCAACGCCAAACCTAAACCACTCAATAAAGACCAGCCAATAACGGCTGTTGTCCCCCGACGGCGGATTTGTTGCATTGCCCGAAAAATAGTCCGGTAAAGCCCGTGCCAGCGTTCTAATAGTAAGGTTTGCAAGCTAAATAAGCGTATTTCTTTGGCGTATGTCTCTCCGGTTAAAACCGTTTTATATAAGTTCATTTCACGAAGAACACTCGCTTGGGTTCTTTCTACTCCCCAAACTTGCTTACGGTATTTTATCTGCACATACATCACAGGGGTAACGCAGCTAAACAAAATTAGGGGTACCCACCAAGCAAGAGACACCAAAAGCAGTATGGCTGGAATGAAGATAAAAACTCCCTCTAACATCGTCACAAGCCTCATACAAAGCTCTGGAAGTCGTTGCACTCCCTTTTCGGTCAACTGCACCAAATTGAGCAAATCGGGTGTTTCAAACAGGGCAATATCTTCAAAAGTGGCAATCTTTTCAATCACTTGTCCTTGGACAAAACCGGAAATGCGATCGCGCAGAGAAGTATATACAAAGGGATTGATGTTTGCGATCGCATCACTTACCAAATTCACCAGCAGGGAACCGGCAATACTGGAGAGTAGCAGTGGTTGGGAAAGTATCAGGGCGATCGCATTTTCCGTTGTGCCGATGCTCAATAAGCGGGTAATTTCATCAATGATCTCCTTGTTGAGCCAAATGGCGAGCGCTGGGCCTGCACCACCCAGTAATGTCAGAATTGTTACATAACGTAGCTCCTTTGGAACTACCTGCATCACTGTTGCCACACTGCGGCGAAATGCTTGGAATGGAGAAATTTCAATTATTTGCATCATGTTTCAAAGTAGCAAATAATTGCAAAATTCTCACTCAAATGATCAGCAAGTGCGATCGCCTTAGACTTCGGCAACCGCAGTTATGCTGAGAGAAATCAATCTATATATATTTCATATATTTCACCTCGACAGGGTTACACCCAACCCCTAACCAATCTCTAACAATATCTTCAAAACACCCCGATTCTGAGCGTGTTCAAAAGCTGCAAGACCTTCAATCAGGGGGTAGGTAGCATGAATCAGGGGTTGCACGTCAACTTGTCCTGTAGCTAGTAGCTGGAGTGCTGGGGGAAAGGGACCACAACGGGAGCCGATGAGGGTGATTTCATCCACTACTAAAGAAGAAGCATCCAGGCTGAGGTTGCCAGCATAAGTACTTTTAAGTACAAGCGTACCACGAGGACGTAGGGCGCGACGAGCGATCGCAAATCCTTCTGGGTTGCCAGTACATTCTACTGAGATATCGAAATATCCATCTGTAACAGCATCGGCTAGACTCGTTTTTATTCCCCGTGCTTCTAAGTTAGCTAGTTTGTCTCGATGACGCCCCACAGCTAAAAGTTCACAGCCAGTTAGGGCTAGTGTCTGGGCTACCAATTGCCCTAGTTTGCCATCTCCAACCACTAGCACGCGGTCATTTGGATGCAATAATACTTGCTGCTGAATTTCCAAAGCTGCTGCTAAAGGTTCAGTAAATGTTGCTACTTCTGTTGGCACATTATCAGGTACGCGATGCAAGTTCTCCACCGGCAAACAGAGATATTCTCCAAAGGCTCCATGACGGTTGACAATACCTAGAACTGTGCGATTTTCGCAGTGAGTTGGTTGTCCACTGCGACAAAACCGACAATGCCCACACACAGCGTTGATTTCTCCAACTACGCGTTGGTTAACTAAGTGTTCTGGTCCTTGTTCGACGATGCCGACAAATTCATGACCTAAAATACCACGGTAAGGATAGTAGCCTCTGAGTAGTTCCAGGTCAGTGTTACAGATACCTGCACGCAAGACACGTACCAAGGCTTCTCCCGGTGGTGGTTCAGGAATAGCAATATCTGTGCGTAATTGCAACTGGTTGTTTTCGAGCCAAAGTCCTTTCATTTTTCTTCGCATCCTTTGTCTAATATTTTGTCATAGCATTTTGAAAAATCTTTGCAATATAATCAATCGGCTATAGGGCAATACAGTTCAGTTAAGCATTTCTTCCTTCTCTCTGTGTTCTCTGCGCCTCTGCGGTTCGTTAAAAAAAATTAATTTTCACAAAGAGTTTTAGGCTTAACCCAAGCGTATTGGGCTATAGGGGCCTACATCTGTATATGGGTGTTAACTTAACGTTAAGCGATCGCATTTGCTACATCGGCGCTCGCATTTGCGATATCGGCGATCGCATTTGTGATATCAGCGATCGCATTTGCTACATCGGCGATTGCATTTGCGATATCGGCGATCGCATTTGCTATATCGGCGATCGCATTTGCTACATTGGCGATTGCATTTGCTACATCGGCGATTGCATTTGCTACATCGGCGCTGGCATTTGTTATATCGGCGATCGCATTTGTGATATCGGCGCTGGCATTTGTTATATCGGCGATGCCTACGGTGGTAACAGAGCCTGCGTTGCCTACTTCTTTCCTCCTACCTTTCTTAAAAAACTAAGGAATCATCGCTACCTTAATAACCTGACGCGCCTTCATCTCACAAAACACCTGTTCTAAATCTTTTAACGATCGCTGTTCACTAATAAGTAACTCAAAGGGAATTTTGCGACTAGCAATCAGTGCAAGCGCCTGCCGCACATACTCCGGTGTATTATGAAACACGCCTTTAATAGTAAGTTCGCTGTAATGTAGCTGTTCTGTATTGACAGTAATGCTGGTATCTCGTGGACATCCACCGAATAAGTTGACTGTTGCACCAGGACGGGCGCAGGCGATCGCAGTTTCCCAAACACTTGGTACACCAGTGGCTTCAATTACTATATCTGCACCCCATCCTTGGGTAAGTTCTTTCACCACATTAGGAATATGTGGGATTTGATGATAATTAAAGGTCTGGATTGCACCCAATTTCTGACCAATTTCTAGCCGGTGGTTATTACCTCCCCACAGCAAAACCTCAGCTTTCTCACTCAACGCCGCCACAAACATCAACCCGATCGCCCCATCTCCTAAGACGACTACTTGATCTTTGGTTTTGACATCAGAACGCGCTATACCATGTAACACACAAGCTAAGGGTTCCGTCATCGCTGCCAATTCCCACGGCAACTCATCGGGAATTTGTAACAAATTATGCTGTACTATTGGTGCAGGAATTTTCAGGTATTCGGCAAAAGTTCCATTATTCCAGGTCAGGTTCGGACATAATGAATACTCTTGGCGTTGACAAAAAAAGCACTGGCAGCATGGGGCGGAATTATTAGCGACAATGCGATCGCCTACTTGCCAATCAGCGACACCTGCACCCAAGGCAACTATTCGCCCAGCAGCTTCATGACCAAATAGTGACGGCGGTTTCAGCATCTTGGCATGACCACCACGCCGCCAGACTTTCAAATCTGTACCACAAGTTGTTGCCGCCCCCACTCGGATCACAACTTCACCAGCCGCCGGAGTGGGGTCAGCAACTTCCTCTAAGCGTAAATCTTCTTGGCCATAAAGTAAGGCTGCTAACAAAATTTTAAACCTATCAATTAGCTTCATCCGATTTTATCAGTTAGAGCTAATTGATAGGTGTAAACTCGATTTCTATAGGACTCCTATTTGATTTTTGAACAAATTAAGTACTAATCGAAAAGGCTTATTCCCTACTCCCCACTCCCAGCCTACGCAAGCCAGTTCAATAATCAAAGCGGATTACTATATTAGGCTTTATTATGTCGAAGAATTAAGTATTCACCACTGGCTGGGGAACCACTCCGGTGTTCCGGGTTTCCAGATTAGGCAAACGAGTAGCAGTTAATAGCGGTACTTCTTGTCGGCACGACAGGCAAAACCAATATAGTTCACCATGACGGGCATGACGCAGGAGGGAACCACCGCAGCATGGGCAGGTGTTAGTTCTCGTACTCATACCAATGTGCTCCTTAAAAAAGTTATTGTTTAAGCTGGATAAAAAAGCAGTTGATTAAAACTGGATTTTGGCAGCATGAATGCGGCCATTAGATTCTATGCGGTCTTTTATAATTTGTCTGTAAACAGCTTCATATCCGTTAACCATTTGGCTAACGCTAAAGTTGTTTTCCACATATTTTCGACAGGTTTGACGATTCAGTTCCAAAGCTAGTGGAATCATTGCCGCCATTTCTGCATAGCTTTTGCAGATAAAACCTGTTTTATTGTGGGCAATCACTTCTGGTACCGAGCCGAAATTCATGGCAATCACTGGTGTACCAGTTGCCATTGATTCAATCATTACTAAGCCAAAAGGTTCTTGCCAGTTAATGGGGAAAAGAGTTATGGCAGCATTGCCCAGAAGTTCAGCCTTTTCGGTGTGGCTAATTTCGCCTAGATATTCGATTTGCTGACCATCTATTAAGGGGGCAATTTCTTGTTCAAAAAACTTAGAGTCTGCTAGATCAACCTTTCCTGCCATCTTCAAGCGCCAACCACTCTGTTTCGCAATAGCGATCGCATGTTGTGGACCTTTTTCTGGCGAAAAACGGCCTAGAAAAGCCAAATATGGAGGTTCTGACGGTTGGGCTACGAATGGATAATCTGCTAGCTCAATTCCGTTATAAACCGTGCCAATATAATTGAGATCGATTTGACGCTGAGAGTTACTAATGCTGACGTAGGGTTGATTTTGGTGGTAGCTAAATGCGTGACGGTTGTCCGTTGTAAAGTTACCGTGCAGGGTGTGGACTGTAGAAGTTGCTGTTATCAAACTCGCTAAAGCTAATGCCGAAATCCCTACATGAGAATGGATAATATCGAATTGGGCAGCACTTTGGTAAACTTGGCTCAGTTCCAGCATTTCGTACACTGCATACTCTTTGATATTTGGATCTAAGCGCAATGCCTGCGGATAAACTGCTTCTAAGTGAGCTAAAGTTTGAGAATCGCCAGAGGCAAACAAAGTTACCTTATGACCGCGACGAACAAGTTCATCAGTCAAGCGACTCACTACCAGTTCGATTCCTCCATAACTAGGAGGTGGAACCCTTTCCCATAAGGGGGCGACTTGAGCGATTTTCATAAGTTGTTTTGGTTCAGTCTATGAAATTGTCCTCTATATAATGAGCTACATCATTATATTATGAGGAAAGAGGATTTCTACTTACTCTTTTGACATTTAAATTAACCTAACAGGCTGCCAAAAGCGCAATAACAGTTAACCGTACCGCAAATTTTCTACCGACAAATCTAACCGACTATCGGCAAAAGTCAACCTGGAGCTACAGTTCTAACCGTATAGCTAATCAATTACTTGTTGCATCTGTCTTGGGGATCATAATGAAGTAGAATATTTTGTAGCAGAACTTACAAAATGGAAGAATTTGTAGCTGAGAATACTAAAATACTGAATGGGATCAAGTCATTAAAGCTTCGTTTAAACGTAATTGGGAAATGGAACAGAAATTATAAGTATTAAATAATTGTACAAAAATTACATGATGTGTAATTAGTAATTTACAAAAATTCTGATAACTAACGAATGAAAATCGCTACTTGGAACGTCAACTCAATTCGCACTCGCCTCGAACAGGTTATCGATTGGTTAACCCTAAATCCTGTTGATGTTCTCTGCTTGCAAGAAACCAAAGTTGTGGATGCCGAGTTTCCGCGATCGCCTTTTGAGCAGTTAGGCTATAACCTTTATATATCAGGGCAAAAATCTTATAACGGTGTAGCCTTGATTAGCCGCCAGCCACTCTTAGACGTAAGTAGCGGGTTTCGGGCGATTTTGCCAGATTTACACCACGAATGGGATGACCAAAAGCGGGTGATTACAGGTGTAATTGATGGTGTTCGGATTGTGAACTTATATGTTCCCAATGGCGCAGCAGTCGGAACTGAAAAATACGAATACAAACTGCGCTGGTTGACAGCGCTACACGAGTATTTGCGATTGCTAGTGCTGTTAGAACCTGCAATTTGTGTGTGCGGAGACTTCAACATCGCACTGGAAGACAAAGATATTCACGAGCAAGTGAGTACAGAAAATCACATTATGGCAACAGAAGCAGAGCGCCAAGCCTTACGAGCTATTCTGGCACTCGGATTTGCCGATGCTTTTCGCAAATTCACTACAGAAGGCGGAAATTTCAGCTGGTGGGATTATCGCGCCGCCGCCTTCCGTCGCAACTTAGGTTGGCGGATTGACCATCACTATCTCACAGCCGTGCTATATGAGCGTGCTAAAAGTTGCATCATCGATGTCGCACCCAGAAAATTAACCCAACCCAGCGATCATGTGCCGGTAATTGTAGAATTTTAAATTGGGCATTGGGCATTGGGCATTGGGCATTGGGCATTGGGCATTACATTACTTCTTTCTCCCTCATCCCCCTCATCTCCCTCATCCCCCCTCATCCCCCGACTCCCCACTCCCTACTCTCCATCAATTTAACGGATAATAAATATCCTCAGAACCGGGATTGAGATAAGGACGCTGCAAATCTATTAAGTGTCGCGCAAAGTGTTGGTCAATAACCCTCATCCGTTCCTCCATCGTATTCTTACCTTTTTGCCAAGCTTCCAATAAAGCATTAGCGACAATTTGGCAACGGTTCATCCCAAAACTTTCCTGTGCTGCAAATTTTTGGGTTGGTTCTTCGGCTAAACCTAGCCCTGGTGCTAAAAATTTGGTAAACAAAGGAATTTCCGGCTGAAAATGGGATTGATTTTCTGGATAAACAGCCTGAAGGATTGTGCGGATTGCTGGATAGTCGGGGAGTTCAAAGTAAAGTAGCCCCGAATCATAGCGTCCGTATGCAGAAGGGTTGTGGAGAACCTGAAAGCTAAAGGGAATCGAGGCTGCATTCAATTGCAATGTCAGGCTTTCCATCAGAGCGATCGCACCAGATGCCGTAAAATTAAAGTAAATTCGCCCTGCTCCCAAATCAGCATCAGGGTTGCTCTGGCGTTTCTGTCTAACATTACTAACTGCCAAATAACAGCCATTTTGCAGACGATTTTTGGGCATCCAGATTGCTACCATCTCACCCACTTTCGTAGATTTTTTACTAGATTCTAGATGGCAGTCTGGCTCAACATAAAGTGTTAAACCGCCTTTAGTCACCGCCATCGTCCCATCAGGTTCTTTCCGCAACACCTGCCATTGAGGGTCAAAGTAACCTAGTCCGTGATTACTGGCGTGCAATTGTTCGTAAAAGTTCCAATCAATCTCCAAAATGGAATTATCTGCTAAATTATGCTTGGGCGGGCAATTAGTACTATCAGTATTGAGTGCTAAAGTACTTTGCAGCGAGCCATTGTAATAGATTCCATAGAGAAAGTTTCGCAGCAATAGAGTGAGATACTTCTGTTGTAAATCTACAGAATTGTGCTGAAATCTCTCGGCTATTTTAGTCGGCAGAGCAAAGGGTTGATAATTAGGATGGCAAATACAAAAACTTGACTCAATCTGGATATTTTTAGCAATGTCCAATAGAGAAGTTAACGGTTGATTGATAGTATTTTCTGTATTCTGTATTCTGTATTCTGTGTTCTTCTTCAAATTATTCTGCTCCCTGCCATTAACAACCGCGAAGCCGAGTTTTTTCGTAATAAATGCGAATTAACTGTGCCTCTTTTACAGGTTGAGGAAGTTGATGGATTTTTGCTACAGGATTTAGGATTTCTGACTCTGATATCCCGAAAATAGTCAGCACAGCTTGCTCCGGTATAGTGAGTAAACTTTTAGCAACTTTGAGCATACAAATGTCAGCATTATTAAAGTATTTGCTCCCCGTAATCATCTCCTGAATTTCATGAATCAGTGCCAGTCCCGCAAACTGGATAACACGCGAAATAAAGTCACTGCGGTATGACAAAATCATGGGAAAAGCATTTATATAAGCCCTAATTAGGGCAATAATTGAAGGTTGTAAAATCTCCAACGGTGTCAACGCTAGGTGTAGAGATTCTTCTAAATCAATAGTGGGGTCTACTACCAGACTCTTGAGCCAAATTCCTAAATAGCTTGCTAATAAAGTTCCTAAATCAAAAGCTGGATCTCCCCAAGAACAAGCTGACCAATCAATTAGTCGTACTAGACAATTGTCTAGTTTCTCCCACCTGGAATGAACCAAAATGTTGTTCAATTTCAGGTTGTTGTGAGTCAAGCAGCAAGGATTCCAGTTAGATGCCAAATCTGCGATCGCAGATTCCAAACTCTCATACTGTTGATAGAGAACATAGAATTTCAGTGCATCTGTGGGAACAGTCCCAAATATCTCCGGCTCAATTGAGCCTACTCCTTGCGCCGGATTGTAAAAGCCATAGCGAAACTCTCCTTGGGGAGCAGTTGCCATAAAATCCTTATATTCTCGGCGGTTGAAGGTTGCGCGATGCAGTCCCGCCAAAGTAGTGCCGATCGCAGAAGCAATTTCTTGTGGAAAAATCTCATTGTTGTGGTAGAATATCGCAAGCTCTTGATATTCACTCAGGTAATTGCGGACGAGGATAGAATTTTCTTCGTCAAAATGCACTACCAACGGTGCGTAGTTTACCGCCGTAGGCATCGCTGAAATATTGCCGAGAACTGGAAACTGCTGGAGCAACTGGTGAAATAGCCACTCCTGAAACAATTCATGAGGCGGCGCGTCATTGTTCTTAACGTTACGTTCTTGTTTAACGAGCAGTTTGCGATTATCTGCTAGAGTCACTAGTAAATCGAAATTGTTCTTACTACTTCCTGGCAACTCAGATTTATCTGATGCGCCATCTTCTGAGCTACACAGACCCGCGTCTTGCAGATACTGGATAACGTTATGAGAAGACAGTGATAATACCATGTATTATTTCCTACTTCATAAATTACTTAAACTTTTCTGTGTCAAATTTGCTTGGTCTTAGCAGCTTTCCGTAGATAGTAGCTGATGTGTAAATAACAATAAAGATTTGTACAATCTACTAATATCCCATATTTTGGGTAGAAACCTGCCAAAATGGCACCAAGTCTTTTACAATTCCTTTAAAATTTGCTCCTAGATAGCGTGACATCTTTACAAATACATCTAGTACCGCTTCGCGTAATTCGTAATTCGTAATTCGTAATTCGTAATTACGTTTTAGCAAGGGTTTCAGACATTACAAATGGTGAACCAGCGCTGCGGGAGGGTTTCCCTCCGCAGGCGACTGGCTTTCCCGTTGGGGTGGCTTATTTACGCCGTGCTGTAGTAGAGTAAGTTTTGTAGTTCAGCCTTTTGATGTAGCTCTATCTCCTTTTTTTGTGGTAAAGAAGCATCCCCAGCAAAAATTTGATGTTCAGTAGTCATCCTGAAACCAGCGAAGAATTTCAATAATCCTTAGCGATTGGAAGCATGACATTCAACGCTATTATTTTTATTTATCATCACAAGGCCAAAAAAACCGGACTTTTTAGGCAATTAGTGATGATTTTTTTCTTTAATTTTCAGAATTGATGTCTGGAAACCTTGTGATTCCGTCATTTGTGTCACCTACAAATTGTAAATGACTAGAGGCGATCGTAGACAACGGCTACATGAGTGCATCTTATGAAACTGCACTTCTGTCAGGGGCGAACAGTAAAATTAAACACACGCTCTGCTGCATCTTGATAGGAAAGTGAAAGGGCTGTTCGCGCAAGATATAGCGGTCTATTTCTAAGGAACGTGGATTAAACAAAATGCAAAACTTCATCCTGTATCTAGCTTCCCTCTCCAATATATCGGAGAGGGATTGAGGGTGAGGTAAGCCAGGGACATAAATTGTATGTTATTTAATTCTTATTTCTAAGCGCCAAGTCGGGGGCAAATTCTCTAAGAAACTTTCGATTTTCCCTCGCAGTGGTCATGAACGAGTTGAACCTTTTCCGCTATGAGTAACCCTATTTCAGACAATTACAGACATTTGCTAATGGAAATAAAACAGCGTATTCGTTCAGCCCAGTACGAAGCATTAAAAGCAGTTAATCGGGAAATGATTAACCTCTACTGGGACATTGGACAGATAATTGTTACTCAACAGCAGGGCGCTAGTTGGGGAAAATCCGTAGTAGAACAGTTATCAAAAGACTTACAAGCAGAGTTTCCAGGAATTAGCGGATTTTCTACTGCTAACCTCTGGCGGATGAGACTTTTTTATGAATCCTATGTCAACAATGAAAAACTCGCACCAATGGTGCGAGAAATTGGATGGACTCACAATCTGGTCATTGTAGAGAAGTGCAAAGATGACCTAGAACGGGAATTCTATATCAGAATGACTCGGAAATTTGGCTGGACAAAGAATGTTTTGATTCACCAAATTGAAAATCAAAGCTATGAAAAGACTCTGTTGAATCAGACTAACTTTGATAAAACTGTACCAGCCGATATCTGTAACCAATTAAAATTAGCTGTCAAAGATGAATATACTTTTGATTTCTTGGAACTAGCAGATGAACACAGCGAACGACAGCTTGAACAGGCGATTTTGGCTAGAGTTGAACCATTCTTGCAAGAAATGGGTGGGCGGTTTACTTTTGTTGGCAGTCAGTATCGCCTAGAAGTTGGTGTTCAGGAATTTTTTATTGACCTGTTGTTATATCACCGCCAATTAAAATGTCTAGTTGCGATTGAGTTAAAAACTGGAGAGTTCCTACCTGAGTATGTAGGAAAAATGCAGTTTTATCTGGCGGCTTTAGATGATTTCTCTCGACTCCCAGACGAAAATCTCTCAATCGGAATTATTCTTTGCAAATCCAAGAATAAAACTATTGTTGAGTATGCACTGAGAGAATCGAATAAACCTATTGGTATAGCAAGTTATAAGCTATTTTCTACAGTGCCTCAAGAACTAAAAAATCAGCTTCCCGCGCCAGAGCAAGTTGCCAAGTTGCTAGAAGGCGTGGATTGACACTCTCAGGTCTAAAGACACTGAGATTCTTTAATCAAAGACATGACTTGCTCATCCAGGATTACTCCAGCATGAGTAGTGGTCGCATCTCCTAAAGCGTTGCTTGCATCAAGTGCAAAGGTTCCGGTATGCCCTACCGTACCCAATCCTCGACTAAGGATGTTTCTAGCTGCATTTTCGTCCCTATCCATCACACAGCCACACCTACAAACATGTGTTCTAGTGGATAGTGTTTTTTTCACGATTTCACCACAGCTAGAGCAAACAGCGCTTGTGTATTGCGGATTAACCGCAACCGTGACCCGTTTAAATACTTTCCCAAAGTATTCAATCCAAACACGAAACTGATACCAAGACGCGTCATTAATGGACTTAGCTAAACAATGATTTTTCACCCTTACGGGTTCGCCAGTCGCTTCAAGTCGGGGAACCCGCCCAACGCGCTGGCTCACCATATTTTTAATCCTCAAATCTTCATAGGCTATCAAGTGGTTTGACTGAACTACGCACCGTGCTAATTTCACAGCATGGTGCAATACGATTGTCTACTTATTTTGAGGTGGCGATTTCCTAAAATCAGCCTAGCCTTGCCCCGATTTTTTGAACTTTTTACCTTTCTGGAAACGCGACGTTGTGAACGTTTAAGAACCTTTTCTCCTTGACGAAGAAATCTAGGATTCTCAACCATTGCACCATTAGAGTCGGTGTAATATTCTTTTAGACCTACATCTAATCCAATCGTATTTCCTGATGGTTCTATATTTTCTTCTCGGTTAACATCAATACAAAACTGAACGTATACACCCTCTGCACGTTTTATCAATCTAACCCGCTTAATTTGGTTTATTTGATAGAAATGCAAATCACGTGTACCTTTGAGTTTTAATCGCCCAATACCTTTTTTGTCAGTAAAGGTTATGGATTTACGATTATCTGCAAGCTTCCATCCTGATGTTTTGTATTCAACAGAACGACAATCTTTCTGGAATTGTGGATACCCCTTTAAACCTGTAATACCTTTCTTACAATTGTCATAAAACCGAGAGATATTTGTAAAAAAATGGAGTTTAAAAATGTCTAATGATGATTGGTTATCAGGTGATTTTGGCTTTAAATGGAGACGGCGGCTATTTGCTGCGGTTGGTAGTCAGAACCAAGTTTATTGGCACAAAAGCCAGTATCCCGTACTTGATTTGGTTCAATTATTTTTCCCCAGTCCAAAGGAGTCACTACATACTGTGTCGCTCCTTGCTGCTTAAAATCTGCGTTCCAAGAGTTATTAATCTTAGCTTGATTCATATTAAATCCCAGTTGCCAATTGCTAACCTTGGTATTTCCCTGATTTGTAATTTTGAAACTGACACAAAATCCAGTTTCCCAGTTGGAATTGATGTCAGTAGTAACTTTTAGTTGGGTAGCACCAGTAGGAGATGGGGAAACAGAAGGAGTCGGAGTTGGGGAAACAGGAGGATTACTTGGTTGAACTGTCGGTTGAACTGTCGGTTGAACTTGTACAGGTGAGAGCAGTTGGGACAGTAATTGCTGCTTGGGTAGATCAACACTTTGCCAATCATCTAGTAAAATTCCGCCTGTATCGCTACTATCAGGATTCCAACTCCAGTAAGTAAAGCTCAAGTTATTTTTTTGAATGTATTTCACCAACTCATTTTGCCAAATTCCCTCTTTGGAATTTAAGTCTACTTTCCGTCCCCCAAACTCTCCAATCAAGATGGGAGCAATATTCTGACTAGCGATATAGTTAAATCCTATTTCCCAGCGATCAATTAGATTTTTAGGAAAGTTAGAGTCATAAAAGTAGGGCTGATTGTACACCCCAGCGCCGTACTCATGAGGAGAATAGACTAGCTTGTTAGAACTAGATAAACGTACTGGGTAGTGGTTAACACCTTCTAAATTTCCACCATACCAATGCTGTAGCAGTTTTTGACCGGGGACATTCTTTTCTACACCTTCAAC
Organism: Nostoc sp.; assembly: GCF_036917755.1. Lineage (GTDB taxonomy): Bacteria > Cyanobacteriota > Cyanobacteriia > Cyanobacteriales > Nostocaceae > Nostoc. The sequence continues at coordinate 201,590 of NZ_JBALFC010000009.1, forward strand.
GACAATCAGCCAATTAGGATTGACACTTAGAATAGCATTGCCTGCGCGTTCTGCTGCTAGTCGCCAGTCGGTATTAATGTTGTTATCACCCCAGCTAGCTTTCCCGTGAGGTTCGTTTTTTAAGTCTGCGCCAATGACGTTAGCTTGATTTTTGTATCTAATGGCTAACATTTTCCAGGTATCGATCCAGTCTGCTTCCGTAAACCCATCTCCATACCATAATTCTGGAATTTGCTCGTCGTTGAGGCGGTGGCTGTCGAGTAGGATTAGTAATCCTTGGCGTCCTGCTTCTTGAATGATTAAGTCCATTATCTCTAAGGGGGTTTTACCTTGGAGTTCTATGTTGCTGCCAATTCCAAAGTCAATGCCACTTACATTAGGCGATCGCAATCCTGCCACAGAATAAGGTAATCGGATGACGTTGTATCCCAAGCTTTTAATCTGCGCCAGCATTTCTTTATAATCTCGTTTCCATAAACCATGAGGGGCGTGTGTATTAGTTTCCATACCAAACCAGTTAACACCTCTGGGCAATACAGCCTTGCCTTTCGCATCCACAATTGTTCTACCAATCGTTGAAAGCGGTAGCTCTATGGGATCTATGGGCATCGCAGCCACAATTGTTCTACCAATCGTTGAAAGCGGTAGCTCTATGGGCGTCACAGCCCTAGAAGCATCTAGCTGGATACTAGCAGGTACTTTAGTCAAAAATATTACTAAAAACACCACTAAGCTTAAGGAAAATATCAGGACTTGCTTGTGTAACCTGAATGTTCTTGGTTTACTTTTAGAGATCACTCGCATAATTTTATTACTTTTCCTGGAGATCAATATCTAAGCTTAATTACATAAAAAAATCTGCACTTATTTTTACAAATAATATATATTTACAGTATCTTCACTGAAAAATTATTTTTAGATATCTGCCTATTTCATCGAGCATAAATTTTCCTACTCTGATCACACTGCATTTATTTGACAGCTTTTTAGTTATTAAATTAACATTCCATACATCTAACCATCTAATAATCTTAGAGTAATATTTAGCTACTATTGTTTCTGTATCCGCAAAAATTGGATAGTGGAAGTTAAGAGCGCTAAAATCTTTGACTAGTAATACGTATAAACTTCTGTCTATATTTTGTGTGCATCTTTATATAATCCATCTTAGTTGTTTAATTTACAAAAAATTTACGGATTTTACTGAGTTCTTCATGAGTTGTTTATTGAAAAAATCTTGTATAGAGGATAATTTAGATACTAAGGCATTACACATATTGACTGACCGTGAAAACTCTAAACAAGTTAGATGTTACAAGCGGTAATTAGATTTGCTGCAATCTATCTATAGTCTTTTATTTGACAAACCCATTCTGCTTATGACACTTTCTGCACTGCAAAAATTCTTACTACCACCCGCGATCGCTTCTCTAAGTGTATTTTCTTTAATGTCATTGCCCCTTGCAACACTAGGTGATAAACAAATTGCCATCAAATTCCAGGAAGAACCTATTTTTTCCGGCAAACTTAGAGATATTGCTATTCCTTACGTAATTTTTGCAACTGCACTGAGTATAGGGTCTGGAATTTCAGCACTCGCTTTCTGTGGTTGGCGAAATTCTTCCTCTAAATCAGCGAAAATTCGGCAGGAATTATCTAATCTAGAGCAACACCTAGAGCAAAAAGAAGCATTACTAAAAGAATGGCAAGTTTCCGAGCCTCGGCTACAAATTTCTGGATTGAACGCTTTTTTAGATGACGAGATGCCTTTTGACCAAGCTCTCAGTTCAAAAAGCTCTGCAATAACTGCATCTCAACCTATTGGAGCGCAAACCCCGACATCGATGTACACACAGCCAGTAAATCCTGTAGCAAAGGTTGCAACTCAAAAAAAGACCACTACGACTATGAGAAATGTTGCTGCTACCTCTGCATTTGCATCTGCTCAAGCTTTCCTTAGCTATGCTCAAGAAAATCCTAATAACATCAAACAAACTACTCCTGATGAAGTGAATCAAACAGCAATCATGCCATCAGAATTTGAAGAGTTGCAAAAACAAATTAAAGAGATGATGTTACAGATGCAGGCAATGCAGAACAATTTGCAATTAACGCCCCAAGCAACAATTGCTGAGGTGGAACCCACAGCTAAATTTCAGATTTACTACAATACGGTTATTTGAAATCTACTCAAATCTGTTTATCAAAGAGCAAAAGCTGAAGATAAACAGGTTTAATATTCATTACCTACATTTTTGCTTCATATAATATCTGGATGCCAGCGCTCATATTGAGGCTGGTATTCCAGTTTTTATCTATCAAACAGAGAGGATGGTGGGCTACAGTACCATTGGTGTCAACTTAAGGTGAAAGTTAGTCTAGAAGCAGCATTTAGAGATTGTCTCGTTCCCAGTCTCCGACTGGGAATGCCCGTCGTTGAGGCGGAGCCTCAAGACTTGCGGCAAAGCCACTTTTGATCTGCATTTCCAGCAAGAGGCTGGAAACGAGGTTTTAAAAGGGTTTTGGCTTAAGTTGACACCAATGCTACAGTACCCCGTCCTCAATCAAGTAGGAAGATTCAGGAGCGGAGCCGGAGATGCTCTGCGGCTTGGCATCAGAATATTTCCCTTTCTCTGCTAAAAGCCCACGACTAAAGTCGTGGGGAATGCGTTACCTAAGAAACTCTGAAGGAGTCACAGAGGCATTCGTCTGCCTATTTTTAGCTGGTGGAAGTAAGGTAGTTTTAGAAGCTATAGATTGCGGCGGGATTTGATATCGGTTTCCCCAGCCACCATTCAAGTCTTCCGGTTGCGGACGAGGTGCTATTGTTTTCCCCGTAGGTAGGGGTATTGTTAAGCTTTGGCTAACTTGTAAATACTTTTCACCTTCGTTAGTAAAGCGAATCAACTTACTTTCAAGCTTTTCAAGCTGTTGATTTTCTGACTTTAACTTTTGAGGGTTTTGATTATCTGACTGTTCCCACTGACTAGCAGGATCGAAAATAGCTACAAATGTAACGCCATCTTCTGGAAACAGTCGTATTTGTGCTGGATTTTGTTGCCAAGCTTCCTGAAAACTACCATTGGGTGAAACTTGCCACAGATTTAGCGCGGCCTCCCATTGTCCCTGTTTGACTTCCACAATTTGACGAGCCAGAATTGAACGGTTAGTATTCGTGTTTAAGTTGGGCAAAGCTTCTGCTTGTCCTGAGACTGGATGCAAATAACGCACAGCAGCCACTGTAATCTTACTAGACTCAGGCAGATTGCTACTACCGACGACGTTGTATACGCCTTTACTTGATATAGGTTGTACATTTTCAATTTGCATCTCCACCTTTTCTTGTGCTTTTTGAACACAACCATAACTGGCAGCTAAAAGCATTAGGCAAATGGCTACCTGGAGATTAGCAGTAGTTAAAGCTTTAAATTTGGGAATAATAGTCTTTAAATCAATATTTTTCATGATAAAAGGCAGTATTTTTGGGCTTTTTCTAATTAAGTCTAGCTTTTTACCTATTATGCCCAATTTATTCTTATAAATAACAAGTTTTATGACTCTTAACCTAATTAGTTGGAAATTACAAAGTTTATGTAATCTAGTGGCTAATACTCATTAACTTTGCTAAAGTTGCGACATTAGATCACCTAAATATGTAGTTGTTACTCAACTAGGCTGATGAGGCAAACAGTACTCGATTGTTATAAATTTACTTTTCCAAGCCAGTACCACAAGGTTTATCCACTGCTTTGCACTGTCGCCGTTTCGATTTGCTGGGTACTGGCACTGAGCGAAAAGTCTTTAGCTCAAGTCAACCCATCTCAGCTACAGACTAGCGACTACCAATTGGGTTTAACAGAACCGCTACCAGTACCTCAATCGCAGTCAAGGTCGCAAACATTGCCTCTTTTACCCGCGACGACTGGTGTAGCAGTTGCACCGAACGCTAATCCAGTGCCGAAATTTGTACAGCAGAAACCAGCCAACGATCTCCAACAACTAGAGAGTGTCTTCATCCAGCAGCAAGTGACTGGAAAAGCCCCGCCAGTAGCACGTCGTTCTGTTGCCCCACGAGTGGTAGGAGGTGGGGACACTTCTGACCGATTGCAGGGACAACAGATGAACAGCTCAGTAGTAGCTCCACTGCCACCACTGGACAACTCGTCTGCAACCCAAGAATTCACTGCACCAGCAGCACCAACTTTTAATCAACTACTCAGTTCTCAAGCAGCTCCTTCGCCACCACTGGCCAACTCGTCTGCAACGCCAAAATCAACTGCACCAACTTTTAATCAACTACTCAGTTCTGAAGTAGCTCCGCTGCCGCCACTTCCCAACTTGCCTGCAACGCCAGAATTCACTGCACCAGCAGCACCAACTTTTAATCAACAACTAATCAATCCAGAGACAAAACCATCATTCCCTAGTAATACTCCCACTCCAATCACAGCAGTACCAGTTACGCAATCAGCAACTACTCAACAACGTCCTCAGCTTACTAGCAATAGTTTAAGGGAACCCTCTTTACAATTCCAAGGAGTTTATATCAACCAAGGCGGTGACACCACAGCACGGGCGAGAGTCACGGGAGTCTACCCACTTTCTCCCCAAACTTTGGTTGGAGCAACCCTGGATTTAACCAGCCAAGGCAGCTTGTTGGATGACTCTCGAAACGACGGTTTGAACCTCAACGAGCTTTATTTGGCAACTTCTCTGCCAGGAGTGCCTAATCTACGGTTTGTGATCGGTCAAATAGATTTAACGTCTTACTTCGATCGCAACAGCTTTGCTAAAGATGGGGCAAGTCAATTCTTTAATCCGGTGTTTCAAACTAACCCAGCACTGGCGGCGACGGGGATTAGTTCACGCACTAGTTTATTAGTCAACTGGAGTGTCACCGACAATATTGAAGCGAAAGCAGCTGTCTTTTCATCAGCCAACAAAATCGGTGACTTTTCCTTAGATGGATTTGCCGGAGAAATCGGCATCCGTTACGGCAATGCGATTATTCGTGGTACTTATGCCACCGATCGCGACGCTGGTGTTGGTGATAGCTTCCTTGAAAGCTACAGCATTCCCAGAGGTAACAATCAATTTGGCACTCAGAAAGACGATCGCGAACAATCATATGGCCTCAACGCCGAAGTCTTTATTCCCAATCTGAAATTAGGTTTGTTTGGGCGCTATGGTCATTACGAAAATAGCACATTAGCAGAGGGTGCAAATACTTACCTATTGGGAGCCAGCTTATTAGATACGTTTACCCCAGATGACCGACTAGGGGTAGCTTATGGTCGCCCTCTCTCCAACGATAGTCTGCGTCGTGGAGATCGTCCCGATGTATTAGAAGTGTTTTATGATTTTAAATTTATTGACAATCTACGGCTAGGCTTCTCGATTCAGGAACGTGATAATTTCTCCGATACAGTCTTCGGTATCAGGGTGAAATCAGAATTTGATGTGACTCCAAGACGGAGAATTGCTCAATGAGTCAAAACAATATAGATAAAAGCCAAAAGGTAAAAGCTAAAAGAATTAAATATCGTTCTCTTTTTACCTGTTCATTTTTGCTTTTTACTTACTTGGTAACTGTGCCGCCTTTGGGTAGCATTGCCCCTGCTCAAGCGCAGAACATACCTGCGTCGGCACAAAAGGGTTTTGCATTCTTAAAAAAGGGCTTAATTAATGATGCGATCGCAGCCTTCCAGCAAGCCCTCAAAAGTCAACCGCAATCTTCGCAAGTTAGGTTAGGATTAGCGATCGCTTATCGCAAAGCCGGACGTATTCCCGAAGCTTGGAGTGCTTATCAACAAGTACTGGCGCTAGACTCCAACAACCAACTAGCTTTAAAAACGGTTGGTCTATTGGCTACTTATCGTCCTGAGTGGAATTTAAAAGGAATTGAGGCTCTGACAACTTTTTTAGAGTTGAATGCCAACGACTCAGAAGCTCGCGGTTATCGTGCCTTACTCTACTCCTATCAAGGACAATTAACCGAGTCCCTGGCAGATTACCAAATGGTGTTGAGCAACAACCCGACACCAAAGGCAGTCCTTGATGCAGCTCAAACTTATAGTTACAGTGGGGATTTTCCGAAAGCACTGGAGTTGTTTAACCGCTACCGCACCACTGGCAAAGCGATTACAGGGTATACAGCACTAGCCTACGGTCGCACCTTACGAGAAACAGGCAATCCGGCGGGGGCGGTACAAGTGTTAGAAGCGCAGTTGCAGCGCTCTAATAAGCTTGATGAAATCGGGATTGAAACTCGTAAAGAACTGGCTGTAGCATACCTTGTCAATCAACAACAAGCTCAAGCATTGGCAGTCTTAGATGTATTACAGGGAAGACCAGATGCGATTTTGCCCTTAGCGCGATCGCTCAATGAAATTCGTAAGTACACTAATAACCCCACCCTCACCCAGCAAGTTTTCAATCTCTATCGTCAAGCCCTCCAAACCGATCCCAACCCTTCCCCGAAATTGCTGCGCGAAGTCGCTGATGTCTTTAGTGGGTTCCCCGAAGGACGGCAAGCAGCACTGCAACTATATCGACGGGTGGCGTTAGAATTTCCCAACGATCAAAGTTTGCTGGTGCAGCAATTAGCTTTGGAAAATCAGCTAGGTTTACTCGGTAAAAATGACTTGAAACAGCGTTTGGCGACTGCAATCCAATCACTACCGAGCGATCGCGTGCAGTTACAACAGCTAGCTAATGCCTTAGTCAACATTGATGCTCCCGACCCAGAATTTTTACCTGCATACCAAAATATTTTGCAAACAGGGGTCAACGTGCCATTTTTGAATTTCCGGGTGGCGCAAATGTATGTCCAGCGCCAAGACTTGAATAGCGCAAGGCAAGCGTTGGCAGCTTATACAGCTACCCCCGCAGGTGCTAAAGACCTCGCACCCCAGTTACTAGCAGCAGAAATTGAGCGTCGTGAGGGTAGTCTCGAACCTAGTGCCCAACGTTACCAAGCTGTGCTTGCTAGCAAGCCAAATAGTAGCGATATTATTGATGCTGCTTTGGGCGGACTGGCTGGAGTGCGACTGCAACAAAAGCGTTTTGATGAGGCTGTGACAGTTTATGACCAACTGATTGTTCGCAATCCTGAAAATTTATCGATTCAACTAGGGCGTGCTAGTATCGCCTATCAAGCCAAGCGAATCTCCCAACCAGAAGCAGAGGCAGTTTTAAACAATTGGTTAGCTACACAACCTGCAACCAATACTCCTCCAGAACTATACAGTTTGCTAGGAACGCTGCCTACAGATCCGCAAAGAGAAGCTTTATATAGTTACCTGCTAGAAGCTGATCCTAGTTCCATACCATTACAACTACGCCTATTACAGGTGATCGCAAAACGTAATCCAGCCCAAGCACAAGCGCGGATGAAGCAGTTGATTGCTCGCATTCCCAAGAACTCTGACTCATACCAGTTGCAGGCAGAATTGGCTCGATCTGTAGGTGATTTTAATTTGGCTAGCAGTACCTATGAGAATATTTTGGCACAGCAACCAGATAACATCGATGCTCTAGCGGCTTTGGGCGGAATTCGTTTTGAACAGCGCCACTTTGAATCGGCACAGGAGATTTATGCTCAAGTAGTGGCACAAAAACCAGAAGACAAAGGCGCACGCCGCGCCCTCGCGGGATTGAATGCGATTTTAGATCAGCCTTTGACGGCGCTGGCGCAGCTAGAAAAATTGCAACTAGAAGCCGCCGCCCAAGGAGGAATTGATAGTGATGCATCTGGGCAAATACAGCAAATCCAAACAGACTTTCTGCAACGACGAGGATTTCAACCCGCTTGGGAAGACTATCAACGTCGAAACCGGAATTAGCGATCGCCTAAATTGCTTCATGAAAGTTAATTTTCAATAACAACTCGGCTAATGTTTTACAAATCAAACTGTTCTTAGGATGTGGTACTTCCCAAGAGTGGCAGCTATTGCCAGCCTGATTGGTTTATCTGCCTGTATCTCTAGTTACTCGGCAGCAAAACCCCAAACACCGGATAATCTAACTCCGGTGGCAAACCTTCCCACTGAAGGTAGTAGTCAAAATCTCACTAGATTTTTAGCGGATCTTCCTGAATCCACCCCTAACCGGGAATTACTAGCCCAAAGCTGGGATAGCTACCGCCAAAGATTTATTCAGTCAGATGGGCGGGTGATTGATTATGAAGCAAGCGATCGCTCCACTAGTGAGGGTCAAGCTTATGCTTTACTACGAGCAGTACTGATTAATGATCCGGCAACTTTTGCCCTAACCTTACACTGGTCGGAAAATAACCTCCAGCGTCAAGCGGGTGGAAAACGCACAGATAGTTTGTGGGCTTGGAAATGGGGACGAAAGGAAGATGGTAACTGGGGTATCATCGATACCAACTTTGCCAGTGATGCAGATATAGATGCGATTACCGCCCTGATTTTAGGATCACGGCGTTGGAATCGACCCGAATACTTGGAACTGGCAAAACTTAAATTGCAAGATTTATGGAACCTGTCCACGATCTCAGAAACCCAAGGTAAGCGTTATCTGTTACCAGGGTCTACAGCTGCATTTGTCCCGAATGCATCTACTCTCTACCTCAATCCCTCTTATTTTGCTCCTTATGCTTTTCGGATCTTTGCACAAGTTGACCCTCAACATGATTGGTTGAGTTTGGTAGACAGCAGCTATCAAGTGCTAGAAAATTCCGCAAAGCTTTCTAGCGTGGGTTTACCCAGTGACTGGGTAGCTCTAAATACCAAAACAGGACAATGCGAAACCCTACCAGCATCTAGTACTTTGAAGAGTTTATATAGCTTTGATGCCTATCGAGTATGGTGGCGTTTGTCATTGGATGCTACCTGGTTTAATTCACCGCAAGCGCAGCGCTATCTAGTGACATCCACTCAACACCTGCGAAAACTGTGGAGTAAACAATCGAGTCTACCAGCACGCATTGATCTTCAAGGAAAAGCATTAGTGAATTATGAAGCTACATCCCAATACGCCATGTTGTATGCCGCTATGCAATTAGTAGAACCAGCAACAGCTAAAGAACTGCTTGTGAAAAAAATACTGCCTCAATACAAGCAGGGAGTTTGGGGAGATCAATCGGCTTATTATACCCAGAATTTGGCTTGGTTAGGATTGCTACCTCCAAAGACAATACCCCAACGGCTGCTTATAGGCAAATGACATCATCCGATGCTGAATTAGAGTACGCGCTTGCCAAACTCATGATTGAGTATTTGCCCTTTACTCCCGGCAGACTGACTCCAATTGATTTCCTTTAGAAAATACGAAGAGATGATTTTTAAGTCAACACAGTTCAGTTAAGCATTTCTTCCTTTGCGTCCTTTGCGTCCTTTGCGGTTCGTTAAAAAAATTGACTTTGACAAAGAGTTAAGCCTAAAAACCCTGAGTAAATTAACACTAAAATCACGCTCTACCATGAAGCAGTTGTTTCACCTTTCCCAAATTAGTAAAAAAGCAATTATTGTTACTTCTTGCTTTTTTTTGTTCCCTAGTTCATTGTTGAGCGCCCAAGCCCAAACCAAAGGCGAACTGCGACAGCAAGTAACCTTATTAGCTCAAGCAACAACATCAGAAAATAGTAGTAAAGCAGACTTAGAAACAGCTAGCGCCAAAAAACTGGCAACTTACATCCTAGAATTTAACCGTAGTCCGATTGTGGGCAACCGGATGCGCTTGCGCGGGGTTTACTCAGAAGGTCGTCTTGCTTTTACCCGTCCCCGTGGCTGGAAACTAGATCAAGGTAAGGTACAAGCCTTAATCCGCTTTCAACACTCGCCAGCACTGTATGCCAATCGTTCCAACCTGACTGTGCTACTCAATGGCACCAGTGTTGGTAGCGTACCACTCAATCGCAAAGATTCCCAAGTAGGTCAAGTACTGTTCAATATCCCACCAAAGCTGCTTCAAGACTACAACGAACTCGTATTGGTGGCACAGCAGAATAACACTCTCGAATGTAGCGACCCCAGTAGTCCCGACTTGTGGACAGAGATTCTGCCAGATTCCAAATTAATCTTGAATTATGAACGGCAGTCGATTCCCCTGAATTTCAGCCGCTATCCTTATCCTTTCTTTGACGAACTCGGCTTAGAAACTAACCAAATTGCTTACTTACAACCGAGTCAAATTGATCAATCCTGGCTGACAGCAGCAGCTCGTTTACAAGCAGCATTGGGAAGAATCGCAGATTTTCGCCCGATTCAGACGAGCTTAGTGTCTGATGTGGCAAATGTGAAGGCAAGCGATCGCTTGGTAATCATTGGCACTCCCACCGAGCAACCAGCCCTAAATACTTGGAAGAATTTACCCCTGAAAGTCGTCAGCAATCAAATTCTGGATCGTGATAACAACCCTGTACCAGATGAAACAGGGGTGTTGATGATCACTAAAATCGAAAAGAGCGGGGTTCCGGTTTTAATTGCCACTGGCAACAGCACAAAAGCTGTGGAAAAGGCCACCCAATTTTTATCACAGCCAGACTTACGGAAAATGGGGACTGGTCAGGTAGTTTTTGTCAATACCCTCAAGGAAGGTTCGACACCAGGACTCCGCCAGTGGCCTCATTATTTGCCAGAGCAAAATTCTTTTAAACTCAGCGACATCAAAACCCAAGTAAATGGTGAGCCGTTTAATGATGTCACTGTACGCGGAATGGCAGCACCACCAATTGAAGTTGATTTTCGCGCTTTACCGGATGATCGATTTCTCCGGGGTAGTTCGATGAATCTGATGTACAGCTATGGGCCGCAGGTTAATCCCCGAACTTCTGCGCTCGAAGTTTTACTGGATGGAGTTTTCATCGGTGGGGCACGTCTTGATTCTGAGTCAGGAGAAACTCGCAAAAACCTCAAAGTCAATTTGCCGGAAAACTTGATCAAACCTAACTCAAAACTGCAAGTTTTCTTCCGAATGAGTCCCAGAGAACCGTTTGATAAACAGAACTGTCTTCAGCCACCAGATCAACAACTCACAGGTACGGTGCATTCTGATACTAGCTTCGACCTGAAGCGGGAAATCTCTACACAACTACCAGACTTGAACCTGCTGAAATTTGGTTTCCCCTTTGCTGCACCACAAGATTTATCCCAGACGGCGATTGTCGTGCCACAAATCCCCTCGAAGACAGATATTTTGACCTTGTTAGCTTTTAGCGAACGCTTAGGCAGGCTCAGTCAAGCAGATACCGTCAAACTAGAAGTTTATACACCGGATGCTTTGCCAACAAAAGTCCGCAAAAATGACCATTTGGTAGGAATTGGTACGCGAGAAGAGTTTCCTTTTCCGGAAGTGTTTAATTCCAGTGGCTTCAACTTGAACCAAGCATTTTCCCGCTCCTCTGCCTATGCTGCGGTTCAGACCCCGCAGGATACACAAGGGATGATTAAGCAAATTATCTCTCCTTGGAACAGCGATCGCGTCGTTCTAGCTTTAACATCTCAAACCGAAACTGGTTTAGAGCGAGTGCGGCAAGTCCTTAATCAAGACTCGTGGTTCTTCCAACTCAAAAAGGATACGGTGCTTATTAGTAGCGATCAAAAAGATTCAGTTTCCAACGATGCTGATGCCTATCAACTACAGTTTTTCCAAAGCGCCCCGAATAGTCGTCGCTGGGAAAATACCAGTCCCCTCAGTAAAGCATCACGTTTTTTACAAGAAAATTGGCTATTGCTACCTGTAGGCATTTTGAGTGTTTCTCTAATTCTTTACGGGATTGTTCAGTTGTATCTGAAGCGGCTAACTGCTGACAAAAAGTAGACACTTTCCGTCAGGTATCGCCAATCTTAAATTTAAATTTCCAAATTGAGATCCAAAATGTCTTCTTCCCCCGACACATTGCCCCGGAAATCACGCGATCGCCAGCGCTTAAAATTGAGCAATTGGCTGATTGATATTACCCCCCGATTTTTTGACCACACTCTCCAAAAGGTAGGTGTAAAACAGTTTAAGTGGTTAATCCTGCTCCTATTAGTGCTATCAGTCCCACTGATTGTTACTCCGATAGAAGTTTGGCAGCAAGGATTGGTCGCAGTATTTCTGGTGCTACTCGGTCAACTGGTGATCCACGCAGAGTTTCAAGAGGACTCTCCAGAAATCAGCCAGTATTACCACTTGTTTTTGGTATGGCTGAGTATGGTAACAACGCTGCGTTATTTATTCTACCGCACCAGTTATACCCTCAACTTTGATGGTTGGATCAACAGCATCGCTTGTACGTTGTTGTTCCTTGCCGAACTCTATGCCATCCTCACCTTGGTATTGGCATACTTTCAAACTCTGAAAATTCAAGAACGCCAACCAGTTAATCTCACAAACATTCCTCAACAGGAATGGTTCAAAGTCGATATCTACATCCCCACTTACAACGAAGACGTGGAGATTGTGCGTAAGACGGCCGTGGCAGCCTTAGCCTGTGATTATGCTGCTGATAAAAAAAAGGTTTATGTCCTCGATGATGGTCGTCCAGAAAAGTATAAGGAAAACGACCCACGCCGAGAACAGTTTAGCGCCAGACGGGAACAGCTACGGCAAATGTGCCAAGAACTCGGCTGTATACACATGACGCGGGACAGTAATGATCACGCTAAAGCTGGTAATATCAATACCGCCTTTGAGAAAACCGACGGCGATTTAGTGTTGATTTTGGACTGTGACCACATCCCATCGCGGCAAATTCTCCTGCATACAATGGGTTTTTTCTTCGATCCCAAAGTATCCTTTGTCCAAACTCCCCACTGGTTCTATAATCCCGATCCCTTCGAGCGTAATTTAGTCACCAAAGGTAGAATACCCGCAGGCAATGAACTGTTTTATAAGGTGCTGCAAAAAGGTAACGATTTTTGGAATGCCGCCTTTTTCTGCGGTTCGGCAGCATTAATCCGTAAATCCCACGCTTTAGAAGTTGGGGGAATTGCGGTGGAAACAGTGACAGAAGATTGTCACACCGCCTTGCGATTGCATTCGTTGGGTTACAAGTCTGTCTACTACGACAAAATTATGGTGGCTGGATTAGCACCAGAAACGTTTTCTTCTTATGTGGGGCAACAAGTGCGCTGGGCAAGGGGAATGGCGCAGATTCTGCGATTGGAAAACCCCGTTTTTAATCGGAAGTTGAACCTGACATTTGCCCAGAGGATTTGTTATTTTAGCGCGACTTCGCACTTTTTGTATGGCTATCCTCGACTAACATATGCGATCGCACCGCCGCTATTTTTATTATTTGGCGTTAACTCTGTTCAAGGTTTGGGTTTAGAAACTCTAGCTTATGCCCTACCCCATATTCTCCTCTCCCTTTTTACTAACTACATCATTTACAAAAACGTCCGGTTCTCCTTCTGGAACGAAATTTTTGAATTTGCAATGGCTTTCCAGGCTGGGTGGGTGACGATGTTGGCGCTGTTTAACCCCAAGCTGGGTTCATTTAACGTTACCGACAAGGGAACATCTATTAGCAAACGCGTCTTTGATTGGGAATCAATGCGTGGTCTTTTGGTAGTGACAGGATTTGTAGTCTCTTCCTTACTGGCTGTTCCCTATTGGCTGCTGCTACGTCCTGAAGATTGGCAGGCGGTCTTAGTTAACACCATGTGGTCTATTTTTAATCTGGTTTTGCTCTCAGCTGCTTTGCTGGTTGGCTTTGAACAACCGCAAGTACGCACTGCCCACCGTTTACAGCGTCGTCTGCCCATCTTAATTACCAGTAACGGTCAAACAATCATGGGCAAAACGGTGAATATTTCCGAAACTGGCGCCTTAATTTCTTTGGAAACCTGGCCTAATTTACTGGATGAAGTAGAAGTTGAGGTGATGGGAGATTATACTGCTAGCGCCTCTTTAACGGCGCAGATTGTCCGAGTCTCTCCTATAAATGACACACAAACGCTTCTGGGTGTTGATTTTGTGAAGCTCAACAGTGCCCAACGCGATGCTTTAACTATAGTTTTATATTCTGATGTCCGGGAGTGGTATTCTCAGAAAGCCCAGTACGTAGACCAGCCCCTAGCTTCTCTAGGATTTCTAGCCACCAGTCTGACTCGGGCCTTGCGTGACCTCAACCAAACTAGCCGTAAAAAGGTACGCAAGCAGGTAAACACCAATAGTCAACTCTACTGGGATGGTAACTTCTTCTTTGGAGTAGCTACAGAACTAGGAACAACGGGTTTGCGCTTGGAAATAGAGGATAAAAAAGCCGTGTCTTCTCACAAAATGATCGGACAACAGGATTTGCATACGATGCGGACTGTTAAACCACTGGTTGGTTTACTGTTAAATCAAGATGCCGATAATTTGTCATCTAACCGATTTGTTGCCGAAATTTATGCAGTAGAAGAACAGGCAAATGGCAAGATTGCGATCGAGTTAATTTTTCCAGAAAAATTCAAGGAACGCCAAGACACCAAAATTAAACAACTGTTGCAGGTTCTGTAGCAACATTGGTGTCAATTTAAGCCAAAACACTTTGAAAATCTAGTTTCCAGATAGAACCTGGAAATGCTCAAATATAGTACCCAGAACCCTGACTTATCAGAAGTCGGGGTTCTATCTCCTGAGCGTTTATCGAAAATCGAAAATCCAAATCTCAAAAGGTAGCATCACCGTAAGATCGTCCGATGCTCTCGCTAGCTTGTCGAAAAACGCTTGCAAGTGCGGTGAGACGTTATCTGTGAGGCTCTCGCCATCATTCAGGACAAAGGCATCCAAGAAGATGAGCCGACTCAGTCCAGATCATAAGTAACACGTAACTTTGGGGCACTGCTCCCCCAGACAATTGAGACTATTATTTCCAAGAAGGTTGGTAATCAAACAACCATCTAAATTGCAAGTCAGCTAACCAAGTGGGAGTCAGTTTGTAAATCCAATTGCGGATGAGGCATCCGATTACAGAGTTAGTTTGTCCAAGCTGACCAACTTGCCGAGAAGTAGTAAATACACGAGTTACGCGTTTGCTACGGCTACTCTCAAATTGACGCAACAATAACACAACTTGATCAGAGCTTGCTCCCTTAGTAAGCAACTTGACCAGTTCAAAGGCATCTTCTATGGACATACAACCCCCTTGACCAAGATTTGGTTGCACAGGGTGTGCTGCATCTCCGATTAAAGTTACTCTTCCTTTACCCCAAGAATTTCCTAAAGGTTGACGATCAAAAATATCATCTCGATAAATGCTTCCGCTTTCTAAAACTTTGAGGATGGAAGGTACAGGTTCAGCATAATCTGAAAATATTAGTTTTAACGCATTCAAGAAACCCCCAACTAAATCGTCATTCCCACCCTGTTCACTGTTATTGAAGGCATAAAACGAGAATTGTCCTCCGCCAACATCAAAATATCCAAAGCGATTTCCCCGACCCCAAAATTCCATCCAACTATATTCTTTATCTAATGGAACACTTGAGCCGTTGAAAAACCCCCTCCAGCAACACATCCCACTGTAAACTGGCGACTCTAATCTTTCTTGACCAGAGAGACTTGCACGTACTTGTGAATAAAGACCATCCGCGCCTACTAATATGTCGCCAGCTGTTGTACTGCCGTCTTGAAAGTAAACTCGTACACCATCTTCGGTTTCCTCAAATTTCTCAAAAGTCATCCCAGTATGTACTATTCCATAAGGCAATGCTTCATACAAAATTTGTTGTAATTCTCCTCTGGAAAGACATATACCTAAGTCTTCTTCTCCAGCAAATTTTGGCGAGTTAATGTACAGTGGAGTTCCATCTTTACTAGAAAAACCACCCTTTAAAATTTTGCCTCCCTGTTCATAAAAACGTTGATAAATTTTTCCTAACCAAAGAAGTTGATAAACTCGTATCGCATTTCTTTGAATAAATATACCTCCTGCTCCAGAAAGCATTGCATCCAGTTGACGTTTCTCATATATTTCTACTTCGATATTTGCATCTAGGCAGGCACGAGCTAAAGTTAACCCACCAATTCCACCCCCAATCACAATTACCTTCGACACTGAGGACTTAATTGCTTTCCCTAATGTTTGCATCACTTGTTCTAGATGGGTTGGTATCTTTGTTGAATACTTTTAGTATTATTGCACGCACCTTATCCTACCTTAATTCAAAACCTCATAAGATTTCAAATGGTTTCTATAATGGCTAATTAGACAGATAAGATACAACCTGTCGAACTCACGTTAAACAAGACTGACAGCCCCCTCTAACATTCGTATTATCCCAAGTTCAGCATCTATTTCCACTTCCACACCGATTGGCAAGGTAAATTTATCTTTAATATGACCAATCATTGAACCATACCAAGCAGGAATCCTTAAAGGAAGTATATGATCTTGCAATACTTGCATTAAGGTAAATGACGGTTCATCCCCAAGACTACAATTAGTGCATTGCCCAAAGATAAAGCCAGCAATTTGATTAAGTATCCCAGCAGTTTTTAACTGTGTCAGCATCCTATCTATACGGTAAACATCCTCGCCAATTTCTTCCACAAACAGAATGCTTTTGTTCCAGGAAGGTAGATAAGGCGAACCTACCATTGCTGATAGTACTGATAAGTTTCCACCCACAAGCTTACCCCTCGCCTTTCCCGGTGCAATTATCTCCACTCGCACTTCGCTAGGGTTGAGATTTTGCATCGTCACCGCTTCACCATTAAATAGGATGCGCTTGAAGTAATCCACTGTAAACTGATTCCAAGTAGACGTAGCAACTGGCCCATGAAAAGTAATCACTTGACTACGGGCATTAATTGCCAACAACAGCGTCGTAATATCGCTGTAGCCGATGATAATTTTCGGATGGGAGCGGATCAGTGAGTAGTTTAGTAGGGGTAAAATGCGATTACAACCCCAGCCACCACGCATGGCAATAATTGCTTTTATGGTGCGATCGCTAAACATCAAGTTTACATCATCAGCGCGATCGGTATCTTTACCTGCTAAATAGCCGTAACGATCTAAAATATGCGCCCCAAGCTTGACTTTTAACCCTAACTGTGAAACGGATTGCTGCGCTGCATCGATGTCTTTGGCATCAACGATACCCGCAGGGGCGATTAATCCTATGGTATCACCTACTTGCAGGCGGGGCGGTTTGCTGATGGTGTTTGGAGATAGCTTACCTTCAGCGCTAAATGCTGGTATTTGGGTGGCTAAGGTAGCTAGTCCAGAGGTTGCGAGAAATTGCCGACGCTTAATAGTCATAACCATTGAGTTGGGGACTAAAGACTGTTTTTCTAATACCTAATACCCAGTTTTGTACAGAGTAGTTATAGCAAGCGTAAATCTTCAGCACACAAGATGGAATGAAGTTAGCCAGACACACAGACGTCACTACAGTTTATTTGACTTCCGCATCGACCCAAAAGGACAACCTTGGTTCTTAGAAGCCGGGTTGTATTGTTCTTTTGCCCCCAAAAGTGTGATTTCCTCTATGGCGAAAGCAGTCGGAATCCCTCTAAATGAGTTATTAATAACGGCTATTAATGGTTTCTACTCACAAAATCCCCTCACGGGCACTGAAACGCCACGAGGCTTAGGTTAGGGACTTCCAAGAAATAAATTGCCCATAAAATATCTCAGCTTTATGGTGCGTTAGCGATTTTCGACCCCAAGATTGGCAGATCAGGATACAAAACTTATATAGTTGCGGCTACACATACTCCGGCATACAAGATAGGCGAACTAATTGAAACGGATGAACCCCACAAGAGCAAACCAATTCTCAAAATTGTACTTTGTGGCCCGCCACAGTCTGGTAAGTCATGTCTGCGTGAAGGTTTAAAGCAAGCAATCTCTCAGATTGAAGGCGCACCGTATCCTTATGTGATTACAGCTTGTCCAGATGGCGAAGGTGCATGGTTTTCTGATGCCGCACGGCGAGATCCAGATTTAGCAAGACGATTGAAGGATGAGTATAAAGCCCAGTTCACCCCAGAGTTTGCACACAAAGCTGCGGGTTGGGTACGGAGTGCTAATACACCACTCAATATCATTGATGTGGGCGGGAAAATCACGGAACAAAATCGAGTTATCATGCGTGAGGCGACTCATGCGGTGATTTTAGCAGGCGATCGAGGCAAGGAAGAAGTTCCGCTTTGGGAAGAGTTTTGTCGGGATTTGAATATACATATCATTGCGAATCTTCATAGTGATTATCACGGTAAGGAAGATGAGATTGTTACCCAATCTCCTTTATTAACTGGTAGCGTTCATTGCCTCAAACGGGGAGAGGATGTTTCTTCTCGTCCAATGGTGCAGGCTTTGCCGCGGGTTTTGGTGGGGTTATGTGGAGGGTAGATAGCCAAGAGAGTGAAGCAAAACCTGAGCATTTCAACAAACACAGTTATCTGGACATGACAAAATGAGTTTCTACTCACAAAATCCCCTCACGGGGACTGAAACGTTCAAGTGCTATTTTTTCTCATAGCTCAGAATAGGTTTTTGTAGACTTATTGATTTCTCCAAGATGATGGAAATTGCGTACAATATTCAAGATTATTCGCATAGCCCTAAGCAATGCCAAGAGCAGCTACATCCACTACTCGCAAACTAAAGTCAAAGCAAAAATCTCCAGCTTCTGTTTTTACATGGGCAGATGAAACCGAATTGGTAGGGTTAGTGTTTGAACTGGAGTCAACTGCTGCTGCTTTGCTTTACTCGCAATACACAATTGGACTGCACGCGTGGTTTCTTGACCAGGTGCGACAATTCGACCCACAGCTATCCGCCTATCTCCATGATGGAGAGTCAGAAAAGCCCTTCAATATCTCAGCGCTGTCAGGCCAATTTGTAGCTAGTGGCAAACAACTAAAACTGGAAGCCAACCAAATTTACTACTGGCACGTCAATGCACTATCTCAACGAGTAGCACAGTTTCTCAAACATTGGTTAACCCAACTACCGCAAAGCTTAGATTTAAAAGGTGCATCTCTACAGATAAAACAGGTGAGCATTGCCCATATACCCACTACCTACAGACAACTACTGCAATCATCTACAGATAGACCCTCTACAATCAGTCTGAGTTTTATCTCACCTACAAGTTTTCGTCGCAAAGGTAATCATTTTCCTTTGCCTGTGCCAGAAAATCTTTTTCATAGCTATCTACGTCGCTGGAATGACTTTTCAGCGATACCAATAGAACAAGAATCTTTTCTCAAATGGATAGATGAAGGGGTAATTATTCATCAACACCGCTTGCAATCAGAAAAAGTGGCAGCTGGTAAGCGTGGTTCGGTGACAGGTTTCACAGGCGCAATCTCATTTGGTTTAAATAAAGCAGCTTTAGCTAACTTTGAATTTAGCGAGTTGTTTTATGCTTTAGTACAACTTGCTCCTTACTGCGGCACAGGACATAAAACCACATTCGGGCTAGGACAAACTCGGTTAGATTGGGTAGAGCAGCAGGCAAATAAATCAACTCAGTTGCTAACAAATCTGCTAGCAGAGCGAATTGAGGAACTGACAAGCATATTCACTGCCCAACGCAAACGCACAGGAGGGGAGCGAGCTGATAAAATAGCTGTCACCTGGGCAACGATTTTAGCACGGCGGGAGATGGGGGAATCATTAAAGGCGATCGCTGAAGATTTAGAGATGCCGATGTTGACCGTCAAAACTTATGTGAAATTAGCCAGAAGATCGCTCAAACAGCAAAGCAACAGTATCACAACCGAGGAGTTTCTAATAACTAATTCCGCTAACGGGGACTAATATCATGTCCGCCAAATTACCCATAATAAAAGAACCCCACCCCCAACCCCTCCCCGCCGGCTCTTAGGGGAGCTAAAGCGCAGCTTTGGCTCTTTGGGGTTCCAGGTATTTATTATGCTTATAGCGTTTCCTAATCAGATCAGGTATATCTTAGCCCCCTCTCGAAGAACGGGGAGGCACGGTGGTTTCATACAAGCAGAGAAAAACTAAAACTCGGTTTCAAAGCCTCTCCCCCCGTGGGGGAGAGGTTTGGAGAGGGGTAAAACCCACATTCCGCAGGTGCGATCGTAAATGCTGTATTTTGAAGAATGACGTAAATGCCGCATGATGGTGAGCATGACAGCATCTCAACTAGATATTAGGGTACAGGATATTGACCACTGCCGCATAGTCGCAGGCATATGTGATGAGATGAACTTGGTAGAGCAAATAAACCATCTATTAGGGACTCATTCTCAAAGAAAATCGGCGGGAATCCCATCCCTTCAAGGGATGGGAGGAATAGCCGCCCGCCGATTTAGTCATTAGTCATTGGTCATTGGTCATTGGTCATTGGTACTAATGACTAATGACTAATGACTTCGATTTGCCCCCGGCTTCAAGCCGGGGGATGAGTTAAGAAATCATCAACTCACTGATATTGAAATCAACGAAGTTCGGCGACACACTGGTCGTGGTAGACCCCCTAAGGACCGAAACGCAAATGTTTACTACCAGGTTCGTGCCTCTGTTGTGCCTAAACAAACCGCGATAGATATTGAAACTGGAAGAGCCGGAAGATTTATCTTGGCAACAAATGTTGTGAACGCGAGCCAACTAAGTGATGATCATCTGCTGCCATATAAGGCACAACAATCAACTGAGCGTGGTTTCCGATTTCTGAAAGACCCGTTATTCTTTACGAGCAGTGTTTTCCTTAACTCGGCTGAACGAGTTGCAGCGATCGCTATGGTTATGGGTTTGTGCCTGCTTGTTTATAGTTTGGGTCAAAGAGCTTTACGTCAAGCTTTGCTACGAGCAAAACAGACTATTGATAATCAATTGGGGAAACCGACTGCCGCTCCAACTTTACCTTGGGTGTTCCAATGTTTCATGTCGATTCATTTGGTAACGAGCGCCCAAACAAAGCAAATTGCTAACCTTACCGAGGAGCGGTGCTGGATTCTCAAGTTTTTTGGTGCCCCTTGTCGGAAATATTATCTCCTTTGCTGATCAACCTGCGGAATGTGGGCTATAGACTTCATGGCGCTCCTTCTTCGCAAATAAAATAGGTACACGCAAGTTAATTTTATTTGTGCCTACCTATTTAAGATTAGGCACGGACTACATCTTCAATCAGTTCAGCCTCTGTGACAAGACCAATATATTTCCCGACTTTTTAAGAAAAGTCGGGAAATATATTGATCACGAATGACTTAGGGATGCTATCTGACCAAACACTTTGACTGCTGCATGAGTTAGGAGTTCTCCCCATCTCCTTGTCCCTCTACTCTGACTGAATTGGATTGTCTCTGGGATTGACTAACCTCAGCAGTTTTTGCTTAATTTGAGCGTCGAATACTTCCCATTTCATTTTTGCATAGGCAGAGTTTTCGTTGCTGCCAGACAAGAAGCCCATCGGAATTTCAAAGCCACCTGCGCTTGTCCTTCCACCGCCGAAAAAGCGCCCTGCGCTATCTTGCCCAAAGGCTTCTTTGATGAATTCATCGGGGTCAAGGGTAAGTTTAGTGGTTCTCAGGGAGCCAATGACTATTTCTAGTTCTTCGTTTTCGTCGTGAACAATGCCATAAACTACGGCGGTGTGAACGTTTTCTTCGGTGACGAGAAAATCAGCCGCTTGGGGGATGGCGTCACGGTCTTCGTAACGTAAGTAACCAACGCCAGCGATGGAAAAGTTATTTTGGACAATGCGGTTTTTGAGCGATCGCTCGATCACATCCATTACCCGCTTAGAACGGTTCGCCTGTAAAATGGCGTTCAGCAGTTGCGCGTCATAAAATCGGCTTAAATACGCAGCTGCCATAAAGTCTTCTTCTTGTGCTTGCATGAGCCGATTTGTATCCGATCGCAAGCCGTGCATCAAGGCAGTAGCACATTTGACGTGTTGATTTATGCTACTATCTAATGCCAATAATCCTGTTTGGAGGTATTGAGTAAAAATTGTTGCCGTGGCTCTTACATAAGGACGGATATCCTCAAACTCTGATTGCAGATCACCTTGTATACTGTGATGGTCGATGAGAACTACTAGGGGAATTCCAGCCTGCTGCACCGATGACAGTAGTTGTGAAGTGGTTCCTTGGTTATCAATTAATACAAAACCTTGATAAGATGACAAATCTTTGGTTTTCAAGGTTTGGAGTGTCCATCGCTGAATAGGTAAATTAGTCAGCCTTACCAAGGCAATATTCTCTTGATGGCTCAAAGCGCCAGCATAAATAATTTCACATTTGATATCATATTGCTGGGCAATTAACTGGTAAGCCCAGGCACAGGAAAGGGCATCTGGATCAGGAAAATCTTGCAGAATTACCAGTTGGCGATCGTGTCGGTGTGCCAGAAGGGTTTTTTGCAGTTCTTCTGACTTTTGTTGTGCAAGAGAATTTCCACGGTGACTGAGATATATAGCTCCGTCACCTACCGATGGCGGTAATGACGGACTCTTAAATGCAACTTCCACTGGCGCTTTCTCGATTTCAGGTTCCTCTGGGTTTGGCTCTGTGGTCAATGACAAACTCTCAAAGTGAGTAACGGGAGAATTCAAGTACATAGGGAACTTTTTTAAAGTGTGAGGCTCCTTTAATTCAGAAATACTACTTTCAGCAATTCACTGAATTTAGCCACATTATTATGATCTTCGCAAAAATATCAAGACTTTGCACTATACACCTGAGTATATTTTTTGTCAGTAACAGCGCTCAACAATCAACTAAATTCCACTACAGGGCGTATAACTGCTGGGAACAAAGAAATTTAATATATTGGGCTGTATCTGGTAGTATAAATCTGTTTTAAGAGCTTTTTTGTCTTAGGTAAATTGAATTACCGGGGTTTCTATCAGACTTAGGGTATACATTCTATCTTATACTTTCGGCTTAGTCCTTGATATTTGAAATATTCTTATGCTTAATACTCTCATTATTGTGGATTCTTGAGCAATTAACAATTATTTTTGATGAAGAATGCGTGTTTCGCATCCCCTTTGAAAACTCTGAGAATTCTGAGTAGCATTGGCTACTGTTTTTCTTGCGTGTATTTATGCAGACTACTGTGTTGGTTTGTGCCGAAAAATGTGGTTCACAAAGAGTGGACAACCCTGCTCCAACAGACAATTTGTTAGAGCAAATGTGTCCAACACAGCTTTAGCGAGACTCTAAAACTAAGCACAAACGCCAACCTGTGACTATTTCTTGATGATTTTAGAATTAGCTTAAGTCATGTCAAAGACCTATAACATACTTTTGCCACTCTGTATGCAGTCCACTCTTAAGATGTTTACTAACTTCAAAATAGAGGCTGCTATAAGGTTGGCGGGGCGGATGACGCAAAGGCATATGAGCTTCGTGGGGAGTGCGACTGCCTTTTTTGACATTGCAACGCACACAAGCGGTAACAATATTCTCCCAGGTATCGCCACCGCCGCGCGATCGCGGTATTACATGGTCTAGGGTCAACTCATCCCCTGTGTAACCACAGTATTGACAGGCATGACCGTCACGGTGCAATATATTTCGGCGAGTCAGAGGAATTTCTTTATAAGGAACGCGGACATAATGACGCAACCGGATCACGGTCGGCAACGGAAAATCCGAATAAAGGAATTTACCGTTGTGTTCTACCCGTTCTGCTTTGCCTTTGATTAACAGAACGACAGCGCGACGCCAGCTCGTTATATTCAGAGGTTCGTAAGAGGCGTTTAAGACTAAAACCTTCCCCATTTATCTGCACTCAGGGTATGAGTTTTACATATGTTAACACGAATATACCCTGCTAGGGAGATGAGAATAAATTATACTTTCAGGAGAATTCGGAAATTAAGTTATGAGTTGAGAGTTAGGACAATACGGTTCGGATAAGGTTTTTTAATGACACGTCCTAGATTGCAAAGACGCGATAAATCGCCGTCTTTACAATAATCAGTCCTTTGTCTTGACGCCGATTTATCGCGTCTCTTGCCTTAACCGAACCGTATTGAGAGTTAGGAGTGAGGAGTTAAAGATAAAACCATTACACCGAAAAGCCAATCATATTAAGGGTTTCCCCTTATCTTAGTGCCATTCGTTTGGGAGAGTTTTTGCGTAAGTCCTAAATTCCTAACTCATAACTCCTCACTTTTACTTTAATAACGCAACATCTTGTATCAATTCCAATATGAAGGTTAAACTTCCTATTTAATCTGATCTCGCTTTTAGGAGCGTGTATAGATAGATAATTTGGAAGTTTAGCCGTGGTGGGATAGGAGTCAGTACAAATGTTGAGTCATAAACAAACCCCAAGTTTTGCTGATAGTCAGGAGTGTGATACCTACGCGTGGTTTTCGCAACGAGCCTGGGTAGAAATTGATTTAGGGGCGTTGTCGTACAATGTACAGCAACTGGTGCAGTTTTTATCGCCGCGTACCCAGTTGATGGCAGTAGTCAAAGCTGATGCTTATGGACATGGAGCGGTAACAGTCGCCCAAACTGTAATCCAGTCGGGAGCTAGTTGGCTGGGAGTCGCTACAGTTCCAGAAGCGATTCAATTGCGAGAAGGTGGGATTCAAGCGCCCATTTTGATTTTAGGGGCAACTCATACAGCAGAGCAGATTCATGCGATCGCACACTGGAAACTTCAGCCCACACTCTGTAGCCCTAAACAAGCTTTGGTATTTTCCAATACCCTAGAATCGATGAATTATGGTTCTGCCATACCCGTACACATCAAATTAGACACGGGAATGTCCAGGTTGGGAACTAATTGGCAGCAAGCTGGGGAATTTGTGCAATTAGTGCAACGATTACCACATCTTGAGATAGCCAGTATTTATTCCCATTTGGCAACAGCAGATGATCCTGATACCACGGCAATGGAAGAACAGCATAAACGATTTGAGGATGCGATCGCTCAAATCAAAGCAATGGGAATCCAACCACCCTGCTTGCACTTGGCAAACTCAGCAGCTACACTCACAGATCCGGCATTGCACTACGACATTGTGCGAGTCGGTTTAGCTGTTTACGGACTCTATCCAGCAACCCATTTACAAAATGCGATCGACCTCAAGCCCGTTTTGCAACTTAAAGCACGAGTCACCCAAGTTAAAACAATTGCCCCAGGAACAGCTGTTAGTTACGGCCATCAATTTATTGCCCCGCGTGAACTTCGCCTCGCCGTGGTGGGAATTGGCTATGCTGACGGTGTTCCTCGCAGTCTTTCCAACAAAATGCAGGCGTTAATTCGCGGTCGGCGGGTGTCGCAAATCGGCACAATTACAATGGATCAGTTGATGCTGGATGTGAGTGCTATACCCAATATCCAAGAAGGAGAAGTAGTCACCTTACTAGGGGAACAGGGAAAAGAAGAAATTTCAGCAGACGATTGGGCAGAACAACTAAACACTATTTCCTGGGAAATTCTCTGCGGCTTCAAGCATCGTCTGCCTCGTGTTGCGGTTATGTAATTGGGCATTGGGCATTGGGCATGGGGCATTGGGCATTGGGCATGAGGCATGGGGCATTGTGAAAACACTTTCTTCATCCTCTTGTCTCCCTCATCTCCCCACTCCTCTTCCCATAAATAATTTCTTATGGTACGATAGTAAACTGATGCGGATATGGCGAAATTGGCAGACGCGCTAGATTTAGGTTCTAGTTCCGAAAGGAGTGAAGGTTCAAGTCCTTTTATCCGCACTTTCCTAATGCATTTTCTAAATCTGTAACTGGAGATGGGTTGAGAAAACTCTTGATTTCAACTTCTATTTTTTGCTGACTTTTTTCTGCCGCTATAAGTTCTTCTGCACCCAAGTTTATATATAAATCTTTTGTGCCACATTTTAATTGAAATGGATCATCAGTAATTAGCCAACCATCTTTTTATAGGGCTGTTATCACAACATTATGATAAACATCTTTGGCTGGCATGGGTGTTTGCAGAAAGTGTGTTTGTGGAGTTATTTTTTATGGTATTTTAACACAATATGCTTTGAAGTGTATCTTGGCAGACAAACAATGCAGTAAGAGTAATCAGGAAAAAACAGGCGATGCCTGCGGCGGTCTACGCCAACGCATCCTCCTGTCACTTGAAACATAATCATTTAATAGTTTTAATGCCTAATCTAAAGATATGGCGTAGTTTACAGCTGTAGGCATCGCGATCGCACTACATCTACAGTAGGAATAATCTTGCTGTGCGATGTCTACGACGGGCTACGCCTACGCACATTTTCGATAACCAGAAAAATTCACCTGGAACTTGGTTAATTTCACGTCTTTTTCTGGTATTCTTACTAGCCATTCTGAATTGCTGTTTTATTTTTGTCAATAAATCAGTATTATTGCTGTGGTCAAGTTGAAGTTAATCGATGCAGAGTGGCTTCAGATAGTCCTTACTTGCTAAAAGACTAGATTTTTCTTAAGTGTAAATACTGAAGTTAAAATATATTAATCTCTACAAAATCAGTATTATTCCTGTGGTCAGATCGGGGTTACTCAATGGAAAGTGGCTTCATCTACTCTTGGCATTTTTATGTCTTATTCTCGAAAGGTGTTTAGAAATCTTAGAAACAGTAAATAAAAATTAATCACAATTTACGAATTTACTAAGATTTGCTCATCTAAAAATAACGCGTACTGTCGTTGAGTTTCACCACAAAGCTAGATGAAAACTGATGTACCTTAAAATACAAACCCTTGATGCCTTTTACTTGATTTCAATTGTGGAATAACTCTGCACGAATTTAGCTTACACGTATTGAATTTAGCTGAAGTAAAAGCAAAATGAGCACAACTCCTATAGGTAGCTACAGGTTGTTTCAGAAACTACATCCGCTATCTCTGTTGGCACAATTAACTAGTCGGCGTGCTACAGGTTGCTTAAGGGTATTTACCGCGATAGTTTCTTGGTCAATCTATCTAGAGGACGGTAAACTTACTTATGCCTCCTATTCAGATAAACTATTTGAGCGCCTTGACAGTCACTTGCGACGCTTGAATCGGCAAATTCCTGCTCTCAACGGTGATACTCGTATGCAGATGCGGCTGATGTTTGAGACGAAGAATGAACATCAATCAATACCAAATGCAGATTACCAAGCTATTTGTTGGTTAGTAAATCAGGACTATATCACCTCTGTGCAAGCAGCAAACCTGATAGAGGAATTGGCAAAAGAAGTGCTGGAATCATTTCTGTGTTTAAAAGAAGGTAGCTATGAATTCAGTCCAGAAAGCTCTTTGGATGAACTACCAAAGTTCTGTCGCCTAGATTTGCGATTACTTGTTGAACATTGTCAAAAGCAGTTACGAAATCGGAAAAATATCCAGTCATCAATTCCGGCTGGTGGGGGTTCCCAAGTTCTGTCTACAACACAACCGTCTCAAGTTCAGCCACAACTGCAAATAAAAGTTGGGCAAAAATTGCTGAGAACAATCAATTTTGATATTCCTGATAATAATAAAATTACTCAACCACCTGTAGGCAAAAAACTATATACAATTGCCTGCATCGATGATAGCCAAACAGTTTTGAATTCCATTAAACACTTTTTGGATGAAAACGCATTTTCAGTTGTGATGATCAACGATCCGGTAAAAGCTTTAATGCAAATTCTTCGGAGTAAGCCGGATCTGATTTTGCTAGATGTTGAAATGCCAAGTTTAGATGGCTACGAGTTATGTTCTTTATTGCGAAAACATTCAGCTTTTAAAAATACACCTATTATTATGGTGACAGGTAGAACAGGATTTATTGACAGGGCAAGGGCTAAGATAGTCAGGTCATCAGGATATTTGACCAAGCCTTTTACACAATCAGAATTGCTAAAAATGGTTTTTAAGCATCTTGGTTAATTTAAACAAGGCAATAAAAATAACAAAATATTTTTAATTTATTTTTTTAGGAGATTTAATAGTGAGCCTGACTTTGCTTGGCACAATTATGATTGTAGAAGATTCTCCCAGTGAATTGGAATTAATGAGCCATTATCTTAAAGAGAGTGGTTACAACGTCATTAAAGCTTCTGGTGGAAAAGAAGCTTTAGAAAAAGCTGTGTTAGAAAAACCAGATGCGATCGTTACTGATGTAGTGATGCCAGAAATGAGCGGATTTGAATTGTGTCGCTCTCTGAGAAGAAATCCGATTACTGCAAAAGTGCCGATTGTGATTTGTAGTTCCAAAAATCAAGAAATTGACCGTTTATGGGCGATGAGACAAGGTGCAGATGCTTATATAACTAAACCTTACACCCGCGAACATCTCCTACGTACTATTAAATCAGTGGTAATTTGAATCAATGACTAGTACAAACATTACTCTTTCTCCAAAACCAATCCAAAATAACTTAGCAGATGGTTATCTGAAGTTTCAGCTAAATCAACAAACTACTGCTGTTTTATCAATGACGCATACCCAAGAAGCAATTATTGTGCCTGTCGAATCTATCACCTCGATGCCTAATATGCCACCCTGCATATTAGGCTTAATGAATTGGCGGAGTCGGATAATTTGGGTAGTTGATTTGCCAAGAATGCTTAATTTAGAATCTCTAGATTCTCGACTACGACAATACAATACGATCGTTATCCGAGTGGAATCATTGGTGTTAGGTTTAGTTGTGCAAGAAATAAAAGGTACAACCAAGTTTTTAGCTGATGCTATTCATTCTCCTATCGGACAAGTAGCATCCAGTTTAGTTCCTTATTTATGTGGGTGCGTTGTGCAACAGGAAGAAATATTACTGGTATTAGATGCAGAGGCAATTGTGCAGTCTTCTATTCTCCGTAGTGATTAGGGTGTACTACTAAAAAACAAGATTTTTAGTGTTCTTATTCATATACTTCGGAGAACTACTTTTATGTTTAATAAAACCAACACGAATCAAGGTAATGGCGCTCAGAATCGAGCATCATTGATTTCATCTCAAAAAGGTATTGGGACTGTAGTAAAGCCACCAAGTAAGGCGACTACTGAAACTGCTAATAATTCTTCTTGGAATCAGGCTATTGCTTATTTTACAAGGCTGGGATTGGTTAAGAAAGCGACTATTTTAGCGATCGCAATCGGTACAATACCAGTATTGGGCATAGGCGCGATCGCTTTTAGTTTTGCCAACAAATCAATTACTAAGCAAATTACTCAATCTCAACAAGCCGAAGCTACTGGCTTAAGTGATAAAGTTAACCGCTTCATGTTGGAACGCTACGGGGATATTCGGGTAATATCAAATTTGCCATTTCTGACAAGTCCCCAAGCTAGTATCAGTACCACTACTCAAGAAAAGCAAGCAGTCCTAAATCGCGTTGTTGAAGCTTACAAAGCTTATGACAGCGT
The DNA here is from genome assembly GCF_036917755.1 of Nostoc sp. Lineage (GTDB taxonomy): Bacteria > Cyanobacteriota > Cyanobacteriia > Cyanobacteriales > Nostocaceae > Nostoc. The sequence goes on from NZ_JBALFC010000009.1 coordinate 230,826, forward strand.
TGCTGTTTTTAATCGCCAAGGTAACTTGATTGTGCAATCTACAGGCGAACCTCTGGACAATCAAAAAGACCGTAACTATTTTCAAGATGTTTTGCAAAAAGATGCTCCGATAATCAGCAAACCGGAAGCAGCAAAAAAGACTGGTGTAGTGAGTATATATATCGCTGCACCCGTGAAAGAGTCCAGGACAGGGCAAACTATTGGCGTGGTACAAGCACGTATGCCCGTAAAATCTTTAGAGGAAGTAATCAAAAACTACGTAGCCAATGGACAACAATATTATTTGCTCGATGCTTCGGGAACAGTTTTTTTGAGTCCCCAAAAGCAATTATTGGAGAAAGAAGCAAAGGGAGAGTATTCTAGTTTACCTAAACTGCTGGCAGCCAAGAAGGTAGATAGTTTTATAGAAGTAGCCAAAACTGACAAAAAACAAAAATTAGTTAGTTACGTACCAGCTAGTAAGTTAGATGGCTTGCCTGATTTAAACTGGCAGGTACTTTTATCTACAGACACAGCAATTGTATTTGAGCCGCAAAGACAATTATTGTGGACTATAGCCATCGGCACAGCACTGACAGCATTTATTGTCGGCGCGATCGCATCTCGGTTAGCTAAACTGACTACACAGCCAATTCTGAATGCAAATGCGGCATTAGCGAAGCTAGGTCAAGGTAAATTTAATACCCGTCTGGAAATCGAAACAGAAGACGAATTAGGGTTATTGAGTGCAAATATCAACCAGATGGCCGAACAATTGCAGGTCTTAGTTAAGGAACAAGAACTGGACTTTGAAGGGGCAAAAATACTGGCAGATATTACCTTACGAATTCGGAAAATACTCAAAACTGAAGATATTTATCACGCAGCAGTGAGGGAAGTTCAGCGATCGCTAAAAACAGACCGGGTAATCATTTATAGTCTGAATCCAAATACTTGGGATGGCGTTGTCGTTGCGGAATCGGTAACTGATAATTGGCCGAAAATGCTCGGTGTGCAAATTGACGATCGCTATTTTCGGGAACGTTATATAGAAACTTATCACGATGGACAGGTGCAAGCGATCGGCAAAGTCCTTGCCGTTGGCGAAGCCTCTCGTAGAGAAGGCATCGCCAATATTTCTCAAGACGAAAGTCTGAAAAATGCCGACGGTTACATCAAATTGCTGGAAAAATTTGCTGTTAAAGCTAATTTAATCGTACCGATTTTTGCCCAAGAACAACTTTTAGGCTTATTAATTGCTCATCAGTGCGAAAGTCCTCGTATTTGGCAACAGCCGGAAATTGACTTGTTTCAACAGATAGCAACTCAAATCGGTTATGCCTTAGAACAAGCCAAGTTATTAGAAGAGATTGAAAAATCTAGAAATGTTGGCGTAATCGGTTCAGACGAAGAACGGCAACAAAAAGAAACTCTGCAACAGCAACTTTTAGAACTGCTCAGTGATGTAGAAGGTGCCGCTAGAGGCGACTTGACAGTGCGTGCAGACGTGACTCCTGGGGAAATAGGCACTGTTGCCGACTTTTTCAACTCCATTGTGGAAAGCCTCCGGGATATTGTTACCCAAGTTAAACAAGCTGCTACCCAGGTGAATACTGCCATTGGCTCTAACGAAGGAGCCATCCGCGACTTAGCAGAGTCAGCACTCACACAAGCTGCCGAAATCAACCGCACCCTTGATGCTGTTGACCAAATGACCCAATCCATGCAGGCTGTAGCCCAAAGTGCCGAAAAAGCTGCCTTGATTGCCAACCATGCGACTCACACCGCTACCAAGAGTGGACACGCGATGGATTTGACAGTCCAAAATATCCTGTCTTTGCGAGAAACCGTTGGTGAAACTGCTAAAAAAGTCAAACGTTTGGGAGAGTCTTCTCAACAAATTTCCCGCGTGGTATCCTTGATTAACCAAATCGCCATTCAAACCAACTTATTAGCTATTAACGCTGGCATTGAAGCAGCGCGTGCAGGTGAAGAAGGTCAAGGTTTTGCCGTAGTTGCTGAAGAAGTCGGCGAATTAGCAGTACGCAGTGCCGCAGCAACCGAAGAAATTGAACAAATTGTTGAAAATATCCAACGAGAAACCAGTGAAGTGGTGCAGGCGATGGAAATAGGAACCACCCAAGTAGTAGAAGGTACTCAGATTGTGGAGGAAGCTAAACAAAGTCTGAGTGAAATTTTGGATGTATCCCGTCAAATTGACTCCTTAGTACAGTCTATTTCCACTGCAACTGCATCTCAGGTAGAAACATCGCAAAGTGTTAGCCAATTGATGAAAGATATTGCAGCTGTATCAAAACGTACCAGCGATTCTTCTCGCCAAGTTTCTGAATCTCTGCAACAAACTGTGGAGATTTCCCAGCAGTTGCAAGAGACTGTTGAGACTTTCAAAGTTAGTTAAGTTTGCCATTTGTCATTTGTCTTTTGTCCTTTGTTAATGACTAATGATGAATGACTTTTGTTAACGTGAGTTGATGAACCTCTCCCTCTCCGAAACGGAAAGGGAGGAGCAACGAAAAATTCAGCTTTTTGCTCCCCTCTCCGCGTCGGAGAGGGGCTGGGGGAGAGGTCAAATAAAACTTGTCGAACTCACGTTTTGTTATTTGTCCGTTGTCATTTGTCTTTTGTCCTTTTACTAATGACTAATGACCCATAACCAATGACTAAGGAAAAAACTATGTTAGAAGACAAAGAATTAGAAATCCAGATGCAGTTTCTGGAAGAAGCAACTGATTACTTGAATACTCTAGAAGGGGTATTGCTGGAAATCGATACTACTAACCGCATCGATTTAGATAAAATTAATGCTGCACTCCGGGCGACTCATTCTATCAAAGGTGGCGCGGGGATGATGGGATTTAGATCGTTAAGTGATTTAGCTCACCGTCTGGAAGATTCCTTTAAAGTTTTAAAAACTAAAAAAAATTCTCTAGAAATTGATACTCAGTTGCAAAGTTTATTGCTATCTGGAGTTGACTGGCTGCGTCAGATTGTCGAATTGCTTGCAGAAGGAAATGTTGTTGAAGATCAGTGGTTAGAAACCTTTTGTTACCCCATTTTTGAGGAGTTGCACGATCGCTTGGGCGACCCCAACCCGGAAGATGCATCAACCATGCTATCCCCAGAAGATGGACAAAACGTTATCCCCTTGCTATTTGAAACAGAGGTAGAAGAGTGTTTGCAGCGTCTAGAATCTATATTGGCAGATAGCGAACAGCCCGGATTGCATGAAGAAATTGTGATGATGGCAGCTGAATTGGGCGGTTTGGGGGAAATGCTCCAATTGGCAGCTTTTACCAAGCTTTGTGAGTCAGTAACGCAGCAATTGGAAACTGTTAGCAACAATCGCATTCCCGAAATTGCCCAGTTAGCATTGCAAGCATGGCGGCGATCGCAAGCTTTGATACTGACAAATCAACTAGATAACTTGCCTACAGAAATTGACTTCAGTAGTTATACGCAATCCCAGCCACGATTGCAAGCAGAAGTAATACCACAATTTAGCGCCACAGATACAGCTGATACAGAAGTAGCGTCAACATCTATTTGGCAACCAAAAATAACTCCAGAAACTTGGACTAAAGATGAAGCGATCGCAGCTAATTTTACATTTGTGGATGCTGAAGTTACAAATGATGTAAATACTGTCAATGTCACCGAGCAAAATCCAATATTTGCTAGAGAAAATAATCCTAAAGATGTCAGACTTGGCGAAAGTAAAGTCGAGGCAGTTGGCGTTGGTAAAGAACGGGATATTCATGAAAATAGCGTCCGAGTTCCTAGCAAACAACTAGAGCAAATTAATGATTTATTTGGTGAACTTATTGTTCAGAGGAATGGTTTAAACTCGCAACTAGAAAAATTACGCAAACTCGTTCGGAACCTCAACCAGCGAGTCCAAGTTCTCGACCGAGAAAACCAGGAACTACGTACAGCCTACAAGAGAATTTCTCCTCAACCTGGTGTGCGCGTGCGATCGCAAGCTGAAAATGGCCACCAAAGCCAAGATACAGAGAGCAAAATTGATGCCTTAGAAATGGAACGCTATAACGAATTAAACCTGCGATCGCAGGAAGTTATGGAAACCATTGTTCAGGTACAGGAAGTCACAACTGATGTGCAACTCAGTGTAGATGATACAGACCAAATTGCTCGTAAACTAAACAAAACATCGAAACAGTTACAGACTAAACTAAATCATATTCGGATGCGGCCTCTGTCCGATTTAATCGAACGTTTTCCTAGAGCTTTGCGCGATTTAAATGTAGAGTATGGAAAAAATGTTCAGTTAAAAATTGAAGGTGGTAACACTTTAATTGAACGCAGCATTTTAGAAGCATTAAACGAACCTTTAATGCACCTGTTAAGGAATGCCTTCGATCATGGTATCGAAGATTCAGCCACCCGCCGCCTTTTGGGTAAACCAGAACAAGGATTAATTGAAATTAAAGCTACCCACCGCAGTAATCGTACCCTAATTACCATACGTGATGATGGTTGGGGCATTTCTCTGGAGAAAATTCGCATCCGCGCCCTAGCTATGGGATTGGATGCTTCTCTACTTGCTAATGCTAGTGATGAAGAACTATTATCACTAATTTTTGAACCAGGTTTTACCACCTCCGAGCATGTGACAGCATTATCTGGTCGCGGTGTCGGTATGGATGTAGTTCGTAACAACCTGAAACTGATTCGAGGTGATGTGAAAGTTGATACAGAACCAGGAGTTGGTACTACTTTCACCCTATCAGTACCATTTACACTTTCTGTTGCGCGAGTTCTGCTAGTAGAAATTAACAAAATGGTATTGGCATTTCCCACAGATGTCATTTCAGAAATATCTTTACTTCAAAACGATCAAATTTTCCAAATGGCAGGTAGCGAAGTTTTAAATTGGCAAGGAACCATGCTGCCACTGATTCGCCTGACTCGTTATTTAGAGTTTAATTGCCTGCGCTACGATAACCCAGAATTGGAAAGATCGCCAGCAATTAATACTAGCAGCGTGTTAGTAGTCAAAGGTAATAATCAGCCAGTAGCAATCCCAATAGACCGTTGCTGGGGTGAACAAGAAGTTGCTATTCGCCAAGTCGAGGGAAATATACCTTTACCTGAAGGCTTCAGCAACTGCACAATTCTCGGTGATGGTCGAGTAGTGCCACTAGTTAATGTCAATGAGTTGCTGTATTGGGTTGCTACGAATCGGCGGAGTCCCAAAGGTACTCAATTACCATCAGCAAGGTTAAAAACACCGTTCCTCATATTTGATGAAGACAAAATATCAGCAGCGTCTGTTAAGCAGAAAGGCACAATTTTGATTGTCGATGACTCGATTAATGTTCGCCGCTTTTTAGCGTTGACTCTTGAAAAAGGAGGATATCAAGTAGAACAAGCTAAAGATGGTCAAGATGCTTTAGAAAAACTCCATAGTGGATTGAGAGTTGAGGCAGTAATTTGCGATATTGAAATGCCTCGCCTTGATGGTTATGGCTTTTTAGGTAAGGTAAATTCAGACGCGGATACAAAAAATATCCCAGTTGCGATGCTGACTTCTCGTAGCAGCAGTAAGCATCGGCAACTGGCTATGCAATTGGGTGCTAGGGCTTACTTTTCTAAACCTTATAACGAGCAAGAGTTACTGCAAACGCTGGAGGAAATAATTCATCCTGTAGCAGGAAAGGGCGCGTCTAATTGAATTCATAATTAGGTTTCAGATATTTTCGTAGGGTGCGTTAGCAAGTGCCTTGGCGATTAGAAATCGCGGCTATACAAACAAAACCCGCCTGCGCGGGTTAAAACGACTGAGTTATATTCAGTAATAATTGCCTAGCTTTTGCGTCATACTATTTGTGTCAATTGAAATAATTTCTACATAAACTCAATTTATAGTGAATTTATGGTAACTGTAACACTGACGGCTGTTGCTACTGCGATCGCAACTACACTTTGGACTAAAGCACAAGAGAAAATCGGCGAAAACATTGGTGGTGCTTTATGGACGGCTCCTGGTAAGTTAATCGGATTACTCCGCCAGAAGAATAAATCGCCATTACTCACCAGTGCTGTTGAGGGAAATGAACCGCAGCGATTAGATTATGGTCAAGCAGTGCTGGAACTAAAAGCAGCAGCAGACCAAGACCCAGAAATTGCTCAAGCTGTTGTGGAAGTGGAAGCAGCAGCAAAAGCAGAACCAAAACTCACTCAAAAAATTCAAGAAATAGAAAATACTCTCAAGTCTCAACAGCCAACCATTCAAAATCTGACGCAGCTAGCAGAAAAAATTGGGGTTGTAAATCAAGGACAGATAAATAACCAAACTAATAACTTCACCTTTTGACTACAGCCGTCTCAAGGGGAGGATGAGACAAAGTTAACTCCTGATGACTGGCGTAAAGTCTGCCGTGAAATGCTGACAGAACGGCAAAAGCTGACTACAAATCCTCTGACATCAACTGAAGGGGTAGCCTTGCAAGTTGATGATGTTTACGTACCATTGGGATTAGTTGAGCGTAAAAAACAATCTAAGCGTCAAGGTGATATTTCTCCAGAACAGGGTTCAGAACTGTACAAGGAGACAGAAATCACCAAAACATTTGAGCATGATGCTTTTCTTGAAGAAGTTCTCAAACAAAAGAACACGCCTAAAAGTCAAGGTAAGCGAATTGCAATTATTGGCGAACCAGGAGCAGGAAAGACAACACTATTACAGCAGATTGCTGATTGGGTATCTCGTGAGATTCACCAGTCGATTGTCATTTGGGTATCTTTAGCAGATTTGCGAGAGAAGGAACTAAAATCTTATCTGTCTGAGACTTGGTTAACTCAGGTAGCGGAGAAAACAGGTAAAGCTGAAGCCACTAAGCAACTGAAGGATAATTTTGTTGCTCTATTTAATCAAAATAATGTGTGGCTGCTGCTAGATGGGTTAGATGAAATGTCCGCATCTTCAGGTAATCCTCTAACAGAAATTGCCAAGCAATTCCGTGAAGCAGGGTTAATTTCTCAAGCGCGGATTGTGCTGACCTGTCGGGTTAATCTGTGGGATGGCAGCAGTAATGCACTTAATAATTTTGATATCTATCGCACCTTAGATTTTTCTTATCCAAAAAATGTAGAGAGATTTATTAATAAATGGTTCAATAAAATTGAAATTCCCGAAACAGGGAAGCGGTTATGCATTGCGTTGAAAGAATCAGGTAATAAACGGATTCAGGATTTAGTAAAAAATCCTCTGCGGTTGACGCTGCTGTGCTTGAATTGGCAATCAGGAGATGGCAAATTACCGGATACTCAAGCGGGACTCTATCAGCAATTTGTTGATGACTTCTACAAGTGGAAAAAAGAGGAAATTGCTACAAACTATAACCAGCGTCAGCAACTCAATGTCAAATTGGGGGAATTAGCTAAAGAAGCAATAGACAAAGAAGCAACCCGTTTTCGCTTGCGGCAGGATTTTGTTACTCAGTTCTTGGGTGATGCTGATGATGAAAATTCGCTGCTGAAACTGGCACTAAATCGCGGCTGGCTGAACTGTGTAGGGATAGATACAAATAGAAAACCTTTTTACGCTTTCTTTCATGCCTCGTTTCAAGAGTACTTTGCGGCTAAAGCAATTGATCACTGGCAATTCTTTCTCAAGCACAATCCTAAAAATCCCAGTCAAGGAACTTATCGCATCTTTGAACCACAATGGAAGCAAACAATATTACTTTGGTTAGGACGAGATGAAGAAAACCTCAAACAGCAAAAGCAAAAGTTTATTGATGCTTTGGTGAACTTTAAAGATGGATGTGGTAAGTGGGATAGAGAAGATATAGATAAAGGCTTTTATGAATATCGCGCCTATTTTTTAGCTGCCGCAGGAATTGCAGAGTTTAAAGGTTATTCTAGAGCCGATGAAATAGTTAAGCAAATTGTCAAATGGACAATTGGTTTAAGTTCAATCAGAGAGGAAGCTAGGTCAGCACTGCAACAGACAGACCGTATAAAAGCGATCGCCGCCTTGGTGCAACTGCTGCAATCAACTAATCTGGATGACTACACCCGTTGGCAGGTAGCAGAGAGCTTAGGGAAAATCGACCCAGGCAATGAAATTGCGGTCGCCGCCTTGGTGCAACTGCTGCAATCAACTAATCTGGATAACGACACCCGTAGGTGGGTAGCAAAGAGCTTAGGGAAAATCGGCACAGGCAATGAAATTGCGATCGCCGCCTTGGTGCAACTGCTGCAATCAACTAATCTGGATAACCACACCCGTTGGTGGGTAGCAGAGAGCTTAGGGGAAATCAACCCAAGCAATGAAATTGCGATCACCGCCTTGGTGCAACTGCTGCAATCAACTAATCTGGATAACCACACCCGTAGGTGGGTAGCAGAGAGCTTAGGGAAAATCGGCACAGGCAATGAAATTGCGATCGCCGCCTTGGTGCAACTACTGCAATCAAGTAATCTGGATGACTTCATCCGTAGGTGGGTAGCAGAGAGCTTAGGGAAAATCGGCACAGGCAATGAAATTGCGATCGCCGCCTTGGTGCAACTGCTGCAATCAACTAATCAGGATAACGACACCCGTAGGTGGGTAGCAGAGAGCTTAGGGGAAATCAACCCAGGCAATGAAATTGCCTGTGCCGCCTTGGTGCAAATGCTGCAATCAACTAATCTGGATGACTTCATCCGTAGGTGGGTAGCAGAGAGCTTAGGGAAAATCGACCCAGGCAATGAAATTGCGATCGCCGCCTTGGTGCAAATGCTGCAATCAACTAATCTGGATAACGACACCCGTTGGTGGGTAGCAGAGAGCTTGGGGGAAATCAACCCAGGCAATGAAATTGCGATCGCCGCCTTGGTGCAACTGCTGCAATCAACTAATCTAGATAACGAAACCCGTTGGTGGGTAGCAGAGAGCTTAGGGGAAATCAACCCAGGCAATGAAATTGCGATCGCCGCCTTGGTGCAACTGCTGCAATCAACTAATCTGGATAACGACAACCGTTGGCGGGTAGCAGAGAGCTTAGGGAAAATCGGCACAGGCAATGAAATTGCGATCGCCGCCTTGGTGCAACTGCTGCAATCAACTAATCTGGATAACGACAACCGTTGGCGAGCAGCATATAGCTTAGAAAAAATTCTACAAAATAATAAGCATCGCTTTGCGGTAGCCAAAGCTTTAAGTGGTTATTGGCGATTGAATAATGATTACTACGATTTAGCTTGGGAATGTGCCCAAAATATGCCTTACCCCGATTTCTATCAAGCTTGGCATCAGCATAATGTTGCTACTCGTGTGATGCAAAGCTTAGTGAAAATCCTCTTTACAAAAATTTGAGCAATTTTGCAGCACCAACGTTACAAATTAAGTTGCCGTGATAACAACAGCTTGTCCACTCGTTACAAAGACAGACGCAGACTTTACAAATATTTGTCTGTTAGCAACAACAGCTTAAGCATTTATTATAAATGGATACTCATTTGCTGCGATCGCGTACTCATCCATAACTAATGCTTAAAATTTAAGCTAACAAATTAAGCATTTATTATAAATGGCTACTCATTTGTAGCGATCGCTGTCTCATTCATAACTAATGCTTAAAATTTAAGCTAACAAATTAAGTATTAATTATAAATGGCTACTCATTTGTAGCGATCGCATACTCATTTGTAGCAATTGCGTACTCAGTTATAGCGATCGCTTATGTATTTGTTATGAATGCTTGCACCTTAGTAACGACAGCTTGTTTATTTGTAGCAAATGCTTATGTTGTTATCAACAAGCAATAAACGCCAGAATCAAAGCTCCTGACTATTCACGTATAATTGGTAAAATACGCACCCTCGATTGAGCTTGGTCAATAGTGACCAATGCGCCTGACTCTAGTTAAGACTCAAACTGATTCAGCGTTGAAATAACTAGATTTTCGATAGTGTTCGGCAAAATATCCTGAGTGCGAACTTGAATTACACTGGGGGTATCAGCACCTGTTGCAGCTAACAAGGAGCCGAAGTCTAAATCGTGAGTAAAAACGATATAACCATTAGTACTCGCCCACTCCATAATTATTGAATCCTTCTCACGGGGGTCGCCAATGGTAGACCAGTGGACAGATGAAATACTGTTCCTCTCAAAAACTGCAACCCAATCAGGGGAAAGGTTCATATCAATTAAAATTTTCATGCACTTCTTAGAGGCACTTCAATTTCTTCAACTCGCCATGCAGCATAGGCAAGCGCCTCATAAATATCAGCTTCTTCGAGGTAGGGATATGCTTTGAGGATATCGCTATTGCTGTGTCCAGATGCCATTAAACCAATGATAGTACCAACAGTGACACGCATTCCTCGAATACAGGGTTTGCCGCCCATCACTTCTGGATTGCGGGTAATTCTGGTGATATTTTGCATGGTTGTTGCCTCGCTATGTGGGTTTACCTACTTTAAGTAACTACAGCTTGTCCATTCATTACAAAAATAGAAGCCGTTGTTACAAATGCTTGAACCTTAGTAACAATTGTTTGTTTATTTCCAGCAAATGCTTATACCTTTGTTGCAAATGCTTAACCAAAGCTTATCAATACAGAAGTTATCGTCACAAATGGTGCTACTTGTTTTTTTAGGTCATGCCTTTTGCTTGTTAGCTTTAATTATCCTGTAGCAGTAGGGTGTATTACGGCTTTGCTATTACGCACCATGTTACAGCGATCACACAATTTTGCTGCTTATTGAAGCCTTTTTAGGAAGACAGGCAAGATTTCACAGCCTTTTGAAAATTCTTCAATTAAGTTTTGAATCTGTGAATTATCAAAACCCGCTTTGCGGATTAAATTTGAATATTATGATGTATTTATAAACTGTACAAGTGGCTTTTTTTATTTTTTAAAAAATTAATACGAGGAGTTTTAAGTGACAAAAAACAATAAAAAAAAGGCTGTCGCTCAAGCTATTTCCACAGCCGTTGCTCTGGGCTGGGTAATAATGCAAGTGGAATCAGCACAAGCTGCTACCTTGGCGGTTAACAATCTCAATGACAGTGGGGTTGGCTCATTGCGAGATACTATCAACATTGCAACTAGCAATGACGTGGTAGAGTTCTTATTGGGAAGTCATCCTAGTACAATTAACCTGACGAGTGGGGCACTTGCGATCGCTAAAAACCTAACTATTAATGGCCCAGGCGCTAACTTACTTACCATCAGTGGCAATAATCAATTTCCTGTGTTTGACATTAACGCCGCCGATGTTACACTTTCTGGGCTAGCGATCGCTGGTGATATCTCTGGGCTAGCGATCGCTGGTAATATCAAGGCTTACAATTCTAGTAACCTAACGTTTACTAATAGCACCATCAACGGCCACTATGTGAATATAGATAGTAACCTAACACTTATCAATAGCACTATCAACAGCCAGGATTTGGAGATCAATGGTGGACTAACAGGAATCGATGATAGTAATGTAACGGCTCTCAGTAGGATCACCATTGGCGGCAATTTAACTAGTCCTAGCGGCAATTTAACTATCTCTACTGGTAGCCTGTATATTAACGGTGGTAACATTATTAATTTAAAAGCAGGAGGCAACATAACTGTTACAGCCGATAGCCTTGTCGTCACAGGTGGTAGTCAGGTAACGATTCCTAATAGCACTAGCGGCAATTCTGGGCAAATTAACGGTGGTAGCAATAGTTCAGGAGCAGGAGGCAACATAACTGTTACAGCCAGTGACATTTTACTGAGAAGAGTACCCGAACCAAGTGCGATCGCTGATGATAGTAATAATTCAGGACTAGGAGGCAACATAACTATCAACTCTGGCCCTTTGATATTGAGACCCGGTGCTATTATATCAAAACCAGTACCCGAACCAAGTGCGATCGCTGGTAGTATACTTGCTGGTAGTCTGGCTTGGCTGGCGAAAAGAAAGCAAGCAGCATTTCGCAAGGCGAAGGTATAATTACGCCTTAGAATAAATTTGCTAAATTGTTTAAATACGAAGCCCGCTCAGACATCTGTCTGCGCGGACTAATTATTTTATGGGCAATTAGGCGAACATAATATTAATGTCCCTGAAACTAAAATACTTCCAGGAACCTTTATTAAGCCTCAACTTTTACACCCTTCCAGAAGGCCACATAACCTTCAATATTCTTAGCCTTCTCCTTGGCGCTGGGATAGTACCAAGCAGCGTCTTTATTGATTTGCCCATCAACGTCAATACTGTAGTAGCTAGCGACGCCTTTCCAAGGACAAGTGGTGTGGGTGTTACTTTCTGTGAAGTACTGCTTGTTAATGGTGTCAACAGGGAAATAATGGTTGCCTTCCACAACTACGGTATTATCACTCTCGGCTAAAACTGTTCCATTCCAAATTGCTTTCGGCATAAATGACTTTGTAAATAAACTATACACATAACATTTTGACACTATCAGCTTATTTGTAGTGAATTTATGGAATATGTGACGCTGACGGGTGTTGTAACTGCGATACCTGCGGTGGACTGCGCCAACGCTACCATCTGAGAGTGCTAAGTAAGCTCAAAAGCATTAATTACAATCACTTTTATTTATGTATTTAAGAAACAAAAACATTTGCTTCTATCAGAAATACTTTCTAGCATATTGGTATGCAAACTTAATTAGCCAAATTCCCAATTTATAATATTTCGTTTAATTGGATTCAGCCGTTTGTGTAATTAACAAATAAAGCGTTCAGATGAACTGAGTATAGGATATTGAGATTTATAAAACAGTGGACTCTCTTCTAGAGATCATTGACTAATTGTACTTTGTTCTAGTTGAGGATAACTCTATGAAACTTACAAACTTGATAAATTCTGCACATATTGTTCCTTGGATTAATTCTATGTCTAAAATCATTAGCCTTCATACAGCTAAAAATAACAATAGTGGCACATCGATAAATACAGCCGTCAACTCTGACGTTTTACCTAGTGATTCCACGAATGTTAATTACCTCAAACCCTTTGATACTGCTTTTATTGCTTATCACATGATGGGTCTTAGTAATTTTGAATGATCTAAATTACCTCTGTGCTTTTGAGTTGTATTTTCAGGTAAATAGACCACGCGGGTAGGGGCACAGCAGTGCTGTGCCCCTACGACGGATGTGGTTCAAATACATGAAAACTGCTGTAACGTGAGTTGTGAACTTGGAATTAAAAAATTGCTTTAATTCAACACTCACAACTCATAACTTTCTCAGATTATCGCGCCGGTAGTTGTGGGTGTGTAGTCGAGTACTTTGTCACTATGCCAGAAATCTCAGGGTTATAAAGCCTCAGATAATTCCAGTAGTTGCCAAATACTTGCCGCACATAATTTTTGGTTTCATCAAAGGGAATTTCTTCAACAAACTCATCTGGATCTTGTGTAGCTTGAGTTTGCAACCATTTGGAAACATTGCCAGGGCCAGCATTATAACTGGCGATCGCGAGCAGCGAGTTATTGTTATATTGCTGATGAGTATGATCCAAATACCATGTACCCAGCATGATGTTATCGTTGGGATTTTCTAAGTTTATGGTTTTGATATCCACCTTGATTTGTGGGGCAATCCATTGAGCTGTACTCGGCAACAGCTGCATTAAACCAGTGGCGTTAGCAACGGATTTGATTTTTGGCTCAAACCGTGACTCCTGACGGATTAAGGCAGTGACTAACAGAGGATTGAGTTTACGCTCAGTAGACCACTTTTCAATCTCCCGGAGATAGGGAAATGGATAACGGGCTTGCCAGTAGATGATTTGCTTGCTTAAAGTTTGATATTGGGCAAGTTCAGCTGGTATTTCCCGATCTTCCAATTTAGAAATTTTGTCAATTCCGATGAGATTTTCGCCCTTAGCCTGCCGTACCAATCCTTCAGTAAATTGCTCTGCTACCGTTGGCTGAATTTTGTTCTGAAATTCTGTTTGCCATTGTAACCAAGCATCGCGGTCTTGACCCAGCAGATATAATTCTTTGAAAGTCTCAGAACCAGCAGGTGGTAATGGACGCTCTTGTGCGATTACTTCGGGGTTCATCACGCGCACATTGTCAAAGTTGCCAACATTTAGTCCCAGCATCGTCGCGGCTCGCCATGCATAGTAAGAGTAAGGAAACTGGCTAATCACATACTCATAAGCAGTTTGAGATTGCTGCTGTTTCCCTAGCAAAGCTGCCCATTTTCCTACCCAAAAGCCTGCTCTCGGAGCCAAAATACTGTTGGGATTGTTGGTGATAATTGGTTCTGCCCATTGCCAAGCACCGACGTAATCTTTAGCTTTGGCTTTGTCTTGGGCGATTTTCCAGCGATACTCTGCCGCCTCGTCAGAATTGCCGTATTTGGCTATGAGTAATTGCCACGCTTGGCTAGCTGACTTTTGATTATTCGTGGCTTGGAGAATTTTGGCTTTTTGTGCCAGTGCAGTACCAGCTTGTTTCGGAAATTTACTAATTACCTGCTCAAGATAGGGTAAGCCGTCTTTAGGTGTTTTTGCAATTTCTGCTAAACGCAGTAGTGCATTCCCAGTTTCTTCGCTATTTGGAAATTGCTGCACTAATTGTTTATAGGTGGCGACCGCTTTTTCTTTATCTTTGCCTCCTACCTGTAACCCCCGTGCGGTGCGGTAGAGATTGCGCGATGTTTTCGGTGCGTTGGCATAAGCATTCGCCGCCTTGAGAAATTGATTATTTTCCCAATAGCTTGTACCAATAAGTTCCCAGTCTTCGGCTTTCAGGGTAGGCTCTTTTACTAACTGATCCAAAACGCCCACTATCCCTGGTTGGTCATAGGCATATTTAGCCAAAATCAATTGTAATTGTGGCTGATTGGGATTTTCTTGCAAGCGTTTACGGATAATTTCCCAAGTCAGAGGATTAGAAGGAAATTGAGCGATCGCGGTTTCTTGTTGCTTGGGTTGAGCAATCAGATATAGTGCTTTCACGCTGGCCGCTTCTTTGGGATACTGTTTTAGCACGCTTTGCCTGAGATCCGAAGCTTTGCCATCCTCGCCTAGTATATCTTCTGCCTGCGCCTGTTTCAGCAAAATGTAGGGCGCGAGAATGGAATAGTCTTTCTCTAATCCGTCGAGTAAAACCAGCGCTTTTTTTCCTTGGGTTCTTTCAATATAATCACTCGCCAAAAGATAACGAGCGCGATTTCGGTCTGGCGAACTGGACTGTGCTGCGATCGCTGCTAGTTTTGCCGCCCGTTCTGGCAGCGATTCTGATACCAGAGGAAAGACGGCTGATTGGGCAATGTTACCCTCTGATGTTTGCTCTGCTTGATTTTGACTCAGTTTGAGCCATTTCCCCAGAGACTTGCCAATCTCAGGTGCTGATACCATTGCCCCAGCTAAAAAGGCAAACAGTGCTGCACCCGCAATGATCGAAATTTGCTTTTTCTGTAGTTTCTTCAGCATGAATACCCGCTGAAAAGTTCCGGTGAGTTTCTTGAAACTCTAGCACTCCTAACCATCTGTGTTACCAATTTTTAATTTTAGATTTTTAATTTTATGTAGAAAAATCCTAATTTTCAATCCTACGTTTAGCAGTATTGAGTAAATAGCACATTTTAGATACTATTACATCTATCTTGGGTACTTGATAAGATTCAGATTGCTGGATGCAAATAATCTCTGCGACTCATCTGACCATATTGGGATGTTCCGGTGCAGCGACTTGCTATCCAATGAATGCATTTACCCCACAGCCAGCAATTCATTCAGCTTGCTTTTCAAGTCTGGCGATGTCATTAGCGGTTTATAGACTTCACCTTCATAGAGTTTCCAAACATATCTAGGGCTGAATGGTCTAAACGCTGAAGATGAGCCAACTGCTTGCCAAACTGTTTCAGCTAAAACCAATCCCGGAAATGCCAAAGTAGAAGACTCTTCAATCAATTCGCTATAAGTTCTAAACTCATCTACTTCCACGCCCACCAAGGCATATCAAAAAAGTGGAGCAGACTGTAAACGTTGATACAGCAAAATACCCAGTTCCGTCATCAGATAAGCGCTTTCTGGTGTATCAGTTCCAATCTCACTAATACCACTCGGACAAACTCGACACCACCAGTTCTCCTCTATGTCCTGAAAAATTGATGTCCGACATTGGGACTGTTTACCGTTTGAGAGAACCCAGGAAATTTGATCAAAATGCTGGGCAAATCGCTCTGCTCCAGCTTGCTCTACTCCACATTCAGCCGATAAGGTAAACGTCCAGGTTAGAATTTTACCAAGAAACAGATGCTTTTATGCTGAGTTTGTCTACAAAAAAGACACAACAAAAGTTTCGCTTGATAAGTCTAATGTATTAGGAATTGACCACGGAATAGATAACTGGTTGACTTGTGTATCAAATACTGGAACATCTTTTATCGTTGACGGATTGCATCTCAAAAGCATTAATCAGTGGTACAACAAGTCAGTTGCCAACATCAAAGAAGGAAAACCGCTTTCTTTTTGGTCAAGTCGACTTGCAGTAATTACAGAAAAACGTAATCGTAAAATGCGAGATGCTGTAAACAAAGCTGCAAGAATTGTAATTAACCATTGCATAGAGAATAAAATCGGCACTATCGTTTTTGGATGGAATGACGGGCAAAAAGACGGCGCTGACATGGGTAAAAAGAACAATCAAAAGTTTGTTCAGATTCCCACAGCTAAACTAAAAGACCGTATTGAACAACTGTGTAAACAATACGGAATAGATTTTATCGAAACCGAAGAAAGCTATACCTCTAAGACATCGTTCCCAGATAATGATGTTCTACCTACAATCGGTGCAAAACCCGACGGGTGGAAAAGCAGTGGTATTAGAATCAGCAGAGGTTTGTTTAAAACAGCAAGCGGAATCAAAATAAACGCGGACTGTAACGGAGCCGCGAATATTATTCGCAAAGTAGCGATGATAGCTAAATTTAATTTGGCTGGAATCAGTAGAGGTTGTTTAAGTCAACCTAAGAAAGTTCTTTTATGGACTCTTCAGAAATCCCCGCGTCTTCAGACCGGGGAAGCTTAAACCCTCAGATCCTTGAAAATTGATCGTATATTATCCTAGCAAAAAGTAGGGTGGGCATTTGCTTACCACATCTGAGTGAGGCGATCGCTTCCAAAAGGCTACTATGCGTTGGCGAAGCCCGCCGTAGGCATCGCCGATATAGCAAATAAGGTCGCCGAAATAGCAAATGCGTTGGCGAAGCTCACCGTAGGTATCGCCGATATAGCAAATGGAGTCGCCGATATAACAAATGGAGTCGCCGATATAACAAATGAGGTCGCCGATATAACAAATGAGGTCGCCGATATAACAAACGGCCTCACAGAAGCAACAAATGCTTAAGGGAAGCCCGCCGTAAGCATCGCTTCTCGAAATTCTCCTTGCCCCATGCCCCATGCCCCATGCCCAATGCCCAATGCCCAATGCCCCATGCCCCATGCCCAATAATATTTAAGCAATTCTCTGAGCTTTTACAGGAATCTCAATCACAAACTTTGTGCCTTGCCCCAGTGTGGACTCACACCAAAGATTACCGCCATGATTCTCAGTTACAATTTGATAGCTGATAAACAAACCCAAACCAGTGCCTTTGCCAACGGGCTTGGTGGTGAAAAAAGGATCGAATAGTTTAGAGCGAATCTCTTCTGAAATGCCCATTCCATTGTCAGAAATCATAATCATCACTTGGTTTGTATCGATTTGACGAGTCTGAATCCAGATGGCATTGGGGTTGGCTGAAATGTCTGGGAACGAACGCCCCTGATTAGATTCTTCTAATGCATCAACAGCATTGCTCAAAAGATTCATAAACACTTGATTAAGGGAGCCAGCATTACATTCAATCAGTGGTAACTGACCATACTCTTTAATAACCTGGATCTGTGGGCGAGTGGCTGTTCCTTGCAATCGATGTTGCAAAATCACCAAGGTACTATCAATCCCTTGGTGAATGTCTACCGCTTTCAATTCTGCTTCATCCAAGCGCGAGAAGTTCCGCAGCGATAACACAATAGTAGATATACGCTCAGTACCAATTTCCATCGACTGAAGAATGTTGGTCAAATCTGACTGTAAAAAGTCCAGTTCAAGTTTATCCAATTCTGCGTGTAGAGCTTCAGGTGGATTAGGATAGTGCTGTTGGTAAGCTTGCAATGCTCTCAACAAGTCTTGCATATACTCAGAAACATAAGTCAAGTTGCCATGAATGAAATTAACCGGGTTATTGATTTCATGGGCAACCCCTGCCACCATCTGTCCTAATGCAGACATTTTTTCACTCTGAATCATCTGCAATTGAGTGCGTTTGAGTGTTTGTAAGGCTTGGTTCAGAGTTGTATTGTTTTGATTCAATTCTTCAGTTCTCTGCTGAACTCGAACTTCTAGAGTTTCATTGGTTTTAGCTAATTCGGCAAAAGCTAAACGCAGTTTGGTTTCTGCTTGTGTTCGTTCGGCGATCGTTGCT
The DNA here is from genome assembly GCF_036917755.1 of Nostoc sp. Taxonomy (GTDB): domain Bacteria; phylum Cyanobacteriota; class Cyanobacteriia; order Cyanobacteriales; family Nostocaceae; genus Nostoc. The sequence continues at coordinate 249,275 of NZ_JBALFC010000009.1, forward strand.
GTCAACACCAGAATGGTCAGTGTAATCACGCCAATGAACGATTGCAGTTGCATCAAAGATTCGTTCAGATCCGCAGTCACAAAACCACCTTTGCCATTGACGGTTGCAATCACTGCGATCGCAGCCACAATAAAAGTTAACAGCGTTGCACCCGGTTGCCCTAGTCGAAAGGCAGACCAGATCAACGTCGGAATTAACATATACTCTAAGTGATATCCCTTACCAAAAGCAACTTTGGCGATCAGAATGACCAACCCCATCAGGATAACTGGCTCTACGATTAACCAGAATCTTAAAGGGTGTGAGTTTGCTCTTGAGTGTCGAAGATGAGGGGGATTTTCAGAATCCTCTGAAGTTGAACTCAGGGATAACCATTGCCAGATTGGATGTCGGTTTTTTTGAATGAATTGCCCCCAACTAAGCAGAATCGGAGTGACGATAAAAATTCCCGAAACATTAGAAATCCACCAGGTTAACCAGACTGTCCCATATGCTGTCCAGGGAACTTTACCACTCAACGCCAAGGAAGCCACTCCAACAGTTGCATTGACGATTGGCCCCACCATGCCGGTTAAGATCAAAAATTTGAATACGTTGGTGACACGTTCTAAGGGATAGTGATGGTTGGTAGTTTTCCGCAGCAGGAAGGCACCCAACAGAGTCCCCAGGGTTGTTCCGATCGCAATTAACAGAACTGGCAGCGTTGAAATCACCAGCGATAAGAAACTTGTGGGATCTTGGAACGCCCAGAAGTTGGCGAGAAATGAACCCAGCAAAACACCGTAGCCAATCCAGTTACCAAACAGCAGAACAGCCCCAGTAGCAATTCCATCCGGCGGCCAAACTGGAGTCACATTCTGGGGTGTGGAGGCAAGCCGCCGTGAAATTTCAGCCATTCCATAATAGGCGATCGCTAAAACAATGATGCCTCCGATTTGCCTTAGCCGATGAGGGAATATAAAGGATTTTTGTGGAATCATCTGTTTAGTGGCTGCTTGATATCAAGGTTCCTTGTCTTTACATAGAATGCCCTTTTCCCTTAAGGTCGGAACATAAAGCAGCCATAAAAGTAGTTTACAAAAAGAATTCAGAATTCTAACTTTAGGAGGATGATTTTATACCCTGGCTCTTAACGGTAGTGGAAAAGCTGTCCGCAGTCAGCTAAAACAGCTACGGCAATTCGGGAAATAACTATTTTTATAAAGTCCTCCGACTCGGACTTTGTTTGTATAGCTGCGAATTACATTCGTTAGGATATAAAATCACTCAAATACTACTGTTCTATTGCCATATACTAATACACGATTTTGCAAGTGCGATCGCACTGCTCTTGCTAATACAACTCTCTCCAAATCTTTGCCCTTTCTAACCAGATCATCAACTTCATCACGGTGACTGACTCGCACCACATCCTGTTCAATAATTGGCCCTGCATCTAAATTAGCAGTGGCATAATGAGCCGTTGCACCAATAATTTTTACCCCACGTTCAAAAGCTCGGTGATAGGGATTTGCTCCGATAAAAGCTGGTAAAAATGAATGATGAATATTGATAATTTGCGGAAATTGACTAATAAAATCTGCACTAATAATCTGCATATATTTTGCCAATACAACTAAATCTATTTTGTACTGGCGTAGTAATTCTAATTGTTGGGCTTCTTGTTCTGATTTATTGTCTTTAGTGATAGGGATATGCTGGAAGTCGATATTAAATTGCTCTGCAATTACCTTTAAATTAGAATGGTTACTAATAATTAAAGGAATTTCAGCAATAAATTCTTTAGCGCGTTGTCGCCAAATTAAGTCAAATAGACAATGGTCTTGCCGACTTACCCAAATAGCAATGCGTGGTACTGTATCAGAAAAACGTATTTCCCACTTAGCGCCTACAGGTTGAGCAATTGCATTAAATGCAGGGGCAATAAATTCTCGCGGTAAATTGAACCCATCTAATTGCCATTCAATGCGGGTAAGGAATAACCCAGCAGCAAAATCTGTATGCTGATCTGCATGGATAATATTACCACCATTAGAATAGATGAAATTGGCAAATTTCGCCACCAGTCCGCGTTGATCGGGGCAGGAAATCAGCAATGTTGCTGTCGGATTTGTCATAATAATATCGCCATATTTTTAATTAATTATTTGCTGTTTGTCGGACTCGGTTTAGGAATGGTGAGCGGAGGAAGTTTCTGACTATTATCTACAGGTTGCTTCCACTCTGATAGTTCCCGATTCACAGCATTTGCAAAATCTGTAGATATCAACAACACATTTATATTCCCATCGGGTTTAGTAGCAGGGTCAGCTTGAGCATACAAGAAACGACCGTTAAAGTTAGATTTACCCAAAATCAACTGATGGCTTTGTCGGTTTTTCAGGGTGATATTGATAGTTGCTTGGGGTTGAACTAAGGCAAATTCTCCAAGCTCTTTTGCTGGAGTTGATAAAGTGCTATCGCTCTTACCTTTGACCAACAAATCCATTAAATAAGAAACAATAGCATCATTTGCTGGTTCCGATACCGGAGATTTGATTAACCACTCCGGATTACTAGATTTAGGGTTACGTTCAAGATTTAGAGTGAGTTTTTTTGTCTTGACTGTTAAAGACTGCACATCATCTGCGGCAAAAGAGAAAATTTGCTGCTTTTGCTCCTTAATTTCTTCTCGCACAGTCGCACCTCTAATTTCATAGAAGTAAACAAAACCACCTAAACCTAGCGCTAGCAGTATCAAAATTAAAGTCGTTCGCGGCAATTTCATTTTTTAATCATTTGTCATTTGTCATTTGTCATTTGGCATTTGTCATTTGTCATTTGGCATTTGTCATTTGTCATTTGTCATTTGGCATTAGTCATTAGTCATTAGTCATTTGTCATTTGTCATTTGGCATTAGTGAAGAGTTAATATTTATAACTCCAAACTCCACACTTCTAACTTCTAACTCCTAACTTCTAACTTCTAACTCCTAACTCCTAACTCCTAACTCCCTTCTTACCGTCGTTTCCACCAGATAATAACTGCCGCCGCCAACCCAATTAAAGGTAAAACCAACAAAGACGACAATATTAAAAGATTGGCTTGCGTAGTAGTCAAGGTTATTCTACGGTTTTTCGGTTCTTTGGGGCGAATAGAAAGGGGTTGCTTCTCCTGTTGACTCAGCCAAGTAACTGAGTTGAGAAATACATCTCCATTTAATTGCTGTTGAAACAAGCCATCGGTGGCGAAGCTAGAATTTCCTAAAACCACTAACCGGGATTCGGTGGCTGTTTGAGATGGGGGAGATGAGGAAGTAGGGGGAGATGGGGGAGATGAGGGAGATGGGGGAGATGGGGGAGATGGGGGAGATGAGGGAGATGAGGGAGAGGGGGAAGTTTTGCTTTGAGTGGTTGGTGATGGTAGGGGTGAAGGTGTCGGTGAAGCTTGGGGAGTGGAAGTAGATTTGGTTGGTAGTTTTCTTGTTAAGGCTACGCCCAAGGTTAGAGGGCCTTTGAGGTCTTTGTCTGCATTAAACTCCAATTTTTCGCTTTGGAGGTCGCTTTCTGCCCAGCTGCTGGGATAGGATTTGGTTCGCAGCAGTGGAGTAGCCTCAACACCAGGTACAGAGGTAATTTGCAGTGGTCGTGCAACCGGATAAAAAGAAATGCCGTTAGCGAAATCTTTGGTAATTGGATGTTGTCCGTATTCTGTCACTAAGGGCGCAGCCGGGCCAAGTCCCACGCTATCTTTTGAGACATCTACTGCTAAACGATTATCTAGACGAACACCCCACTCTTGTAGCAAGCTGTCAACTTTGGGATCGGTATTGGGATCAATCATCAGCAGTAAGTTACCGCCCCGATTAAGATATTCTTGCAAGGCTTTGACTTCACCCTCAAACAGCCCTCGCTTGGGGCCAGCTACTATTACGACAGCCGCATCTTGAGGAACTTTGGAAGTTTCTGCTAGATTCAGGGGTGCTGTTGTAAAACTTTTGTCACCTAATCCCTGAATCGCTTGTGATATTGCACCTTTACCAGCCGAAAGTTGGCGTTCGCCATGACCTTGGAGTAAGTAAACTTTGGCTGTGGTTGAATTTGTTAGTTGTTGCAGGCGACTAGTTAATCTAACTTCTGACAGGCGCTCATTTTCATTTACTGTTTGTACTAGTTGCCGTTTATCCCCAGATTGTAGGTAAACTTCCCCATAACCTTTGACGCCAAACTTTTCTGCAAGTCCTGGTCTAGCTTGGGGGTCGATGTACTCATATTTAAATTTTGAACTTTGCCTCTGATAATTTTCTAGCAGTTCTCGGTCTTGGGGATTCTGGCTAATATCAAACACCCACACTTTAACTGGCTGTGGTAAGACACTCACTAATTCCCGTGACTGGGGCGCAAGGGTAAACAATTGAGTTTCTGTTAAGTCTGTCCGCAAGTGATAGCGAGTTCCTAAAAAGTTAATCAATCCCAAAATTGCCAATACTGCCAGAGTTGCTACTAGGGCATTAGTTCCAGCTTGGGTAGAACGAAGCTTCCACCAGTTAGTTTGGTAGCTTTGCCATATTATCCACAACCCACTGATGACAATTCCCGTAATCAGAAATGCTAATGGAATTAATCCCCACTGTTCAGAGACTAATCCAACTGTTAAGCCAACAGTAATTAGGAACGGGCCAAACCAAAATAGATATTTCCACAGTTTCTTTTTTGCAATTATCTTCATATTATTTGTCATTTGTCATTAGTCATTTGTCATTTGTCATTTGTCATTTGTCATTTGTCATTTGTTATTTGTCATCTGGTACATTGCCAATTGAGTTTAGGTAGGAGTTTAATTTTGGTGCTAGTTCGTTAATGATTGTTTTGATTGTATTTATCTGCTCGGTAGTTAAAAGGTTGCGAGTGTAAGCCCGTCTTAACCAATGTTGAGTTTCATTCAAAGAGCCTCTCGCTATTTTTATGAAACGTCTATTGTCTTGAAAACTACCTCTTCCTAGACCTTCCGCTATATTCGCACCGATACTATCGGCTGAACGTACAATCTGTTTACCAATCGTATCTTTTGCAAAAAATTCCATCCTTCAACAATTTTCCAAATGTCATCTGCTAATTTTTCTGATAATTGATAAACCTGTAATTCTTGGAAACGCTTTGTTGCCATTTATTCAGTTGTCTTGCTGATTTCTAGTCACTCAATTTTCGTCCATATATTTTTACTTGCCACTATTTTTTGACAAATGACAAATGACAAATGACAAATGACAAATAACTATTGCCTTTGAAAGCGTAGTGCATCAATTGATTGAGCGGTGAGAAAAATGCCCAATAAAATGTAACTGGCGAATAAAATTAAGGCACTAGTATCAAAAATGCCTTGAATTAAGGTGTTGTAATGTTTTAGCAACGACAGATAACCTAATGCTTCGCCCACGGGGCCAGGGACAATTTTGCCGATTAAATCAATCAATAACAATAATAAGATTACTGCAAAGGTGAGAACGGCAGACAGAATTGTGCTGTCTGTTAATGAGGAAATAAACATTCCTACAGATAAAATTGCTGCTGCTAGCAAGATTAATCCCAAATGACCCAGCAAGGGAATTGAAAGCGCCATTGGTGGATTTGATCCGCTAATTGCGATCGCTTCCAACACTAGCATAGGTACAACCATTGTGGTAAAAAATGTGATCACGCCTAACAACTTACCTACAGCTACCGCCCAATTGGTGATTGGTGACGTGGCTAACAGTTCTAAAGTGCCCCGCTTACGTTCTTCGGCATAGAGTCCCATCGAGAGAATTGGCAGGATAAACAACAATAGCCACCCCATGCGATCCAAAAATGCCCGGATAAATTCGTAGGGGACATCTATCGGCGGTACTGGCACTCCCTGTTCTTGCCCTTGTAAATCTATTGCCGCAACTCCGGTCAAAATGCCATCTGGCCCTAGCAAAATCATCACGAAAAATAACCCCGCGATGAACCAAAATATGCCTGCGATCGCATAAGCCAAAGGTGATACAAAATAACTCTGTAACTCTCGGCGATAAATGGCAATAATATTACTCAGCACTATACCCATTTACGCTGCCTCTCCTTCGTTGTCTGCTGCTAAGTCTACCTCAGTATCGAAATTCTTTTCTTCTGTGGTCAGTTGCAAGAATACATCTTCTAAGGTGGCGTTAACACGCCGCAGTTCATGTAAACCGAATCCTGCACGCACTAATGTTGTGGCAATATCGCGCCCTGGTTCTTTTCCCGGTTGCGATATCACCCGCAGGTAAGCGCGGTTTTCCTGGGGTTGATGACTATGCATTCCGGCTGTCGGAATTGATTCTACCAGACTCACACCCGCGACTTTTTGCAATACCTGTTTCGCTAGGGCAGCTTCTCCTTCTATTTCCAATTCATATCCTGAACCGCCTGTCAACTGGGTCATCAGGTTTTCTGGTGTATTAGTTGCCACAACTTTACCGCGATTGATAATGGCGACGCGGCTACAAGTCATGCTCACTTCTGGCAGAATGTGCGTGGAAAGAATAATTGTGTGAGTCCCAGCGAGGCTTTTAATTAAATTCCGCACCTCAATTATTTGTCGAGGATCGAGTCCAACAGTGGGTTCATCCAAAATAATCGCTGGTGGATCGTGGACGATCGCTTGAGCAATTCCTACCCTTTGGCGATATCCTTTAGAGAGTTTGCGAATAATCACCCGCCGCTTATCTTCTAAATTACAGCGTTCGATGGCAGCTGTTACCTTGTTGGTGCGATCGCCTGCTGATACTCCCTTAATTCGGGCGACAAAATGTAAAAATCCCTCCACCGTCATTTCTGGATATAACGGCGGTGTTTCGGGTAAATAACCAATTCGTTGGCGTACAGCTAGGGAATTTTCATGGACATCATAGCCAGCAATCCGGGCATTTCCATTTGTTGCCGGTAAATAACCAGCCAGAATTCGCATAGTTGTGGTTTTACCAGCACCATTGGGCCCCAACAACCCTAAAATCTCCCCCGGTTCGACGCTAAAAGTGACATCAGTAATCGCTGGGGTGGAACCGTATATTTTACTTAGATGCTCAACTTCAATCATCGGTATAGTGGCGATCGCACTTTATAGGATACCCAACAATCTTAGATCACGATATTGGCTATGAAACATGAGACTAGAACCTAAAGCCAAGAACCTAGATTTTTCGTTTATTTCTTAGGACTTACGCAAAATATCTCTGAAACTCTGATTTCTCTGTGTACTCTGCGCCTCTGCGGTTCGTTATTCCGTAACTCATGCGTAAGTCCTATTTCTGGTAAAGTGTAGCGGTTATTGGATTCAAATAAATCTACACTTGTGGAAAAAATTCCAGATGAAGCTTTAGTGGTTCGAGGGGGTCGCAATCTTCCAGAAGATATTAAACGTGGAATAGGAACCCACCCCAGTGGCTTCACAGGAATTTCGGTGGAATGTGCAGTAGGATTGTCAGTAGCACAGTTGGCAGTATGCATTCCTCATGGGCTGGTTGGAGTCACAACAGTGGGTGAAATTCGCTCTTTAGGTGGAGATGTAATCCGAACATCTGGCAGAAGTCCAAATCATGCCACCTTAATTGGCTTAAGTCCAGAGCAAATTAACAGTCTCCTGACGCCTACAATTGCTAACCCAGCAAGGCAAAATTCATAATCGCAAGAAACACATGAGTAGACTCAGAGTCTTTGCAGATTTTCATAATGCTGATATCGAAGGTCGCTTACGTCTGAATTGCATCGGTACTATTGAGGACTTGGCTAGTCAAGGTATTGAGTTGCAAGACGGTCAGTTACTCACTTTTTACAGCGAAGATTTGGAGGTAGATGGAATAGTGAAGTATTCTCATGAGGAAACTATGTGGGTTGCTGTTATTGACTGGAATGAAATTAGGCAAGTAGAAGATTTGGCAATTCAAGCAAAGAGCTAAACATTTTTATCAGCTTGCCAACAAGATGGGTAACTCAATAGTCTAAGGGGTATTTGCCTTAACCAAATACTTGCGATCGCTCTCAAAATTCCGAACTTGAGTTTCAGAACTTTCAATGTGATTTTCAAAGATTTACGAACAAAAAGATCCCCGACTTCTTGAAGAAGTCGGGGATCTGAGTCTGTCGGTGTAAGATTGCTATATATCTTAATTATTTCATAAAAATAACTACAACTAATTATTAAATATGTATATAAAATTAAAATTAATTATGACTTACGCAAAATATCTCTGAAACTCTGATTTCTCCGTGTACTCTGCGCCTGGAGCGGTTCGTTATTCCGTAACTCGTGCGTAAGTCCTATTAATAATTGCATCAGTTATGCTAATGCTAACAAGAAAGTAATTCATTGAAAGCGGCGGGAAACTCCATCCCAAGAGTGGGTGGAGTTTTTTATAATTGATATTAGTTGGGAACTGGATTCAACAAGCGTCCCCAGCCCCCACTATCCTTTACTGGTAACTGTTAATAATAGCTGCCAGATTTCCGATGCTCCAAAGCAGTGACACCATCATTTTCCAAGACTTCACCGTGATTGATGACGGCATAAATTAACCATCTATCGCCACATTCAAGCTGATTTTGCACGGTACATTCTAAATAGGCTAATGCCTCATTCAGAATCAAACAACCATTAAGAGCAGTTTTTGTGGCAAGATTTGCAAAGGGATTATCTCCTAAAGTGCTATGACGAGAAAAATAGCGTCGCACATTTCTTCCTTCTTTGAGGATATTCAGCACAAATTTATCACCAGGATGATGCATTAAATCTGCATTTTGCTCGTTAGCGATCGCAATCATAATCCCTGGCGGGTTAAAAGTTGCCTGCGATACCCAAGAAGTTAAAACGCCTTTGTGAGTTTCTTCATCACGAGTTGTCACAACACACAGAGAACCAATGATCCGCCCCACCGCTTGTTCGGTACGATCTACATGGGTTTCTGTCACAACCTGCCGGGAAGTACGCAGTTTTTTGGTTTTCTTCAAGTTTTGAGCAAAGGAAGCACCTGCTTCTTGACACTGCTGGAGAATCTCAGGAGTAGGACTGAAACGCACCCGAATTGTTTCAAATCCTAGTTGATAATTAGCATCTTTAAGCTTGCTTTCTAGTAAATCAATTGCCTCTCCACTCCAACCGTAAGAACCAAACACTCCTGCTAACTTAGTTTTAGCCGTCGCCGAGAGGACTATTCCTAAAGCAGTTTGAATTTGAGTCGGTGCATGTCCGCCTAAAGTGGGTGAACCGATAATAAAACCATCGCAGGTTTCTACAATGCGGTTAATCTCCGCAGAGTCTGCTAGTTCACAGTTAATTGATTCGACATTAATTCCATTTTGAATTAAACCTTGAGCGATCGCATTCGCCAGAATTGCTGTATTACCATAAGCAGAAGCATAGAGCAAAGCAACACGCAATTCTTGAGATTTTTGACCTTGACACCATTGACGGTAATCATAGGTAAAACGACTAAGGCTGTAACGAACAACCGGGCCGTGTGCTGGGGCGTAACATCTGGCTCCCAAAACCGACAATTTATCTAAAGCTACTTCAACTTGTTTGGCTTGGGGCGCATGGAGACATTCAAAATAGTAACGACGTTCCGCATCTAATCCCTTCCAATCTTCATCAAACAAGGTATCTTCGCAAATATGAGCGCCAAAAAGTTTGTCTGTGTAGATAATTTTTGTGGCGGTATCGTAGGTACAAAGTCCATCCGCCCACCGAGGAGTTGGTACGGTGATAAATGATAGATCATGTCCTTGTCCTAAATCTAGAGTATCCCCCGATCGCACCGCTTGAATACGTGATTCCCATTCAGGAAAAGCGGTTTTTAGAGCATTGGCCGCGGGGCGAGAACAAATTAGAGTAACTTGAGGAACTTGAGAAAACAATACTTGCAAGGTGGCTCTACGGTTGGGATTGACATGACCGAGAACAATATAATCTAGGGTAGTAAAATCTAGATGTTGCGCCAGTTGCTGAAGGTAAATTTCGGTAAAAGATTCACCAGGAGGGTCAATTAAAGCCTTTTTATCAGCTTGAATCAGATAAGAATTCGCCGTAGTTCCTTTTTGGCGGGAATACTCAACCTCAAATTTTAGTCTTTCCCAAGTCCGCGATCGCAAAATCAGAGTATTTTTACCAATTTCAGCAACCTGCACATCTCTAGGATGGCTGGTAGTTAAAGTATTTGCAGACATAATAACCTCATAATGGGGCATTGGGCATTGGGCATGGGGAATTGGGCATGGGGCATTGGGCATGGGGCATGGGGAATTGGGCATTGGGAATAGGGAAGAAATTTGTTCAATAATTCTCCCTCATCCCCCTCATCTCCCTCATCTCCCCCTACTCCCCACTCCCCACTCCCTACTCTTAATGACTATTGGTTTGTATTAATTCAGACTTGGCTTGGTTTCTATAGCGTTTAGATACTTCTTGTTCCGGGTCGATACCTTCAAAGGTTGGAGGTAGCCAAACTCGGAGGAACTGTAGTATTCCTAGCACTAATAAAAAGGCGCAAGTTGCTAAAACTTGACTCCAACTTGTTTCTAGAACACCTTTAACAATGACTTCTCGCAAGGCGGAAACGATAGAAACTTCAACAGCTACCCCAATAGATACTCGATGTTCCTGTAGGTAAATAATCAGTAGTCGGAATAACTCAACTAAGATGAGTAAAAAGAGAATATCGGCAGTAACAGCATGAAAATCTAGAGGTGGAAGTAAGGAGAGAAACATATCTTTCACCTGAAGCACCATGAAGCTAAATAAACCGATACACAAACAAATCACAATCACATCTTGAATAAATTCCAAGGTTCGCACGACGCGCGCTCGATTGATTTCGTACATGGTAATTGCGGTATTTTCAGCAGATTTATACATAGCTTTTTGTGAGTGGGGAGTGGGGAGTGGGGAGTAGGGGAGTGGGGGAGATGAGGGGGAATTCTTGAACAAGTTTCTTCCTTGTCTCTCAATACGGTTCGGATAAGGTTTTTAATGACACGTCCTAGATCGCAAAGACGCGATAAATCGCCGTCTTTACAATAATCAGTCCTTTGTAGAGACGGCGATTTATCGCGTCTCTTGCCTTAACCGAACCGTATTGCCTTGTCTCTTCCCAATGCCCCATGCCCCATGCCCCATTTAGTAATGATTGCCAATTTTGCGGTGATGGGTGGCGGTAAGTGCATTTAGCTTGGCAACTCTTCCAGTTTGGACTGTGCTATAAATTACCCAATGATCTCCACAATCCATGCGGCTAGTAATTTCACATTCCATATAAGCTAAAGCTTCAGCTAAAACCGGCGATTCATTGTTAGCTGGATATGTTTTCACTCCAGCAAAGCGGTCTGCACCAGGAGCAAAACGCTTCAGAAAATGTTTCATTAATCCTTGATATTTGCCTTCTTCTAAAACATTTAAAACAAAGCGATCGCCAACGTGCATCAAGGATTCAATTGCCCGATCTTTGGATACTGCGATCGCCACTCCTAAAGGCTCAAGACTCGCTTGTGTTACCCACGAAGCCAGCATTGCACTCTGAATTTCTCCTTTTTTGGCAGTGATAATATACAATCCTGTGCTAATACGTCCTAAAGCTTTTTCTAGCTCGGTATTGATAGATTTAATCTGTTTAATGGTGCGATCGCGGGTCAACCATTGACCCATATCTGTCCCCGCTTCATCACAAAGTTGTTCCGTTGCTTGGGTAGGAGTTTCTTTAACTAAAATAGGTGGAAAGGCTTCAATTAATCCCAGTTCTTGAAACTTATTGCGTAAGGGGTAAATAGGTTCATCTTCTCCCCCTCCTGACTCTAATAAACCAATTGTTTGTTTCTTGTGAACAGCAGCTAATATCGTACTTAAAGCAGCTTGAGCCACCACCGAAGATTGGGCTGGCATTCCAATTATTAAACCAGAAGCTTGTGCAACTAATTCTCGAACTTCTTGAGGCTCGGCACTATTAAGAGCTACTAATTCTACTGCCACCCCTGTTTTCGCACATCCATGTGCTATGGTGCTGACTAAATGCTCACTATAGCCGTAATCTTCAACATAAAGTAGAGCCACTAATGTCTCTGTTTTTGCTTGTTCTAAACTCCAGTTTTGATACCGTCCCAGCCATTCGGAGATATAGTGTTGCAATAAAGGGCCATGTCCGGTGGCAACTGTGACTATTTCTAACTTTTCAATCCGTTTTAAAGCTGCCAAAACAGACCGGGCATTAGGTCCCATGAGACAATCATAGTAATATTTAAAATCCTCCTCTATTGAGGTAATATTTTCATCATAAGTGTGGTCATCACAGTAGTGCATCCCAAATACATCACAGGTGTAGAGAGTGCAAGTTTTGTGGTCATAAGTCAAGATTGTGTCAGGCCAGTGTAAGTTAGGTGCAGAGATAAATTCTAATTCGTGTCCGTTGCCTAAATCTAATCGCTCTCCACTTTTCACCTGCATTGATTTAAAAGGCTGGTGAACCATATTTTCCAGAAATTGAATAGCTACCTTAGCACCGACAACAGTAATCGAGGGAGCTAATTGTAAAATATTTTTCACTAAGCCACTGTGGTCGGGTTCTGTATGGCTAATAATCAAGTAATCTATTTTAGTTGGATCAATTAATCCCACCAGTATCTCAAGATATAGTTGCTCAAACTTGCGGTGAGATGTGTCAATTAAGGCAACTTTTTGCCCCTGGATTAAGAAAGAATTATAGGTCGTTCCATTCCGTAAACCAAACTCGATATCAAAACGTTCTCTATCCCAGTCGAGACAACGGATAGCAGTCGTTTGAGGAGCAATTTCAACAGTTTGAATCGTCAAACGTCCTGGATTGGAAATAACTTGAGTAAGTTGTGTGAGTGCAATCATTTATTTTCTCCAAAAAAAATATTATTTGCTCTGGAGCAAGTGTTATGTTTCTTATATTTACCTGAAATACTCAATTAGTAAAATGCCAATTTATAAAGCTAACCATCAGAAATATTTATTCTTTATTTTGCTTGACTTACCATTGAATTACTCAATGTTTACCATTACTTTTATTTTCAATAATCAACGTGAGAGAATATAAATTCTAAGTTATAATGTTTACCGATGTCGTTAATATTTTTTCCTCCTCCTCTACAGCAAATCAACAGCGAAATCGCCCGTCACGCTGGTGTTGATCTGTATGTGCTACGCCTCGATCTCATGCACCCGTGGGTTAACGGCAACAAGTGGTTCAAGCTGAAATACAACCTTCTGGAGGCCAAGGAGAAAAATTTCACGACGCTGCTTACTTTTGGCGGCGCTTATTCCAATCACATCTATGCAACTGCGGCGGCTGGTAATCTTTTCGGTTTTCGCACCATTGGTGTAATTCGTGGCGAGGAGAGGCTACCACTCAACCCGACGCTGAGTTTTGCTGTACAACAGGGTATGCAGCTTGTGTACTTGAACCGCCAGACGTATCAACAGCGCAACACAGCAGCGCTACAGGAATATCTGCAACAACGCTTCGGTGAGGTGTTTATCATTCCTGAAGGTGGTAGTAATTTAAATGGTGTGCGCGGCTGCACAGAGATAGTTGGTAATGCGATGCCTACGGCTGGCTACGCCTACGCATTTGATCATATATGCGTAGCCTGCGGTACAGCTACCACACTGGCTGGTATTGCGCTATCGTTGGATCAAAAGCAAAGAGCGATCGCTTTTCCCGTTCTGAAAAATGGGGCATTTCTTGCACAAGAAATCGAAAATCTGCTGACAAATTATCTCGCCTCTAGTTTACCCGCACCATATAACTCTCCGGCTGACTGGGAATTAGCGTGTGATTACCACTTTGGCGGCTATGCAAAAGTAAACGACGAGTTGCTACAGTTCAGCCACCAGTTCAGGGAGGAACATGGCATACCCCTCGATTACGTATATACCGCCAAAATGTTTTACGGAGTGATGGATTTACTAAAGCAGGGATTTTTTAGTAGAGGCGATTCATTGCTACTGGTACACACAGGAGGCTTACAGGGCAACGTTGGGATAGAACAAAGGTTGCAGAAGTTTTCTAAAATCTGAGTTGCCACTTAATTAAATATCAGTTAGCTTGGTATGGAATTTTACGAATATTAGTTAAATTCGCACATCAATCTTGATATTTACTCAAAGTTAGGTAAGGTTAATTCAATGTTTACATCTACTGAACGCATTAAGCCAGATGCTCAGAGTATTGCTCTCTATTTGGAAAATCTTCTATCAAATAAGTATCAAATTCCGACCTTTCAACGAGATGTTGTCTGGGAGAAAGGGAATGTTAAAAAACTTTGGGATAGTATTTATAAGTTTTACCCTTTAGGAAGTATTCTAATTTGGAAAACTAATACCAAGCTAGAAAGTCATAGGGAAATAGGTGGTATCAAGTTTGCTGATGATTTTCACTCTAATGAATACCAATACATTTTAGATGGACAACAAAGAACAACTTCTCTACTAACATCAATATATGGTGGTAAGATTGCTAAAAATGAAAATTTTAATCCAACACTATATATAGATTTGACTATTGAACTTACTGATGCTACTGATGATACAAGCTATGTAAAAAGGTTCTTATTTTGGGACGAAATCGATGATAGAGATGGTCAGCTAAAAGCAAATATTGGTAAAAAACAACGTTATCAAGATAAACTAATTATCAAGTTAATAGATGTAATTAAAGATTATGGAAAAATAGAAAACAATATTTATGTAAGTGTTAATGGAGAATACGATCATCCTTATATGCAACAATTGAGAAGAATTAGGGAGGTTTTTGCTAATTACAAAATTTCCTTTATTGAGTTAAGAGGTATTGAAGTTGCGGAAGTGTGTCAAATATTTGAGCGGATTAATCAAGCTGGCAAACCCTTGGATATCTTTGATATTGTGGTTGCTAAGACTTTTCGTTCTGACAATAAGACAAATAATATCTCTGGGTTCTATCTTCGTGAATTATTTGATAAATTTAAAACAACTATTTCTGGTAGTCAATATGCCAGTATTGATAATTGGACATTGCTCCAGATGCTAGCTGTAGTAGTAAAACTTGAATTTCCCGAAGCCGGGATACAAAATATTACTGACAAGTATCTTAATGAGCTAAAAACAGAGCATATTGAAGCTGTATGGTCTGATTTTAAAATAGCAGTTGCTAAAACTTTTGATTTTTTTGATAATATTTTGCATATTAAGGGTGGAAGATTAATTCCTTACCGATATTTATATCTGACTATCACGGCATATTTTTATCGGAATGATAAACCAGATTATAATTTTCTAAATAAGTATTTTTGGTATTATAGTTTTCATAATGCAGATTTACTAACAAACACTACTCACCTTTGGCAACATATAGACTTTGTTAATCAACAAAAGGCTAATAGTACTTACTCATTCAATCAATTTGATATTGATAAGAATTCGCTCAGAAAATCTTTTTACAGTTATAGAGGTCGCTTATCCAGAGCGATACTATCACTTTATGCAAACCATAAGCCGCAAGATTGGGCAAAACCTCATAGAGATGTTTTGGCTGATGTTTATTATCAGCTAACAGATAAGCCTAACTTGCACCATATATTTCCAGTTAACTTTATTAAACAGAGTGGTATTGCTAGTCAAATAGAATCTGACAGCTTGATGAATATTGCCTATCTATCCCAAATAACTAATCTTAAAATTAGCGATAAAAATCCATTAGATTATCTCAAAGAATATGACGAGCCTGGTTTAGAGGCAGTCCTACGCTCTCATCTTATACCTACGATTATTCTTGAATGGTCAAGAGCCGATGCACTTCCTGAACACGCCCTGACTATTTTTATTCAAGAAAGGGTAAACCTCTTATTAGAGACTTTGAGGCTAAAGTTAGACGGAATTGAATTTAATGTTTTTGATAAGCATGAATTGCTGCGATCGCACCCGTGAATCCTGGGGTATCGTGTTGGTAGGTGATGTCAGCAATGTTGGGTGATTTCTAGATTCTTGCAGAGAATTATCGGAATGACGACCCATGTTAAAACCTCTGAAACTTTCACTAGGGGTACTCAAATTAACTATATAATCATAGAGCGATGTAAGTGATTTAGTCTAGAGAAGTTTCAAAACTTAATACATTATTTAAGCCCAAGTCCTGAAATGCTTTGGGTTTGTACTTTAGTGCCATTCGGACATGGTGAATTTTCTCCTTTACTGAAGGATTGTAAAGAGGTCTAGACAAAGAACCACATTTGGTATAGCTTAATAGTTATATAGCTATTAGTATCATCGCCGCATTACTCATGGTTAATACCCTACCTAAGCCCGAAATTAAAACCCCCAGCAAAGAAACTGTACTCACCCCACGGTTTTATACTACAGATTTTGAAACCGCAGCTAACCTAGATTTATCTGCCCAGGAAACAGAATTAAAGTCAATGTTGGCAGAAATGCGGACAGACTACAACCGTCATCATTTTGTTCGGGATGAGGTGTTTAACCAATCTTGGGAACACATTGAAGGTGAAGCAAGGCAGGCGTTTATTGAGTATTTGGAACGCTCTTGCATTTCTGAGTTTTCCGGCTTCTTGCTATTCAAAGAATTATCCCGCAAGCTGAAAAATCGCAGTCCAGTGCTAGCGGAAATATTTCAACTGATGGCGCGTGATGAAGCCCGCCACGCCGGATTTCTCAACAAAGCAATGGCTGATTTTAAACTCTCCCTGGATTTAGGCACTGTTACTAAAACCCGCACCTATACGTTTTTCCCAATTGAGTGGGTACTTTACACCGTTTACCTATCAGAAAAAATCGGCTACTGGCGTTACATTATTATTTTCAGACATCTAGAAAAGCACCCGGAAAACCAGTTTTACCCTATCTTCCGCTATTTTGAGAGTTGGTGTCAGGACGAAAACCGCCACGGGGATATATTCAAGGCGCTTTTACGTTCTCAACCGCAACTGTGGAACAACTGGAAAGCTAGGCTGTGGAGTCGCTTTTTCTTGTTATCGGTATTTGCTACGCACACCCTGACAGTTCATGAACGGGCTGGTTTTTACAAGTCATTGGGACTTGATGCGACGGAATTTGATCTCCAAGTTGTCCGCAACACCAATGAAACTGCGGGACGGGCTTTTCCTGTGATGTTGAATACCGAACATCCCAAATTTTTCCCACGCCTACAACGCTGTGCAGGTTACAACTTGAAAATTGCCGAGATTGAGGAAAGTTCTCTGCCTAAAGTTGTGAAATTGATTCGCAAACTACCTTTGATTGCAGCAATTGTTTGGAATCTACTGTTGGTTTACCTGATCAAACCCATTGATTCTGAGGCTTTGCGGGGAACCGTGCGTTAGATTTGGAGACTGATGCCTACGGTGGTAAACTACGCATTTTGTGGAATCATGGAATGCGATCAGTCTCTAAATTTACCAATATATTTCTTCTGCCTCTGTCTTGATTGACAAAACTCAGTGTTGAGTGAAGAAAAACACTCTGTACTGAATGGCACTAAGTTATGATACAGCCCTTACCCTGACTGGTTCCCAGCCTCCAGGCTGGGAACCCACTCTGGGAGGCTCCGCCTCCTTTTCTTGACCAGAGGCAGCAGCCCTCTGGGAATACATTCCCAGTCTTGAGACTGGGAACGAGGTTACACAAGCCTTATTAGCAAAGTCGCGGCGTAAATGTACACCTTGGAAAGCAATAGTCAGACCAATATAGTTTTCTACAATGTTGACTAAACGCTGTTCACTTCCCCAGCTAAAGAAATCTGGTAAATCTGTAACCGTAAAAATCTGCGGATAGGCTGGATTTTCTAGACTACCAAAGTTTTTCTGACTCTGGCGATCGCCTTTAGCAGATAAAGCTACTTCCATATTAGCTAACTGGCTTTCAGCAGCTTTGAGTAGTGTTGATATTTTGGGTAGCCCTAATTCTTGCAGAGAAGTAATGAAAACTCCTTATAGCAATAAATAAAACAGGAGTCAGAATACAGAATTGAGAATTGGTGAATACTCTACCCATAAAGGAATAGAGTTTTAAGGCGAGAATATTTTAATTTTTTTCGCCCACAATTCGGCTTGGTTTTAAACCAATATTCATTACCCAGTCGGACTCCAATTCAATTCTGAATTCTGACGCCAAGCCGCAGAGCGTCTCCGGCTCCGCTCCTGACTCCTGACTCCTGAGTTCTGAATTCTTCTTCAATCATGAACCGTACCATCAGGCATGATTGCTCCCTGGAGATCGGTATTTGTGAGAATTGCCCCTGTTAAGTCTGCACCTTGCAGATTCGCTTTTCGCAGAATGGCACTATCTAGATTTGCATAACTCAAGTCTGCACCTTGCAAACTAGCCCCACTCAAATCCGCCGCTAAGTTACCCCACTGTATTGTTTTAGACAGATTAGCGCGACATAATTTTGCTTTATCTAAGTTGGCGTGATGCATGGAAACGGCTCTAAGATCAGCATAACTCAAATCTGCCCCACTCAAAACCACATATCCCAAATCTGTACGCTGGTCAGAACTGGGGCGTAAGTCTGCTTGAAATAACAGAGAACGAGATAAGTTTGCACCATGCAAATTAGCGCCACATAAACTAGCTTTGATTAAATTTGTTTCTTCTAAGTGTGTCTTGACTAGTTTTGCAGCCGTTAAATCAGCTTCTCGGAGAACAGCACGATATAAGTCTGCTTCACTCAAATCTATGCCCCAAAGGATAGATTCACTCAAGTCTGCTTCGCGTAAGGAAGCTTGGCTAAGATTAGTTTTACCAAGTCGTGCTTGACGTAAATCAGCATAGCTAAAATCTGCGCCTATGAGGTTGGCATTTGTTAATTCTACTTCTTGCAGATTCAGTCTTTGAAAGCTTCTTGTTCCAGCAGCATAAGATTTAAGAATTTCATTTATATCCATGTTAAAAATTTTAAGTTCAGGAGAGGGTTTTTCATGCGATCGCGGTGTGATTCTTCATACGGGGTTTTGGGATGCCGTTGGTTAACCCTAACGCCCTAGACTTTGGCAGTCAAATCTGCCATCAGTTCTGCAAGTTAACATTTGATCAATATCGTGGCGATCGCTAATTCCACCAGTGACAATCAACGGTATCCTCACACCCATATTTTCGGCTAAATAATCCCCCACTTGCAAAATCACCCACCCAATTGAAAATTCGGGAACGTTGATTTGTTCACATTGGGGAAAATGCCCTCCCACCTTCTGATAATTTTCCACAATTAAGGCATCGGGTAGGCGATCGTATCGACTTTTCCAAGTCTGGCAAATCAACAGTGCTGCGTCTACGTTAGCTACAGTCGCTACAAGTGCTACATCAGGATAATTGGCAGTGTACTCTGGTAAAGTTAAAGGCAATCCTGCCCCTGTAACGATCAGATTTGCTCCCTCAGCAGCTGCCGTCTTCGCCAACACAGGGTAATCTTTAGTCCCGACAAGAATATTTACACCAATTACCCCATCAGGGCTAATACTCCTGGCTCTGGTCAATTCATCGATTAAAGCGAGTCGGTTGGCTGTAAAAAAACTACTACGTTTACGTTCATTAAAGTAGGGAGAATCTAAACCTAGTCCTAGAGAGGCAATCATCCCCACTCCTCCAGCATTGGCAACTGCTCCAGCCAACTTCGCGCCAGATACTCGCACCGCCATTGCAGCTTGCACAATTGGATAGCGGGCAATATGTTTACCAATCCGCAAGGGACGGAGGATAGAGTTGATCGCAGAATTGCTCATTTATTAACTAAATAACTGAGCAGTAATCTTATCATCTCAGTGTGACTTTTACAGCAGTTTTCATGTATTTGAACGACATCTGTCGTAGGGGCACAGCAATGCTGTGCCCCTACCGCCTGGTCTATTTACCTGAAAATAGCTGTAATGTATCCCGACATCAACAGCAGAAGTGGCAACCAAGAGAACTTAATGATTATCATTACTATGAGGCTGAACATTTAATTTGCTGAAAGTCATATCTGATTGCAAAGAGGCGTGCATTCTACTCTGATTCAGGCTCGTCAATATTTAGATGCGATCGCTCAGGGCGATCGCTAGCCTTAGTCAAGTATTTAGACAAAGTATTTTGAGTATAAATTTGTAAATTTTATTTAAATACGGTAATTTGATGCAAATACCGTAGTATTATCTAAATAATTCTGATTATTTCTGTAAACAACAATAACTTACTGAACAAGGAGTAATTTATCTTCTAATATCAATTGCATAAAAATCTTGTCAACTTAAGAACAAACACAAACCATAAATATGCGGTACAATCAGCTAGGTAATAGTGATCTAAAAGTTTCCGAAATTTGCCTTGGCACAATGACTTATGGGCAGCAAAACACTATTGAAGAAGCCCATCAGCAGCTAAATTATGCGACTAAACAGGGAATTAACTTCATTGATGCGGCTGAGATGTACCCAGTACCAACCAGTGCTGAAACCTATGGCTTAACCGAAACTTATATTGGAGAATGGTTAAAACACCAGCAGCGAGATCAACTAATAGTTGCTACTAAAATTGCGGGGCCTGGTCGCGGCTTTAAATGGGTACGGGGTGGAGCTAAATCCATTGATCGGGATAATATCAAACAAGCTGTAGATGATAGTCTGAAAAGATTGCAGACAGACTATATTGATTTATATCAAATCCATTGGCCAGATCGTTATGTACCACGTTTTGGACAAACAGTTTTTGACCCAGATCAGGTAGGAGAAACAGTTACCATCACTGAACAACTAGAAGTTTTTGCTGATGTCATTAATGCCGGGAAAATTCGCTATATTGGCTTAAGTAATGAAACCCCTTGGGGTGTTACACAATTTAGTCAAGCAGCTAAACAATTAGGATTACCAAAAGTCGTCTCGATTCAAAATGCCTATAATTTACTCAATCGAATTTTTGATGGCGCACTTGCAGAAGCAGTTTATTACGAAAACGTTCCTTTACTAGCTTACAGCCCTTTAGGATTTGGCTATTTAACTGGTAAATACCTCAACGGTAAACCAGAGAAAGCAAGAGTTACTTTGTTTGAAAACTTTGGTCAGCGATATTTGAAACCAAATGTTAGCCAAGCAGTAGCAGCTTATGTAGAAATTGCCAAACGCCATCAACTAAATCCTGCACAATTAGCGATCGCATTCGTGCGGAGTCGTTGGTTTGTCGCTAGTACAATTATTGGTGCTACGACACTAGAACAACTCAAAGAAAATATAGACAGTATCAACGTAGTTCTTGATCAAGATATCTTGGCTGAATTGGATTCAGTTCATACTCAATATCCAAATCCAGCACCATAGGAGTGATGTTAGCGTAGCGAGGCGTTAGCCCGTGCTAAGTTTTGAGTGCAGAAAAGTAGGTTGGGTTAAGCGCAGCGCAACCCAACAAAGCAACGTAAATTTTGGGTTTGAAAACAGTCTCTAGCCCTTATACCATTTCTTTGTAAAGCTGCGCCAAACCCTTTTAACTTCTTTCTTTCTTTCTTTCTTTCTTTCTTTCTTTCTTCGCGTCCTTCGCGTCCTTTGCGGTTCGTTTTTCTTTCTTGTACTTAAATATGGTTTAGCGCATCTTCATACAGAATTGGTATTAATCCCTAATCCCTTATTTACACAATTCATGATAGCCATTTAAAACTATGACGATCGCAACAGCATCAGTTGAGCAAAATACTATTCGTCGCCGTGGTACTGGTTTAAGAGCTTATAATCCTGACAAAGTATTCAAAGGTTATACACTTTTTACACCACTTACAGGTAAAGGAGAAGTATATCTTCTGAATCTAGAAGGAGAAGTAGTACATCAATGGAATCTGCCATATTCACCGGGTTTATATGGTTATCTTTTACCCAATGGCAACCTTTTTTATAATGGTAAGACGCTCGATATTCCGCCACATTTTCCTTTGTGGGCTGCCTTTAAAGGTGGCGTTGTCTTAGAGGCAGATCCCAAAGGAAATATTATTTGGGAGTATAAACATCCATACCATCATCACGACGGACGCAGACTACGCAACGGTAACACGATTTTATTAGCCATTGAAAAGATACCTCAGTCTTTGATTCCCCGTATCAAAGGCGGTGTACCGGGAACGGAAGCAGACGGTGATATCTATGCTGATGTACTTTATGAAGTTACCCCTGCGGGTGAGATTGTTTGGACTTGGCATGCTCACGAACATCTAAATCCAGATATTTTTACTATCACTCCCCAAGATCAACGACATGAATGGACTCATGGTAATACTGTAGGCGAACTCGCTGACGGCAATATTATAGTCAGCTTTCGTAACATCTCTACCGTCATAATTGTCCATCGCCAAACAGGAGAGATTATCTGGACACTTGGAGATGACGTATTAGCACAGCAGCACTTTCCTAACGAATTAGCTAACAACAATATCCTAATTTTTGATAATGGCGCACATCGTCGTCACACTGCTCTCAATTTCTCTCGTGTGATTGAAGTCAGCCGTCAAACTAAAGAGATAGTTTGGGAGTACACTGACAACCCACCTCAAAACTTCTTCAGTTCGTATATATCAGGCGCACAGCGTCTAGCTAATGGCAACACTTTAATTACAGAAGGTGCTTTCGGTCGCATATTTGAGGTGACAGCTACAGGAGAAATTGTTTGGGAATATGTCAATCCTCATTTTGCGGTTCGGAATCTTGGTGAGAAATCAGCAATAGCTAGTGGGGAGCAAAATTCAGTCTTCCGCGCCTTTCGTTATGCACCTGAAGAAGTGCCTTGGCTCTAGTTCAATTTTAGATTTTGGATTGAATTAATTGCCAAAACTAATAAACCAATCATATTTATACAGGAACATCAACATGGCTGAAATCAAGATATATAGCGCAGTCGTTTGCCCTTATGCTCACCGTTCGCGTTTAGTACTTCAAGAAAAAGGCATCGACTTTGACTTAATTGAGATTGATTTGCAGAACAAGCCGCAGGGATTTACAGATATTTCTCCTTATGGAAAAGTGCCTGCGATCGCACATAATCATCACCGAGTTTGGGAATCGGCAGTAATTAACGAATATCTCAATGAGGTATTTTCTAATCCGCCGCTTTTACCCAGTAGTCCCATTGCTAAAGCCCAGGCTCGCATCTGGATTGATTTTGCTAATACTCGATTCGTTCCGGCTTTTTCTGCTCTCTTGCGTAGTCCCGATATTCAACAGCAAGAAGCAGCTAAACAAGAACTATACAAACATCTGGAATTTATCGAGAATGAAGCTTTAGCGAAGTTATCAGAAGAAGGTCCTTACTGGTTTGGTGAATCCGTCAGCCTAGTTGATTTCACCTTTTACCCCTGGTTTGAGCGTTGGTCTGCACTGAAGCACTATCGAGGCTTGGCGATACCAGAGGAATTTACTCGTCTACATCGGTGGAAAAAGGCTTTAAAACAACGTGATTCTGTGGTGGCGATCGCTAATAGCAAGGAGTTCTACATAGAGCGCTATGCTAGATTCGCTACTCCTGTTGCTGCCTAGCACTGCTTTTTGGTAGTCAAAAGAATTTTATCTTTCCCTAAGTTTTCGCCGCGCAAAATCTTTTTGAGTGGCGAAAAACTAAAAAAAATTGCCTCGCTAATGCTTACAGTAAAAGAACTAGAGGGGATAAAGCTGATAATTTAGAGCAAGCGATCGCCTATTACCAAGAAGCTCTAAAACTCTCTGGGATCAAGCCTTACGTCTTTCTTGCCAATCGACATAGAAAAAGAGAATTGCAAGCATTATATAGCCAATAGCCCAAGGCGAACCAGTTCCCCAGCCGAAATTAACAACTGTATCTGCGACAGTCCAACGATAACTGTGCATCAATCCAATCCAGGAAATTACAGCAGCGATCATAGACCAATAGGCAGCTTGGCGAAACTTTCGCTCAATAATGTAAACTGTAATACCAGCTAAAATCATCGCTGAAAAAATAAACCCTTGCTCAAGAGCAAAAGCGCCATCAATATAGGTATCGCTCAACCGAAACTGCTCAATCAAGGTTGGTGTGAAAGGTCTTTCTGGTGTACCCAAACCTGCTGCCCGGAGTGCATTTTTCGCAATTAGCGCACCCCAACCAGCAATGCCGGGTAACAGACCAACAACCACAGCAGGTGCATGGTGCGATGGGGTGGCTGTAAAGCTTTGAGCGACAATCACAATCCCAATCCACAACACAATTGCCATCCCAGCTTCAATCGGCACAAAGTAAGCCAGCATTGCCACAGTTCCAGTTAGGCACAGCAAGCCCATGATTATCCCATTGAGAATAGAGTAACCGACTCTTGCTCCCAAAGCTTTCCAGCCAGGATGACCAATATAAATAGTAGTCGGAAAACAGGAACCACAAATAGCAGCAACCAATGTACCAATACCATTTACCGCCAGACACGGAGCAGTAGGATAAGTATCACCAGCAGCTTCTGCACTTTCTAAATTCTGGAGACTACCAACAAGATTAAATAACCCCATTGGTAGAATGATGCTGAAATATTCGACCAAGACTGAACGACCGCTCCACAATTCTCCCAGCCACAACGAAGGTAGATAGAGCCTTATTGGTTCCAAGGCAGCAGCAAACTTGGCATTATCCCAACTTACCAAACCTGTTCCCCAGGCAAGGGCAATTCCCAACAGAACAGCCAACAAGCCGCCGGGGATGCCAAATCGGACTCCTCCAAAATAAGTCAGCAGAATCACACCTAAAGGCACTAAGCCAACTACGGGATTGGCAAAGGTACGAAATAGAAAACCAATGGCAATAAAAGTGATGGCAATACCGCCCAAAGTGGAAAGCAGTGCCGCACGGGGGGCGAGGCTGCGGAGTCTCTCGCCAACAATAGCCCCGGCAAGTTCTATCAAACCAGAACCAAAGCAAGCCACCAGTCCTGCTTGCCAAGCTAATTCAGCAGCTTGTTCACTAGATGCACCACCAGAAATTGCCGCCAATCTTACAGGCAACATGACGAGAAAAATATAAGCAAAAAGGCTGACGGTGTTAATACCATAGGGTAAAGCAGTAATATCATCTCGCTGTTCACGTTTGCCTTGCTCTTTGGCTAGCCTTGCGTAATAGAAGTTGCCGACAATCAAACTTATTGCAACTCCTGGCAAAATGCGTTCGTAGACTAACGAGGCCGGAAAGCTTAGCACTCCTTGGCACAAACTGACAATCAATAAAATTTGAATAAAATTATCAAGCGCCAGCCCAAATAAACCATCAATGTCTCTGCGAACGAACCAACGGGGTACTGTGGTTGTAGCGATTTCCATTGTTTTACTTTTGCTTTGCCAATTTTCTGGCAATGGTGTTGCCGCTTTCAGAATACCAGCAATGGTATTAAAGGTGATATGTTAACGCTCAGATTGATCAAGCTGTTACACTTACCATTCTTGGGCAGCTTGTTTAACTATCTCCAGAAACCTCAGCACGGTTGGGGATATCTCGTTTTTTCGCCAAATTATCGCGATCGCTACGCCAACATCTGCAACGATCGCTACTTTTAGCGTAGGTTCTTGTAAAGTTTTATAAACTACCCCAATCCGTTGCAGGTTTTGCAAAGATGCTGGCACGATCGCAACGCCCATATCGGCTGCTACTAGGCTGACAATCGTTTGCATCTGGATAGCTTCTTGGGCAACCTTGGGACTAAAGCCTGCTTGCTGGCAAAGACTGATAATTAAGTCATAAAGTCCTGGTGCTAATATCCTGGGAAATAAAATAAACGGTTCATTGGCAAGGGATGTTAAACAAACATTAGATTGACTTGCTAGTAAATGTGCTTCAGGTAATGCCACCATTAGCGGCTCTTGAAAAATTGTTTCGCAACTAAATCTATTTTCTTCAACAGGTGGACGGAGGAATCCCACATCCATTCGACCTTCTCGTAACCACTCTAACTGTTGATCTGTAGTCAGTTCATGCAACTCGATGCTCACACCAGGAACGGAACTACGAAAAGTTCGCAGAATAGTTGGCAAAATATTATACGCCGCAGAACTGACAAAGCCGACCACCAACTGTCCAATTTCGCCGCGACTGGTTTGCCGCCCAACTTGGATTGCCTGTTGTAATTGCCTCAGAATTTGCTGAACTTCACCCAGAAACACTTGCCCCGCTTCTGTTAACTGTACATTTCGTTTCGTGCGGTGAAACAGTTCAAAACCCAATTCCTTCTCTAGCTGCCGAATTTGTTGACTTAGGGGAGGTTGGGCAATGTGCAATCGTTCTGCTGCCCGTCCAAAGTGTAGTTCCTCTGCCAAGGTGACAAAGTAGCGCAAGTGTCGTAGTTCCATCTGTTACCTGAATTAATATCTTTAAAATATTAGTTAAGGTGAAAATATATATTGGACATAATTAAAAATCTTTTTTACTGTGATGAATAGGCGGTAATCAACCCAAGGCACATGGTTGATTATCGGAAAATTAACACCCTGTAATTTCACCACTTATGAACAATCTTTCAATACCTAATAATTATTGGGATACTTCCCTTTACGAAGATAAACACGCCTTTGTTTGGCAGTATGGTGAGGACTTACTAAAATTCCTCAACCCTCAGCCAGGAGAATCGATTTTGGATCTTGGTTGTGGTACTGGACAACTCACAGAAAAAATTGCCCAAGCTGGGGCCCAAGTAATGGGAGTTGATCATGCATCCACGATGATCGAAAAGGCCAGACAAAACTATCCCCATATCCGCTTTGATGTTGCTGATGCTACGAACTTTCAAGTAGACAAGCCATTGGATGCTGTGTTTTCCAACGCCGTACTACATTGGGTGAAAGAAGCAGATAGTGCGATCGCATCCATACATCAATCACTAAAACCAGGGGGACGTTTTGTGGCAGAATTTGGTAGTAAAGGGAATGTAGAGGCGATCGTCACAGCTTTATCCAGTGCCTTAGAAGCATTTAATATTTCTGCACAAACCCTAAATCCTTGGTACTTTCCTAGCATTGGTGAGTACGCCACCCTACTAGAACAGCAAGGCTTTGATGTAATTTATGCCATCCTATTTCCTCGTCCAACTCCTTTGGCAGAAGGAGAAGCAGGTATGGCAAACTGGATTCAGATGTTCGCCAGCAGTTTTTTAGCAGAGCTTTCTGGTGAGCAGCATACACAAGTAATTCACGCCGTGGAGGAGCAACTCAAACCGACACTGTATCAACAGGGAACTTGGACAGCAGACTATCGAAGAATTCGCATAGTTGCCATTAAACCTTAAATTGTGCGAGTTTTGACTTGTGCCTTAATTACGAATTACGAATTACGAATTAGTTATGCATATACCCAAATTGTGCGATGCCTGCGGCGGGCGCAGCCAACGCCAGACATCATTTTCATTACTACTAACCATTTGCCTCAGCACTTTAGTCGTCCCCCCCTCACTAGCGCAACCCCCCCCAATACCGTTGCCTTCTAGTGCGCCTCTGGAACTAGACTTATTAACCAAGCCAAAAGACTATGTAATCACAGCTAACACCATAAACCCAGAACGATTAACCGTTCCCAGTTTATGGTGGGCACAACAAAACTCTGAGAAAAAGCTATTGGATAATTGGATAGCATATCCAGCTTCTGACAAAGAACCTGCACGAGTAGACTTAATCGTGAATCAGCAAATTTGGAGCTTACTAGAGTATGTAGAGCGCTACGACTTCGTAAATCGCTTGGGTAGTGCTGCACGGAACTTTGGTTACAATGTCCGGGTATTTAATTATCAAAAAGAACCCTTGGCAACCTACACTTGCAACTTTAATACAAGTCCAGCTTTATGCAATATCCAAACGACTGTTAAGAACAAGATAGGGTTACTGCGTTCTTTGTAGGGAGTGGGGAGTGGGGAGTGGGGAGTGGGGAGATGAGGGAGATGAGGGAGATGAGGGAGATGAGGGAGACAAGGGGATGAAGAAAGTGTTTTCCCAATGCCCAATGCCCAATGCCCAATGCCCAATGCCCAATGCCCAATGCCCAATGCCCAATGCCCAATGCCTAATTAAATTTTAATTTTGGTAAATAAAGACTCGTATTGTTTTATTGTTGATGGGGGTAAGGGAAGCAAAAATTCACTTTTATCGAAAACTTCGCGTAGGCGTAGCCCGTCGGAGACATCGCTTTGCAAAAGACTCCGTAATGACTCTTGGATATCGGAAGCAGCAATATTTGTAGAAATTGGCGAATTACTTTTAGTCAGCACTGAAATTTGTTTAGCTATGCTTGGTTGCCAACAAAAATCAATCCATTGATCTGATAAAGTACCCTTAGTAACACCTGCGGGACGTACCCACAAGTCTGCCCAGATTGCTGTTCCTGACTGGGGAATAACTGCGGCAAGTTGTGGATAACGTCCCAGAACTGGCAGTACATCGCTTGACCAACCAACGGCTAGCCAAGTGTCTTCCATAATTAGAGGTTCCAAGTAGTTATTGGAACTGTAGAACTTCACCTGTTGATTTAATGTCTGTAATTCCTTTTCTAAGTCTGGTACTTGGTCAAGATTGTCTGTATTATAAGATTTTCCTAGCTTTTTTAAGACCAGACCAATAACTTCTCGTGGTTGATTGAGTAGGGAAATGCGCTGATGCACTCCATCTCGCCACAAATCACTCCAATCTTTGGGCATCCATCCCAATTTTTGCAACTTGTCACGGTTATAAACAATCACCGTGCTACCCCAACGGTAAGGCGCACCCCACACCTTCCCTTGAGTATCCAAGTTACCTTGGTCGTTGCGCGTTACCAGTTGTTTCCATCTTTGCTCTAAAGCAGACCACTGCTTTAATTGGTTTCCCTCTACCTCTTGGAGTGGTTGAATCAATTTCTGCTCAATAGCCGCTTTTAGCCAGTAATCTCCCAATGTTACTAGGTCTGCGTCAGCCGTTTTTTGATCTTGCCTAAAAGGTATAAAGCGACTCCATCCCTGCTCATCAGTGGCTTTTGGTTTCTGCTGCCAATTTTGTAATTGCTGAAATAAATCCTGTATTTGCTCAACTGGAGCAAACTTTAACTGCACCTGTTGCTGCAAACTTTTGTGGAACTGATTAACTACCTGACCAGGTATAGAACCTTTTAATAACTGTACTTTTAGTTGCGTCTGGTTGTTTCCACCACAGCCAAAAAGCAGTTGTGAAAGTGCCAGTGTACTTGTACTTAGCAAAAAAGACCGTCGATCCATTGATTTTGGATTTGAGATTTTTGATTATACCTAATATTAAGCAGAGATTCACCAGAGACTGACTAGCTGAAAAAGTGGAGTTGGAAAATTATCGGTATTTTTTCTTGGTAATATCGATAAATTTGAATATTTGACTCAAATTAGCGATTTTTTCGGCAAATAACTCCCAAAAGATTAACTTTTCTCCATAAATTTCCTTAGTGTGTACTTATGGTTCAACTTTACTTATATTAATAATTAATGATTTAAATGTCACATTTCCACCAAAAATTATCAATACTTAAATAATCCCTAAGTATAATTAAGGTTGCGAGTAAATTGAATAACATAAAGAAAATGTACGGATGAGGGTATTAAATGGAGCTATTACAGCAGCAGATCCTGACTTTAAGCGGAAAACTGGATGCCCTATGCCAAGTAATTGAGCAGCTTGATGCTAAAGTCACTCAAGCTTTCTCAGAGTGTTCTTTAGCGAATACACAAGCAAAGGATAATTATCAGGAAAATGGCGCGGCTGGGGGCTACCAGTTCAAAGGACGTAACAGTTTAAATCCAGAAATGGCACACAAGGATGTATTGACAGATGGCATTTATCTAGATATGCATCGTCAAGGTGGAGACCACATAACACCAGAAATTCAAATACAACGACTGACAGCGCAATTAACAGCAGCATACAATCGCATTGCTGCTTTAGAAGAACAATTACTTAGAGAGAGAATTCATTAAATTTAACCTGAGTTGAATGAATTAAAAAAATGGCTGGAGGTAGGAAGGCAAGCCTTTAGGTTCAATGTCGAGCGATCGCTTTATGGGCAGATATATAAGTATAAGCAACTAATTCAGCCATCAAATTGATAAAAAACTTAAACACGCTATTACATATATCTACGTAAGAGTGTGATATATCTACCTATAGGCTTTTAGTCACTACCTCACTA
Organism: Nostoc sp.; assembly: GCF_036917755.1. GTDB lineage: Bacteria > Cyanobacteriota > Cyanobacteriia > Cyanobacteriales > Nostocaceae > Nostoc. The sequence goes on from NZ_JBALFC010000009.1 coordinate 279,417, forward strand.
TGAAACAAAAAAACAACAACCCTAAGACTGGTGTCTTTAGGGTTTTGTATCGTTCAAAAACCAAGATTTTCTTATTAATCTGCGTTTTTATCATTAGTGTTTTTGGCATCTTGTTATCAAATTGGTTGATCACAAGCCAGACAGCTTTCGCAAAAATTGATTTTTTGCAACCTGCTCCGACTCAACCGCTAGGCTATTACGACTATTTCGGCAAACTGCTGAGTCCTCAAGAAGCATCACAACTGGTTGTAAATAAGGGACTCAATCCTAATAACCCTATTTCCTATCAACGGGTAGGAGCAGTCAAAATTACTCAGGAATTAATCGCGCAAGGTGAAGATATATTCTTGAACCGTAAGATTGGCGACACATTTGGTTTGCAAGGAGTATTCGGTTTTGGACTTGGCATTGCTAGAATTTTGCCAGAATTAAAGACAGCAATAGTTAAATTGCAAGGTCAGCCGACAAAGAACTTACAAATTATTCTTGAGAAGAATATAACACTAGGTAGTCGAACTTTTCCCCAAGGAACTGTCATTAATACAGGCTTAAAAATGGAAAAGGGAGGGACTTTTCCCATTGGGCTGGGAATCACACCTAAGATTGATGTTAGCTGTGCTGCTTGCCATGTATCTCTTTCAAATAAGGGTGAACGTCTTTTGGGTGTACCTAACGGCGAAATTGCTACGCCCCTGTTGGTTGCCTTATCACCAAATACAGCCGCAGGATTTGCACGATTAAACTTCAATCCTCTAGATCCACAATACAGAGGCAATGGGAAAATTATTCTAGACAGTAAAGGTAATAAAGTAGAATTACCTGATCCTGAAAAGTTTGAAAAAGCTTTCGACGATGCAGTATTGGATGTGCCTTTTGGTAATTTTGAGAGTTCATCAGATAGTATCAACGATACTACTCAAATTCCCAGTATGTTCACATTTAAGAATCATCCTTATTTCCTTGATGGACAGTTTGCTGTGGGGCCGTTTGCAGGACTCAGCGCTGTCAGCAATGGTGTTCATTCTTCAGAAAACAATCTGTTGGCAGCTGCTCAACTCAGTGCAGAAACCCTTGGCATTGACCGAGAAGTTTATATTGGTACATTTCTTCAGAATGCTGCCACTCCCAGCCTACGTTTACCAGAAGGAGTGATAGTAAAACCCTCAGAATGGCTGCGGAAGATCGCACCAAATCCTACACAAGCAGAATTAGAAGACCAAATTCCTGCCCCTGGCACAGGAACTTACCCAAACCTAAGACCCAGTTTGTTTACTTACAACGGTTTGGTTTTCAGCCCAAATACTGGAAACCCCAGTGATATTGCTAGCGGCACTTTCTTATTTGCTGACAATGCCATGTCTGCTTTCCAAAATAGCTTAGTACCACCTGCGAACCAGACTTCGGACAACTGGCAAGCGTTGAACAGCAATTCTGTTAAGCGTGGCGCAAAAATATTTGAGAAAGCCAATTGTGCAACTTGCCATATTCCACCCTTCTTTACTGACAACAAAATTCATCCACTTGATGAAATTCATACTAACCCCGCTCGTGCCCAGTCTCGCTTGGGGCTGAATAAATTGTTAGTACCACCCAAGCTATACACTTTTAACACTCCAGTTCCCATACCTGCGAATGCTGAAGTGCTGGATTTACCAACGCAGGGTATCTCCGATACTCCCACGACTCTACCCAAAGGTATATTGCCAAAAGGCGGTTACAAAACTACTTCCTTGCGTGGTCTTTATGTAAGCGCACCATATTTGCATGATGGTGGTGCAGCAGTACGGGCAGGAAGCCTAAAAGTTAACTCAAATGGGATCACGGTTGTTAACAAGAGTGGCTTAGGGCTTTCTGGCACTCTAAGCCTTGGTATACCCGCCGATGCAGCTAGCAGCTTGCGTGCCTTGGTTGATCGCGATCTTCGTGCCTTAGTTGTGAAAGCCAATAAAGCTAACCCTAGCTTAGTACACGTCACCGCAAAAAGGGGTCGGAAATAGAGGAAAATATTTTTTGTAGGGTGGCAGGAGAAACCAGAATATGCAGGGACGTAT
>NZ_JBALFC010000010.1:0-11725 GCF_036917755.1 Nostoc sp.
CACCCAAACCTAAGAAAATTGCAGTAGTGCCTAATATTACACCATCGCCAGCCCTACCGCGAAAAACAGCGATGTCTACGACGGGCGTAGCTGCGGCACCTGCAACGATATCACCAGCGCCCAAACCTAAGAAGTTAGGCCAGTCGGGAACTAGATTAAGTGGGCGAACACGGTATATAGCTCAGTCATCTCGGAAAACAGGTGCAGCAAGCTTGCTGGGTGGTACTGTGGGTGTATCTAGTCAAAATTTTAGCGGTGATTATCTGGCAAGCTTACCTAATTCCAACCGCGATCGCCAAGCTGCTTCTGGTATTGATGCCAGCAGTCAAAATATAGATATCACCTCTTACTTAAAGCAACTACAGCAACAAGTCAAGCAGCAGTGGCTACCAGAAGTGAGCCAGTCTTCCCGGCGAACGGTGCTTAACTTCACTATTAAGCGTTCCGGGCAACTAAGCAATCTCCAGATCGCCCATACTTCTGGATTCAGCCTCACTGATCAAGCGGCACTCAAGGCTATACAGCGAGCTGCACCTTTTGCACCTTTGCCCCCAGGATATACCAGCAACCACATCGATATTCAATTTACATTTAATATCAATGTCTATGGACAGCTAAATTTATCGGGGGATGGTGGCTAACAACAGGTAAGCGATTAATTCAAAAGAATGTTCATTCCACTCAAAAACAGCTAAATTCCGTGGGTTTAAGTTGCTTGAGCTTCTATCAATACGTTCGGCGAGCGCTCAGTCGAGTCGCAGCAAGTTTTGTGTTGGCGTTAAATCCCCATTACAAAACTTTACTTCCGACTTCTTTAATTTAACCGAGTACCGCAAGTTTAAGTCCCCCGGTTCAAAATCGCGCAAGTTTTGGGTCGGGATCTAAATAAGAGTCACAAAACTTAATTACGAACGCGAGTGCGTGCCAGAGGCTCTATTACGAATTACGAATTACGAATTATTTAATCTCTTTACTCTGTGTTCTCTGCGCCTAATAAGGTTAAATAAATTACTTTTAAATCGCAGATATCGCCGAGATAAAAAAGGAATTTTACGAGTCACCTTAAAAGACGGTAGTCCTGTGAATAATAAATTCAGCGTGCTAGTAGGCTACTCCTGTCACAAGGTAAAGCTACCGTATTCCAGCGATATGCCTTTCTCATCTAAAACTTGAGCAACTTGGCTTCAAGATTCACCCTAGTGTTAAAACTACTAGTACTATTGTCAGCAAAGATCAAAAAATTACTATTAATGTAAGTCGCCTCCCAAACCGAGGAATATAGATGACGAACTACACTATCTTGGAACCATCCTTTGTAGCAACAGTGTGTAAAATTAGCGTCCACACCGTCAAAACCACATCCCAGAGCGCATCTGTATCCATCTATCTTCTAGGTAATGATACTGGCTGCGCCTTACGTCACTAGTTCATAAGAGAATCTCACAGCGTCAAATGCTTTGGCTCTGGATATTTCAACGCTCCTTATAAAGAAGAAGAAGAAAAAGAACATGCCCAAGTACGATAGACCACAACCCCCCATATTCGAGCGAGTTGAAGACGAACGCCTGCACCGTAAGCAACGCCTAGCTGCTGCTTTTCGCCTGTTTGGTAAGTTTGGGTTCAGCGAGGGAATTGCAGGCCATATTACGGCTCGTGATCCGGAGTTTACAGACCATTTCTGGGTCAATCCATTCGGGACATACTTCGGTCATATCCGAGTTTCTGACTTGCTGTTGGTTAACAAAGACGGTGAGGTGGTTAAAGGCGATGCTCAGGTAAATCGAGCTGCTTTCGCCATCCATTCTCAGATTCATGAAGCTCGACCTGATGTGATCGCGGCGGCTCACGCCCATTCACTTTATGGTAAAGCCTGGTCTAGTTTAGGTCGTCTCCTTGACCCCTTGACTCAAGATTCTTGTGCTTTTTACGAAGACCATGCCCTATTTGACGATTTCACCGGTGTTGTTTTAGAAACTTCTGAAGGTCAGCGACTGGCGCAAGCCTTGGGGCCAAACAAAGCCATAATCTTGCGTAATCATAGCATTTTAACTGTGGGACATACAGTAGATGAAGCTGCCTTTTGGTACATTAGCTTAGAGCGATCGTGTCAAGCCCAACTGCTGGCAGAAGCTGCGGGTAGACCCACTACTATCAAACACGAAACAGCCCGTTTGACACAAACTCAAGTGGGGTCACATACAAGTGGGTGGTTCAGCTTTCAGCCACTGTACGACAGGATTGTACGCGAAGAACCTGATTTGCTGAATTAGTGATTGCTAAGTTGACACTGTTAGGTCGAGGTGTGCATTACTGCATCACCTCTCCCATCCGAAACCGTAGATAGAACAAAGCGTCAGTCAAACTTAGACAACACTAGGTGACTCTATCTCCCTAAGCGTTAGAGAATCGCACTTCGGCTACGCTCAGTGTCAATTTCCCTATTTCTCGTATGCCCTACGGTGCTTTACCTAATCGATAAGAGTAGTTTTTCTCGGCAGAAATTGCTGGAGTTAATAAGTTTTCTAGCCGAGGTGCAATTTCTGCATTACTAATCCCTAGTCTGCATGGTAACAATTAGGACTTTTTCGCTTGGTCATAAAAACAACGTCAAACTTTTTATTACTAGGACTTACGCACTTTACAAATTGAGTATTATGTGCATATCAAGCTTATTCAGATAAAAGTCTTGCCCTGCCTCGTTCCCAGGCAGAGCCTGGGAATGTGATCACTCGGAAGCTCTGCCTCCCAGTTTGACAGGAGGCAGAGCCTCCCACAAGAGCATTACAAGGCAGAGCCTTGTAACGAGAGGTAATTCACATTTGGTTATGTCTGTAAATGCGTAAGTCCTAATTACTTAGCTTGACATCTTTATTCAAATAAAAAATAATTTATTTCTTTCTAAACTACGGTAAGTCTATCGGAAATATGTTTATTATGGATAAAGCAACAAAATAACCAACTTCAAAAGGCAAATTTTGAAGTAATCAAGCAATATCGTTTGATATTTAGCTAATTTTGCCGTGTTTATTTGAATATCTTCTCAAGGCTTGCTCCCTTAGAGTATTTACCCAGCTGGAAGACACTAGAAAGTCAAAAGGAGTGAATGTGATCAACGCCATACAGATTAACGAAAATTTGACAACCACAGGACAAGTTATACCAAAACAGCTTGAGCAAGCTATCCAAGAAGGTTTTAAGTCGGTTCTGAATCTGCGATCGCCTGATGAATTAGGATTTTCCCAGGATGAGCAAAAAGTAGCGGAAGCTTTGGGGCTGTATTATAAGAATGTTCCACTGAAGGTGGATTTAAAAAATTTGAATGAAGAGCTGATTACCAAAATCCTCATGATACTAGAACAAATCCCGAAACCAGCAGTTGTGCATTGTGCAGCCGGGATGCGATCAACTGGAATTGCGCTCTTAAGTATCGCTATCCAAGAAGGATTAACACCAGAGGAAACCTTAGCAAGAGCGAGGAATCTGGGTTTTGGATTCTTTGAACACGCTGGCGTTAGTCCCCGGCTGAAGCAATTATTTGTGGACTACGTTAATAAACACGCCAAAGTAGCTGTACCTACTTGCTGAAATATCTGTACTCAATATCCTGAATTTGAGAAAGCTTTATACGCCAGTTTAGGATGGCACATTAATAATAGTCGCTATTTCCTGCAAACCGATCGCTATGATGCAGGAAATAGCGGCTGTTAATTTTTTACGTAATTTTCGGATGAGCCAACGTCCAAAGTCAAGGCGATCGCTCCATAGTAGCTGGTGGTTAAAAGCTTTTGCTTGAAGGGTATCAGGGGTGTGAAGGGTGCGATCGCTGTTTTTGGAATTTATTAATATTTGCTAGATAAATTTCTCTAGCATTCCTTTCAAAGATGGTAAATATATCTCTTCTGGGAAGCATCTGCGGCTTTGGTTACAACTAAAATACCTACATCAATATGTTTGAGAAATTCTCGTGTAATATTACTATTTTCAGTACGGACATCATCAAGTCCCGGTGAATCGATTAGCCAAAAATTTTAATTAGACATGATAGAAATTGGCGATACATATGACAAAACCAAACTTTGATGCTATGAGTGAAGCAGAATTACGCACCTATGTCTTGGAACATCGAGACGATCAAGAGGCTTTTTACGCATTTGCAGATCGTTTGACGGCAAAACCTCCCTCTGCGACTTATCCCGCCTCAATGACTCCAGAAGAAATCCACAAGGCAATATTAGACATTATTCAACAGAAACAGCGTAGGCGCAGCCCGTCGTAGACATCGCTAGACTCCGAAAAAACAGCATAAATTTTTAACACCCTTGCTCGCAACCATAAGCAAGGTGATACACTACATCCATGCTAGGAGTGCCTATATAACCAGGCTGAGATCACACCCTTAACACCTGAGTCTGGGTAATACCAGCGGAGGGAAGCTGTTTATTGAGGAATTATAATATGCGGACAGAATGGGTTGCTAAACGACGTGGGCAGGGTAATGTATCTCAAATGCACTACGCCCGCCAAGGTGTTATCACCGAAGAAATGTACTACGTCGCCCAACGCGAAAATCTCCCTGCTGATCTCATTCGTGAGGAAGTGGCGCGGGGACGAATGATTATCCCGGCTAATATTAATCACACTAATTTAGAACCGATGGCTATTGGCATCGCCTCCAAATGTAAGGTAAATGCTAATATCGGCGCTTCCCCCAACTCTTCCAATCTTCAGGAAGAAGTTGATAAGCTGAATCTAGCGGTGAAGTATGGTGCTGATACTGTGATGGATTTGTCCACAGGCGGCGGTAACTTGGATGAAATTCGCACCGCCATTATTAATGCTTCGCCGGTTCCCATTGGTACAGTACCCGTTTACCAAGCTTTAGAAAGTGTCCACGGCACAATCGAGAATCTGACTGCTGATGACTTTCTCCATATCATTGAAAAGCACGCCCAGCAAGGAGTAGACTATCAAACTATCCACGCAGGGATTTTGATTGAGCATTTGCCTTTGGTGAGAAATCGCATCACTGGTATTGTCTCTCGCGGCGGCGGTATTTTGGCGCGGTGGATGCTACATCACCACAAACAAAACCCGCTTTATACCCACTTCCAAGACATTATTGAGATTTTCAAAAGATATGATGTCTCCTTCAGTTTAGGAGATTCTCTGCGTCCTGGCTGCACCCATGATGCCTCAGATGAAGCACAATTAGCTGAATTGAAAACCCTTGGACAGCTAACTCGCAAAGCCTGGGAAGATAATATACAGGTGATGGTGGAAGGACCTGGACACGTCCCAATGGATCAAATTGAGTTCAACGTCCGTAAGCAGATGGAAGAGTGTTCTGAAGCACCTTTCTATGTTTTGGGGCCATTGGTGACAGATATTGCTCCTGGTTATGACCACATCACTTCAGCGATTGGAGCAGCGATGGCTGGATGGTACGGTACTGCAATGTTGTGTTATGTAACACCCAAAGAACATTTGGGTCTACCAAATGCCGAAGATGTCAGGAATGGGTTGATTGCCTATAAAATAGCAGCTCATGCGGCTGATATTGCCAGACATCGCCCTGGTGCAAGGGATAGAGATGATGAACTTTCCAAAGCGCGTTACAACTTCGATTGGAACCGTCAGTTTGAATTATCACTCGATCCAGAAAGAGCTAAGGAATATCACGATGAAACTTTACCAGCAGATATCTATAAAACTGCTGAGTTTTGTTCGATGTGTGGGCCGAAGTTCTGCCCAATGCAAACTAAGGTTGATGCTGATGCGCTGACAGAATTAGAGAAGTTCTTGGCAAAAGAGGCTGTAACTCAAAGCTAATACCATTTTGGATTTTAGACTTCGGCTACGCTCAGTCGAACGATTTTAGATTTTGGATTGGGAATCATTACGGATATAGCGGTTCTCGCTTGAGTAGGTACTGAACCCCACCCCCAACCCCCTCCCCGCAAGCGAGGAGGGGGCTATGATGTAGCTTGTATGATTAGGAAACGCTATATTCGTCCTAACGCATCTAAAATTCGAGGTGGTGCGTTATACTACGCGATGATTATCATTATGATTTACTGGTGATTTGATTTTTTGGAAGTCCCATTAGAATTAGTAATTAGCTCTATATTCAATCCAAATATTGTGAGATTTCTTTTTCCTAGTGATTACTTCAGTCCTAAGAAAGCGGATGCAGCATACTTGGAGCAAGTTGCTTGTATGCAAAATGCTGGCTTTGCAACTTCCGTTATTTCTTTGGAGTCGCTGGGATGTGGTTCATCAAAGATTATCCCAGTCCCTACTCCTGATTCAAAAGTGGTCTATCGGGGTTGGATGCTCTCGCCCGGAGATTATGAGTTATTAGTTAGTGTTATAGAGAATACAGGGGCAAGTCTCTTAACTTCTAAGGCTGAGTATCTAGCCGCACACTATCTGATAAACTGGTATCCCCTGATTACTGATTTAACTCCAGAGACTAAATTTTATTCCGTCGATGATGATTTAGAGAGTGAATTGAATCGGCTTGGCTGGAATGGATTTTTTATCAAAGATTATGTTAAGTCTCTCAAAACCTCAGTTGGTTCGTTGATTAATAAACCTTCCGAAATCAAAACAGTGGTTGCCCAGATGCAGAAGTTTCGGGGCAGTATTGAGGGAGGTATTTGTGTGCGGCGGATTGAAGATTTTGTGTCTGAAACCGAGAGGCGTTACTTTGTCGTATATGGTAAACCTTTTGCCGCTTTACCAGATGAAGAAATTCCAGAGATTGTTTCTGAGTGTGCCAAGCGGATTAGAAGTCAGTTTTTCTCTGTAGATGTAATAGAGCGTAGAGATGGTACTAAGCGGATCGTAGAAATTGGTGATGGCCAGGTATCAGATATTGTTGGATGGACACCTGAACGTTTTACTCAACTTTGGGTAGTGTGAGAGCTAATATCATGTCCGGGCAATTAAGCATAATACCCGGAACCCCACCCCGCCAAAGCTGCGCTTTAGCTCCCCTCCCGAAGAGCGGCTACCGTGTATACAGAAGTCCACCCAGAGCGAGTTTCCAGCCAAGAAAGATGGATTCAAATTGTCTTAAACCATGAACAAGGGTCGCCAATGAATCGGTTCTTGTCCTGCGGGTGGTTGAACTTCCAGTGCTTCAACAGCAAAAAGGGTAACGCTAGGAGGATAGCCAAAAACGCTTAATTTATCGGGTCGTTGAATCTCTACTCGTCCACAACGAACAATAAGCATTGCTTCTCTTGGCATTCGCTTTCGACGTGGGTCTGCGGGTACGTTAATTATATAAGTACCTTGAATAGGCTGCTGACTCAAGTAGTCGAATAGTGGTCTGGCTTTCTCCATCCAGGATGCCAAGGTTAAGGTGCTAGTGACAGAAACCGACGTTGCCAGCGCCTTGCCTAGCTCAACTTATGAGATCATTTACTTGGATCGCGATCGCACAGACATCGCTCAACAGTCTGTCGATAATCTAGTATGTCCGGCAAAAGGTGAAAATTTAGTTTACATCATCTATACATCAGGCTCGACTGGCATCCCAAAAGGAGTTGCCATGCAACACCAGTCTTTAATCAATTTAATTACCTGGCAAATTCAAAATGTGACCGCTCCTAGCAGCGCCAGAACAGCCCAGTTCGCCTCCCTAAGCTTTGATGTTTCCGTCCAAGAAACTTTCGCTACCTGGTGTGGGGGTGGAACTCTCGTTTTGGTGCCAGAGGAAACACGGCGCGACGCAACTATTCTACTGCGATTTCTCACTGATGCTGGCATTAAACGCTTCTTTGCTCCCTATGTGGTTCTACAGCATCTGGCTGAGGTCGCAATTGAGCGTGATCGGGTGCCCAAGGGTCTACAAGACTTCATTACAGCCGGGGAGCAACTCTGCATTACACCCGCGATCGCCCGCTTCTTTGAACGACTGGAGCATTGTACCTTGTGGAATCACTATGGCCCCACAGAAACCCACTTAGCAACAGCCTACACTTTGACGGGAAACCCAAGTAGATGGGTGACATTCCCTCCTATTGGTCGTCCCATTGCTAACACTCAGGTTTACCTCTTAGATCGAAATCAGCAACTAGTACCTGTGGGGATACCTGGAGAAATTTATATTGCGGGGACTGGACTTGCCAGAGGTTACTACAATCGTCCAGAATTAACAGCAGATAAGTTTTCGGCTCATCCTTTTACCCAAGCTAGTCAAGTGATTCCAGCGACTGGCAGGCGTTGGTATCGAACGGGAGATATCGCTCGTTATCGTTCGGATGGAGTCCTAGAATACTTAGGTCGCATTGATAACCAGGTCAAGATTCGGGGCTTCCGGATTGAACTTGCAGAAATTGAGGCTATTTTAGGGCATCATCCTGATGTCCTGGAAGCAGTTGCGATCGCCAGAATGGAACCCACCGAAAACAAGCGGCTGATCGCTTACATTGTTCCTAAACCAAATCAAGTTCTCACCACTCAAGAACTGAGAACCTATCTTAAAACAAAGTTGCCAGAGTACATGGTGCCATCGGCTTTTGTAATGCTGAAGACTCTACCTCTAACCCCAAGCGGTAAAGTCGATCGCCGAGTATTGCCGACTCCCGACAGAAGTAGTTTCGAGAATAATTACGTTGCACCAGAAACATCAACAGAAGTAGTTCTCGCAGATATCTGGTCAGAGGTTTTGCACCTCCCTCAAGTTAGTATTCACGATAACTTCTTCGATCTGGGTGGACATTCCTTGCTGGCAACACAATTGCTCAGTCGAATCAACCAGATTTTCTCGTCAGAAATATCACTCCAGCAACTTTTTATGAATGCAACTATTGCAGAGCTAGAGATTGTACTTGCCAAGCTGCTTGGAAGTCAGAACAAGGTTGATGAAATTGCTCAAACATTTCTGGAAGTGAACAATTTGACTCCAGAGGAAATAGAAGTTTTATTGGAACAGATCGGGCATGAATAAACCGGCGTTGCATAATTGAACAAAAATGTTGAGCGCAGTCCCCACCTAGAAATACTATAAAAACATCTACATTTTAGGTGGGGTAAGCGAAACCAGTATAAAACGCGCAGCAACAATTCACTCTTCATTTTTCGGTAACTTGAGCGAATCTATCCATAATTCTACTAAGTGTGTCTGCGTTGTATCTTTGTATAGCGCATACTTCTTAAGTTTCTCTAACCTAGCTTCAGATAACCTTAAACTCAATTTTTTAGTCTTCACTTTGTCTAGACAACGGGTTGACATAATAAAGGTTAAATGATATTGTAGTGATTGTCAAGGGAGAGGACAAGCTTGTGGGTAAAAGCAAGAAAAAACCCAAAGAACTAATTAGAACTGACGTGTGGGATTTAAATGTGAGTGCATCTGAAAAACAACAGATGATTTTAACTGTTGCAGAATATCGCAAATATCTTTTACCGTTGGTAATGATAGTAAATGCTCAATGGGTGAGTCTTGCCGACTTAATTTCAAAGGACAGGGTAAATGCTGTTGAGAAAATGATCCACAGAACAGCAGATAACCCCGATCCGAAGCACAAATATTTTCAAGAAATTATTAGTCGATATCCATCCCACAGAAATTTTCCCAGTTATTTAAGACGTGCGGCGATGGCTCCGCCCGCCGAAGGCATCGCAGATGCTCTTGGTATCGTCTCAAGCTTTCAGAGTCGTTATCAAGAATGGCAAAGTGGGCAACGGAAGCGGCGCGATGCAAAACCGCCCCGGCTAACTGCAATGTGCAAGACCTATCCTGCGTTGTACAAAGGTCAACAGATACGCTATAACTCAAATTACCAGACAGTTGATATTAAGGTTTGGAGTGGGACAGATTGGGTGTGGCTTTGTGGAATCAAAGTAAAGCGTCATGGACTTAATCGGCATTTAACGGACGGCAATGAAATCTGCTCCCCTGCCTTGGTGGTAAATAAGAATAAGTGCCAGTTATCAATGCCAGTAAAAATCGAGAGAACTAATCGGGAGGATTGTGATTATGTATTAAGTGTTGATTTGGGTATTAATAACGCAGCAACCTGCGCGGTAGTAGGGAAGGACGGTACTGTAAAGGCTAGAAAGTTTATCAATCCTGCCTCTTACATAGACCGTCGTAATCAACGTCGAATGATGATTGCTCATAAGTCCAAACAGACTCAAGCAATAACGAAATCTAAACGTCAGAAAGGATTCTGTAAAGGGCTTTACCGCAAGTCTGCAAATATTAATTTAGAAATCTCCCGTAAAATTGCTAGGGGTATTATTGAGTTTGCTAAAATCCACAATGTTAAGGTGATAGTTATAGAGAACCTTGCTGGATGGAAGGCTAAAGCAGGTAAAAAAGGCAGCCTAATAAAGCAGAAATTTCATTTGTGGTGTCATTCCAAGATTGTGGAAATACTAACCGACAGATGGAATGAACTAGGTGGAAAAGTTCAAGCTATCAACCCCAAATATACAAGTGCTTATGCATTTGATGGAAGTGGCAAAGTTAAACGGAATAAAAATAATTATTCTCTCGCTGTCTTTAAAAGTGGCAAGCAATATAATTGTGATTTATCAGCATCTTACAATATCGGTGCTAGATATTGGTATTGCCTGATTCAAGGCGATAAAACTTTTTCTAGGGTGTTCGTAAGCGAAAGTTCTAACGACACACTGAGAACGCCAGTAACTCTGGGAACGTTGAGAAGTATTACAGCTTCTTAGCGCAAGAATCCCCATCTATAATATGCAGATTTAGATGGGGTGCGTTCAAGTATGAATTTGAGCGATCGCCATGAAATGTCCAAGGTGTGCATCCACTCATATCCGCAAGAATGGGAAAAACTATGGTAAACAAAATCACATATGTGTTAATTGTGGTCGTCAGTTTATAGATTATTATGAACAGCAGGGCTACCCTGAAGAAATAAAAAAAGAGTGTTTAGAAATGTATATGAATGGTTCAGGGTTTCGTGCAATTGAGCGGGTAAAGAAAGTGCATCATACAACTGTAATAAATTAGCAATGAGCCGATTAATACTATCACTACTTAAGACTTTTTCACTTACTGGGTAGATTTAATGAATTTCAGTTCATCAGTGCTTCTAGGTTTAGCCATTATAAATATATTGATATTGATAGGTGTAAGAATACAAAAGATTTTGATTTTGCACCATAAAGGCAAGGTTATCCCTGGTCCACCTAGAGATCCTTTACTGGGAAATATTCTCGATCTCCAAAAAGCCGATGGTTTTCCAAATTATTTGCCAAGACTTCATAGCCAGTATGGCAAAATTACTAAGTTATGGTTGGGAAGTTCAAATTTTATTGTCTCGATTAGCGATCCAACCCTCGTTGCTGAAGTCGCAGGAACTTTACAATCTTTGCCAACTTCAATCAAACAACCATTCACCTGGATTGGGGACGAAATTTACTTTTTCAGACAACCCCAAGAAGCTAAGTCTATCAAAATAAAATTGTCGCGTCTCCTATCTGGAGAAACTTTGGATTGCTTACGTGAAGCGACACAAAAACATATGATTAAACTATTAGATCGATGGACTTCTAGCCAATGTGAACAAACGATTGATGTTAGAGATGAATTGAGTCAAGTTTCTCTAACTATTATAGGAGATTGTTTAATCGGAGAAGAATTCAGTAATTATAGTCGTGCGATTCGTTGATTAGTGAATCACGGTACACAGCCCGTAAATAACTAATCCAGCCCGACAGCAGATTACTGTCACCA
>NZ_JBALFC010000011.1:0-33115 GCF_036917755.1 Nostoc sp.
AAATGCTTGAAACAAGACTCCAAGAATATGACTCCAAGTGACCTCGTGATTGCCGCATAATTTCCGACCCTTTTTTACGGTGACGTGTACTAAGAGTTGAGGGTGGGGACTTTTGCGATACGTTAAAGCGATCGCACTATCCAGATTTTTAGTACGCTACCGATAGCGTAGCGCACTAACTCCCATTGGTTTCAACTTCAGGTGAAAGTTAGTCTAGAAGCAGCATTTAGAGATTGTCTCGAAAAGAAGTCTCCGACTGGGAACGCGATTAATCGCGTCTCTCCAAACTCCAAACTCCTGTACAGACGCGATTAATCGCGTCTCTCCAAACTCCTAACTATTTCTTCACCACTTGCAGGCGCTGAGTTATCATCGTCATCCCATTACCGCGCAGGATGACAGCAGAAACCCATTGGCTACCAGGGGTAGATGGTGCTTGTCCGACTTTAAACAATCCGCCAGATGTCAGTAATTCCAAATCCACGGATGTGGGGTTGAGAAATTTATCCGGTTGGATAGATTCCTCTAGCGCGGTTCCTAGTAGAAAATCATCACCAAGTGGCTCTTTGACGATCGCATCAAAATTATACTTCTGACCGACTTGCACCTGCTGTGGTAATTTAATCTCAATTTGGGGCGGCTTGCTACCAGAGGTAATTAGGGTGCGTTCTGATAAAATGTCTTGGCGGACGATTTTTCCCCCGGCAATGCGCTGACGCGATTTAATCGTGGCATTGAGAGTCAAATTATTAGCGCTACCGGATGGTAAGCCAGTTATCTGTGTTTCTGTTTCGGCAATAATCCCATTGGCTTCAGATTTTGAAGATAGCAGTTTTGTAGTGTATTGCAATTTCGGATATCGTTGCCAAAGTGAAATCAAAGACCTTTCCATAGTTTGGAGGTTTAATCCATCTCCATGAGTGAAATTGGGGCTATAGAATTGCAACACCCCTTTAACATCCCCGCGACTAGCGGCTGCATCAACTTGTGTCAACAGGTTTTTCAGTTCGGCTGGTGCATTTTGGGCTGTACCAGCTTGGACTAATTGCTGTGGTGTCGTCGCTTGAGTGCGTTGCCAACCACTTGTTAAACCAAGTGTCAGCAGGAAGGATATCAACCCGATACTTGCTGGAAATCTAAGTTGGCGTTTCACTAAGGCGGCAATAATGTTAGTCATTGGTAAGAATTTACTGATTTGATTAGAGAAAGTAAGGAAATTGTTTTATCTTAGTTAAGCTAGGCGCTAAACGGTAAAGGTTTGATGGCAAACGCACCGATACGATTATTAATCGCTGCCAGTGGGACTGGTGGACATTTGTTTCCAGCGATCGCACTGGCAGATAAACTCCCAGATTATCAAATAGAATGGCTGGGAGTATCCAATCGGCTCGAAACTCAACTTGTTCCCAAACAGTATCCCTTGAATACTATTGCAGTTGAAGGGTTTCAGCAAGGGTTTGGACTCTCCTCGATTCGCATCTTGGGTAAACTCGCCCTTTCGATTCTGGAAGTCAGACGAATTCTCAAACAGGGAAATTTTCAAGGGGTGTTTACCACAGGGGGTTACATTGCCGGGTCTGCCGTCATTGCGGCGCGTTCCCTCGGTTTACCCGTGGTTTTCCACGAGTCTAACGCCTTACCAGGGAAAGTAACTCGCTTTTTTGGCCCTTGGTGTAATGCGGTAGCCTTGGGATTTGAAGTAGCTGCTAAGTATTTACCCCGTGCCCAAAATGTCTACGTTGGCACTCCTGTCAGAGCGCAATTTCTTGATGGGGCAATTAATGCACCACTAGATTTAGCTATTCCTGATGGTGTTCCCTTAATTGTTGTCTTTGGCGGTAGCCAAGGTGCAGTTGCGATTAATAAATTGGTGCGCGAATCTGCAAAGGCTTGGTTTGATGCTGGTGTCTATGTAGTACACTTAACTGGCGATCGCGATCCAGAAGCAGATAGTCTCAAACATCCCCAGTACATAGCCTTACCTTTTTACAACAATATGGCGGCCTTGTTGCAACGAGCAACTCTTGCCATTAGTCGTTCTGGCGCAGGTAGCTTGACAGAATTGGCAGTGTGTGGAACACCAGCGATTTTGATTCCTTACCCCTTTGCCGCAGAAGACCATCAATCTTATAATGCAGACGTATTTACTTCATCGGGTGCGGCGTTAACGTTGAAGCAATCAGAGTTGACGACCCAAACATTGCAAAGTATTGTGTTGAATCTGTTGCAGTCACCGCCAGAGTTAGCAAAAATGGGAGAAAAAGCTCATGCGATCGCAGTTCCCGATAGTGCCGAAAAGTTGGCGCAATTAGTGCGTGAGGTGATAGAAACTTAAAATAATTCGTAATTCGTAATTCGTAATTCGTAATTAAAGACAATAGAAATTCTTCTCCAGGTTATGAAGATCGTATTCAGCCAAAAATTCCGCCTCACAGTCGGTTGTACTGGCTTATTAGTTGTAAGTTTAGCCAGTAGCCATTTTTCATCTCCACAAGATTTGTTAGCAGCATCTGCACCCTATCCAGTTGTCGATGAGTTCAAAAAATATAAATTTAGCATTAATGGCAGCCAGATTGTTACTCCAGTCAAACTGCCGAGTAGTAAGGTTAACTTCAATCAAAGAGATTTATTAACCGTTCTTGCTAATACTAGAAAATATTTTCAAGACTACGCTTCAGAAGACCCAGATATTCTGCGTACAGGAATGCTTGCCACTCAAGGGGTTACTGTGCCAGATGTTCTCAAAACTTTGGATTTCATGATTGCTGTCTTAAAGGAGGATATTGCTAATAATCGAGCTACTCGTTTACAAGACCCTAAATTTATCAATGCTAATTTTCGAGTCATTAAATGGTCTGCCTACAACCCAAATAATAAACAGCAAAAACAATTACGAATTACTAAATATGCTGTATTTACTCACCCCGGTTCTCGGAAGAAAACCTCTACTTTTAATATACCAATTTATAGCTTAAAAGAAAACTCTAATAACGATAAATTCTACACTCGATACACAAAGCAGGATGTTTTGTCGGGTATTTATGAACCAGGTGGTAGAGAATTTGGAAAGGTTACGACTCTCGCTTATCTAACCAGAAATGGCTTAGAAGAAGCAATTATGGAAGGAACAATACTGATTAATTTTACAGATGGCTATCAGGCATTTTTTAATGTTGATAGAAATAATGGAATGTCTTATATTCGCGGATTGAAGGCAACAGCACAAAAGCGTTATTGGTATTTTAGAGAAGTTGATGCTATTAAAGGCTATGGATACAAAATAGATGCAAAAATTTCTATCAAACCCGGAGTCACTTTTGCGGGAGATGTTTTGAATATAGGTTTAGGTAAAGTGATTGTGATTGAGCATACTCAAGGTGGTCGCAAGCATCTGCAAATGGGAGTGATTGCCGATACAGGCGGAGCATTTTTACCCAATCTTTATCAACTCGATTTTTTGGCAGGTATTTTTCAGAATAAAAAAGAATTTGGGCAGAATATCAGCCAATTGCCAGACTATGCTACAGCATATTTTTTAGTAAAGAAGTAATGCATTAATTTGATTGATTCAAAATATCTATGCACGGGTCAACATAATTCGTAATTTTAACTCGCTGTTCTCGCTCGGTTTATCTGCTCAACTCGTTGGCGATCGCTATACTATTATTCAACGCCTGAAAGAATATGAAACCGTTGGCGTTGACTTAATAGTACTCAAAATTGAATCTATGACAGAAGCAATTTTAGTTTAGCAGGTAATGAAAATTAAAATAGTAATTTTACTGGGGTTAAAAAATATTCGTGTAAGTTAGGATACTGCATGATTGACCAGTGAATGCTGACATCATTTCATTGTCTTAGATGGGGTGGACACCGATGACATCTGAAAGCGTAGGCGTTGGCGTAGCCTCTCCAAGAGTTGCCCGCCGTAGGCATCGCTATAGCCAAATAGAACTCGAACACCGGGAACGTATACTACGAGAACGAGAAGTTGAATTGCGTCTTTGGGAAATGGAAGCTAACATCCATGCTACCGACGCGGCTTTTCATCAAACTGTGAAGCATCAGCCGGAAGATTCCCAGAAACCTTGGATCAAAAAAGTTATCCTCGGTGGAAAGCTGTTTGTTCTTGGTGTGGTAACGCTGGTTGCAGTGAAGATAGCCTCAGTGCTGGCTGGGTTTATTATTGTTGCTGCACTGGGGTGGATGTCCTACAAATTATTTTTTGAATCCAAAAAAACCAATCTTTAATAAAGGTCTAACTATGATGAGTGATCAGGTAGTAACTGACAGATTTATCCAAGATTTAGAGCGTGTTGCTCAAGTGCGATCGGAGATTTCTGTGTGTTTGAGTAAACTCGCTGAAACAATTAATAAAGCTGAGTTGGCTGGAGACTCTTCATCAGGAAAACTCAGTTTAGAGCGAGATATTGAAGATATTACAGTAGCTAGCAAAAACCTCCGCGAAGGTGTATTTCGCCTTTTAGTATTGGGCGATATGAAACGGGGAAAAAGCACGTTTCTCAACGCCTTAATTGGTGAAAACTTATTACCGAGCGATGTTAACCCTTGTACCGCAGTATTAACAGTTTTACGCTATGGGCCAGAAAAGAAAGTTACCATTCATTTTAATGATGGTAAAAGTCCGCAACAGCTAGATTTTCAGAGCTTTAAACATAAATATACCATTGATCCGGGTGAAGCTAAAAAATTAGAGCAGGAGAAAAAACAAGCTTTTCCTGATGTTGATTATGCAGTAGTTGAGTATCCTTTAACGCTACTAGAAAAGGGAATTGAAATTGTCGATAGTCCAGGATTAAATGATACAGAAGCGCGAAACGAATTATCTTTGGGTTATGTAAATAATTGCCATGCAATTCTGTTTGTGATGAGAGCTTCTCAACCTTGTACCTTGGGTGAGCGTCGCTACCTAGAAAATTATATCAAAGGTCGAGGATTGACGGTTTTCTTCTTAGTTAATGCTTGGGATCAGGTGCGGGAATCATTGATTGATCCTGATGATGTAGAGGAGTTAAAAGGATCTGAGGAGAGATTACGGCAAGTATTTAACGCGAATTTAGCAGAATATTGTTCTGTAGAAGGTCAGAATATTTATGACGAACGCGTGTTTGAGCTTTCGTCAATTCAAGCACTCAGACGACGGTTGAAAAATCCCCAAGCTGATTTAGAGGGGACTGGCTTTCCGAAGTTTATGGATTCGCTTAATACTTTTCTTACCAGAGAACGTGCGATCGCAGAACTCCGTCAAGTCAGAACCTTAGCAAGACTTGCCTGCAATCATATCCGTGAAGCAGTTGCTAGACGCATACCATTGCTTGACCAAGATGTAAATGAATTAAAAAAACGGATTGATTCAGTGGAACCAGAGTTTAACAAACTCACAGATATTCGGGATGAATTCCAAAAAGAAATTATCAATACAAGAGACACTCAAGCAAGAACAATTTCCGAATCTTTTCGCAGCTACGTTTTAAATTTAGGTAATACCTTTGAAAACGATTTCTTACGCTATCAGCCAGAATTAAATTTGTTTGATTTCCTCAGTAGTGGTAAACGAGAAGCATTTAACACCGCACTGCAAAAAGCCTTTGAACAATATATCACTGACAAATCTGCTGCTTGGACATTAACTGCTGAAAAAGATATCAATGTAGCTTTTAGGGAACTTTCTCGCAGTGCTGCACAATATGGCGCATCTTACAGTCAAGTCACAGATCAAATAACAGAAAAGCTGACTGGGCAAAACGTTAAAATAAATACGACTACCACTGCTGAAGAAGATAACTCTCCCGGCTGGGCAAAATGGGCAATGGGATTGTTATCACTGTCCAAGGGAAATCTTGCTGGTTTCGCACTAGCGGGCGCTGGATTTGATTGGAAAAATATCTTGTTAAACTACTTCACTGTAATTGGTGTTGGCGGAATAATTACAGCAGTGACAGGTATTTTTCTTGGGCCAATTGGGTTTGCGCTGCTAGGTTTGGGAGTAGGATTTTTGCAAGCAGATCAAGCCCGTAAAGAGTTAGTTAAAACTGCTAAAAAAGAGTTAGTTAAACATCTACCCCAAGTAGCACATGAGCAATCTCAGGTTGTATACAATGCCGTGAAAGAGTGTTTTGACTCTTACGAAAGAGAAGTGAGTAAGCGGATTAACGATGATATTGTATCCCGTAAATCTGAATTAGATAATCTGCTCAAGCAGAAAGAAACCCGCGAAATCAATCGTGAGACTGAGTTCAAACGTTTAAAAACCTTACAGGAAGATGTAATAGCTCAGTTGCAAAAAATTGAGGCCGCGTATAGCAATTTATTAGCTTCCTATAGCTGATATTTCTCATTACTCTCGACTCTCGTGCCTACTGGGAGGGCTGCTGCCTCCGATAATAAGAATGTGAGGCGGTAGCCCCAATGAATTGCATTCCCAGCTAGAAGCTGGGAACGAGGAAGATAGAGGAACTATGCAACAACAGTATGAAGGTTATAAGGACTTAGCAGATTCTCTCAAATCTGCATCTGCGTTACTGAATTTAGAACGCAAATCGCAACTGCATCAAGATATAATTACCATTTGCAATCATCTGGTTAATCCTAGCTTTCGCATTGCGGTATTTGGCCCTTTTAATCATGGCAAATCTACCCTATTAAATGCCATGCTAGGTAATCGTACTTTACCAATTGATTTAATTCCCACCACAGGCGCGGCGATTACTGTCAAGTATGGCTCTGATGTGCGAACTCGCATCATGTTGGTAGATGGTACAGAAATCTCCCGTAGTGGCACAGAAGTTTTACAGCAATTTGCAATTCTTGATGGCAATAGGCAGATGCGAAAAGATGTCGCATCGGTAGAAGTTTTTTGTCCGCATCCGTTCTTAGAAACAGGTGTAGAATTGCTCGATTTACCGGGAATAAACGATAGAGATGAACAAGATAATTTAGTCAGAGAACAACTTTTAAGTGCAGATTTAGTCATCCAATTATTAGATGCACGTAAGTTAATGACTTTAGGTGAGCGGGAAAACTTACGAGATTGGCTATTAGATCGCGGTATTAAAACAGTTATATTTGTTGCCAATTTTATGAACTTACTCGAACCCGACGAGCAAAAACAAGTTCAAAATCGCCTGCGGTTTGTTGCAGAAAGCTTTCGAGCCGAATTACCTCCAGGTTTTAGTAATTTATATCGCGTTGATGCTTTACCTGCCTTAAGAGCCAGATTAAAAGGCGATGTTGCTGCTGCTAATAGTAGCGGGTTAGCAGCTTTTGAAACAGCTTTGCAAAATATTGTGGGGATTTTGCAACCAAATCGTGGTAGTGTGCGTTTGCCAAGAGTGCAAGCGATCGCTTCTCAAATTCAACACTCATTAAAAGCTAAAATTTACTCGATTGCTATTGAAATAAAATCCTTTGATGATAAACAAAACAGCCAAATTGAAATTAAACAAAAAGCAGCCAACTTAATTTATCAAGGTTTTACTACTAGCGTGGGAGAGTTACGCGATTGGCTAGCATTACCCAAGCTACTCACAAAATATCAAGCTGATGCAGCAGTTGCATTGGCAGAAAACAACTTTAAAGCTTGGCAAACAAATACTCTTAAAAAAGACCTCACTCAGTTGCAATTCGCTGCGGTGAAATGGCTTTATCAAGCTTACGAATTTTTCCAAGAAGAACGACCGCAAGATTTATTAATTGCCTTTCCTAGCGAACCACAAGTAATACTACCTTCAAAGCCAAGCAATACTGATGATTTGAGTGAACCTGGTTCTATCGCTGTTGGTGGTGGTATTGGTTGGTTGTTAGGCGGCCCAGTAGGTGCTGCTGTTGTCGGAAGCATTTCTTATTTGTTAAACAAGAATATCCAGACACAAGACGAACAATTAGCAAAGGAATCTTATCATCAGGAAGTTGCTAAACTTTGTATAACGGCAATTGAAGATTATTTATCTTACTTCAGCAGTCAAGGGTTATCAATTTTGAATGAATATGAACAGAAAGCCGAAAAAATAATTTGCTTTGAATTAAGTCAGGAACCACTAGAAATTACTAATAGACGTAAAATTTTACAGCAGTTACAAAACAGTTTTAATCAATTGTTGCGAGAGTTAGAAAAAGTCAAAATTATCTCAAATTATCAATATTATAAAGAAGTACCAAAATACACGAATCCCAATAGGAAGTATTCGCCACAGCCAAAGAGAGTTAAAACTTCCCCTCAAAAAGATCCTGGTGTTAAGCAACAACAGGAAAATACTGCTAAGAATAGTGAGACAAGGGTAAAATCTGTTTCTCCACGGAAAGAAGAGGTGGAGGCGAAATTTCGTGATTGGGAACTCAATGAGGAAATAGCGCGAATGAAAGCAGAGATGCGTAGCCCTAAGGCTTGTCGTCAGACATCGCCTGGTTCTCAAACTGGCAAACAACAAAATACAACTCAAAGCAATAAAGCACCCAACCAACCAAAAACCCAGACAGAAAAAGATAACATTACTCGCGCCTACGACGTTTTAGGATTGCAAGCAAATGCTTCTTTGGCTGAGGTAAAGCAGGCTTATCGAACTTTAGTAAAAAAATGGCATCCAGATTTGTTTGTTGGTAAGCCGCAACTGCTAAAACAAGCACAAGATAAAATGCACTTACTTAATGAAGCTTACACAATTTTGAGTGAGAAATAAAAATCAGATCCCCGACTTCTCAAAGAAGTCGGGGAGAAACATTTTATCCTAATTTCATTTCTGGCTGCAAAGCTAAGAGTAAATATAGAATTAGGAAACTGTTAAGTGAGATTTATGCAACTCTTATCTTTAAGGAATGGCTTTTTGGCGTTAACCTTTAGTGCGATCGCTTCAGCTGGTGGCTTAATCACAGCCTGTACCAATACTGCTTCCCAGAACCAAAGCCAAGCCCCAAATGCAACCGCTACCAATACTAGCGACAAGCAGATGAATCACAGCATGGGAATGGATTTAGGCCCAGCCGATGCTAATTTTGATTTACGGTTTCTCGATGCTATGATACCTCACCATCAAGGGGCTGTGGAAATGGCTAAAGAAGCGCAGCAGAAATCAAAACGTCCTGAAATCAAAAAACTAGCAGACAATATCATCAAATCGCAAAACCAAGAAATCACTCAGATGAAGCAGTGGCGACAAGCTTGGTATCCGAAGGCGGGAAATAAACCAATGGCTTATGACAGTCAAATGGGGCACATGATGGAGATGTCATCTGACCAAATGAAAACTATGATGATGAGTCAGAATTTAGGTGCAGCTGATGCTGAATTTGATCTGCGCTTTATCAATGCGATGATTCCTCACCATGAAGGGGCTGTAACAATGGCAAAAGATGTTTTGAGTAAGTCTAAGCGCCCTGAAATTAAGCAATTAGCCCAAGAAATTATTAAAGCCCAAGATGTAGAGATTAAACAAATGCAACAGTGGCGAAAAGCTTGGTATAACAAGTGAGCCTAAGTATCTGTGTAGATTCATCACAACATCACCTCGTTTAAAGATTTGTTTTGGCTGCGTCGTAATTGTCATAAATACTAATTTCCGGGCTATCCCAGTCATCTGCAAAGGTTGCTAGATGCGATTGCAAAATCTCAGCCTGCGCTTCGTTAATTCCTTGAGAAGCTAGGTCAATCTCATTTGACCTCATAAAAGTCACAATCACTCGTGTTCCTTCATGTACATCGGTGGGTTGTTCAGTGAGTTC
Source organism: Nostoc sp. (assembly GCF_036917755.1). Lineage (GTDB taxonomy): Bacteria > Cyanobacteriota > Cyanobacteriia > Cyanobacteriales > Nostocaceae > Nostoc. The sequence continues at coordinate 9,736 of NZ_JBALFC010000011.1, forward strand.
GACTCGACCATTACGATATGTTCCTTCAACACTAGTCAACATTTTTAACCTCGCTGCTTGTGAATAGTTAAATAGTGTGGCTTCTGGCAAGAATTTTCTTCTGATTAAAGATATTTAGTCATGTTTGTATCGAATCGTTATTTGCTTTTCTGATTTGTTGCCTTTGTGCTTCTAAACCTCTTAAGCTTTTCAAGACATCTTTCCCTTTTTCATATTTAATACCTAATTTGAGCAACTGACGACATCGATGCATCTTTAAATGCTGTCGATTAGGAATTTTTAACTCACCTTGATTTGTAGCAATAATCCCAGTAATTTCGTATGATTTTTTGTTAGTATAATGCTTTTCCTTTTTCTTATTACTACGTAATCCATAGCGATGAAACTGCTTTTCTACTTGCCAAATCAACTCACTTGGAATATGATTCCCTGAGATTGTAACATCATCTATGTAGACAGTCAGAGTACAATTTGCCATCTCAACAATTTTGTTGATTGCTTCCCACATGCCTATATGTGTAAAGTAGGAGAGCATAGGACTTGATGGGCTTCCAGTTGGCAGATGCTCTTTGAAAGTTGAGAGCTTGGTTAAGATACCAGCAACATCTGAGGAGCATTTCATCTGTGTATGGAAGAACCAATAAACATGCTTTGCTAGCGTAGAAGGAAAATATTTTTCGATGTCAAGGCTACATACTTCTGTGGCATTTACATGAGCTTTAGCATTACTGATGTAGGAACGCCCTTTCGCAGGAGCATGTATGTAGTTTGGAACCTTAATTCGTTTTAGAAGCTCTTCAATCCGCTTTTGTACACGTTTTAGGTCTTGTCTTGGCTTTTCAAAACGACGGCTTTTCCCTCTCTCTCGATCAAATATGTCCGACTCTACATACAAATGCTCTGTGTTAGTAAGCAATTTCAGCTTAATTTGACTAACACGCAAAAGCTTTGCAAGTTTTGCTTTAGATTTCAAACAGTAAAAAGGCGACTGGTCTAATTCGTATCTTGCATATTTACTCTTCTGCATAAGAACGACCAGACCTTTCAGCAATGAAGTTAAGGATGGCAAGAATCTTAGAGGATACGAATGTCCTTAACTTCTCTGTTTTTATATCCTTATTTAAGCTTTCCGAAAAAAACATGATCGAGGATGCTGGTATATCAAAAAACTCTGAGTATCGGTTCAGCAACTCAAGTGTTGGAGTTTTTTTCCCTGACTCAATTTCCGAGAGATATGACTTGGATATCCCTAGCTTTTCTGCAAGCTCTTTCTGTGTTAGGTCATAGAATACTCTTATCAATCTTAGAGCTTCACTTAGCATATCTAACCTCCCTTGGCTAGAGGTTTTTTAAGGGTTTCTATAGAAGATTTAGCAGTCTAGTTCTGCCAAAACTCAATTAGCCACTTCAATAAGTTGAAGATGACCGGACCGAGTTGAAATAGCAGACGGAGCGTTTGAGGTTTGCGGAGCCATATCAGCCACTGCTTATACAGCAGATTTCAGGTTGGTGAAGTACACAAGCTAAGTCTCAAAGTCAGGTATAAAGCCTGTTTTACTTCTGAATTCTGACTCCTTAATTCTGAATTCTGCTGTATTTACGCTTTTTAGACTGCTTCTGCCGTTTGTCAGATTCTGGATTTTCCATCGGAGACATCTCCTTTTAGTAGGGTGTTTGCACTTACTTACAGTGATGTAAATAAGCGTTGCCGCAAACAAACCCGGAGAACGGCAGTTTTAATCCTCCCCTATACTTGCCGAAGCTAACTTGCTTAGGCTACGCTGTTGTGCTGGATTGTATCAGTGGTACTTCTTCTTTAGTTGTTACTCGATGTAGGCTCACATCGATACTCACAATTACTTGTGTTTTCGTATGCTTTCTAAAGTGTTTTTCCACTGTTTTTTTCAGCAAACACGGTAGAAGATGCTTTATCATCTCCCTCGGATCGAAATAACGATCCAATGAATGGCAACTGTCTCCTTTAACCTGACTAAACCGAGTCTACCACAGTTTTATAAAATTTTGTTCGCTATTAGCGAATATTTTTAAGAATTAGTATGGGCTTTGCGATCTACGATACAAGTATTGGTATTCCACACCAGGAACTGAATCGGATTTTTGATCGCTTTTACCGGGTGAATAGCGATCGCTCTGGTAAAACTGGCGGTTATAGGTTAGGATTAGCGATCGCTAAAGCAATTATTCAGGCACACCAAGGTAGTTTAAACGTGCAAAGTGAATTAGGTAAAGGTAGCACTTTTACTATTCAATTACCCTTCGATGTCACCCCAATTTCCCAATTTAAATTGCTGTATTACCTCAAACCTAAATTTAAGTAAAACTTTTTCTACCAAACTTTACTCATATTCAGAATAAACCCAGGTAATACCGACTCGCCGCTAACGGTAGCAGGATTATCTAAACATTCCTCTGACAATCCAGGACGATAAATATAGACTTTACGCTGCTTACGGTCAATCAACCAGCCTAACTGTATTCCTGGCTCATTCATATATTCCTCCATTTTTTCCTTCAAAGTCTGGAGGTTGTCGCTGCGAGATTTGAGTTCCACTACAAAATCTGGACAAATGGGAGCAAATCTTTCTTGTTGTTCTGGAGAAAGAGCATTCCACCGTTCTAGTTTAATCCAGGAAGCATCTGGCGATCGCTCTGCACCTGTTGATAACTTAAATCCGGTACTAGAGCTAAAAGTTATACCTGTACCATCTTGTTCCGACCAAACCCACAATTGCCCAAATATGTTACCTTCTCGATTTCCTGTCTCTGAACCAGTAGGAGGCATAATTACCAATTCTCCAAATTTATTTCGCTCAATGCGTAAATCACGATTCACCTGACAGAAATCAAAAAATTGTTCGTCTGTCATTTGCATTGATGACGGAATTTGCAAAACCAAAGCAGATGAAAACATCGGGATTTCCTCCAGGTTCGGATGCCTAGCCCACTAACTATATTCTCACGCAAAAAACAAAGACGCCAAGATATAACTTTGCGCCTTTGCTTTTTTATCCGAAATCATTTTCAGATTTACTTGTTAGGCTGAGGAGTTAGCCGCAGATAGGGTTTAACTTCCTTGTAGCCTTTGGGGAATTTCTCTTTGAGTACTTCTGGATCTTTGAGTGAGGGGACAATTACAACATCCTCGCCATCTTTCCAGTCAGCTGGTGTCGCCACGCTGTAGTTATCAGTCAATTGCAGAGAATCAATCACCCGCAAAAGTTCATCAAAATTGCGTCCCGTGCTGGGGGGATATGTGAAAGTGAGACGGAGTTTCTTGTTGGGGTCAATCACGAAAACCGATCGCACTGTCACCGCCGCATTAGCATTTGGGTGGATCATGTCGTAAAGGTCAGAAACCTTGCGATCGGCATCCGCCAAGATTGGGTAGTTAAGGGTGGTGCTTTGAGTTTCTTCGATGTCTCCTACCCAGCCGTTGTGGGATTCAACGTTATCAACGCTAAGTGCGATCGCTTTGACATTGCGCTTGTCAAATTCTGGTTTGAGCTTGGCAACTGTGCCGAGTTCTGTTGTGCAAACAGGTGTAAAATCAGCAGGGTGAGAGAACAGCACAACCCAGCTGTCACCTGCCCATTGGTAAAAATCGATGTCGCCGTGTGTTGAGGCTTGCGTAAAGTTGGGTACTGTGTCACCTAGACGGAGAGCCATGTGAGATTCCCTGTAGTTAGAAAAGCATATGTGTTCTACTATGCCATCATGACATAAAACCCCTATTCCCCAATCGGACTTTAGCGGTTTGAAACAAAATTTTGGAAAGTCTTATCTTCTTTTTCCTCTGAAATCATATTTTATCTACTTTGTCAATACGTAAGTTATAGTAATAGCCTTTTCAAGGTAACTCGTAAAATCCCTTTTTTCTCTCAGCGCTCTCTGCGGTTTAAAAGTAATTTATTTAACCTTATTAGGCGCAGAGGACACAGAGTAAAGAGATTAAAGAGCAATTTCTTAACCATATTTCGAGATGATTTGTCACAAGAAACATAATATTAACGCCTAACGTACCCTACTTAAGATTTATTTTCTAAATGGTCTCTTAAAAGTAAATAATTTTACTGAGTATTTGATGAAGTCTTAAACAATTTATGTTTAAGACTTTATTTATAGTCCGAGTTTATCAAATTTGTGTAAAAAGATTACTGAATCTCTGAAGAATAGATTAATCCCACTGTTCACCAAGGTTAAACTGGTAATAATATGAACAGGAAGTCTTTTTATCCTCAAAACTGGAATGACCGCTAATAGTTTATCAATTAGTCAGGAATATCCGCATTTGGTTACGTCTCAATCTAGACAGCTAAATGTGCAAATTGCACAAGAAGAGGTTTATAGCTTCTTTGTGGAAATTGTCAAAAAACTGTCGCCAGATGATGTTTTACGGGAGTTCAAAGCTTTATTTATAGACGGTCTTGATTCACAGGATTCCCATTTCATACCTGTGATATATAGCATTTTTTTAAATGATAACGAACAGGAGTTCTGTAATACACTTAAGCGTTGTAGTTATATAATAATTAACAATTGGACAACCAACAGAAAAGAGAAATATATCCAAGAATTAGTTAATTTATTTGCTAATGCAAACCTGAAGGTAAAGAACAATAATTTTCCAGCGATAAATAACTGTAAAAGCTGGCTGGAGAATTTCATAAACAGCAAAGACTACCAAGAAATAAAATTATTTGCTGCTAAATATGAGGAATTATCTAAAGGTCATTGGGCTAATCGCTACACTTCTTATTTATTAATTGATCAATCTGTTAACGAGAATAATTCTAGAGATCAACAAGAGGCTGCCAGAAAACTTTCTAGACAGATGAAAGACAAATTTAAGTTTGAATTAGCAATGTATATTGCTCGTTCTCAATCTACCCTCTCAAGCACAACACGCTACACAAATCCCAGTATTTTGGGGGATAATGTTCTGCATCTAATAAAAACAATTGTTTTAAAAAAGGGTGTGTTTAGCCATGAGAATATTGCCAATATATTTGTCAAGCAAACTCAAGAGCAAACTCTTGAGCAATTTAAACTTAGTATAGAAAAATATCTATTTTTTTCTGTAGATAATCAAAAATTAGTCGAGAGTTTACGGCGAAAGTTTGCAGATAATTTATCATTATGGAAGAAAGATTGTAGTCAAGAAATTATCACTAAAGAATTGTTCTTGAGAACCTGTAATCGAGTGATTGATTCTTTGACAACAGAAAATGGGAAAGAACCTTCGTCATTATTTATATTATTGCTTGCCCCAGGTCACTCTCTAACATTGGTGATTATACTGCTAAAGACTATTTTGATTTGTAGAAATTCCCGCAGACATTTAGAAATTAGAATTGCCCATCTGATTCGTTATTACGAAAAATATCCTCAAGATGAGTGTAAGTGGCTAATCAATTTTATGGAGATTTTTAATATCACGTTTGCAATTTACGCGGAAAACGTAGAATATAACTTGATTAAGGTGGAAGAAAACCAAAGCAGTAATCCGCAGTTAAATCTAGATGGTTATCGTGTGTTTTCACAGATGAAGGTAGATAGACAAAAATGAGTGTCGCCTGATTTAGGATTTAGCAAGGTGTTCGTCTAAGCAAACGAGAGCAGCACCCGCAGTTTCAGCTAGAATACTAATGAGTCGATATAGAGCGATCGCACTAAATACTAGGGCAGATGGAAAGTGATGTCGTAAAAGTTCATACGCAGTCGCTTCAAACACACCTAATCCACCAGGCGCACCCGGAATGATAAACCCCAACAACCAAGCGCAACTAAAAGCCCCTAACAACAAAGGAATTTGATTCACATTCAACGAACCCAGCGCGGACATAGTTAAGATAAACCCGGTGGCGCGTAGTCCCATAAAGCCCAATTCTCCTAACAAAGGTCGTAGGGGATAGCTTTTAAGACTGAAGGGAACAGTTGACTCAGTGCTAGTAGCAGACTTTTTTGCTTTCAATCTGTACAAAAAACGGATAACTGGGTTTAAAAACCAGGGATGAATCGCACAAAGGACTACAGCTAAACTCAGCAATTGTAATATTTGCAGAACAAGGGTAGTATTAGCTGCCGCAAATTGGCTACTGCATAGGACAATGATGATTAAAGCTGCCGCTAGCATGAGTAACGGTTCCAGTAAAACGCTTAAGGTAGCTGCACCAGCAGAAACATTGGCATTTTTGGCTGCGACAATTCGCCCGTAGTGATGCCAGATATTACCTGGTAAATACTTAGCTATGTTCGTTTTGAGGTAAACTTGGATGAACTGGGTAGATGATACAGGTTGATTTAACTCTTGTAGAATCCAAGTCCAGATCCAGCCTGCCCAAGTATGTGCTAGTAAAGTGACGCCTGTAGCGATCGCCATAATTGCCCATCCTACCCCATCAATGCGGATAGCAGTCACCTCAATCCAATTATCCTTCAGAGCTTTCCCTAAAAAAAACAGCGTTCCGCCCAAAATTATCCAGCGTAAAAATTGCTTCATGAATTTAGTAATTTAACGGTGAGAGCAACAAGGGCTGAATACCTCAAATCTTATGGTACATTAGCTATATATCCAAAGTTTTTGAAGTATTAAACAGGCTTATGTAGTTCTTTTTACGAAAAGTATATTATTTTATTTTATATCTCTCTAGAGTTAGATAAAAATATTCTTTTGGTACTAATTAAAATGTGACTTGCGCTAGATGTAAAACTTATTTCATGATTCATATCATAAGTGGAGGTTATTATTTTGTCTGAATTGTCTGGGATACAAAATTAATTCCAAATGCCATCTTGGTTGAAGTTTAACTTAGTCACAAAAATCCAAGGAGTAGAACTATGAAAAAAGCAATGAATTGGCTGAAAAACATTCGTCCCCTGAAAGCTTTAACTGTTTTTTTAGCAGGAATCTTTCTATTTATGACCCAGGCTTGTGGCGCTCCCGGAATAGCAACACAGCCCCCACAACCTGGCGCTCAAGCACCTAATATAGAACGATACGATTCCACAAAAGATTATCCTCTGAATTCTCCTGCTGGTGGGATAAATAACTTTAGTGATGTAGATTCCAGAGCAAAAGATGAAAAGGCAGCCAATGACAAAGCTGAGGCGCTAGTAAAGAATGCTCAAAAAAATATTGAGCAGAAGGGAATTGACAGCCGAGAGCAATATGGTCGGAATTTTCAGCAAGGGACACCCCTTGGTGAAAGAGTGAAGAACCTGGGTGAAGATATTGGTAATTCAGCTGATGAAATTCGCAAAGGTCTTGTTAAGGGGGCTGAACGAGGAATTGAAAATATCAAGGGTAATACCCAGAATGCTGCTGAAGATACCCAAAATGCAGCCAAAGACGTGACAAAAAATGTTCAGCGTGGGGCTGAGGATGCTGGTAAAAATGTTCAGCGCACAGCTGAGGATGCAGGTAAGGCAGTCAAGAGGACAGTCAAAGACGTTGATTGAAATTAGTGATTAAATCTCCTGCAAAAATATGAAAGCGCCCACAGATATTTAGTCTGGGGCTACCCAAGCAAAGCCTGCCTATGCAGGCTTTGCTTGAGTTTTAGGTAGGCAGTACTTACGCAGTGCTGATTAGTCATTGCGTTCGCCTTTGGCATTTCCGTTAGTGCAGCCTCTCGTAGAGAAGGGTACGGAGCGAAGCAATCTTATCAAGACTGGGATTGCTTCGCTCCGCTTACCGAAGAAGTGGGTTTGAGCGATCGCCCGAACTTGAGATAATACGATCGCCTGCGATGATTTTATGATCATGATGCGTCACTCAATAGCCTGTCGTCGCGATCGCTCTTGCTGTAATCTGAGATAATTCGATCGCCTGCGATGATTTTATGATCATGGTGCCTCACTCAATAGCCTATCGTATTGATGCATCTGCTTTTGGGGAAATCTGCGATACACACTTAACCCAATACAGTTCAGTTAAGCATTTCTTCCTTCTCTCTGTGTTCTCTGCGCCTCTGTGGTTCGTTAAAAAAATTGACTTTCACAAAGAGTTTTAGCCTTAACACCAAGCGTATTGACACTTAACCGATAATCATTTACAAAAACCCTAATAAAAAAAGGAGCCTGACTCAGACTCCTTAATAAAAAACTAGTAATAAAATTGCGACTACTTAACAGTCACCTTACCGCCAGCTTCTTCGATGCGCTTCTTAGCATCTTCAGCAGCATCCTTAGCAATACCTTCTTTAACTGCCTTGGGTGCAGCTTCCACCAAGTCTTTTGCTTCTTTCAGACCCAAACCGGTCAATTCCCGGACAATCTTCAGCACGGCAATCTTCTTATCAGCTGGGACTGATTCGAGAATCACTTCAAACTCGGTTTGCTCAACAACTTCCTCAGCAGGAGCAGCAGCACCAGGACCTGCAAACGCTACGCCAACGGGTGCAGCAGCACTCACGCCAAAAGCTTCTTCAATTTGCTTGACTAACTCAGAAGCTTCCAGCAAAGAAAGGGTTTTTAGTTGTTCTAAAATTTGATCGGTTGCAGTAGACATTGATATAACTCCTGTAATTTTGATTATTTATTTGTCATTGGTCATTGGTCTTTAACTATAGACTCTTGACTTTTGACTGATGAACCACGAAGTCTATTCAGCAGCAGTTTCAGTACTGCTATCTTGTACAGCAGTGGTTTCAGTGCTGCTATCTTGTACAGCAACCGTTTCAGTACTGCTATCTTGTACAGCAGCGCTTTCGGTGCTACCACCAGCTTGCTCTTGGTCGGCCACAGCCTGCAAAGCACGAGCCAGTGAACCAGGAACTTCGTTGATACCCACAGCAATCTTGGTAGCCAAGGCGTTAATAGCTCTAGCAATTTGTGCTATGAGTTGTTCCTTAGATGGCAAGTCTCCCAGTACCTTGACATCAGGTTCTTTGAGTAGGCGACCTTCCAGGACACCACCGCGAAGTTCTGTCTTCTTGGTGACTTTTTGGAATTCTTGGTATGCCTTAATTGCCGATGAAAAATCTTCTTTTACCAGCAAAAAGGCGGAAGCACCGTTGAGCAATTCCGACAGTGGCTGCCATTTTTCATCGTCTTTAATGGCAATACCCATTAGGGTGTTCTTCGTCACCTTACAAACAGTGCCACTGGGACGCAGCCGCCGCCGTAAGTCTGTGATTTCCGAAACTGTTAGCCCCTGATAGTCAATTACCAGTGCCAGAGTTGACTCACTCAAAGTAACTTTGAGGTCAGCTACTATCTCTTTTTTATTTTCTAGTGTTCTACCCATTCCAATCTCACCTCCTTAAAACAATCGGGGAAGTGCCCTACTTGTGCGTTTTTTCTAAACCTGAACCCAAACAAACAAACCCCAGCTAATATAGCCGGGGTTGAGTAGTAAGACTCCTGATGCCATAGTTATCACACCTTTATAGGTGGCAATTCTGACAATTAGAGTTTTAACCTCGGCAGGATATTAAGCTATTAGCACCTGCTGTCTCCGGCTTTGCCTATTCAATTTTGTCATTAGTCATTTGTCCTCTCTTACAAAGTTCTGATGCCTACCGCGGGCTGCGCCAACGCCGGAAACCGGCGCTCAGACTCTGCGCTTTGTCCTTTGCCTTTACAAATGACTAATGACTAATGACTAAAAATTAACCTGCTTGGCTCAGTTTCAAATCTCGTAGGGCGCTGATATCAACTTTAATCGATGGCCCCATAGTGGCTGCCACATAAAATGTGCGCCAATAACGACCTTTAGCTCCTGAAGGACGGTTACGATCAATCGTCTCCTGTAATGCCTTCAGGTTGACTAACAAATCTTCAGGCGAGAAAGTTGCCTTACCAAACATAACATGAACAATGCCCGTTCGATCAGCTCGGAATTCTAATTTACCAGCTTTGAATTCGGCGATCGCACCTGCTAAATCAAATGTCACGGTTCCACCCTTGGGCGATGGCATTAAACCACGCGGCCCAAGCAACTTACCCAGTCTTGCCACCTGTGGCATCACATCGGGTGTAGCAATCAGCTTGTCAAAATCCATTCTACCTTTCTGGATTTCGTCAATCAGTTCTTCTGATCCGACTATATCAGCACCAGCGTTGCTTGCTTCGTTTACCTTTTCGCCTCTGGCTATCACCGCCACCCGAACGATTTGTCCTGTACCTTTGGGCAATGCTACCGTTGTCCGCAACTGTTGGTCTGCATACTTGGGGTCAATTCCCAGCCGGATATGCGCTTCAGCCGCTTCGGTAAATTTAGCTGTTGCTGTGTCTTTGAGAAGGGCTAAAGCCTCAAGGGGATGATAGTCCTTTTCTTCTACTTTTGCTTGCAGCGTCTGCAAACGACGCGATATTTTTGGCATTTTTTTCTCCTGGGGTAATTCCGAAGCTTCGCCTCTCCCCCGATAATTTTTACTTATTTGTCCTCTCTTACAAAGTTCTAATCGCCGGAAGCCGGCGCTCAGACTTTGCGCTTTGTCATTTGTCTTTTGTCATTTGCTAGTTTTTTACTAATGACCAATGACCAATGACTAATCCGTGACTGTTACACCCATATTCTTAGCCGTTCCTGCCACAATCTTCATTGCCGCGTCTATGTCGTTGGCGTTGAGATCGGGGAGTTTCGTTTGGGCTATTTCTTGCAATTGTGCTTTGGTAATTGATCCAACTTTCTTTTTGTTGGGTTCATTCGAGCCTTTTTCAACTTTCGCCGCCTTCCGAATCAGCACTGATGCTGGTGGCGTCTTGAGTACAAATGTAAAACTCCGGTCTTCAAAAACTGAAATTTCTACAGGTATCACCATTCCAGCTTGGTCTGCTGTCTTGGCGTTGTACTCTTTGCAGAACATCATGATGTTGACGCCATGTTGACCCAAGGCGGGTCCCACTGGCGGTGCGGGGTTGGCTTTTCCAGCATTCAGGGCCAGCTTAATGACCGCTACTATTTTCTTCGCCATTTGTATTTAGCTCTGTTTCTCTACCTGATTAAATTCCAATTCTACTGGTGTATCCCTGCCGAAAATTGAGAGCAAGGCTTTAAGCTTATTCCGCTCTGGAGAAACTTCAATCACCTCGCCTTCAAAGTCTTTAAATGGACCAGAAAGCACCATTATCTTATCACCACTAGCCATGTCAATTTTGAGAACCGGCTCCTGTTCGCTGGTTTGTTTGAATATACGTTCGACTTCTGAAGAACTCAGTGGTATGGGGTTGACATGACCTCGACCCTTACTGCTACCACGTTTTTGTTCTGCACCCACAAAATTAATTACATGGGAGGTATTTCGTACAACCTGCCAAGTATCATCATCCATCATCATCCGCACCAGTACATAGCCAGGGAAAACTTTTTCTTCTGTATGCTGGCGACTGCCATCTTTGCGGATTTTCACCGCTGGCGTCTGCGGAATTTCTACTTGGACAATTTTATCAGCGACATCAAAAGTTTGAATGCGTTGCTCTAAATTAGTCTTTACACGCTTTTCACAGCCTGAGGCTACTTGCACCGCATACCAGCGTGCTTCTTTTGACGCTGCTTCTGCTGTTTCTGCTGTTTCCTCCGACTGCAACATTGAGTTGCGAGGTTCGTTTGTTGCAAAAGTCATCAGAACACCTGTTTTGCTGCCCAACCAAACAATCCATCAACCAAGTATATCAAAGATGCGGAGAGTGCCACCATTAGCAACACAGCCGCGGATTCGCTGACTATCTGTTTCCGACTGGGCCAAACTACTTTTTCAAGTTCTTCTTTGGTTCCCTGTATGAAGTTGCCCAAGCTAAAACCATTGGTGTTTTCTGGCAATTCTGCTTCACTTTTTTTGGCCACGACCCTTTATCCCCCGGTTTGTACTCAATTTTGGATTTTGGATTTTAGATTTTGGATTTACCCTATACCTTAAGGCAAAGGCGCTTAATTTTAGATTTTAGTTTGTCGATTTTAAATTTCTTCTCAATCCCTTTTCCCAACGGGTACGGGTGACGCTCTTACGTCGCTAACAGCAGTTGCTCATGGGGGAAATGCCCAATACATCACTGCTTCACCAAAATCCAAAATCTAAAATCTAAAATTCGGTCATCCAGGTTTACACTTTCGACTCTATTTCACTTGCTGAAAGCAAAACAACTGCAAACACAATAAGTTTACCCGAAATTATTAGCGCTAACTGCTATTTTAGCAGCTGCGTAATTATTTCGGGCTTTGTTTTTTGCTTTTGAGCGCGCCCTGGAGGACTTGAACCCCCGACATCAGGTTTTGGAGACCTGCGTTCTACCAACTGAACTAAGAGCGCACAAGCTGTTTTTGATTCAGGCATTGCGCTGAACTAAATTTCAGTTTAACGCAATATGCGATTTCTATCATACCTCAATTTTGTCGGGAAAACAAGTCAGCGGCAGATGCCGCTTGAGGCTTGAGATTTTTCCCATAATGATTGAAGGACGAATCACAAAGGGCGGTCAAACCGTTGCTTAATTCGGGTTGCCTTACCTACGCGATCGCGCAGATAATACAGTTTAGCACGGCGGACTTTCCCGCGACGTAGTACTTTGATGCTGTCAATCCGGGGAGAATGCAACAGAAATACCCGCTCAACGCCCACGCCTTGAAAAACCTTACGAACTGTAATAGTTTCGTTGATGCCACCATTCCGCATGGCAATCACTACTCCCTCGTAGGGTTGTACGCGGTATTTTTCGCCTTCTTTGATTTTCACTCCCACTTTTACTGTGTCGCCCACATAAATGTCGGGCAGATTCGATTTTATCTGTTCCGCTTCAATGGAGCGGATAATCTCTTGAGCGTTCATAGTCTTTCTGTCTGCTTAAAAAAAACTCACAATCATCAATCATAAATCGATAATCCTATTTCAGTCTACTTGTTGGGATTGATAATTTTACTGATACAACAGTCTAGATATCAAAGATATATTGCAGAATGCTGTACCACAGCAGTGAAATTCATGAAATTTAGCGTCGTCATCACTACCTATAATCGCTTTAAATTGCTGCAAAGAGCAATTGACTCGGCTCGTAACCAAACAATCGAGTGTGAGGTGGTTATTGCCGACGACTGTTCATCTGATGACACCCAAACATATCTCAAAAGCTTAGGGGACAACGTTGTTTACTATCGTAACGAAGTGAACCTTGGTCATGCAGCAACGGTAAATGCTGGTGTTGCCAAAGCTAGCGGCGACTGGATTAAGTTTTTAGATGATGACGACTATTTAGCGCCCAACTGCATAGAAGAAATGGCTAAGGCGATCGCACTTCGTCCTGATGCTGTAATCTGTTCTTGTGTCGCAGATCAAGTGGATGGTAATGGAGTTGAACTCAGTCGTACCCCCCAAGTTGGCCCCGGATTAGCTTTTTATATCCCCCAAGCCGATATTCACTACGGTATGCTCTTAGAGCTTGTACCCTTTGGCACGCCCGTACAAGTAGCTTGCCGGCGTGATGTTTTCCTACAAACTGGTGGCTGGGACTCCAGACTCGATGGTAACTGTGATGACATCGATTCCTGGATTCGGATTGCCCAGTTTGGCGATGCTATTTTCTTCAACCAGTGTCTTGCTTACCGGACTATCTGGCCTGGTGGGTATAATCAAAAGTTTTCTTTGTCTCGGCGGTTGGCTACAAATATTTTGATGAAGGAGAAAATTTACGCCTTGGTAAATGACCAACATCGCTCAAATATTCCCGTCTTTCAGGATATAAAAAATTACCTGAAACTCCATTGGATTTTAGTAGCACTGAAGCAAGGAAATATCAAGAGTTTTCTTACAATGATAGAGCCATCTATACTTTCTCCTCAGTCTTGGAAGTTTTTGCTAACTGCTGTTTTCTCACGCCGCTCTCAGGGAAACAATTCTCAGGTTCGCAAACTTGTATTGATTGAGTCCTAAGTACACGTGACTGTAAAAGGGGTTCGGAAATATTGAGACTTGATGTTGGGTTCCACTTCGTTCTACCCAACCTACGAATGATTAAATTCCATACCCTTTTTGTGGTGTTCTGTACTAAGAACCTACGAGTATGAAAACCCTGTGGAGTTTTCCTGACTCTTAACTCCTTTTATCCCGATTTCTGAAGCCGTTACTGAATAAGTCTTTAAGCTAAGTGGCTGATTATAAGTGCTACCAGTCAGTAGTTAGTGTCCATTTTACGCACTACTGACTACTTTTGAGTTGTCGCTAAAGACCTCAATAATTATGTTGATTTACACTCAGTTACTTATCTTAATTTTTTATACATATCTCAAAGATTATGCGAATCATACATATTTTGAACCACGTTCAAGAAATAGGTAACGGGATTGTGAATGTGGCTGTAGATTTGGCTTGTTTCCAGGCGAAATCTGGTCATCAGGTAGCGGTTATTTCTGCTGGTGGTGAATACGAGACTTTACTAGATGTTTTTGGTGTCAAACACTACCAATTAGACCAAAGTAGGAAACCGATAAGTATGATCAAAGCAGCTATGGGTTATCGAGCGATCACAGCAGAATTTCAGCCAGATATTGTTCATGCACACATGATGACGGGAATCATCCTAGCACGCATTTTTAAAGGGCACAAGTCTGCTTTAGTTTCTACAGTACACAACGAATTTCAACGTGCTAGCCTGCTGATGGGTTTAGCTGACAGGGTAATTGCCGTCAGTAAGGCTGTGCGAGATTCTATGGCAAGGCGGGGTATCCCAGAAAATAAGTTGCGGGTAGTATGCAACGGAACTTTGGGCAGTCCCCGCACCCGACAAATACAGGATTATCAACCTTTACCATTACAGCGTCCAGCGATCGCTACCGTAGCAGGAATGTATCAACGTAAGGGAATTACTGAGTTAATTGCGGCCTTTGAACAAATTGCCTCAGATTTTCCCCAAGCGCATCTTTATTTGGTAGGAAATGGCCCTGATAAACAGCTATTTGAGGCACAGGCACAAGCAACTTCTGTAAAAGAACGCATTCATTTTGAAGGCTTTCAACCGCAGCCTCAACGCTATCTCATATCTTGTGACATATTTGTGCTGGCTTCCCATCGTGACCCTTGCCCTCTGGTACTTTCGGAAGCGAGGGAAGCTGGAACTGCGATTATTGGCACTCAGGTAGATGGGATTCCTGAAGCTTTGGACAATGGGCAAGCAGGTCTTTTGGTGCCAGTAAAAGATAGTAATGCTTTGGCTGGGGTTTTAGTACAATTACTGAGTAATGCCGATATGCTAGACGAGTGGAAACATCGGGCAAATCAAAACCTAGAGTGGTTAACTGTTGCCCGCGTCCATCAGGAAACACTAGTAGTGTATCGTGAATTAATTACAGAATGAGGGCATTGGGCATTGGGCATTGGGCATTGGTGATTGTCAGTTATGTTTTGCTAGTCCCCAGTCCCCAGTCCCCAGTCCTCAGTAAGAGTGTTAAGAGTGTAGCGATCGCTTTAATTTTAAAGCTACACCTAAAGCGCCAAAGATTACTATACCCAAAACATTAGTTGATTCAGGAACAGCAGTGTAATAAGCAGCCACTCTGATTGGACCATCTTTATCCTCTTGCTCTGGTGGCACTGGTGGAATGATTCCAGCACCTGGGGCTAGATTGGGCAGGGTAGCGAATGGATTGTAAAACAGGGTTCCGTTTGGGATTGTGCCACCACTAAAAGTGATAGTACTACCATTGATGGTAATGTCTGTAAAAATATCCTTTAGATCAGAGTTAGTAGAGTAACCAATCTTCCCATCTCCATTTACATCTCCCCACTGCACTGGTTCATTATCAAGTGGTGGAGTAGAATTTGGATTACTATAGGACAGCGTTTTTAAATCAAAAACCAAGCTATTTATATCGTACCCGGTGGCATTTAGAAAATTATTAGCTACATCTGGAACACCATATTCTATTACTTGCCCTGGTTGATAGTCTGTAAGGGTTCTTGGTTTTTTCGTGTCGAGGATGTCTTGATTTTTAGTTGTCACGATGAGTTCTACCAAGATGACGGCTCTTGCTGGTGTCCAAGACAAAAAACTAATTCCTGCTGCTCCTAGAACAGACAAGGCTATTTTGGTTGCTATTGTAGTCATATTTCTGTCCTCTTCATATTGATTGAGAGAATGCTATACCGCGTGGGTTAAATCAAACAGCAAAAACTCACTTTTAAACTGCTATCTACTTGCTAGATAAATAGTGGTCAGTATGTGGCTGCTGACTGAGTTTACATCTACTCATAGGTTGATTTATAAAGCAATTGTGATAATGCTTTATGAATATAAATAGTAATTTCACGTAATCTTTATCAAAAACCTAAATTAGAACTTATGTGTTGACAAATTAGGCAATATGTGAGTTTAAAAAATTTATTTAGATACTTAGTGTACAGGTATACGATAAAGCGAATTTAAAAGCCTATCGAATAGCCCAAAGAAACCTCACCCTGGTTATGCTACGCAAAACCTGTCCCTCTCCTTAGTAAGGAGAGGGATGTCCGTCAGGACAGGGTGAGGTTTTTGTTTTGGGTAATTCGATAAACTGTGTACACTGTTTTGCGTTAATGCTGATCAGGGATTCAAATAAATTTTTTCGTAAATCCACGCAATCGGCTTAACACTGGCTTCGCCCAATTTCCACCTAGCAAATCGTGCAGCAGAATATAAAAACAGGGGATGATAAATAATGTCAGCATTGTTGCGATCGCCATCCCAAAGAAAACTACAATCCCTAAAGGCTGCAAAAACTCCGAACCTTCGCCAATACCCAATGCTAAGGGAAACAGTCCCAAAATAGTGGTGACTGTAGTCATGATAATTGGGCGCAAGCGTTGAGGAGCAGCTTTCACGATCGCAATTTGGCGAGTACAACCTTCTTCTTCCCGAATTTGGTTTGCCAGTTCCACCATTAGAATCCCTGCGTTCACCACAATTCCCACCAGCAGCACCACACCAACAATTACAGTTGCGCCAATTGCAGTTTTGGTAATGTAAAGTCCAAAAATTCCCCCAGCTAACGCCAGTGGTACGGTGAAGATAATTACCAATGGGTCAATCAGCGAATTGTATTGCACCGCCATGACTACAAATATTAAGAACACTGCCAACGCCCCCAAAGTTTTTAAAGCATCCTGAAGTTGCTGATTAGTTTCTTGGGCAGAACTAGGCACAATTGAAACCCCATCAGGTAAGTCTACATCTTCGAGTACCTTGTTGACTTCGGCGATCGCTTCACCAAGACTAGCTCCCTCGCTGAGATTTCCGGCGACAATAAAAGCTTGGCGCTGATTAATCCGTTGCACCTCACCAGGCGCTTGACCTTCTTGAATGTTCGCAACATCTGAAAGGCGGATTAGTTGATTATTTTCTGTAAATAGCGGTAATTGCTCTAGCTGGGAAGGACGCTGAATCGCTTCTTTATTTAGCTGCACCCGCACATCAACTAAACGATTCCCGCGTTGAATTTGCGTCGGAACTGAACCTTCAATTGCTGTCTGAACTGTTGCACCAATTTGTTGAGCGCTCAACCCTAAAGCCGAAACCCGTTCCCAGTCAGGGCGAATTTGGATTTCCGGTTGTCGGGGGTCGGCATCTGGTCGGAATGTCGCTAATTTTGCCCTTTCTTGCAATGCTTGCAGCACTTGTGCGCCTGCTTGCGTTAAGTTTTCTTCATTCTCGCCTTGCAGAATTACGTCAACGTCTGACCCTTGCACAGGAGAATTACTCAAGATTAAACCCCGCACCTGACCAGGATTGAGGCGCAGCAGAATTCCTGCTAAGTTGAGTTTGTTAAATTCCTGAGTTACTTTTTTGACGAAAGCTTCGACATCTGTGCCTGGTTTAAGATTGATAGTGCTGCTGGCACGTAAAGGATTTTCTGTGGTATTGCTGCCAAACAAAGAACCACCCACAGTTGTGAAAGCAGACTGGGTTTCTGGTTGTTTGAGCAAAATGTCATCGACAATTTGCATAACTTTTTCAGAAGTTGCTAAAGGTGTACCGGCAGGAAACTGCGCTCTCAAGTTAGCTTGACCAGTACTAATGCGGGGTAAAATTTCTTGGGGAATTTGACCAAACATAAAGAAGCTACTGCCGCCTAAAATTAGCAAAGCAGCAGTAACTACAAGGAGCCGATAGCGTAAAATTTTGGTTAAGAAGCTACCGTATCCCCGTGTAGCATCTTCAAATCGGTGATTAAATTGCCTCAGCAGCCAAAATTCACTAATCCGACTAGACCAGCGAATTCCCAAAAGTCGAGAAGACAGCATCGGCACTATTGTGATGGCGACGACAAGGGAGGCTGCGACTGCGAAGCTAATTGTCAAAATCAGTTCATTAAATAGCAGTGCAATAAAGCCGCCAATTAAGAGGAATGGCACTACAGAAACTAAGTTGGCACCTGTAGCAGCAACTAAAGCAGATTCTACTTCTTGGGAAGCTGCGATCGCACTATCAATAAAAAATTTGGAATTTCTCCCCGAATCCCCTTCTTGCATCTCTCTCTGATTGGGAGTCATCCCCGCTTTTTCGGAAATGTTTTCTAAAATCACAATCGATGTGTCAATTGCTTGACCAACTCCTAATGTCAACCCTGCTAAACTGAATACATTCAACGTCAAGCCAAATATTTTCATCAATGCGATCGCGGCCAGAGTACACAACGGAATCGTCAAACTGATAATAAATGTTTGCCTGAATGATCCCAAAAACAACAACACTGCTGCTGCTGCTAACAATGCCCCAGAAATCCCCGAAAAGATGACATCATTTAAAGAATTACGGATGAAAACAGATTCATCTGTAGTGGGACTCAAAGTCATATCTGCTGGAATTAAACCCGATTGCCGTAATTGTTCAATTCGCCGCTTCACAGCATCTACAACTGTGATTGTGTTGGCCTCCGGCTGCTTTTGGATTGAAAATTTCACAGCAGGCTGACGATTCAGGTAAACAAATACTCGCTGGTCTTCTGTATCGTCAATTACCTCCGCAAAGTCTCGCAAATAAACGCGGCGGGGAAGGGATGAGGGGGATGAGGGGGATGAGGGGGATGAGGGGGATGAGACTTCTAAGGAGAGGTTTTCAATTTCCTTGGCATTTTGGAAGCGTCCTACAGTCCGAGTCAATGGTTCGGAATTTTGCCCCAGAATCCGACCGCCAGAAGTGTCTTGGTTACGGGCTGTTAATTCATCTAATACGTCATTTAACCCCACACCCAAAGCTTGCAATCGGTTTAAGTCAACAAGCACTCGTACTTCTTCTTCAGCACCACCAGATACATCAACTGAAGCGACTCCTGGCACAACACTGAGTTCACGGGTTAACTCTTCATCAGCAAATACGCGTAAATCTTTACCTGGCAACGAGGCAGATGTCAGCGCCAATTCATAAACTGGCAATTGGGAGGGATCGACTTTAAATAAGCGCGGCTCCTCTATCGTATCTGGCAGTTGTCCTCGACCTCGGTTAAAAGCAGCAGTCGCATCGTTTAGGGCTTGGTCAATATCGCCCCCTGGTTGGAAGTATAAATCCAGGTTCACCTGTCCCTCACGGGTACGGGAAAAAATTTGCACTACATTCTCGGTTGCCGCTAAAGTTTCTTCTAAGGGTCTGGTGATTTCATCTACGGCTACTTCCGGTGAAATACCAGGAGCTTCTAGCCGGACACTAACTCGTGGATAGGTAATTGACGGTAGGAGATCCACTTGGATCGTTGTGAGAAAAAATACCCCAATGACAATTACTGCCACGGTGAGCATGAGTGTGCCAATGTGTTGGCGGATAGCGATCGCGCTGAGGCTAAATCCGCTATTGCCATTATTATTATTTGCCTGTTGCATGATACTAAGTGATAAGTGGTGACTACTGAATACTTTTTTTATTGCTTTTCTGAAAGAATTGAAAGACTTACAGTGTCACCTTCTTTTAACGCCTTACCACTACGAACAACATAGCGCTCTCCCGCTTGCAAACCAGATAAAATTTCGACTCTACCATCAGCCTTTTTTCCTAACATTACGGCTCGTGTTGTTACCTTCGTTTTGCCTTCTGTGTCTTTGACGACAAATATTGCTCCACTTCGGTCTTGTGACTTTGCCTGTGTCAAACCAGATGTGTTAGATGGGGAATTCTGCCGGACATTTGTTTCCGTCTCCCCTGTACGTTTGGAGTTATTACTGCCTGCTTGTTTCTGAATAGCTGTTTGCGGCACTACTACGCGCTGTGTTGTCTGGGTTTCAAAATTGACTCGCGCCAGCAGTCCACTACCAATCTTGGCTTGATTGTTGGGAATCACTACCTCTACAGGTATCAACCGAGATGTGGCATCGGCAGCTGGGGAAATGCGCGTCACTCTGCCAATTAATGTTTCGTTGGGAAAGGCATCTAAGCGCACTTGTACAGACTGCCCAACCTGAATTTGTGACAGTTCTAATTCGGAAACTTGGACGACGACTTTCACACGGTTAAAGTCGCCAATTTTTAAGACTTCGTTACCTGGTTGCAGAAGATTGCCGGGTTCTGTTACCTTTTCTGTGACTACGCCAGTTATGGGAGATGTCAGCCGAGCGTAAGAGCTGCGCTCTTTGGTTTGAGCAACCAATGCTTGTTGAGCAAGTACTCGACCTTGGGCGGCGGCGACGGCTTGCTGTTCTGTACGGACTTGTTCTTGTCCTGCCCGCAATGCCTGGGCAGCTGTTTTTGCCTGTGTGCGTGATTGCTGGGCAGTTTGTTCAGAGATCGCTCCAGCTTTGAATAGATTCTGCTGCCGTTCTGAGTCTGCCTGAGCTTGCACCACTTCTAGCCGCGCCCGTTCAACGTCTGCACGGGCATTGCTTACCTGATTGGTTGCCCTCGCTACTTCTGATTTCAGGGCTGCTAGTTCTGCTTGGGCTTGCTTTAATTGGGTCGAAAGTATGGCATCATCTAACTGCCCAACGTTTTGCCCAACCTTTACTGGATCGCCGACATCTAAGTTCAAAGCCAACAACCGCGCTTCCACCTGCGATCGCACTGATATAATCCGAAAGGGTGTTGTATTACCTGTATATTCTGGTTGTTTTTGCAGCAAGTCAGTTCGAGCGATCGCCACATCTACAGCCGTTGCACTACTACCACGTTGCCCACTACCAGGACTCTGAGATTCTGCATCAGCCGATTCCTTCGGCAGTGATCCACAATTGGCTGTCAGCAGTCCTATCGCCAGCAAACAGGGAATCAATAATATGGATGTAAAATCAAAACTACTCTTTACATCTGCCACAGCCATATCAGTCTTCATAACTGAATCTAACTGGGTATTAATTACCTGGTTAGCGGCTGCGAAAGGTGAGATTTTCGCCTGCTTCTGCGGCTTATTTCTGTCCAAAATCATTTATTTTTCTCCTATTTGGGGAGCTTTTGGGGTTAAACAGCCGTGCATTACCAAGTAATTTTGAGACACTATGACTAATGAAAAGCGGCGAGAGTCAATTAGCTATCTTCTTGCAGAATTTTGTATCAAAAATTACTTTTTTATCACGAAAAATTCTCACCACTTTAACTCATTACATCGATGACACAGCTTTTTAGCTGACGATGCAATTCTTAACTTAGTATAAATATTTTTAAATTTATTGCAATCTGCCGCTAGTAGAAGACTTAAGCTAGTCGCAAACCATATTCATCTTGAAAAAAATTGACAAGCCAATCTTTGACTCTGAGGGTAGCGCGGCAATCATCTTCGTTGTAGCTTTGAATAATTTCTAGTAAGGTGCGATCGCCTGTTTCTAGCCACTGATCATACCAATAAATACACTTGGCACCACTAGCTTCTTTTTCCCGCCACTCAAATCCTAACCAACGAGCGATCGCTTTCAGGGCATAACTTTCTACAGGCAATGCTACACTTTGGGTTAATTGTTCATACACATCCACAAATCGACTCAGTACAGGACGCACTGAAGAGTAGGGAGTGTTGTAAAGCTTTGCCAACCGCTTAACTGTATCAAACTCGTAGACACAAAAATGATAAATTGGCGCTTCGGGATATTGCCAAACCAAATCTAAAAATTGCTGCCAAACTAATTCTTCGTCTTCTGGTTTGTCTGCTAAAAACGAATAAAACTGTTCTGTATTAGCAAGTCTATCAACGACCAAAACCCCTAAGAGATAATCTAAATCTAAATCGGGCTGTGCTTCAATATCAAAGTAAAGCTCTATGGGGGCTGTGAATGTAATATCTTTTATTGGTAGCGGGTAGGGTAAAATAAGCGGTCGTTTTTCTAGTGCAGATTGAGCTTGCACTACTAGCTTGGGCGCTACTTCACTGTCAAAACCAAGCAGGTTTTCTAAGGTGCTGGGACTGGTGTCAGCGAGAGATTCCAGTGTGGTGATGGCTAAGGCTTGCAGTTGAGTGTAGCGAATCGGTGTTACACCTGGTAATAGTGATAGATGTTTTTCAGATTGTGCGATCGCATAACATTCACTATACCAATGGCAAAGATTGCACTTTTGCCGAGCAATAAACACCTCTGGCGGATTCGGTAACTCTAAAACTTGAATAAACTCCTCTAGAATCTGCTGCATCCGTGGCATCCATTTGAGCAAATCCACAGGATAATTTCTATCTTTGGTACGCAATATCAGCCAAGCTGTTTCTGGTTCAAACTCCTGTACTGTTGCCAATACTTGGGTGTGAAATGCGGCAACAACTTGATATTCTTGCTTAGGGCGCTTACCCAGTTCAATACTAGCCGCAACATACATCCAATCTCCAAAGCCGGATTTTCCTGGCCGTTTCACGAGTAAATCTGGACGACTCAGTAAGGTGTATGCTTCAGAATAAGTTGCTGACAGTACTCCTTTATATATGTACTCAACCCCACGCTGCATCAATTCTAAAGTTACCTTCTCTGCATTTTCCCAGTTTCCATAAGAATAATCTGGTTGATCATAAGTCACCTTTGCCAAAACACTCAGCTGATGAGCGATTTTGTCCTGTTGCAGTTTCCGTAGCAACTCATTGGGAGCATTGCGCTGACTTTTGTCACCGTGGATATCTAGAAAAGACCGGCGTTTACAGCGTTGGTATTGCAGTAGGGATTCAGCATTAATTAGCATCCTTTTAAGTTAACAAGAATTAGGACACTCTGGGAATAACTCAGACAATTAATCATGGAGTAGGGGAGATAAGAGAGATAGGGGAGATGGGGAGCAGAGGTCAACCCCTTTGGGGAATTCAAAATTCAAAATTCAAATTTATTTGCTCTGTATCCTTTCCTCCTTCGGTCAGTAGCTATAATTTAGCGAATTGGTATAAATGGGACTCGTGAATGAACCTCGGAGCTTCGTGAATGAACCTCGGAGCTTCGTGAATGAACCTCGGAGCTTCGTGAATGAACCTCGGAGCTTCGTGAATGAACCTCGGAGCTTCGTGAATGAA
>NZ_JBALFC010000012.1:0-77071 GCF_036917755.1 Nostoc sp.
CTTAAAGTTCAAGCTTAAAGACTTAAAGTTCAAGCTTAAAGACTTAAAGTTCAAGCTTAAAGACTTAAAGTTCAAGCTTAAAGACTTAAAGTTCAAGCTTAAAGGCTTAAAGTTCAAGCTTAAAGGCTTAAAGTTCAAGCTTAAAGACTTAAAGTTCAAGCTTAAAGACTTAAAGTTCAAGCTTAAAGACTTAAAGTTCAAGCTTAAAGGTTCTCTTATCCCCCACCTGCCTCATCTCTCGTCTCTCGTTCCTATGCTCTGCATGGGAATGGCTGATTAGAGGCTCTGCCTCCAGTCAGATATTGAGTCTCTGACTCAACGAATGCATTCCCATGCTCCGCATGGGAACGAGGAAAACTTTCAAGCTTAAAACCTCAAACTCCCTCATCTCCCTTATCTCCCTCACTCCCGACTACAAAAAATATGTGAATTCCTACCGTAACTTATCGAATTCATTTTTATTTGGAAGTCCCTGACAACGCTAGAGCGATCGCAATTAGGCTCTATTTAGCGCAGCTTCAAAAAGCAACGTCCTTATAATAAATAAGTTGGTACAAATAAACCTCAATACTACGGAGACGATTAATCGCCTCTGTAGAGCAGTCAAAATCATTGAACTATAGACTTTAGGCTATAGACTCTTGAAAATCGACTGTTAGGTGCTGTATCCAACTAAAATCAGCCGTTGTACAAATTTCCACAAGGATAATTGAAGTGACTAGGACTAATTCAGATTTTCTGACCTCCAGTGATCCAGCGATCGCGGAGTTAATCAACGACGAACTACAGCGTCAGCGAGATCACTTAGAGTTGATTGCTAGTGAAAACTTTACCTCTGCTGCTGTACTGGCGGCTCAAGGTTCGGTACTAACAAATAAATATGCCGAGGGATTACCTGGTAAACGCTACTATGGCGGTTGTGAGTTTATCGACAAAATCGAGCAACTAGCGATCAATCGCGCTAAACAGATATTTGGTGCTGCTCATGCGAATGTACAACCTCATTCTGGCGCACAAGCCAATTTTGCAGTGTTCCTGTCGCTCCTGCAACCAGGGGATAAAATTATGGGGATGGATTTGTCTCATGGGGGACATCTCACCCACGGTTCACCTGTAAATGTTTCAGGTAAGTGGTTTCAAGTTAGCCACTACGGTGTCAGCCAACAAACAGAACAACTTGACTACGATCAAATTCGGGAGCTGGCGCTAAGGGAGCGTCCTAAGCTGCTGATTTGTGGTTATTCGGCTTATTCCCGGATAATTGACTTTGAAAAGTTCCGTAGCATTGCTGATGAAATCGGCGCTTACTTACTTGCGGATATTGCCCACATTGCTGGTTTAGTTGCCAGTGGTCTTCATCCCGATCCCATTCCTCATTGTCATGTAGTCACAACAACTACACATAAGACTCTACGCGGCCCTAGAGGTGGTTTAATCTTAACCAGCGACGTAGAACTAGGTAAAAAGCTAGATAAAGCCGTTTTTCCTGGCAACCAAGGCGGGCCATTGGAACACGTCATTGCTGCTAAAGCAGTAGCTTTTGGAGAAGCCCTGAAGCCTGAGTTTAAAACCTATTCAGCCCAAGTGATTGAAAATGCTCGGACTTTGGCAGAACAACTGCAAAATCGGGGTTTAAAACTAGTGTCAAATGGCACTGATAATCATTTAATGCTCGTGGATTTACGCGCTATCGGTCTAACTGGTAAGCAGGCGGATCAGCTAGTCAGTACTGTGAATATTACTGCTAACAAAAATACAGTCCCCTTTGATCCGCAATCGCCATTTGTTACCAGTGGACTGAGGTTAGGTTCGCCTGCAATGACCACACGGGGCTTAGGAGTAGCAGAATTTACTGAGATTGCAAATATTATTAGCGATCGCCTGCTTTCTCCAGATTCCGACATAGTAACCAAAGATTGTCGGCAACGGGTAGCAGCATTGTGCGATCGCTTCCCCTTATATCCTCACCTGGAAATTCCAGTACCAGCCCTAGCATAAGGGCAATTCAATTTTAGATTTTGGATTGACGATTTTGGATTAAATTTCAATTCTTTAATCCAAAATCTAAAATCTAAAATTCTCACTCCCCACTCCCCACTCCCTACTCCCCTTCCCCAATCTAATGAGTGCAGAAATTATTTGTGTTGGTACTGAACTGCTGCTAGGAGATATCCTCAACGGCAATGCTCAATATCTCGCCCAACAATTAGCGCAGCTAGGTATCCCCCATTACTATCAAACAGTGGTTGGGGATAATCCAGAACGGTTGAAGCAAGTTATAGAAATTGCTATTTCCAGAGCGCAAATTCTCATTTTCACTGGTGGACTCGGCCCGACACCAGATGACCTTACCTGCGAAACGATCGCTGATTTTTTTAAAGTCCCGTTGGTAGAACGCTCTGACATCATCGAAGACATAACTCAGAAATTCGCCCAACGTGGTCGGGTTATGTCACCAAGTAACCGCAAGCAGGCTTTGATTCCTCAAGGTGCAGAAATTCTACCCAACCCCACTGGAACAGCACCCGGTATTATTTGGCAACCCCGTCCTGAAATCACGATTTTTACCTTTCCCGGTGTTCCCAGTGAAATGCACCCGATGTGGGAAGAAACAGCCGTGCCATTTCTCAAAAGTCAAGGTTGGGGTAAAGAAATTATTTACAGCCGGAGTTTAAAATTTTGGGGTATTGGTGAATCGGCTTTGGCGGAAAAAGTTGCTTCCTATTTGAAGTTACCAAATCCCACAGTAGCCCCTTATGCAGGTAAGGGGGAAGTCAGATTGCGAGTTTCTGCTAAAGCAACTTCAGAAGCAGCAGCAGAAGCCCTAATTGCGCCTATTGAGAAACAACTTAAAGAAATCGCCGGACTGGATTTTTACGGTGTCAATAATGATACTCTTGCTACCGTGGTTGGTCAGTTGTTGCGGGCATCAAAAGAAACGCTTTCGGTAGCAGAATCTTGCACTGGTGGCGGTTTAGGGCAAGTGTTGACTGACATTTCTGGCAGTTCTGATTACTTTTGGGGTGGCGTAATTTCTTATGACAATTCGGTGAAGGTTGGGCTGCTGGGGGTTAACGCAGAAGATTTAGATAAATTTGGGGCGGTAAGTGCTACTGTTGCAGAGCAAATGGCAATTGGGGTAAAAACTCGCCTTGCAACAACTTGGGGATTGAGTATCACTGGTATTGCTGGTCCAACTGGAGGGACAGATACTAAGCCAGTGGGTTTAGTTTACGTTGGTTTAGCTGGGCCAAAGGATGAAGTGGCAAGTTTTGAGTATCAGTTTGGTGCAGCGCGAGGTCGAGCTTTAATTCGTCATGTGAGTGCGAATGCAGCGTTGGATAATTTGCGGCGGAAGTTGTTGACGAGGTAGAAGGTATGTTATGTTTGTCATACAATTTGTATGACAAACGAACCTAACGATGCGAATTAATGCACGGTTAGATGAAGAGTATGCTGACAAACTAGCTTACATCCAACAGCAGACTAATCAGGCAGTAACGGATGTGATTAAGTCTGCTATTGAATTGTATTATCAGCAGCTTCAGCAGGAGCAAAAGAATGCGTTGTCGGTGCTGATTCAAACAGGCTTTATTGGTTGTGGTCAGGCAGATCCGGATCTGTCTGTAAATTACAAATCAATTTTGAGAGATGGCTTAGAAGCTAAATATGATTATCGTTGATACTGGCTTTTGGTTAGCCTTAGCAAATCGAAATGACTTGTACCACACTCAAGCAATAACAGTACTTGCCAATATCAACGAACCTCTGATTACGACTTGGGCTGTTGTTACAGAAACTTGCTATCTATTGCTAACAAAGATGGGCAACCACGCGCAAGTAAGTTTTATCAATAACTTATTTTTAGAGGTATTTACGGTTTTTGATTTGTCATCGCATCATGGTAAGCGCATTTCTGAACTTATGGCAAAATATGCGGACTTACCAATGGATCTTGCCGATGCTTCGTTAGTGGTTTTGGCAGAAAATCTGGGACATGGAAGAATTCTGTCGATAGATTTTAGAGATTTTAATACTTACCGTTGGAAAAATCAGCATCCATTTGAAAATCTGATGCTATTTTAAAAAACTTAATGCTCCTGTGGGCTTCTTGCCCTGCATTGGGATGCTCCCCGCTCTCCACAGATAGATTTATAATTAAGCTAAGGGACTTCCAAATAAAAAAATATCCCAAAACTGACGCAAAAATCCTCTCTATTTCTCTTCTCTCTGTGTTCTCTGCGTCTCTGTGGTTCGTTTTTTTGGATAATTTATTTCTTGGAAGTCCCTAAAGTAGATATAAGTAGGAAAAAGCTAATGACATTGCAAGAATTGCAAAAACAAGCATTGCAATTACCAATTGATAAACGCTGGCAGTTGGTGCAAACCTTACTCGAATCTTTAAAGCAAGAAACTTATTCAGTACAGAAGAAAGGGAATTTATCTCGATTGCGAGGTATTGCTAAAAGTACAGCAGTATCAATTAATGAAGATATTGCAACAGATTATGTTACTTGTCTCACTGAAAAATATAAGTGATAAAAGTACTAATTGATACAAACATAATTCTTGATTTCCTACAAGACAGGCAACCTTTCGTAGTAGATGCGGTGAGACTTTTTGAGAAGGTTGACACTGGTGAGGTTGAAGGGTTTATCGCAGCAACAACAATCACCAATATTTACTATATCGTTCGCAGAGCCGCAGGTGTGCAAGCTGCTCAAGATGCGATCGCTCAAATATTGACTGATTTACACATTTGTGCAGTTGACAAAAGTGTATTGGAACAGGCACTGTCGCTAAATTTTCGAGATTTTGAGGATGCCGTACAGTATGCTTCTGGAGTGGCGTATGGGGTGGACATAATTGTAACTCGTGATGCTTCTGGTTTTGTGGATGCAGAAATTCCAGTTATGTCACCTGGAGAATTAAACAGAACATTAGATAGTAAATCAACTTAGTCAGATAGGCATATACAAACTGCTAATCCCACAAGCGCAAACTAACAAGTCAGCGCTTCGCGATCGCACTACTACCCAATTAAAATGAGTACCATACATGGAAACTGCTAATCCCATAAGCGCGAACTGACAAGTCAGCGCTTCGCGATCGCACTACTATCTAATTTAAAATCTAGTAGAGGTTGCGATCGCCAGTCAGCGCTTCGCGATCGCACTACTATCTAATTTAAAATCTAGTAGAGGTTGCGATCGCCTTTGATTAAGAAATGTTAACAGCAATCTTCAGATTATTTGATTGCAGCTAAATCACGGTTTAACTTTGTGTTAATCGTTTCTAACACCTTAGCTTCTTGTGGCGTAATTACTCCGTCTAAATGAGCAATTTTTTGACATTGCGCTAGTAGAGGTACGGCGAAATCACTATTAATTTGCTCAAGTAAAGTTTTTAAAGATGGTAGCGATTTTATATTAGCTGCGATCGCCTCGATTGACTCAGGACTAAGGTTAGCAATTTCTAATTCTAGCAAAATATCTTTCCAAGATTTATTTGGATTACCCGCTAAGACAATGTAAACTAAAATCTGATCCATAATCTTTTCTTGGGAGATAGCAGCTTCGATAAATTTTACACTCTCTAGTTGAGCATCTACTAATGTTGCTTCTAAAGTTAATGGATTCTG
This sequence comes from Nostoc sp., assembly GCF_036917755.1. GTDB lineage: Bacteria > Cyanobacteriota > Cyanobacteriia > Cyanobacteriales > Nostocaceae > Nostoc. Next base: position 5,642 of record NZ_JBALFC010000012.1, read on the forward strand.
CTTTGCTTGATAAAACTGACAAGCCGCATAACCTAGTGCGTATATCATTACTGCATTTGAACTAGCACCAATGACGGCTCCCGCTACTGGCAGATTTCGGAGTAAACCCAAACCTGCTTTGATTGCTGTTTTTCCACCTACCCCTAAACCAAAAATTGCTACTGCTTCTGCTCTGCGATCGGAATCTTTTAAATCCATTCCATAGGCAGCAGCAATTTGATAGACTAACTCCACTGATAATGCAGATGTAGCAGCCCAATCCACTACAAACATTGCAGCTGCTTGTCCTGGTACAACACTACTAGCAAACCCTGTTGTTCCTGCTAAAACAGCTTTTTCCAGCATAAGATGATGGGCAATTTCTGCTGGATGTTCATTTGGGTGTTCTTGCTGTAACTTTCTGACAGAAGCCTCGGCTTTAACTAAATCAACCTGTTCAATTAAAGGATTTAACCAATCTTTATTTAGAGATTTTATTGCTACTTGCAATTGGGGATTATTGCCAACAATTGCTAGTGCCTGCCCTGCTATTTGTGTTCCCTGAAAAGCTGTACCACCAATCGCACCGCCAATACCTACAGCCGCTCCTGCAACAGCTTGCCCAGCTTGAACGGCAGCACCTCCAACTACTCCGGCTGTTCCTGCTACTGCTCCAAATAATGATCCCAAAAAAGATGGTTTTTGCACAGTTAATTTATTATCTGTTTTTGTTTTAGTAATGGCAATTAAAGATTTCACTTCAATATTTGTTTGAGGTGTTAATACAGATGAATTTACTAATGCTTCTAACTCAATTTCTTGTTGCCAATCGGGAAAATCTTCACCTGTTACTCTACCGTATATTTTGACACTCTTAAAAGATTGGATGCCTAAACTAATTAATCCATCACAAATAACCGGGACTACTAACTGTTGTACTGGAACTTCAATTGATTCCAGCATTATCTGTAGACAATTTTGCTTGAAACTAGTTTTTGGCGTAATTATGGGTAAATTTAACCACTGACTTACCAGAGTGTTAATCGCGTTTGTATCGCCCTGCTTGGCAAGTTCTAGAATATTTAGGTGTATCATACTTAGTACTAGGGAGAATCTTATCGATAACTTAATTCAATTATTCCCACTCCTAAGCTCAAAAGTAACATCTAATACATTGAACTTTTAACCATCAGCGATCCTACACCTACGCATCAGCACAATTAATCTGGGGATCGCTTGCTGTATTCTTGACAATTTGTTACAAAAGTACAAAGAACTTCTAGAGACCCAAAACCACATGTTCGGCGGACTTACTGGTTTACAAGATCCTAAAGGCACAGATTGGGGAGAGCGGATGCTCAACACAGTCGCCAGCCAAACGATTCGCCATATGTTTACCCAAAGCGAGTCAGTAGAAGTCTTTGTGCGCTGCTACCCCTCCAGCAAGCTCTTGCAAGGCAGCATTGATAGCTTTAAAATGAGCGGTCGTGGCTTGGTGATTCGGAAAGATTTCGCAGTAGAGGAGATGTCATTTGAAACCGATGCGGTGGCTATTGACTTCGGCTCGGTTTTAAGTGGCAAACTCAATCTCAAGCAACCCACTCAAGCGATCGCACAGGTAATTCTATCAGAAGCAGGCATCAACCAAGCCTTTAATGCGGAACTGGTGAAAAAGCGCCTGCTGAACCTCACCCTACCATCCCTGACAGCATTATCTGGCGGTGAACCAGTCTCATTTACCGAAGTTCAGGTACAGCTATTACCTGAAAATCGCTTACAGCTTGTAGCAAAAGCTGATTTAAACAATGGCGAACTCGTGCCCCTGAGCATGATCCTAACTATAGGCATTGAAAGGCGGCGACGGGTTTCTTTCAAAGATCCGAAAATTCAACTTGACCAACTGCCAGAAACCCAACGGGAAATCTCGCAAACCTTGAGCGTGGCGCTGGTAGAAATTTTAGATAATATGGTCGATTTGGATCGTTTTGACCTGGATGGAGTGAAAATGCGGCTCAACCGATTAGAAACTGAAGGTCAAAAACTTATTTTCAGTGGATATGCTGAAATTGAACGTATTCCACATAGCGCTTGACATGAAATTACGCAAAAATGCAAAGTAAAGTGAAGCTTTAAACAAATTAAATACCGCCTAGAAGATTCTAGGCGGTATTTAAATCTTGAGGTTTTGAAGGGAGTTAGGAGTTATTGATTATGGGTCAATACGCTTGGGTTAAGGCTAAAACTCTTTGTGAAAGTTAATTTTTTTTAACGAACCGCAGAGGCGCAGAGAACACAGAGAGAAGGAAGAAATGCTTGTATTAGGGCATCTTGCCCGCTACTACCACCAGGGAGCAAGATGCTCCCACTTTTAAAAACTATGGTTCTCAAAATAGTGTGGTTTAATTTTTATTTATCACTCCTAACTCCTAACTCCTAACTCCTAACTCTCTATCTTCCGACCCCTACATATTGGAATCCAGCGCGGATAAGTGTTTCGGGGTCGAGGAAGTTACGACCATCAATGATAACGGGGTGCGCCATCAATTTTGCCATCTTCACATAGTCAAGAGTGCTGAACTGCTGCCATTCGGTGACGAGTACTAAAGCATCGCAGCCGTCAGCAAGTCTTTCGGCATCGGTTTCTACTAGCACGCCAGAAAGACCATGACGCATACCTGTTTGGGAAATAATCGGGTCGTAAGCTTTGACTTTGGCTCCCAATCGGTTTAGCTGCTCAATTAAGATGAGTGCTGGGGCGTCGCGCAAGTCGTCCGTGTCTGGCTTGAATGTTAGTCCGAGTAGTCCGACTGTTTTGCCTTTGAGAATTTTCAGAACTTGTTGAAGTTTCTCCAAAGCAATCAACCTCTGGCGCTCGTTGACACTGACAGCAGCTTTCAATAGCTGGGCTTCATAACCATAGTCATCAGCAGTGTGAATCAGAGCGGAGACATCTTTGGGGAAGCAAGAACCACCCCAACCAATTCCAGCTTGTAAAAACTTGTTACCAATGCGGGAATCTAAACCGATACCTTTGGCTACTTGGGTGACATCAGCACCGACGCGATCGCAAATATTAGCAACTTCGTTAATAAAACTAATCTTAGTGGCTAAAAAGGCATTAGCGGCGTATTTGATCATCTCCGCCGAACTCAGGTCTGTTGCCAAAATTGGCACAGGGGGTAAAGATTGATCCTCAGCGTACTTACGTTCCACAATTGGGGCATACAGTTGTTGCATTAAGGCTACTGCCCTTTGACTATTGCCTCCTAGTACAATGCGATCGGGGTTGAAGGTGTCGTGAACTGCTGAACCTTCGCGCAAAAACTCTGGATTGCTGACGACATCAAACTCGGCTGCAACCTGAAGTAATTTCTCATCATTCGATACCCCACCTGCGGGTACCAATGTTTTCTGCCGTTCAGCGATACCATCTAGAACAAGCATCCGCACCCAGTCACCTGAGCCAATGGGCACTGTCGATTTATTCACGATGACTTTATAACCACCGTTGAGATTTTCCCCAATCCCACGGGCTACAGCTTCGACGTAACGAGTATCACTTTCACCAGTGGGTAAAGGTGGTGTTCCCACAGCAATAAACAGAATTTCCCCGTGGGTAACTCCGGCAGCGATATCACTAGTAAAATGAATCTTCTCTGTTTGAATGGCAGACTGCATAATTTCTGAGAGTCCCGGCTCAAAAATTGGCGACTGCCCAGACTTCATTAACTTAACTTTTTCTTCGTTGTTGTCTACGCAAATTACATCATGCCCAACATGAGCCAAGCAAGCACCTGTAACTAAACCAACGTAACCAGTACCAATCACGCAAACACGCATTTTTTAACTCCTCACTTTTTTTGGGTTAGTCTTTTATACACTGACAGTCAAACAATTTTGGATTTTGGAGAAAGCGATTTTGGATTAACCTCGCCCACAAGGGGACAAGGCTTGAAGATTTTGCGTTCGCGAAGAGCGTGTCGAAGACAAAAGTTGCGTGCGGGGGTTCCCCCCGTTGAGCAAACTTTTCAAGACAGATTTGGGATTTTAGATTTATTTCGCTTGACTTCGGGCGGGGCATGAACCAAAAATTCTTTTAATCCAAAATCTAAAATCTAAAATCTAAAATCGCTAGTCAACTCAGCCACTAAGCATACTAGCTACCGATAGGGTCAGCCTGGATGAAAATTCCGAGGGACGCTAGACGCCACTTAGGTGATTGAATTCTTGGCATCGCTTTGAATGCGATCGCTAAAATCTTCTATTGTTAGTTTTAGTCCCTCTTGCAGAGCAATGGTAGGTTCCCAATTTAACCAAGTTTTTGCCTTGGTAATATCAGGCTGGCGACGTCGGGGATCGTCCGAAGGTAGTGACTCGAACTTAATTTGCGCGTCCGGGTTGATCATGTTTTGCACAGCTTGCGCCAATTGTAAAATCGTGTATTCACCAGGATTACCCAGGTTTACTGGGCCAATGTACTCCCCATTCATTAGGCGGATGAATCCTTCCACCAAATCGGAAACGTAGCAGAAACTACGAGTTTGCGAACCATCACCGTAAACGGTTAAAGGAGTACCCCGCAAGGCTTGAACTATAAAGTTGCTCACCACCCGACCATCATTTTCTAACATTCTCGGCCCGTAAGTGTTGAAAATCCGAGCAACTCGAATATCAACTTTATTCTGCCTGTAGTAATCAAATGCTAGAGTCTCAGCAATTCTTTTACCTTCGTCGTAGCATGAACGTATGCCAATGGGATTGACGCTACCCCTATACTCTTCAGGTTGCGGATGAACTTCTGGATCTCCGTATACTTCGCTAGTTGAAGCCAAGAAAAACCTCGCTTTCACACGTTTAGCCAGCCCCAACATATTCAGCGTTCCAATCACGTTAGTTTTAACGGTTTTAACTGGGTTGTACTGGTAATGTATCGGTGAAGCAGGACAAGCTAAATGATAAATTTGATCCACTTCTAACCGAATTGGTTCGGTAATATCGTGGCGGATCAGTTCAAAGTACGGATGACCTAACCATTTAAGGATGTTCCGTTTATGACCAGTGTAAAAATTATCCAAGCATATTAATTCATGCCCATCGCTCATTAATCGGTCGATGAGATGGGAACCAATAAACCCAGCACCGCCCGTCACCAAAATTCTCATAGTTTCCCAGTTACTTACAAATATTTTCAGTAGCGATCGCACTTACTTTTAGATTACCCAGCTTGAAGACAAAAATACAAAACGAAAAAAAAGAACAAGGCTCAATCAAAAAGTGTTGTTGAACTTACCTATTTTTCTACGGATGTAGTTTTGTAATATTTTTACCTTTTTGCTTAACAATTTAATTAGCAAAATACCAAATTTAGTCTCAAAGTTGTCAGTCTTCCACCTGAAGTTCATCAAATCTTCAATAAAATAGAGTCTTTTTATGGTTACTACACGCGATGTGCAACTTATTCTTAAAACCCCGATCCATTCCTCTCCCCTAAAAGGCTACGGTGTACACACAAGTCATCGAATTACCCAAAAATCTTGAAAAACCTCACCCTGGTTCTGCTACGCAAAACCTGTCCCTCTCCTTAGTAAGGAGAGGGAAAGATTTACCCTTGGGTAAAGCGAGGGTGAGGTTTTGATGCCCTGAGCTACTTGCCGAAGTGCGGGCTACGCCAACGCAGTCCAAATCCACTCAATCATACAGCAGATGTAATGCTGGTAATCGTGTTCGACATAACTACATTTGTGGTTTGAGTGCGTTGCGGTTCTCCAAGCATGACAATAGAGCAGTTGATTTGTCTGGCTAACTGGGTTGTGACATCGCTAATGGCGAACCCTCCAGGACTGGTACGATTACGTATAAAAGGTAAAACTACTAAATCATATAATCTTGCTGCCTGCAAAATTGCTTGAGCAACATTTTCATGAGCGATAATTTGAATTTCTGGGGTATTGGCTAAAGCTAATTTAGATACCAATAGGGAGAGATGCGATCGCCTCCAAGCAATTTTACTGGAACTAGTGCGGCGATCGCACACATTCAGCACAGTAATGTGGCTCTGATTTGCCTCTGCCAACATCTGGGCAAATAGCACAGGCTGTAATGTCGGTGTTGTTAAATTTTCTACTGGTACTAAGATGCGCTGAATTTTTTTCGGTGATTCTACTAGACGTGTCACCGCTACTGGACAATGGGATGCCCAAAGCACACCATCAATCACATTGCCAAATAAACGCGCTCGTAATCCAGTCCGTTTACCCCAACCCATAACAATTAAATTAGCCTTTTGTTCACGAGCTGCTCTGCTAATTCCTTGAGCAAAGGCATCATCAATTCGCAGCATTGGTTCTGCGGCTACGCCCAATATTCGACTGTGTGCCGTGGCTTTGGTTAATAACCGCTCACTTCGTTGTAGAGACGTTTCTAACTGGGGTGCATCCATGTGAGCAGTAGCAGTAGCGATCGCCAGGGGTATAATCTTACCATGACACTGACGCGCTAATAATGCCGCCATTTCAATCAAATACTGCTGGGTCTGAGGATTATACACAGGTACGACTATAGTAAAAGCACTGTTTGTCTCTGATGCCTTCTGTTCAAGTAGGGGTGGCGCTGAATCTTCGGCTGGCGAGAAATTCAAACCAACAGCTATTCGACTGGTCATTAAGGGCCCCAAAGTTGATGTGACAAGCATTAAGATAATTACACTGTGTAATACTTCTAGTGGCAGCAACCCAGCCCGATATCCCACTAAGGTTGCTGCTAACGTTGTACCAACCTGGGGAAGTGACAGCGACCACATCGTGAGCATTTCTTGCCACTTATAGCGGTAAACCAGTTTTGTGAACAACGCTGCGATCAATTTACTGACAATCAAACCGACTATCATCAACAGTGTTAACTTCAGCGTGTCCAGGTTGTTCACAAAAGCGGGTAGATTGACCAGTAAGCCCAGGTGAACAAAGAAAATGGGAATGAATAGCACACTGCCAATAAATACCACCTTTTCTTTGACTGGGCCTTCACCTACAGCTTCATTCACCGCCAAACCCGCTAAAAAAGCACCAACAATTTTTTCTATCCCCATCAATTGAGCGCCCACAGCGGCCAGAAACACAGAAAGCAACACAAACAAAAACTTGTTTCCTTCGTCGTCTCCAGACCGCTTGAAAAATTCTTTGCCTGCCCAATCAAAGCCTGTGACAACGGCAACTGAGTAAATAATTAACCAACCCGACAAGGTGAGTAGTTTAGCAAAGCTGAATGTTCCAGCATCAGCGACGGCTACACAAAGGGCTAAGATCAGCACTGCGCCAATATCTGTAAAAATTGTCGCTCCAATGGTGACACTAACAGCTTCGTTGTTTACTACTCCCAAACGGCTGATTATCGGATATGCCAAAAGGGTATAGGAAGCGAATAAAGAGCCAATTAATATTGATATATTCCAGCCATAGCCTAAAATCAGCCCTACTAAGGTTCCCATCACTAGGGGTATACTGAAAGTCAAGCTAGCAAAACCAAAAGCACGACTTTTTTGGCGGCGGAACTGTTCTAGATCAACTTCTAGCCCGGCGACAAACAGCAAATAAATTAACCCAATGTCTGATAGCAGGTTAATCATCGGCGAGTCAGACTGAAGTAGATTCCAGCCTGAAGAACCAAGTACTAGCCCTGAGAAAACCAAACCCACTAATCCTGGTAATCTTAGCCGCTCAAATATGATCGGTATAACTAAGATAACCACCAGCAAAATAGCAAAGGGAACAATTGGTTCCTTGCCAAGAACTTGGGAAGTTGGTTCCACAACAAGAACTTGTGATATGAGTTCCATAGGTAGGAATTGAAGGGGCTATGGGAAAACTGCGATTACCTTGGGGCGATCGCTGATTGATAAATAAAGAAGCCACCTGACGAACAATCAGAAATCTTACTTTACACTAACTAGGCAATTCTCTGAGAACTAACTACCTACGGGTGGATTTGACTCAGAATGAACCGCAAGCGATCGTAGTCGTCTTTAAGTAGCACACTCAAGTTACGTCCAGCTTTAATTAGCCATTCTCGGTCAGCTTTGCGTAACTGGTAGACATCTCGAATCGCAGCTGCGGTCAAAGACTCTATTGGCGCACCATTAATACAAAGTAGTGTCCGCAAAAAATCTAGTTCTTCAGTAAATTTAACGATCGCTTCTGGTTCGCATCGATAAACGGCTTGATGAATTTGTGGCGGACGGGGTGGTAGATATTGATATATTCTTTGGTTATAACCTCGATTCTGGGAAGACTGCTCAAATCCCACGATCGCAGCCCGGAATTCTGTTCTAAGCATGGCAAATATTTGGGGTTGTTCCTCGCGTAAGTCTTGCAAAGATAACCCCAAAGCTCTCGCCCGGTGTACGGAATCTATCGGCATAGTTGTGGCATAATACACTACAGCATAGATTTGATTGCCAGATTCTTCATCTACAGAACAAACCCAACTACCAAAGGGTGGCATCGAGGGAAAGCTCAAATCTTTTGGTTCCAAACACTGAGCTAAAAATTCAGTACTACTAGTCTCAATCACCTCTGCAATGTGATTGGGATGGCGATCGCCAGTAGCAAACTGTGGTAGGGGGAGGCGCATGGTAATTTAGTCATTAGTCATTGGTGAGCCAGCGCGGTCTTGCGGGTTTCCCCCATGAGTGACTGGCGTTCGCCCTTGGCGTGCCGGAGGCATCACCCGTAAGGGTCATCATTAGTCATTAGTTTTTGCCAAATGACAAAGTACAAATGACTAATGACTAATCTTATTTGGCTTTTTTACGTCCGGCGGTAGTTTCTACGAGTGACAATTCGCTCAGGCGGAAGGTAACTAATTTATCCCAGTTACCACCTTCAAATAATACGGCTACTTTGCCATCACTCACCCGTTGCACAAGTCCTTCATAGCGATAATAGGTATCTGCGGGATTGTTGACGCGAACAGTTGCTCCAGGCAGGATCATGTTTTTAGCCTCGCTTGTTTCCTTTCACTAGCTTAATACTTCTTATTAGTCATTGGTCATTGGTCATTGGTCATTTGCAAAGGACAAATGACGAATCAAACCGCAACGCGAGAGTCATTAGTCATTAGCTAGTTAGCAAGAAAGTCCTTGAGATACCACACCCACTCTTTGACGTGGTTTGAATTAGTCCGATGAAAGGCAAAGTTTTTTTCGCCCACGTTAGCGTTGCGGGACGAGGTATGTACCAAAAACTCTTTCTTGTATCTTTGACTAATGACTACTTGATCAATAATACTTTTGTCTTTGTCGAAAATTTGCTACTGATTCTACTATTCCCAAGGAAATGAAGTTAGTCAGCATGGCAGAACGCCCATAACTCATCCAAGGTAGGGGAATTCCCGCCACAGGTGCTAAACCTACAGTCATGCCAACGTTCACAATCACCTGAAATACGATCATACAAAAAACGCCAATAGCCAACAAGGAGCCAAAGTTATCTTTGGCGGTTTGGGCAATATGTAGTAGACGCAAGCAAATTAAGGAGAAGACAAACAGCACTACCAAACAACCAACAAAACCGAACTCTTCCCCCACTGCGGAGAAAATAAAGTCTGTATGCTGTTCCGGTACGAAATTCAGTTGCGTCATTGGCCCCTTGAACAGACCCCATCCCCAAATTTCACCAGCACCAATCGCAATGCGAGATTGAATTAGGTGATACCCAGCACCGAGGGGATCGTGATCGGGGTTTATGAATACAGTTAGCCGATTTTTTTGATAGTCTTTCAAAATATGGTTCCAGGCGAAGACTCCTAATTCGCCACCCAAGATATTCAGACTCCACGCACTAATAGCGCCAAAACCAAATCGATGCCAGGGGAGAGTTCGCCAGCCCACAATCGCCATCGCCACTGACCAAATTAGCCCTAATGGGCTAAAAGCTAATGGGCCAAAAGCTAATCCTTTAAATAAAACTATCGGCTCTGCTAAAGGCCAAGATATACTAAACAAAATGGCGGCAACCACCGGAGAAATCATCAGAATTAACCAGCCTGGGTTAGCATTTGCCCAGTAAAGCATTCCTAAAACGATCGCACCAAATACCAGTGATGTTGCTAAATCTGGCTGCAAAAATACTAATCCCCAAGGTATAGCAGTAATTGCCAGAACGCGGAAAACACCTTCGATGCTAGAAGCTGTGCGCCTGTGTAACAAAGCTGCTAAGGTGATGATCATGCCGACTTTGGCAAATTCTGAGGGTTGAACGTTAAAGCCGGCGATACTAATCCATCGCTGCGCCCCTTTGGCGCTAGTACCAGCAATCATCACAGCGATTAAACTGAAGTTCGTCAGTGCATAAGTTACCCAGTGCCACTGCATCAAGAGTTCGTAACGAATGCGAGATAAAAACAGGGCTATAAGCACGCCGATAGCTGCTACCATCCAGTGCCACCACCAGTCAGTTACTGGCTGCTTCAGTTCCGTACTGAGGATCATGATGCCGCCAAAGATGCTGATAGCAATCGGCAAACAAAAAAGTAGCCAATCTACATCCTGCCAGGGCTTAACCCAAGACTTCCAGCGAATTTTGGGGAGCGATCGTTTTAACAACATTGTGTCAGTTTAGACTTTAGCTTTTACATTTAATTATTGGGCATGGGGCATTGGGCATTGGGAAGAGACAAGGAAGAAACTTGTTCAAGAATTCTCCCTTGTCCCCCCCATCTCCCTCATCTCCCCCACTCCCTACTCCCCACTCCCCACTCCCTAATATTCCCAGGCTGTAGCCCAAAAAGCAGATAGAAATTAAAATTAATTTATGTCAGCGCAGCAACTGATACTTTACCAGCAATGGTAAGAGCGATCGCTGTTAATGCTTTTGCCGAAGCTGAATCTGGTTCACCAACCACTATCGGCACACCACTGTCACCACCAACTCGCGTGGAAATCTCTAGGGGTACGCACCCCAATAGTGGCACTCCCAATTCTGCGGCTGTTTTGGAGCCACCACCGGAACCAAAGATGTCATACTGCTTATCCGGCTGATCAGGGGGTATAAAATAGCTCATATTTTCCACGATCCCCAATACCGGGACATTCATCTGCTGGAACATCCGCAATCCCTTGCGAGAATCTAATAGGGCTACAGTTTGCGGCGTGGTGACAATTACTGCTCCTGCCATCGACACTGCTTGGGTTAAAGTTAACTGAGCATCTCCGGTTCCTGGTGGCATATCTACAATCAGATAGTCCAGTTCTCCCCATTCAACTTGATAGAGAAACTGGCGAATTACACCATTGAGCATAGGCCCCCGCCAAATTACTGGTTGATCTCGGTCAATCAAAAAGCCCATTGAAACTAATTTGACGCCATGATTAAAAGCAGGTTCTAGGATGTCACCTGTTTTGGTTGAGCGCACAGTAATTTGGGCATCAGCTAGACCCAGCATGGTCGGGTCATTGGGGCCATAAATATCAGCATCTAGCAAGCCGACTTTCGCCCCAGTTTGAGCTAAAGCCACTGCTACATTCACCGCCACCGTACTTTTACCAACGCCACCTTTGCCACTGGAAACAGCAATGATATTTTTCACACCAGAAATACCAGTGCGGTCAGGTAAACTTTTTTGTTGCGGTGTTTCTGCCGTCACTTCTATGCTGACATTTGTAACGCCTGGGAGTTTTTTGACAGCTTTCTGACAGTCTTCAACGATAAATTCACGTAAAGGACAGGCAGGAGTGGTCAACACCAAAGTGAAACTAACCTTACCATCGTCAATTTTCACGTTGCGAATCATATTCAGTTCTACCAGACTTTTGCGAAGTTCTGGGTCTTCCACTGGTCGCAACACTTCCAAGACAGAGCGAGAATCGAGGACATCGTACATAAAAATTTAAAATTCAAAATTGAAAATGAAGAAATACACTCGTGGCGAACATCTTAGCTATTAACTGGATGCTTTCTTAAGCAAGGTCAGGTTAGTGTTTTCACTGTGACTGCCGTAATAAAACTTAGCAAATTGCATTATCACCTAATAGAATCTTAACTTTCTTTAGGCATTGGGCATTGGTTATTTCTACCCCCTGCCTCCCTCATGCCCCACTCCCCACTCCCTATTCCCTACTCCCCTGATCTAAAAATCAAAACAACTATCATTAAGGGATTTTTTCTTACCAGATACCGTTGACAATGCCGTTTTTTCTACTGCCTCTACTAAAGACCGTGCTACGCGGTCTGCATAAGGACGGGATAAAGACCAAATCAGGGGCGATAACCAACCCCGTAGCGTTACAGAATAAAAAAGACAAGTACCACAAACCGTTGACTCTACTTGATAAGTGACCCGTTCCTCTATCCCAGGAATCGCCAGCACTCGGATACTCAGCATCTCTCTAGGATTGACGCGTTCCACAAAAATCCGAATGGGAATCGGCGAAAAGCGTGTTACAGCTTGAAAAATCAATCCTGGTTTGGGTACTAATCCGTATGGTACATTAGTACTTTTAAGTAGTGGATGCCAGGAAACATCTGTTAAATCAGCGACTTGTTGCCACAGTTCATCTACAGAAGCAGAACTAATTTCTCGATACGTCCGCACCAGAGAAGCGCAAAACCGACGACGTTTGCGGTGGATGAATTTGGATAACCAACCTTGCATTTTCCTAATCCTCCTCCCTAGACACTTTCTGGTAACTCTGGTATTGTGGGCAACTACGCTCAGTTCCTAAATTAAAACTTTCTCCGAAATGCCCTAAATATAGCAAGCCTCGATTCGGCGCAGATGCCAAGAGCCAACATAGCAATATGGCAAAGAAGTTTTGAGCAAGGGAGTCAAACCCTTGATACTTCAAGGTTACGACTAAAGTCTAGTATTTATACCAAAATATTCCAATTAAAAATAAAATTTCAAAAAAAACTCAGTCAATATACAAGCGTATACGCATTTGAGGGAAAATAACTCTAGTGATGCCCATCAATCGTATAAATGCTTAACCAGTAAGAAAAAAGCGGGTTGGGCAAATAGAGCTTGATTGTTGGCGCGTGTTTCCCCCAAATTTTAAGATAAGAAATTTGTGGCTTTCTGGAATTTGTAATTTAGGTTCGGGAATCTATGTTGACCAACTCGCAAACACCAACTGTAGCAGCAGAATCATCCAAGTCTTTGCCAGCAACTGACGCTCAGACTAGGGTCAGTCAGTTTATGAAACAGCTGCAAGACGAAATTACCGAATCATTGGCAAAACTAGATGGTGTGGCTAAGTTTCTCGAAGATAGTTGGGAACGCCCAGAAGGAGGCGGAGGGCGATCGCGCGTGCTACGTGATGGTGCAATATTTGAACAAGCAGGTGTAAATTTTTCTGAAGTTTGGGGTGATCATTTGCCAGCGTCAATTTTAGCCCAACGCCCGGAAGCAGAGGGGCATGGCTTTTATGCCACAGGCACTTCAATGGTATTACATCCTCACAATCCTTACGTACCCACAGTTCATCTAAATTATCGCTACTTTGAAGCGGGGCCAGTCTGGTGGTTTGGTGGCGGTCTTGACTTGACACCTTATTACCCCTTTGCTGAAGATGCGGCACATTTACACAAAACATTAAAACAGGCTTGTGACCAACACCACCCAGAGTATTACCCGGTGTTTAAGCGGTGGTGTGATGAATATTTTTACCTCAAACATCGTGATGAGACACGGGGTGTAGGTGGTCTGTTTTTTGATTACCAAGATGGTGATGGTGCTTTATATCGCGGGCCAAATCCCAATGGGGAAGCGGCTATTTATAGCAACCAGGTGGGAACACCAGCAACCCGCAATTGGGAAGATTTGTTTGCCTTTGTGCAAGGCTGTGGCAGAGCATTTTTACCAGCCTACGTACCAATTGTAGAACGGCGACATGGGATAGAGTATGGCGATCGCCAACGGAATTTTCAACTCTACCGCCGGGGACGGTATGTAGAATTTAACTTGGTTTATGACCGAGGCACCATTTTTGGTCTGCAAACCAACGGACGCACCGAATCAATTCTCATGTCCCTACCTCCCTTAGTGCGTTGGGAATACGGCTATCAGCCAGAACCCAATTCCCCTGAAGCTGAGTTATATGAAACCTTCCTCAAACCCCAAGATTGGATCAACTGGACACCACCTCAATAGTGCTGAGTTAGGAGTTAGGAGTTAGGAGTTAGGAGTTAGGAGTTAGGAGTTAGGAGTTAGGAGTTAGGATTTATTTCTCCCTCATCTCCCTCATCTCCCTCATCCCCCCACTCCCCACTCCCCACTCCCCACTCCCCACTCCCCACTCCCCACTCCCCACTCCCCATTAAAAATTGCTACTCAGCACTATTTTGGTGAGTTAAACTACTATAGGTAAGCACTTAAAATAAAAAGGTGACAATTTTAGCTATAGCTTGTTAATCTCAAGTGACAGCATTAGAAAATTCTGTAACTAGTTAATCTGAAAAGGAATGCCACGGGGAGGGCTTTAGTGATTCATATAGACCAAAAAAGTTACACCACCCAAGACGGAAACACCGTTATTGTCCTGACACCAGCAGGTCGCCTAGATATCACCACTGCTTGGCAATTTCGCCTGAAGTTACAAGAGTGTATTTCCAAACTCAGCCGCCATGTAGTTGTAAATCTGGCTCTGGTAAATTTTATTGATAGTTCCGGTCTTACCTCTTTGGTAGCTGGGATGCGTGATGCTGATAAAGTCAAGGGCAGTTTCCGCATCTCGAATGTACATCCAGAAGCCAAACTCGTGTTTGAAGTGACGATGATGGATACTGTCTTTGAAATCTTTGAAACAGAAGAGGAAGCTTTAGAAGGTATACCTCGTAGCATTGCCAGCTAAGAAACAAGTTAGGAGTTAAGAGTCAGGAGTGAGGAGTTAATTCAAAACTCATAACTCATGACTCATAAGTTTATCTTCCCGATTCTCAAATTCACCAGCTAGGTACTCACCTAAAGCAATTAACTGTGACGAGAAGTTCATAAATGCGATAAACGAATCATTAAGGATAATAATTTTTGGCTAGTTTTTTAGGGTAAAGGGTCTTATCCCCTGTGCCTAACAGCTTATAAAGTACTTCTGATTTGTCTATATTGTAAATGAAATGTCACCAGCTAAAAGCTCAACTTGGCAAAGTAGCCTTTAACGGCTAGCGAAAGCGTTGCGGTAGCTAGTCAGACGCTGCTACATTGCTAACGCTAACGCTTTCGAGCGTCAGCGTTAGCGAGTCTTGGCTACAGCAAGCTGTTCGCGTTCGAGCGTCGAAGTCGCCTATGATAATATATAGATGGTCGATGACCCACCCACACGGCTGTAAACAAAGGTAACAGTAGCGGTAGTACGCAAACCATAAGTAACTAGCGTGAGAAAGGGGGAAAGAACACTGTTAGCTGGTGTGCTATTGCAATAAATCCAAGCGGTGTTGTACGAAAAAAATCAAACTGCCTGCGGTAGGTGGGCGGCTGCCTGTGGACGCTGTGTAAGACCAAAAGCTAGATGGCTAGTCGAGGCTTCGGCGGTTGAGACGGGAAACTCCAAAAACGAATAAGACCGTTCCTGATTCTAAAAGATTGGAATTTCTAAGATATTAGAGAGCTTCCAACCTCGGCGAAGCAGGTTGGGGTACTTCACGCGAGAAAATAAAGATACGTCGCCCTTAACATTTTGTTTTTCTTTGTGAATAACGTCCGTACTGTCTCTGATACAAAACGAACTTTCTACAATCTTCACACCCGTCCGATCAACACTATTTATCGTCGGGTAGTAGAAGAATTGATGGTGGAAATGCATCTACTGTCAGTAAATATCGATTTTAGCTACAATCCAATTTATGCCTTGGGTGTCGTCACTACCTTTGACCGCTTCATGGAAGGCTATCAACCAGAACGTGATCAAGAATCAATTTTTAACGCCCTATGTCGGGCTATAGAACGAGATCCGCAACAATATCGACAGGATGCCCAAAGATTGCAAACTGTAGCTAAAGGTCTACCAGTTAAAGATTTAATTGCGTGGCTAGGTCAAACTACTCACTTAGATCGAGATGCTGATCTGCAAGGGTATTTGCAAGCGATCGCCAACAATCCTAACTTTAAATACAACCGTTTGTTTGCAATTGGTGTATTTTCGTTATTGGAACTGTCAGATCCGGAATTAGTCAAAGATGAAAAACAACTCACTGAGGCGCTGAAAGCGATCGCTGCTGGCTTGCACCTCTCTGATGACAAACTCAACAAGGATTTGGAGCTATACCGTTCTAACCTAGACAAGATGGCGCAAGCGCTGGTGGTGATGGCAGATATGCTCTCAGCCGATCGCAAAAAACGCGAGCAACGTAAACAACAATCAACTACCCCAGTTGCTCCCCCAAGTTCCAACGAATAGTTAGGAGTTATGTAATTTGAGATTTGAGATTTGAGATTTTTACTTCCATCCAAAATTCAAAATCTCAAATTGGCAGAGTTAGGAATTATTAGTAACTCCTAACTCCTAACTTTATACGCCCAATAATTTGTAGATTAAGCTGTTAATTATAGTCAGCGCAAATGCCCCGATAACAGCACTCCAAATTCCGTAACGCAAGCGAAAGCCGTCTACTAACCAAGCAGCAATACTAAAACAAACCACGGCAATCATAAATGTGAAAATACTGGATAATAAGTCCAATGTGAGTAAATTTGGTACTGCAAAAACAAGGCTTAAAATCGGTCTGACTATTGCCGTCACGATACCAAGCACTGCGGCCGAAAGGAAAGCTTTACCTGGAGTGTCAATTTCAACTCCCAGAGGCAATTTGCTAATTATCAACAGGGTGATTGCTGTTACTATCCAAACAATTAAAAGCGTCACGATATTCATGCCACAACCCCTGAAACGTGAATGGCAATTGGTGATAAATTACTTTAGTTTATCGGTGGAAAAATCTTTAAAGCTCAACCAATTATCTATAAATTAGCAGGAAAATTTTCTCTAACCGAATTTTATTTTAGATATCTTTAGGATTGAGAAAGAGCTTGAAGGGGAGTTGGGAGATGAGGGAGATGAGGGAGCAGGGAGCAGGGAGCAGGGGGAAAATTCCTCTCCTCTGCAACCTTCCCCATGCCCGATGCCCGATGCCCGATGCCCCATGCCCCATGCCCTATCTCATCTTTTAAGAGTAGGTTGGGTTTGTTTGGGTGCTACAGGCGCTTGAGATGCTGGTGGTTTGGAAATACCAGGATTGATCGGACTGATGCTTTGTCCAGTTGGAGGCTGACTGACGCTAGGAAAGGGTATGGAATTAGGTGCTAAGGGAAAATTAGGGGTAAGATTCCCTTCGGGATTGATTCCTGGAACTGTTGCTGCACCAGGATTGATTGGGAATGACGGAACAGCAGGCTCCTTGAGTGAGTTTGTGGATGGTTCAGATGGGCCAGGAATAATTCCCAAAGACACGCGATCGCCCCCTACTTGCCGCAGCAAGTCCAATGTCTCAATCACATCATTGTAAGTTGCTGTCCGCGAAGCATTCAGCACCACAATGGCGCTAGGATTTTGTTGGAGATACTGTTTTAAGCTCTGTCGCAAATCCTCCCGTTTTACAGGCTGTTTTTCTATGTAAGTATTGCCAACGGCATCGATGGTTACAATCAAACTTCCACTTTGTGAGGTTATCCCAGATACTGAACTGGGGCTGGCTTTAGGCAAATCAACATTTATTGCTTGTTGCCGCGTAAATTGCAAAGCTGCTAACAAAAAAAACGTCAGGATACAAAAAATTACATCAATTAAAGGAATGATTTGAACTTGGACTTCTTCAATTGGAGTATGTAGATTAACTTTCATTGTCTCACTCTAACGTCTGGTTCGGGGGTTGAATTCTTGACTATTGCTCAGGAGAATTTGGAGGTTCAGGGGGTTCAGAAAGTCTAGTCTTTCCTGGTTTGCGCGGTGGAGTAAAATTATCCCGCACAATTGCTGATGTTCTATTACTAAAATCAGGCGGAGATTGACGGTAGAGCAATTCCATCTCATTCCCTGCCTTCCGAAAAACTTTGACTTGGTTGACTACAAAACTTTGAAATAGGCGGTAAAATGCCAAACTAATAATGGCAACTATTAGCCCAGTTGCCGTAGCAATGAGTGATTCACCAATACCAGTAGTCACCCCAGCTGTAGATTCAGTTCCCAAATCGCCAATCCGAATTGATCGCAAAGCGCGGATTAAACCCAAAACCGTACCCAACAATCCCAGCAGTGGCGCTAGGGCAATTACGGCTTCTAAAAGTTTTTCACCCCGCCGCATTCCAGCTAATTCATCTTCTGCCGTAGCCTCCAGTGCTAGTCGAAAGGTTTCCGCATCATTTTTTGTTAAGCGTAGAGGGGCATAGAGAAAACGACCGACAGGCTGATGGCTTGCAAGTCTAGCAATGTCCGCAGCTACTTCCCAATTATCCTGGGCAGCATCCAGGATGCGATCGACTATTTGCTTTTCCTGAGTCAAAATTCGCAACCAGAACCACAAACGTTCAAAAATCACACTCAAAGACAGAATCGAGAGAACTAGCAAAGGCCACATCGCGGGCCCGCCCTTATAAAATAAATCTAAAATATCCACTGTTTAAGTTTCCTCCCTCCATGACTAGAGCAAATATGCTAAAGCATTTTAATTCTAGAGATTAATCCAAAATGAGGGACTTCCAAAATATAAATTTCTCGAAAATCTAAAAAGACAGTGTAAGCATGGTGTATTTAACTTAGACTGCTGTAGAAACTTGCTGCTGGGTAGGCAATTGAATGATAAACTCACTTCTTTCACCAAGAGTAGAAAAACATTCCAATTTGCCACCATGTTTTTCGGTGATAATTTGATAGCTGATTGCCATGCTCATGCCGGTTCCTTTGCCTACAGGTTTGGTGGTGAAGAAAGGATTGAAGATCCGATTTTAAACCTGTTCTGGCATTCCCCCGGCATTATCTGCGATGCCTTCTCTACGAGACGCTAGGCGAACGGCGGGCTTTGCCATCGCCTTGGTCATCTGTGGCGTAGTTATAGGAGTTTTTTGGAGGTTTGGCACTCCAATCATCAATCGTCACAGTTTTGCCATCGTAACGGGCGGCTCCTATGCCTTCACCTGTGGTCAGTCCAATGCCGATGTAGGTCAAATCATAAGCCTGCATTTGTTTCCAGAAATACTTTCCCACAGTTTTGCGATGCCTACGGCGGGCTGCGCCTACGCGCACATCCAATAACCCCATCTGAATGGCATCAGCATTAATCTGGCTCACTTTTTGGGGAATAGATAGATAAGAATTTAAATGTTGATCTACTATATTGCTAGTTCGATCCATCAAGTGGTCTGCCAAGTGGTTGTCAGCTTTCTGTCCATTCTTAAATGACAAATAACCTACTAAACCCACCGCTCCAAATATTTGTAAGACAAAGGGAATAATCAGAACCATCTGTAGGGGGATTTTAGATATGCCAAAGTGATGCTTCTTCATGGGTAGGTTCATCCTGCGTTTAGGATTCCCTTTTAAAATAGACAATCAACATCGATACAATTTATTCTTGTGCAGAATCACAGAGTAGGTATTTGGTGACAGATTACGAGTAGCGTCTTCCAGACTAACTAGGGCGGTTATTCCCACCGGGAGTTTTTAGGATAATTTGTCAAAATTAAAGATAACTGGAGGTTCAAAATATGAAATTTTCAATCCAATCACTTTACACCTGGTATCGCAATTTGCTTCGTAACCCCAAGTACCGTTGGTGGGTAATTTTAGGAACGTTAGTCTATTTGATCAGCCCAATTGATATTGCCCCAGATTTTATACCTGTTGTGGGACAGATTGATGATGTTTTTCTTTTGACCCTGCTAGTTAGTGAGGTATCCGGGCTAGTAATTGAAGGCTGGAAAGCTCGTAAGGGTGATGTGGGAACTGAAGTACCTAATAGTACTGAGGGTTCTACCTCCACTGGAAGCACCATTGATGTTGATGCTGTTTCTGTTAAGTAGATTTTTAAGGCAAAGGAACGCGGAGGGAAGCGCAAAGGAACGCGGAGTCAGAGTTAGAGGTTGTTGACTACGCGTTTAAGACCTTGTTTGAGGTGGAGGACGTTGAAGTTGATGAGAAGACCTAGTTTGCAGTTTGCTAGTTTGAGATAGGTTAGGAGTTGAACGGGGTGAATCGGGTGGAAGGATTCTACAGATTTAATCTCTACTTAATCTCTACAATTACTTTGTTTTCGACTATCAAATCTAATCGATAAACGCATTCCAATTGCACATTTTGGTAAACCAAAGGCAATGGAATTTGCTTACCAACATTCAATCCGGCTTCGTTCAACTCGTAATCCAAGCACACCTCATAAGCCGACTCTAACAAACCAGGCCCAAAGCAGTATGCACCTTCATCGCACAACCAATAATCAACCCACTCAACTAAATCCAGTTTGAAACCCCTACTATATCGATGTTTCCCGTTACAGCGCTTCCGGCTATTATGGAATATAGTTTTTCTCCTTGCCCCTCTCCTAGCGCATACCTTTCAGCTTTGAGGATGTACCTCATAGCTGCCGGAAGTGCTGTAACGGGAAAAGTCAGGATTAAATCAAACTTTCCTTTGCGTTCCTCTACGTTCATAAATCCTTCACAAACTCTGTTAAAAAGCGGAAAGCCTTCAAAATATAACTAGCGCAATCTCTAGGAGAAGTGTTGTAAAACGATCGCCACGCACTAGCCTTATCCTCATCATAGCGATCGCTGCGTTGACTATGGTTTTCTAGCCACGCCAATCGCACTGCATGACCAATTAACACATCTAATACTATATATCCTTCGATTTGCAAGTTGGGATTATTAGCTGCGATCGCTGCTAATTCTATTAATGCTTCAATATTAACTTGGCGGTATTCTGGAGCTTCGATTTTATTCAGCAAATGCTCAACCAAGAGAGCAAAATTTCTTTCCCCCGCCGTCATTTCTGACAACATCAACTCACTATCTAAACGATTGCGGCGCTCTAGTTTATCGCCAATTACTAGACCCTTGCAATGTTGCATTAATAGCCAAACTTGCTTAAAAAATTCTTTTGGTACGCGCCCCGTGGCACCCTCAGCTTGGCGAAACCGCCGCCAACCACCCGGCGGGACTTCTATTCCTTCTCCTATTGTTGGTAACACTACCCAAGCAATATCACTTTCTTTTTGCTTGACGTGCAGTGATTCTTGCTGGCGCAACAGGTTACTCATGCCAGTATATCCAGTTAATACCTGACGCAAGCGCATTTTCACTTCAAAGGGTGAAAGTTGCATTAAGTGATCGTATGCTTCATCTTGAGTGACATACAATTCCCGCGCTAGTTCGCTGGTTATCAATAGGATGAGATAGCCGACTCTCAGCGTCAGTAATCCCTGAAATAGTTCGGATTCTGAGCGAATTAAGATACCAAGATAGATTAAAATCTCTTGAGTTAGGACGCGATCGCGTATATCCTCACGACAAAAATGATTAATTTTATCAGCAATTTCATCGTGTGACATCGGTACGGTAATCAAGGACGCCTCACTGTAAGCTTTACCCACAGCAATTTGCTTACCCCGTACCAAAATACTCGTCACTGCATCTGATAGGCTGATATCAACCATTCGCCTTAACCCAGCAGCCCGGCGCACCACCGCCCAAATGGCTAAATCTCCAGCTTTGGTGTAAACTTCATCGAGTAAATCGGCTACGGTGACAGGATATCCTGGTCCACCGTACCCCGTATCAAATTCCATTCCCTGCAAGCGAGTTAAAGTTTGCAATAACTCAATTTGCTCGTAGATATTCTCTGATGAGCGCAAATAAGAAAGTAATAACCCAAAGTTGGTTTCACACTCCATTTGAAATTCTTGGGTATTTCCTAAGCGCCAGTTTTTCTCAGGATGATCAGCTAGGTAATAGCAACGTAGTCTAGCATTTTTCACTGGCGATCGCGAGAATTCTGCATTTGGAAGAAAATCAATTCTTTGGATTCCAGCTGTCAGCATTAGCTGATTTAGCCGTCCTAATTTCACCCGCACACCGTTACAAACACCATTTTTCAGTTCTTGCATTAATTCTAGTAATGCCTCAGAACCGATTTCTAACATGGTATGCGTCAACATTAAAGTCAAAGTAGGACGCCCTAAATCGTTCCAATATTTTTGAATGTAAGCTAGTTCGCTTCTAATTTGATCCAGCAGAAAATGGTAATCAAGGGTTAAGTAAAACTGTTGAGAGTCGGAAAATGAAGGTAAAAATACAATTGTTTCGCCGCGAATCCGAAAGATTCTAGATGTTGTTAAACTCCGCAGCCGTCGTACTGGACGCCCAGTTAAACCAAGTTTATCGTTACGTCCAATTTGGGTATAAATAGCGGAAAATTCTCCAGCTTTTCTCACCTGAATCGGTTCTACTTGGGTAGGCGTTTGTGCTTCAATTCCGTGAACTTCTAGTTTTGTCTGTAAATCTTCATCTTCTGCTAATAAAGCAATTTGTACCAATGCCTCGCGCTGTTTTCCCACACACAAATGTCTTCCCAAAGGGTCGATATCACCAACCGCCAGTAACCCTTCACTCAACATTTGACTGAGAAAATATAAACTCTGCGCCCACACCAAGGGAATGTTTTCATTGGGCAAACGTGGTTGCGTTTGCGGTGCTAACTTTTCTGCTTCTATGTTTTCTGCTGGAACATAATAAAGTTCTGGCAATAAACGCAAACCATTTTGTTCTATAAGTAATGATTCTAAAAGCTCTTGGTATTTTTTAACTTGCTCTTGCTCGCCGCGAAATAAGCCATCTAGAACTAAATAAGTAAAAAATAACGGCCATTCACATTCAATATGCTCAAATTGCTTGAGTTCCCACGGTTCGTAATGTAAGCGTTGATGATCTTCTAAAACGGTTTGGTGTCCATCACGCAGAAAGCGTTTGCATCCGTATTTACCTGCGAGTTTATTGATAATATCATTCAATGTGCGATCGCGTAACTCCAAATCTTCCACTGCAAAGGCAGGATAACTAATAATACTTAACAGCGACGCATCAATTTCTTTGGAACCAGATTCTCTCGGTAATAAGGATTCTAAAGTAATCCGGGCGCGGGCAATTTCATCTGGTAGCACATGAATCACCGATGCTTGACTACCACGCACACCAAACAAATCCAGTCCGTTGATAGCTTCTAAGGCAGCTTTTGCCATGCCTACAGAACTGGCGTTTAACTCAGCACTACCACGATTAATTTTATTACCACGTTCCCAAATGCCATAATCTGGGGTGCGGTAAGCTCGTCCAATGTAATAAACTAAATTTTGGACGAAATTCACTTCATCAATGGTATAAATTATTTGCAATCCTGCTGCGGTCATCTCCGCCAACATTAGTAAAAATATAGATGTGGCATCCAGTTGTAAATGTCCCCACTCGTCATCACCAACAACAATGTCACCGGTCGCGGTATTATATTTGGCGTGCAATCCATCCAATAGCGACTGAGTATGTTTAAATGTCTCTACTTTATGAGCCTGTCGCATCATTGCAAACAACAACCCGCGCATCAGTTTGATAACACTGTGTTCTAGCTCATAAGTGCGCCCCTCGTCGTCGTCAATCTTGCGGTATGCAAGTCCTAAACCCCAAACTGCCAAAATGCTGTAAACGTTGTCTCGTACCCAGGCATCAGTATAATCGCCGTGGGCTGTAATCGCTGTACTCGCAGGTAATAAACCAGTAATCGGATTCTGCCGAGTCAGGATGATCGTTTTGATTTGCTGGTAATAATACTCCAGGCGAGCTAGCAATTCGGTAGATGTTTTCATGATTTGGTTCAGAACTACTTGCAAAATTCGACCCTGTGACTGTGAAGTGAATTACCTAAACCAAGTCAGAACAAGTTCTGTAATGGTTGATGGGACAACAGCTGAGGGTGGTGTGAGTTTATTATTATCTCGTGTTAATAGGTTTATGGGTACTTAATTTTAGCGATCGCAAACTAAAATATGATATTTGTTCAAATCTTCATTGATTTATGTAATATTTTATACTTTAGATTCCAGCTATTTTAAGGCATAACGAATTCTTTTTGTTGATAATTTACGTTAGATAAACGAGTAAAATTTCAGTTAAATTACGTGTATAGTGGTAACTATTATACCTTTGCAATATGACTTATGCACAGCAGTGAGAAGAAAAGTCATCTTTGAGGGACAGGTTAATTTGCAGCATTTAAAAGGGCATGATTCGCAAGGATTACCCAAAGGAGTTGCTTTTTTATGCACCACCATTTTAGCCGCTATCCGTATTAGTAGGAAGTTTCAAATAAGCTTCTAGCAGAATTATTCAAAAAGAGTTCTCTGAACATTTAGCAACTTTTTATAAAAAACCTGTTTTATGGTCTAGTTCTTACTATGTAGTGTCAACTGCTGGCGCTCCAATTGAAAAAGTAAAGCAGTACATCAAATCTCAATAAGTGCCTAATAATTGGGGATTCGTCATACATACCATTCCCTTATCAACCTTACAATTAATATTACTCAGGTATGCAATCCTCATCCGCCGCTCCCTATCCCCACCCTACTAAGAGTTGAGGGTGGGGACTTCTGCGAAGCGTTAAAAAACTGGTTTACAAACTGTTGTTACTGTACCTCATAAACCTGTAATACGCTGTATTTACTTTATGTGCGACTGCGAAACCTAATTCTAGAATCCACAAGAGAAACCACTAGCCATGCAAGTTGCGTTATTGTTAAATCTCATCATCTGTTGATAGCGCATTATTTCGATTTGCTCTTGTGCAGGAGTTAACTTGCGTCTGTTGACTTTAGATGACTGTTGTCCGCTAGCGGTATTTGACTGTAAAATGCGTGCATTCGTTGCCTTCCATCCACTATTTGTCCGTTTCCAGGTATCTTGATATTGGAATACTGTAGACACGGGTATAGGAACTTGAGGATTGTTTGGGTTTGAAAAAATTGCACTTTGATATCCAGTGCCAACTACAGTAGCAGTCTGTCCGTTGATTTTTATTCGCTGCTCACGCATCACCTGAATTTGACGTATGTTTGGGACATTCTGCTGCCAATCTTTGCGTATTTGCTCCAGATTTCTTACCTTTCCGTCCATCTCAACTTGTGTGAATTCAGGCGCATAGACAGAAACTGCTTGATTGAGATTCTTACGCTGAATACCAGCATCTAGAGTGCGATAGGATTCAATGATTGCTTGCTTATCGGCTTGCTCATTAGCATAAACAACATTAGTCATTGCAAGTGTTGTAGCTAGCAGAGTAGTAAAAGCTATAGCGGGTTGTCTCATAAATAATTTTATTTCTGCTAAGGGTAGAACTAAAGGGATTTAGCTGTAAATCATCATATTACAATAAGCCTACAAACCCATAAAAAGCAATTAATTTTACAAAGAAATATCAATCAATCAATTTATTTGCTGTAAGTAAATGGGCGGGAATGTTGATAAATATCTGGATGTTTGCAGTTAACTAAGCTGTTACGTATACAACTTGCATTATCAGGGCGCTCATGTTGCCCACCCCACAATCATATTGAAAAAATATTAGTGCAAATTAAAGGGGCAACAGCTTACAACTATAAAAGTAAAATAAACGAAGGTTTAATGCCTGAAATCCATACCACACATTTGGTATTCCCTGTCAATGCGTAAGTCCTAATGCCAAAATAATTAAAAAAATTGATGGATTTGGCGAATCCCAATATTCTTAGTAGCATTGCCAGCAAGTGGATAAATCAGCCACATGGAAACGCCTGTGATACATCATGCAACTTATGTTTGCGAGATTATCAAAACCTTGCTTATCACGGGTTATTAGACTGGCGACTGGCTTTAGATATGGCACAATTAGTGTTATCAGCCTCATCTGCAATTGATCTCAACTCTCCTTGGGGCAGTATTCCAAATCCTGGGAGTGAACTATATCAAGGTATAAATGCACCAATTCCCGCTACCCTTCAACGCCTTGGTTGCGGCTTACCAACTCAGTTCGGAACTCTCACTGGTTACACACACCAAAATCAGAACCGTCAGACAATCCTGATTTTATGCCATGCTTTGTGGCAAGATAATCATCCTGAGTGGATTGCATCAGAAGCGATGCCTTCTCTACGAGACGCTACGCGAACGGCGAGCTTCGCTAACGCCAAAGCTCAAACGACCTTACCACAACTATGAAGTGAAACCTGCTAACCCATTTCTGATTCTTCGTCGTCCAGGTGACTATGCATCAAGCTGCTTGATATAAACAGACTATTTATTGAAAGCGGCGGGAAACTCCATCCCCTCGTGGGTGGTCGAGGTTGCTCCCCCCAACCCTTGGGGCATAGGGCATGGGCCAAACAGGTAACTTCTTCCCCATACCCTATGCCCCATTCCCCATGCCCAAAAACTCCATCCCCTTGTGGGTGGAGTTTTTTGTGAGATTGTAAATATTTTAACTCGATAAAGTTTGCGAGTAAATTCGTTGATTGGCTTGACACATAGCTTGTAGCAATAGTTATATTTACTTAAAGTTACACGGAAATTACCTGAAACTCAGGGCAATTAAGTTAGTGAGAAATATCACAGATACTGAATGCTAATATTCAGTATTTCTTGAAGAGGGCTATTCCAGGTTAGGATGATGACTAGCGATGCCTTGATTTAGATATCGATATTGAATTGTTGAAATTTTATGGACCATAGTCCACCAGATGGCAGTATCAACCTCCTCTGAACTGGCGAGGAAGTCTCCCAGCGCGGGGGAGACTTAGGAGATATATATCATGCTCACACAAGATATTCGGGATTTGCTGACTGATACTACCGATTTAAACCAGTTGAAATGGGATTTAAATCGCTTACAACCTGTGGATGTCGGAGAGTACATTACACAATTGCCTGAAAAACAACGGGCGATCGCATTCCGTTTACTCAACAAAGCTCAAGCAATTGATGTATTTGAATATCTGCCTACAGAGGTGCAGGAAGAACTAATTAATTCTCTGCATGATGTCCAGGTAGTGCAACTTGTAGAAGAGATGAGTCCCGACGAACGGGCAGAATTGTTTGATGAACTACCTGCTGGGGTAATCAAACGGCTATTGCAAGAACTGAGTCCAGAACAAAGGCAAGCAACAGCAACGATTCTCGGCTATCCAGAAGGCACTGCTGGGCGGGTGATGACAACCGAATATGTGCGGTTGCGAGAAGGATTGACTGTAGGCGAAGCCCTCAGCAAAATCCGCCGTCAGGACGAAGACAAGGAAACAATTTACTACGCCTACGTCACAGACGACAACCGGACGCTGGTGAGAGTAGTTTCACTGCGTCAGTTATTGTTTACCTTTCCCGATGTTTCCATCAGGGATATTGCTAGCGATCGCGTCATAAAGGTGACAACTGAAACCCCCCAAGAAGAAGTGGCGCGAATCATGCAGCGCTACGACTTAATCGCTATTCCCGTAGTTGACCGAGAAGACCGATTGGTGGGCATTGTCACCATTGATGATGTCATGGATATTTTGGAAGAAGAAGCCACAGAAGATATTCAAAAACTGGCGGGTGTGAGTGGTGATGAAGCCGCTTTATCCTCTCCCCTACTCACCATCCGCAACCGCTTGCCTTGGCTGTTGGGCATCATGGCCTTGTATATTGGTGCAGCCAGTGCGATCGCGCCTTTTCAATCTGTAATTGCCGCAGTGCCAGTTCTAGCAGTAATCATGCCGATTTTTTCTAACACCGGTGGCACTGTTGGTATTCAATCATTAACGGTGACAATCCGCGGCTTGGGAGTAGGAGAGGTAACACCCAAAGACACTCTGAAAATTCTCCGCAAAGAACTTTTAGCTGGTTTAGGTACAGCCCTAGCTTTAGCCACAACGATGATCCTGCTTTCCTTAATTTGGGCGCGACCCCAAGAGCGATGGGTGGCTTTAATTGCCGGAATGGTAATGGCAACTAATACAATTGTGGCTGTTACACTCGGCACTTTACTACCAATGGGTTTGAAACGACTGAAGCTTGACCCGGCACTAGTTAGCGGGCCGTTAGTAACAACAATGTTAGATACAATTGGTTTTTTAACTTTTCTCAGTCTGATTTCTCTAGCATTGAATGTTTTTCATTTACCAAGTTAATCAGCCCCGATGGCGAATATAGTTTGTCAGAAGTTTGTCAGATTTTTGTGATTACAAAATTACAGGCTTCTGACAATTAGAAGTATAACCCGGTAAAACTTTTACCTCTGGCTGAGTCAATCGTAGCGTTAAAGAAAGTCGGACTTTCCCACTATTATTACGTACTGAACGATGTAATAGTGTATTACTAAATAGTACAAATTCACCAGGACGTAACACTACAGGAATAGCTTTTTTTGCAACTTCATCAGTGAGTTCAAAAAAGTGATTACCACTAAAAGGATCGGTTCCTTTTATCTGGCAATCTTTTAAGTAAATATTAGGTATATACTCAAATCCATTATATTCATTAACTTCTGTCAAAGCTATATAAGCATGGATAGTTTTACAATCTCCTTTCAGCAGTTTAGGATAAGAATCTTGATGCCAAAAAGGAATTAATTGCTGGGCGGGATAATTTACCCACAGTTCTGATCGCCATAATACTAAATTTTCCCCTAAATAAGCATTAAGCCTTTCTAATAAATTTTTATCTTGACATAATTGCAAAATTACAGGTGAATCTAAATGTCTTTCCATGTAAAAAGATTTAGTAAAAACTTGAAGCAATATAATGAACAATGACCCAATATCAAATCTAATCAGTGATTTAACTACCTCTTTTAGTAATATCTTTATTGGTAATTTCCTTAAAACTTTATCAAAAATATATTGGGTAATATCAGCTATTTCATTACTGGTTAAAAGGAGAGAGTTTGGCCCCCAAATTTCATCAGTACCATCATAATTAATTTTCTTTGTATTCTGCTGTTGGTTGCAACCAGCCCATAATAAACTACGTTCCCATAATTGCTCTGATAATTCTTGATTTTGTGCTATTTCTGGTAATGTAATTTCTTGAGTGTGACTATCTAAAAATTTTCCACTAACATTTTGATAATCTGGGGAAGTAGCACAAACAAGGGTACTATATGCTCCGGCTTCCGAGGAAATACCTAAACCTAAATATTTACTCAGACGATGCCATATAGTAATATTTGATTGCACAAAGCCTGGATGTATTGCGTTAGCTGTGACTTGAGAATTATTTAATCGCTGAGAAAGTTCTCTTGTTAAAAGCAATAAAGAGAGTTTAGAAACGGCATATAATTTTATAAAATTTAATGGTGTTCTTTTAACTAATAAATTCCAGTCTATACCAGTTGGAGATAAGGCGAAATCTGACGCTAACATAATAATGCGACTAGGGGCAGATTTTTGCAATTTTTCTAGTAATAAATAAGTGAGCAAAAAATGACCTAAATAGTTAGTTCCCCAAATCAGTTCAAAACCTTCTTTGGTTGTGCCTCTGCTATTGAATATACCTGCATTGTTGACTAATATATGTAATGGTAAATTGTTGTCATTAAATAGTTTTACACACTTCCGAACTGAATCTAAAGAAGCTAGATCAAGAGGTAAAAATTTCACATTTTGATTTCCGGTAGTTTGGCGGATGTAGTCTATAGCTTTTGCGGCTTTATTTGCCGAACGACAGGCAATAAATACATGATTGCCTAATTTGGCTAAACCTACAGCCGTCATTAAACCTACACCAGAGTTACCACCTGTAACCAGACACACTTGCATAATTTACGCTCTCTCAGTATTTATTTCCAACCAATTGCCAGAAACTATTAATAGTTGTCAAATAAAGGAACTGGAGGGGTTAGGGCTTACTTCTTGATTTCCATCCTTTTTATCCTCCGTATTTTTTGCTGGCTAGCTTACTAGTCAGTATTATAGCAACGGACAGGAAGCTTTTGGACAACGAGAAATTCACAATGTATCCTGTTGAAGGCGCCTTCTCTATGCAGGAAACTGATTGCTATTTATGCCTACTACCACCTGGAATCGTCATCACATTCTTTCCCTCGCTGACTTCACTACCACTGAATACGATACAGTTTTACAAACTGCGGCTTCTTTTCAAGAGGTGCTATCACGGCGGACAAAAAAAGTGCCAACCTTGCAGGGACAGGTAGTGGCGAATTTATTTTTTGAACCCTCTACTCGGACTCGTAGCAGTTTTGAAATCGCAGCGAAACGTTTGAGTGCAGATACGCTGAACTTCGCCGCAGCATCTTCCTCTATGACTAAGGGAGAGACAATTCTCGACACAGCGAAAACCTATTTGGCGATGGGAACTGATATTATGGTAGTCCGCCATCGAGAGGCAGGAGTACCGAATGCGATCGCGGCTGAAATGGATCGTCTAGGTGTACGAGTTAGTGTTCTCAATGCTGGTGATGGTCAACATGAGCATCCTTCCCAAGCACTGCTAGATTTATTTACGATTTGTACTCTAATTGACCCAGATCACCCCCGACTGGATCTTTTAAAGGGAAAAAAGATTGCCATTGTTGGGGATATTCTCCATTCTCGTGTGGTGCGATCGAATATTTGGAGTTTAATTGCCAGTGGTGCCGAAGTGCATCTCGCAGCACCACCCACCCTCTTACCCAAGTTATTTGCCGAGTATATCTCTGAGCAAGTAGAGGGGAAAGAGCAGGAAGCAGGAGGAGACAAATTAATTCTCTCATCCCCCTCATCTCCCTCATCTCCCTCATCTCCCTCATCCCAACTATTTCTCCACTGGCAACTAGAACCAGCTTTGCAGAATGCTGATTTTGTCATGACTTTGCGCCTGCAAAAGGAACGCATGACGGCTCATTTACTGCCAAGTTTACGAGAATATCATCAGCTATTTGGCATTACACGCACAAAGCTGCAACTTTGTAAACCTAACGTCAAAGTTTTGCATCCAGGCCCAGTCAACCGTGGTGTTGAAATTAGTTCTGATTTGATGGATGACCCGGAGTTTAGTCTTATTCAATCGCAAGTTACCAGCGGTGTCGCCGTTCGTATGGCGCTGTTGTATTTGATCGGAAGCGGTAAGGTTTAATTTGACACTCCCCGCAGGTATGTGCTTTAGCTGAAATTAATACTACGATAATTCGATAGACATATAGTATAATATTTTCGTTTATTTGTACTATGAATCTTCTGTTAAGGGGAAGGTATCGCTTGTCAGGAGGCAGGTCTGTTGAATAGAAAACGGAATCTATCATTCATTCAAAAAGTCAAGCAAAAACTTGTTTCACCCACCGCTTGGTTAGCACTAGTTGTGTTTAGCATCTTGCTGGTTACTGGCACAACGATCGCCAGCAGTTTAGCTCAGAACTCTGCTAAGGGAGTAGGTAATGTAAGCGAGCAAGCTTACGCTGGATTTAAAGGCAAAATCGGCAGAACCTTAGCAGAATCAACGCCTTGGTGGACTCCACAGCCCCCATCGTCTTTAGCCAACAAATCTCTGGCTTCATCCGGCACAGCACCAAAAGGAGCCCCCAACATTGTTGTTTTCCTAATTGACGATCTGGGATTTTCGGATTTAGGCCCCTACGGTTCAGAAATCAGTACACCGAATATTGATAAATTGGCAGCTAACGGACTGCGGTTTAGCAACTTCACAACGCACCAGCTTTGTTCTCCCACACGAGCATCTTTATTGACGGGATTAAATGCCCACTCTGCGGGAGTCGGTTGGGTTGCTGAGGGAAACCCTGGTTTTCCTGGTTATGCGGGTGAAATTCAGAGCAATGTCGTCACTCTGGCAGAAATTTTACGTAGCAATGGCTATTCTACCCTGCTGACGGGTAAGTGGCATTTGACTCAGACTTACGATCGCACCGCTACCGCGTCATTAAATTCCTGGCCGTTACAACGGGGGTTTGAACATTTTTTTGGCTTCTTAGATGGATTGGAACATCCCCAGACACCCCATATTCTCTACGAAGACAATACGCCGATTTCAGTTGATCGCTATCCTGAGAATTTCCTCACCACCGATTACTGGACAGAAAAAGCGATCGCATTGCTCAAACAAGCAAAAACTAAGTCAAAAGACAAGCCATTTTTCTTGTATTTTGCCAACAATGCTGTTCATTCACCCTTTAATATTCATCCCGCAGACCTTGCTAAATACAAAGGCAAGTATGATGTCGGCTGGGATGTGCTACGCCAGGAACGATACCAGAAGCAACTTGCATCAAAGCTAATTCCTGCCAACACTCAACTACCACCCCAAAATCCAGGCGTTAAAGGTTGGGATACACTATCGGCTGAGGATAAAAAGCTATTTGCTCGTTACCAAGAAGCCTATGCAGCCTTCGTTGATAATCTGGATCAAAACTTTGGCAAACTCTATGAGTATTTAGAGTCCACCGGGGAACTCAACAACACAATTATCATTGTAGCTTCTGATAATGGGGGTTCTGGAGAAGGTGGGCCAAATGGCACGACGAATGTAGCTCGACATTACTCCGGTTTACCAGACGATAAAGCCCTGGATATCAGTCGGTTCGAGTTGATAGGTAGTCCTCAAACTGCGCCTCACTATCCCATTGGCTGGGCAACCGTTTCCAATACACCCCTAAAGCGTTACAAGTCCCTTACCCTTGGGGGCGGTAGACGGAATCCATTGATTGTTTCCTATCCAGCAAAAATCAAAGATTTGGGTGCTACCCGGACACAATTTACGCACATCACAGACATTACACCTACCCTCCTGGAATTGACGGGTATCAAGCATCCCGACAGTTTTAATGGTAAACCCACGAAACCTCTAGAAGGTATCAGCTTTGCCTATCTCTTGAATAATGCCAATACGCCCTCTCAAAGAACTGAACAATACTATGAGAATTCAGGCAATAGAGGGTATTACAAAAATGGTTGGTATGCTGTCACCGAACATCAGATCGGGAAACCATTTAGTGACTCCGAGTGGCAGTTGTACAACCTGAACAAAGATTACTCCGAAACCAACAATGTGGCGAACCAGTATCCAGAGAAAGTCAAAGAACTGGCAGCAGCCTTTGATGCTGCGGCATTCAAGTATCAAGTTTATCCCCTGTTAGAATCCACGCAAGATGGAGGAGTGCCGCCTTATATCAAGGATAAAGTGAAACCGAAGACATTCCATGTAGGTGACTTGGTACTGGAACCGGACATTTTGCCATTGGTGAGCGATCGCGATTATACCATCCAGGTGAAGGCTCAGTATAAAGCAGGCGATCGCGGGGTGATTCTTGCCCACGGTGGACAGGAAGTTGGTTATATCTTCTATATTGAGGATGGCAAGCTGTTCTACGAACACAATAACTATGGTCAGCCAATTAAGTTTCCCGCAGTCCCGCTACAGCCAGGTCAACTTAACATCGATTTGAATTACGATGCACTGGGCAAGCGCCAGGGGTCTGGAACACTCTCCGTCAACGGACAGCAAGTCGCGGCAGGTAAGCTGGGGCTAACGTTTAGTGGCTTTCCCTATGAAGGATTGGACATTGGTAAAGATGCCCGTAGCCCTGTGTCATGGAATCTCTACAAAAAATATGGGGTCTTTAAATACACTGGTGCGATCGAGCAAGTCAAATACATACCTGGTTTACCCGCGCCTGATGCCAAAGAGGAGTAGAGAATAGGTAAGAGGTATTTTTATACTTCGTTATCAACTTAATTCATGGCGTTTGTTGCATAAATATCTTTTTGTTTTGTGCCTTTGCACTTACCAGTAGGTAGGTGCAAAGATCCCACTTCTCTAAAGAGAAACAACTTGTTTAGCGGTCAATCCAACGGCTCACTGCTGGCAATTGTGCAGAGAACCATAGCGCACCTAAGATACTCAGATTGCCACAGACAATCAAGGCATTAGTCGCACCAAAATTATGTGCCAAAGTTCCAGCTAACAGATTTCCAAAGGGCATCATACCCACCATTGCTAGGGCATAAAAACTCATCACCCGTCCGCGCTTATCCTCGGCAACTAGGGTTTGGATAATCATATTACTACTGGTAATCTGGAGGATGGAAAAGCAGCCTGTAAACACTAGTATGATTATGGATAATCCAACTTGACGCGATAGTGAGAAGCAGATCAGACTTATCCCGATCAAGACTTGAGCGACTACAATCAAACGCTCTAAGCCCGCAATCCCTCGCCTGACACTCAGATACAAACAAGCAAGCAACGATCCAATCGGTGCTGAGATGCTGAGGTGAGCCATCGTAGTTGCATCCCCATTTAAAATCTTAGCCGCGAAGACGGGCATGAGCGCGATATGAGACATCCCGACTAAACCTTGTAACGCCAGTATTAATAAAATTGCTCTAATCGGCTGGAATTTGGAGACATATTCAAAGCCCTCCCGCAATTTCTGCAAAGTATCGCTAAGGCTCGTAAGAATCTGTGTGGATCTGACTTTCAGCCGCATCGCTAGCAGGGTAAAGATGGCAGGGATATAGCTGAGGGTATCGTAGAGAAAACAATATTTCACCCCTAGCGTCGCAATCAAAATCCCGCCCATAGCCGGTCCCAATACCAGAGAGGAACTTAACATTACTGAATTCAAAGCGATCGCATTGCCCCAATCGGCGCGATCGTCTACGGTTTCGGTGACGATTGTATGACGCACGGGCATATCTAATCCCTTGAGAAAACCATTGAGAACACTCAGTACTAATAAGATGGGAAACGTAATCGAATTTCTAAAGGTAAGAATCGTTAAAGCCAGGGAAACGCTAATTCCCAATATCTGCACCACCATTAACAAGTCACGACGACTCCAGCGATCGGACAAGACGCCCGAAAAGGGAATTACTAATAACGTAGGTAAAAATTGCACAAAGCCTGCAACTCCCAATAACCAAGCCGATTTAGTCAAATCGTATACCAGCCAAGGAATCGTTAACTGCTGGGTCATAAATGTCCCAGACATTGATAGTAACTGTCCCCCAAAAAATAGGCGAAAATTACGCCAGCGAAAGGCCGGTAAATACTGGTAAATGATATTACTTACGCGATCGCCTAGTTGTCCGTTCCAAATTTTCATCAAGGGAGTTCTAGTATGCTCTACTAACAATTAGGTTAACTAACAATTATCGGATAATCGCGTAGTTTACCGCCGCAGGCATCGCATCTGGTTTTGTCGCCAGTTTGCTGATTCAAAGGTTAAGCCTTATTCCTAACGGCATCCGGTGTAATCATTGCATACTGCTGAGCAGTTAAGGTTGCTCCTTTAACATCGACTTGTTTTGGTACAACCTTCAGTTCATACAGAAGATCCGCAACCTTTTGTTGAGCGCTAATTACTTCCTCAGTAATTGGTCTCATGTCATATTTTCTTCTCGTCAGCGTCAACTCCATAGTATCGACATCAGTCTTGACCTTCGGTGCGAGGATTTCGGCAGCAGCCCGCCTGTTTTTGTTTGCCCACTCCCCAACTTGGTAGTACTCTGACAAAATTGCTTTCAAGAGTTCAGGATTATTAATTGCAAAATCTCGTGAAGCTAGGTAATAACCTCCTGGCGTCTTAATTCCTTGGGCGTCTCGTAAGACCCGAATACTGCCTTCCCGTTGCAGCTTGATCAGACTAGGATCACCTTCTACAAAGGCATCAACCGTCTTGCTCAAAAACGCTGCTCTTCCATCTGCAATGGTCAGATTCACTGATTCAACATCACTGATTTTCAGCCCTGCCTCTTCCAACGCTTTCACCACAAAAAAGGTCTGAGCCGTCCCTCTAGAATAAGCAACTTTTTTACCTTTAAGACCTGCCAATGTTTGGATTGGAGAATCCTTTAGCACAACAATTGCTGAACCTTCTCCAGTACCTGGCGGGGTATTAACTACATAAATCAGATTGGTACCAGCTGCCTGAGCAAAAATGGGTGGCGTTTCGCCAGCCGGCCCAAGGTCAATGCTACCCACATTTAAGGCTTCCAAGAGCGGAGGCCCAGACACAAATTGAGACCAAGTAACACTTATTCCTTGAGGAGCCAACCGTTTTTCAATCGCGCCTTTTTCGTGGGTTAGATCCCCGGAAACTTGGTAGCCAAGTCGAACGAGCTTGGTACTGCCTTTATTGTTACTAGTGGCATTAGCACTCAAAGTTGTGCTGCTGTTATTGCCTGTGCTGCCGTTGTTTGTTCCACAACTGACTAAGGCAGAAAAAGACATTAACCCATAAAAAGTGTAAAGTAAATCACGCCTGGATATTGAGTACTTTCCAATTTGCGGTCTGACCATAGCTTTCTACCTCATGTTGACGCTGATACCGTGGGAGCAAAATCTCTGCAAGCTCACCGAATCGATTAGAGGGTTCTATCCTTGACAAGAAGGCTAGATCAAATCGCATTCGGTTTGGTGTCAAAACTAGCTTTTCTGTTAACGTGTCGCGGAAGTCCCCACCTTATGAGTAGATTGAAGGTGGGGATAGGGAGCGGGGGGTGAGGATTGCAGATGTATGACGAATCGCCAGTATTTTCTGGTAAGATAGTTAAAGTCTTGACCATCAATGCCACAAGCGAAAACCAAGCTAATAGGTATATGTTGCAAGAGAAAGATTTGGGTCTTGGGAACCAGGACTCCTGCCCCTGGAGGGAATGTCAGACTTTCTAGTACTACCGAGTTCTGGAGGCTATTCCCGATGAATTGGGAGAGCTACGTCCGTCTTACGGCGGAGTAGTTCACTTAACCCCCTCTGCTCTCTAAACTCGAGAAGGAAAGGGGGAGTAAAGTTTTCTATCTGAAAGAATTCACAACCTTTAGCTAGTGGAACTTAGACAAAAAACACCCATAAAAAAGCCTCAAATCTATATACAGAGAGACTTTGACATCGTTTTGCTTGGTTGATTGATATATCTGGGTTTGAGCCGTTTTTGAGCATTTGGTGTATTTCCCTTACCCTGCATGGGTTTGAGGCTTGTTTATCCCGAAAAAATGTTTAAGTCCCGCTAGCTGAACTTTAGAAAGGACGGCTTCCTCGAATGCTAACTCGCTTCAAAATCCGGGTTGCGTTGGAATTAAATTCGGGGCGATAGTGAGCCGTTGCCTGGTTGTCCCAATAAAGCAGGTCGCCCTTGCTCCAGTGGTGTTGATAAACAAAGTGGGGTTGCTTAATGTGTTGCCGCAACCGCTCAATTAGCTTTGCTCCTTCCACTGGGTCGTAATCAACAATATCTACCTCGCTAGCGGCATTTAGGAAGAGAACTTTCTTGCCAGTATCCGGGTGAGTGCGAACCAAAGGATGGGTAGCAACTCGTTCACCGGGTTCAACGGAACGACCGGCTGCGTAGGCAGGCTCAGGATAATCATCCCGATACTTGCCATAGAAATTAAAATGGCGCACCTGCAAGCCAGCAATCTGCCGCTTGGTAGCATCATCTAGCTCTTCGTAAGCCTGAATCAAATTCACCCAATAGGTATCAGGGCCATTCTCAGGCAGTTCTACCCCATATAAAAATGAACCGCTAGATGGTGTAGGCAACCAGTCATGATCAATATGGGGTAAAAGTTCACGATAGTTGGGTGCAACATTGACGGAACTTTCTTCGGAGGCAGCATTTGCAAGAGTCAGGACAAGGGGCGGCAGGTACGGCTCGGTTTCTCCTTTACGGATATAGGCAGGCTGTTGGAGAATGTCGCCAAAGTAATTCGCAAACGCTAATAATTGATCGTCAGTCAATTGTTGATTTTTGAAGATGAGGATGTGGCGATCACGCCATGCCTGCTTGAGTTGTAGAATTACTTCTGGTTGTGCTGCAAGACTGGCATCAACACCAGTAACAACTGCTCCTAAAGCTGCTTCAGTAGGCGTAATCTCAATTCGTGTTGCAGTAAATGTCATAAAAATTTCTCCTTGCACTTTGTAGCTTACGAAAGCACTGGTTGTGCTTCTTTAGACTCAGCTTTCTGCTTGAAGACGGTTGGTACTTCTGCGCTAAACGCCTCACCTTGAACTACTTCTGAGCGGAAACCATCAACCCCAACTGGAACATCGCCAGTGATCGTGGTGCGATATAAGAGACGCTCGACATCCAAATGATCTAAATCTTGAGGAGCTAAATGCACAGTGGCGCGGTTATCCCAGAACGCGATATCACCATTGTTCCAACGGAAACGGGTGGTGTAAGCAGGCTTGGTGATTTGGTTGAAGAACAACTCAAGCAGCAGCTTGCTTTCTTCTCGTGACACATCAACAATGTGCGAGGTGAAGCCAGGATTAACGAACAACGCACGCTCACCAGTCTCAGGATGAACCCTGACTACTGGGTGGATTGAGACTAGTGGATTGACAGCGATGCGCTCGGCGAACTTGCTGCTGCGGGGCTGATACCCACCACCATTGAAGCGATGTTCAGCTTTCAATGTATCTGCAAGCGATCGCAGAGGTGCTGATAGACCCTCATAAGCTGCAACTAAATTACTCCACTGGGTGTCACCGCCGAAGCTAGGGACATTAACCGCACGTAAAATAGACGCTGCTGGCGGGTTAATAGCTGCTGTTACATCTGTGTGCCAGGGACCTCCAGTGCGAAAGCCGTATTGCTTTTCATAGAGACTACGGTCTACGGGTTTGATCTGCGGAAATCCCGGAACTGGTTCAGGCTCTCCGAGTGGATGCGCGAAAGTCACTTCGCCGAAACGAGATGTGAATTCAACCTGGGCAGCATGATCGATGTTCTGTCCACGAAAGAACACGACTTTCCACTTCAATAGTGCTTTCCGAATTTCTTTGACTTGATCATCATTCAGAGGACGGGAAAGGTCTACGTTACCGATTTCGGCACCGATGAAACCAGCTACTTGTTTGACTTCGATATGTTTGTAGCCCATGTAGATTCTCCAGAGTTTGATTCATAGGGTGGTGTTCGCACTTGTCCGTTTCTTTTGGAATTTTGCTATCAAGTGGAAGCAATATTTCAAAGGAAGCGATCATAGTTGCTAGTATCATACACTAAGTCTATCGATTTACAGTAGTATAAAGTGACTATATTTTTAGACTGCTGGAATAACGGGAAGTTTATAGCGCTTCTATCTGTGAAAGTGCGATCGCCATATCCGTCTTTTGCTTAGGAATGCAGTGCGTGCCGCCAGCTTATCTACTTCGGTGATCGTGATATGTGGAGTTGGTTTGTGATCGGATGGTGAAATGTGTTGATTAGCACAAATGACAAGCGATCGCTTGACTGCCCATTAAATTACTTTCGCCGCCACTCTAGCTAATGCTCCCTCCAAACGGATCAGAAATTAATTTGCAATAAATGTTTGAAACACTAATAATTAGATTACCATGTTAACTGTCATTTGCCGTACACATTCTTTGTAAGTGTTTGAGAAAGGTCACATTGTCGAAGACGGCATTGATGACGAATTACTAGCAAAACGTGGTGCTTACTATAGGTTGTGTCTAATGCAGGTGGATGGATTTTTGTCTGTAGAAGCCGCTCACAGTCGCAAAGTATGAAATTGACTGCCAAAAAGGAGGACAAGGAATTGCTAAGAGCCGATAGCGAAAATGAACTACAATTAACGGCTGACGTTCTGGTAATTGGTGGTGGTCCTGCCGCCGCATGGGCAGCATGGGCAGCCGCATCCCAAGGCGTCAAAGTAATCATTGTTGATAAAGGTTTTCTGGGTACGAGCGGTGCAGCTGCTGCCAGTGGCAATGGCATCATGGCTCCTTCTCCAGAGAATTGGGACAAAGTTTTATCGGAGCGTTATCGCTTAGGAAAAAACCTCGCTAACTTACGTTGGATAGAGCGTGTGATCGAAAAAACTTGGCTGAGTTTGCCCCTAGTAGAAGATTGGGGCTATCGTTTCCCCAAAGAAAATGGGGAATCCGTGCGCCAGAGTTATTATGGCCCTGAATATATGCGGGTACTTCGCAAAAACCTCTTGCGTGTTGGTGTGAAGATTCTCGACCAAAGTCCGGCTCTAGAGCTTTTATTGGCTGACGACGGCTCAGTGGCCGGAGCAAGAGGTGTGCAACGGCAAAATCATTGTACCTATACCGTTCGTGCTGGTGCAGTAGTCCTGGCGAATGGCGGTTGTGCATTCTTGAGTAAAGCATTAGGTTGCAATACCAATACAGGTGATGGACTGCTGATGGCAGTGGAAGCTGGCGGCGAACTCTCTAGTATGGAAGCTTCTAATCACTATGCGATCTCGACCGCTTTCAATGCCACAGTGACACGGGGTGTTCCCTTTGGCTGGGCTAGCTTTACCGATGAAGCGGGTAATGATCTTGGTGGTTATGTCAATGGTCGTCGCGATCCATCCTTCCTTCCCAATGCACTCTTGAAAGGGCCTGTTTATGCCCGTTTGGATCGAGCTACACCTGAAGTGAAAGCAGTGATTGAGAAGTCCCATTTCATCGCTTATCTACCTTATAAAAAAGCTGATATCGATCCCTATACAGAACGAGTACCGATCACGCTGGTTTTAGAAGGTACAGTCCGTGGTACAGGTGGAATCCGTTTGACCGATGATAGTTGCGGTACGAAAGTACCCGGACTCTATGCCGCAGGGGATGCAGCCTCGCGTGAATTCCTAGCAGGTTTAGCTTCAGGTGGTGGTGGTCCCAATGCAGCCTGGGCGATTTCCACAGGTCAATGGGCTGGAGTTGGGGCAGCAGCTTTTGCACGTAGTCTCGGCGATCATGCAAATAAACGGGTTGCGCGTCCTGCGGGTCAAGCCGGATTGCGATCGCCTGGGGCGGGGCGTAGCTCATCGCAGTCTCCCGCTTCGGAAACATTCGATAGCGAAGCGATCGTGCGCGGTGTACAAGCAGAGATGTTCCCCTTAGAGAAGAATTACTTGCGCTCTGAGCAGGGACTTCTGGATTCCCTTGCCAAATTAGAAACGCTGTGGCAGCAGGTACAAGCACAGACGAAACAAGATACAGTGCGCGATCTGGAATTTTCTCGTCGAGCGGCTTCTCTGACGGCTGTAGCGCGATGGGCATATTTTAGCGCTTTACATCGCACGGAAACGCGTAGCGAACATATTCGCGTGGACTATCCCGAAACCGATCCAAATCAGCATTATTATCAAGCCACAGGCGGCTTAGAAAAGCTTTGGGTGAGGCGTGATTGGATAACAAATGCGTTGGCGCAGCCTCTCGTAGAGATTGCCTCTGGTGAGCGGAACGCCATCGCTACACCACCACTACTAACCACTCAAACCACACCCTAATTATCAAAGTTGTAGCAGGAGCAGTATTATGATCGAGCTTGTCAGCCATAAACTCTGTATCAATTGCAATGTGTGCGTCCAAGTTTGTCCTACCAATGTCTTTGAGTCCGTACCCAACCAACCACCCGCGATCGCCCGAAAGGAAGACTGTCAAACTTGTTTCATGTGTGAGGCATATTGTCCTGCGGATGCGCTGTATGTTGCGCCTGAATCTCATACCAATGTTGCAGTCAATGAGGATGATTTAATAGAAAGTGGCATCATGGGTGAATATCGTCGCATCTTAGGTTGGGGGTATGGCAGAAAAAACAATAGTGAATTGGATACTGCTCATCAATTGCGCCAACTGCCACGCCCCTATCAAAGTTAATTTGGGTGTTTAATCGAGGTCGAACTTTTGAGATTGAAACTCGGAAGATGGTGTATAAGAATAACGAACCGCAAAGGGCGCAAAGGACGCAAAGGTAAAAATGTCACCTCCCTGTCTTCTTAAGGGACTTCCAATAGACATCTGGTGAAATTAAATATGCGTTACCCAGAACCCTTGTAGAGACGTAGCACTGCTACGTCTCTACATTCATTTTCACTCCTATGTCTAATAAATAAATTACCCAATCTTATGGGGTGGGCATCTTGCCCGCCTTTGTATACGGGTTCTCGTGTCACCCACCCCACAAGAAGTGGTTGAGTATTTTTTTATTTGTCAGTCCCTAATTCAATCCCAGTTCTTCCTTCAACCCCTCCGGCACATTAACTGCTGTCTCTAATCCCCGCACATCTTCCCACTGCTGCTTTTTACCCCAAGTCATTTTTTCCATATTGGCGTCGCTGAGGTCAGCACCACCCAGAATGGCATAGCTGAGATTACTGTGACTGAGATCCGCGCCATTGAAGATAGCACCACTGAGGTTACTGCCACTGAGGTTAGCACTATTAAGGTTGGCATAGCTGAGGTCTGTACCGAACAGGATAGCGTCGGTGATGTCGGCACCACTGAGGTCGGCTTCGCTAAGAATCACCCCACTGAGGTCGGCTTCGTTGAGAATCACCCGACTCAGGTCTACGCCGCTGAGGTCGGCACCTAAGAACATTGCGCCGTTAAGTCTGGCATTGTTAAGTTTAGCACCGTTAAGTTTGGCGTAGCTGAGGTCTGCGGCAATCAGGATAGCATCACTGAGGTTGGTACTGAAAAGAATTGTGTCACTGAGATTAGTACCATTGAGGATAGAGTGACTCAAATCAGCACCACTGAGGTCGGCGCGGCAGAGGTCGGCATGGCTAAGGCTGACGCTGCGGAGGTTGGCTTCACTTAGATTCGCACCGAAAAGGATGGCATTGCTAAGGTCAGCATGGCTAAGGTTGGTGTTGCTGAGGTCGGCGCGGTTGAGGTCGGCACTACTAAGGTCGGCGCGGTTGAGGTCGGCACTACTAAGGTCGGCGCGGTTGAGGTCGGCGCGGCTAAGGTTGGCACCAATGAGGTTAGCACCGATGAGGTTGGTGCTGCTGAGGTCGGCACCACTGAGGTTGGCACCACTGAGGTTGGCACCACTGAGGTTGGCATCGCCGAGGTTGGCACCGCTAAGGTTGGCACCGCTAAAGTTTACGCCAGTTAAGTTGGCATCGCCGAGGTAAGCACGGCTGAGGTCGGCACCGCTAAAGTTTGCCCCGGTGAGGTTGGCATCGCCCAGGTAAGCACTCCGAAAGTTGCCGCCTTTGAGGAATTGCCCGACTATACTGCTAAAGTTGCCAATTTCCAGGGCATCGCTATAGTTGATGATCCGCAGCAGTTGGGATGTGAAAAAATTATCTGTGTCCGGTTGAGAAGATGGATAGAAGATGATTTTTTGTTTTAGTTCATCTCGCTCTTGGGCGTAGCGGTGTAACTCTAAGAGTAAAATCAGTACGTTCAGCCCTGTATATATGTCTACCTGTCTTAGCCCAAGAGTAATATTTTCTGCCGCTAGCTTTAACTTTGTTTGCTGAGGTAGGTTATCATCTGGTGTCCCATCGATAAATTCTCCCTGACACCACCGACGATAAAAATCTTCTAGCCGCCAGAAAAGCAGTTCTAGGTGATTTTTTTTACCAGTTACAACCAATTCCATTAGTTGGTTGACTATTTCTGGTTTCAGAGCGCCATTGCCCAGTAAATCATAAATCTCTTCATGCATCTGGCGATCGCACACTCTAAAACAAAACCCTTCAGGGAGAATGTTCAATGTGCGATCGTCTATCTTAGAAGTCAAACCGCTCTTTGATATTGTCCATTTTTCTAAGCTTTCTTGCAGTCTTAGAGAGCATAAATCTTCCTGCAAATTATCTTGAGCAAATTTAACACTTTTGTTTGCTTTAATACTTTTTCCTAGAGCTAAAACTGCTTCGGTTTCTGGCGATGTGGTCTTTGGCATCTCTTGCAACCTTGTACCTTTCACATAATTTCTCAGCAGCAGCCAGACTTGAGATAAATATGTTGACATTTCTGTGTCCGTTGTTACATTTTAATTGTTTTTTTGATAATCCTGAATTAAAATTTTTCTATGTTAGTTTGCTTCTCACTGTCAAAAATTAATAGTATCAATAAATACTACACGAAAAATATCATCCGTTGGTGATGTCTACGATGGGCTAGAGAGCATCTCAATGAGTGTAAAAAGCCTTGTAAACAGTTAACAGTTGACAGTTGACAGTTGACAGTTGACAACGAAGTTTTTAATTCGGGGATTTAAACGCCTCCTTAAAAAACTCTCCGAACAACAATTGCATGAGGTGGTGGGCGGAATAAAAAACTGAGATTAATAAAATTATTAATCTCAGTTTTTTGCTTATTTAGAAGTGGGATTAATCATTCTGATTTCCAACTTCCACTCAGGGTCTTTATGCAGGAGGATGTTTAAAATTCTTCCTCCCGTCCAGTAGAGCTTAAGAGACATTGCCTCCAACTCCTGAAAACGGTATTCTTCAGAGTCAGAAAGGACTGGTTTCTGACTCTCTTGGAGAGCTTCTCTAAGATTAGCCTCCAGATTT
Source organism: Nostoc sp. (assembly GCF_036917755.1). GTDB lineage: Bacteria > Cyanobacteriota > Cyanobacteriia > Cyanobacteriales > Nostocaceae > Nostoc. Next base: position 49,871 of record NZ_JBALFC010000012.1, read on the forward strand.
GCCAGTGTTGCGTCTATTAATGCGTCCTCCAGGATTATTTCTTCCTGGTTTTTCTTCAATTTAGCTAGAATCTCATCACCCTGAGACTGAGCTTCAAGTAGCCTCTGTTCAGGGGTTTCTCCTTTGAGCGGAGCCAGTGGGTTGTCTTCCACCGCAACAAGGGCAAAGGCTTTTCCATCATGAGTTTTCCCAATCTCCAACTGCTTTGTTCTGGGTTTGGGTTTCGAGTTGTTTTCAGCAGGTGGTGTATCTTTGATTGACTCAATGATGTGAGCCGTAACCTTGGTAATAGCCAAGATAAGATATACGACCCCTGTTAGGGTTTCGATTATTAATGCTTTCCCTGCTAATGCTGGAAATAGCAACAATATTTTGGTGACATTGATTGAATTGAGGGCATCCAATATCAAATTTACGCTCAACTTGACGGTTGAGGTAAACTTATTTCTTGAGTCAACGGGAATGCTGATCTTGGGAAGCTTTTTCCCTGCGTCTACCGTCACCTCTTGATCGCTGAAACTGAGGGTGATGTTTTTCACCCCCGCATCCTTTGCAGCTTGTAATGCTGCTTGGAGGCTGGTTTTGTCGTCAATCGCTACGAGGGAGTTTTGAGCAGATTCCTGTAACACTCCATCCAGAATCGGATATTTGTCCTCCGATGGAATGTTTGTGAGGAAGAATTGATCGTCAACTGTAGTTAACAGTTGCTTTTTATCAGCGCTTAGGCGCAACGTAACTACTGGAATCTCCAGTTTTAGAGTGCCAATTAATGCGATCAATGTGACCGGCACTAAATACACCCTTGCTTTCGTGAAATTTTCCGTACAGGCAAATTGCCTGTATGAAATCATCCCTGGAGAATAGCCCGTGGCAAAACCCGTTTTTGCCCAAATGTCCAAGCGGACATAACTGGAAAGAATCTCCCGCGATTCTTTCTCATTTTTGACCAAATCGCGGACGATGACATTTCCAGCTTGGCGAATTTCCGCCCAGGCTTCCATGTCCAAAACTAGGCTTTGGCTGTCTGCCTCAAAGGTGTCCAAATCTAATTGGGGTTTTACACCCCAAGACATCACTTGATGATCGGATTTGCGATCGCCTTTTTCTGTCTTAATCAGAGTCTTTATTGCCAAAGTCTGATCATCGGCGACGGCAATGGTTATTTGGGCAGCATTTCTGCTATTTTTCCCAATGGCTTCTTTGAGCCTGCCGAGGGTTGTAGCGAAATGCCATTCTCCCTCTTCGTCCCACTGTATTTGTTTCTTAGTGAGAACCCCACCCACCCACATATAGGTGAGCCATAATTTTTTATTCTTTAGTTCAAGAACTACGGGACTATTCCCGCTTTCGTCTGTTTGACAATCGATTGAAATTAATTCTTTAAAATCTTTAACAAACATACATTATTCTCCATTATCTTATGTAATAATTATGACAATTACAATACTTAGAAAACAAAAGTGGTAACTATGAAAATACATTCAGTAAATCGCAAAGTTTTTTAGAAGCCTTACCACATCAGCATTAAATTTCTTTTTTGGCAGGGCTGAAACCCTCGTTTTTGCGTAGGTTTCCGAAAGTTTGCGATTTACTGAAGAGGACTTTTCAAACATCCTCTCAGAGCTAGGTGTGTTCGGTCTTAAACCCTTTAATTTCTGATAAAGCTGAAAAATGGCAACTAAAATTGAAGTCTAAAGTTTGCTGTTTAATCTAAAGCAGCTAAGAGAATCGGCAAAAGCAGGCTATATAGGTTTGCAAAAGTTAAAAATTAACTACAGGATAATTATCGGGTATAGATGGGATGAAGAACAGATTAACCTTTTATATGATTTTGTTACATAGTTTGTTTTTAGGAATAGCAACGGCTAGTGCCAAGTCACCATCTGTTAACATTGATACAGATTTGTCAGCCAAGCATCAGGCTGTACGGGTTGTAGAAGCTGTGGTTACGAAAAGAAGTAGAGAAAAATCCTCTAGTCAGTTAACTACAGAAACTTCTGCAATTAAAATCTTAGCGTTATCGGCAAAGGGTATGAATATTCCCCCGAAACAGAGGCTAGCGTCAGGGCAAGTTTGGGTAGTTAATCAAAATAAACAGGTACAGCCTCAACCGTTTATTTGGGTAGTAAAAGACCTGAAAAAAGCAGGACTGCAACCATTTTTGCAAGCTATAAAACCACCAGTAAAACCGAATGCAAAGCCTAATCCTAGTGCAAAACCACCAGCAAAGGATGTTTTAGCGTCCTTTGACGAAGTAACCAAAGACACCCAAAAGTCAGGGGGATTATTCACCCTTTATCGCAATAAAGAAAAGAATAAAATTTATCTAGAAATTAAGCCAGAGCAACTTAATAAAAATTATTTAGCTACAACAACCTTGGAATCGGGCATTGGCGAACGGGGTATTTATAGTGGTATGCCTTTGCAAGATTTTTTATTTTATTTCCAACGGGTGGATGATAAACTAAACTTTGTGATTCGCAATGTGAATTTTCGCACTCGTGAGGGAGATCCCCAGGTGCGATCGGTAGCCCGATCTTTTAGTGACTCTGTTCTCTACACCATTTCGATTAAAAGCATTCATCCACAACGCAAAACTCTTCTGATCGACTTAGGTGATTTGTTGCTGACAGACTTAGCCGGATTATCTGTAAGTTTAGGAGTACCAGGAAGCACAGACCAGTCCTATTTTGGTACTGCGAAAGCTTTTCCCCAAAACTTAGAAATTGAGTCAGTTTTAAACTTCTCTGGCGGCGCTGGCCAGGAGAATCAAATACCAAACTTGGCGTCGCTAGCTGACAACCGTGGTTTTACGCTGCGCGTCCACTATAGTCTCTCCCAACTACCCAATCAAGATTATCGACCGCGCCTTGCTGACGATCGCATCGGCTATTTTATCACCGCCTACCAAGATTTATCTAAAGACGATAGTGGCGATTCTTTTGTCCGCTACATCAATCGCTGGCATTTGGAAAAACAAGACCCGAAAGCAGTAATTTCTCGTCCCAAAAAACCGATTGTCTTCTGGATTGATAACGCTGTGCCCTTAGAGTACCGCGATCCGATCAAAGAAGGTGTCCTAATGTGGAATAAAGCCTTTCTGAAAGCGGGATTCAAAGATGCAATTGAAGTCCGCCAAATGCCCGATGACGCCACCTGGGACCCAGCAGATATTCGTTACAACACGATTCGCTGGATTAACACAGTCGATGGTTATTTTGCAATGGGACCATCCCGCGTTAACCCATTGACTGGGGAAATTTTGGATGCAGACATTCTCGTGGATGCTAGCTTTGTGCGGGCACTCAAGAATGATTATCGCAAAATCGTTCAACCCAGTCAAATAGAAAATCGCACTACTTTATCAGCTTTGATGCAAAATCGTCTACTTTGCGCCAATGGTTTAGATGCAAAAAACAATGGCATCCCTCAGCAGATGCAGGAACAACAGGGGTTGTTGAGTCGTTTATCGAAAATGGCAGGCGAGTACGATTTATGCTATGGGATGGAAGCTGCTAACCAGTTTGCCTTTGGTTCATTGGCGATGTCACTGCTGCCTGATACTATGGCCACTCCCGATCAGATGAAAAAATATATCAATCAATATATACGTTTAATCATCGCTCACGAAGTTGGACATACTCTTGGTTTACGCCATAACTTCCGTGGTAGTACACTGCTACCACCAGACGAGATGAATAATACGGAAATTACCAAAACTAAAGGTCTAACAACTTCCGTGATGGATTACATTCCCCCAAATATCGCTCCTCAAGGTACAAAGCAGGGAGATTATTTTCCCAGCATGGTGGGGCCTTATGATGAATGGGCGATTAAGTACGGCTACATGCCAATTCAGACATCAACTCCCATAGCGGAAAAGCCAATTTTGTCAGAAATTGCTGCACAATCCTACAAGCCAGAGTTGAGTTATTCCACAGATGAAGATGTGTATGACCTTGACCCCACAGCCGATGCTTGGGATAACAGCAGCAATGTGCTGCTTTATTCTCAGTGGCAGTTGAATAATTCACGGGTGATGTGGACACGTCTGGATAAGCGTTACCCACTGGCTGGTGATAGTTACACTGATGTGAGCGAACGTTTTAGCACAGTATTGGGTAATTATTTTCAGCAAATATACTATACCACAAAATACATTGGGGGACAGTCTTTCTATCGCATTCACCCTAGTGAGATACCTGCCGATAAAGTCTCTGGAGTCCGCCAACACCGATTACCATTTGAACCAGTACCAGTTGAACAACAACGGCAAGCTTTACAGACGCTGCAAAAGTATGTGTTTGCCGAAGATGCCCTGAGTTTTTCACCAGAACTACTGAATAAATTAGCACCTTCCCGTTGGCGACATTGGGGTAGTGATCCGCAAGTTGGCCGTTTGGATTATCCAATTCATGATTTGGTGCTACTCATGCAGGGTTCTGTGTTGCGGGATTTACTCTCAGGCGATCGCCTCTCTCGCCTCAAGGATATCGAACTCAAAACTCCAGCCGGAAAAGCACTGACTCTTCCAGAATTATTTGACACTTTGCAGTCAGATATCTGGACGGAAGTAATTAAACCAAAAGGTAAATTAACGAAAATTTCCAGTTTACGGCGAGGCTTGCAGCGTGAATACCTGAAGATTTTGACGGCTATGGTGTTACGGAAACAATATGTTCCAGAAGATGCTCGCACGATGGCATGGTATAAACTCAAACAATTGGATGATCAACTCAAGCAGGTTAATTCCGAGGATGAATATACCAAAGCGCACTTATTAGAAACGCGCGATCGCATCGAGAAAGTCTTAAACGCCCCGTTGCAAGGGAATTAGAAATAGTGGGGAATGGGGAGTGGGGAGTGGGGAGTAGGGGAATAAATTCTAGGGTTATGGAAATTGACTTACTGGCAAACTTGATTAGCCATAGCTCCACTTCCAACCATCGTCACCTTTCCACATTCTGAACCATTCCTGAAAATTTTTATTTCTACCGTACCTTGATTTAGCGTTCCTCCTGCCGCCGAAATCAAGGTATTTTTTGGAGCAGAGAAACTTACTTTATAAGGAAGTGTTGTTACAACTTTTTCTACTCTCGATGGAGTGCTGGGACTTTTGGAAGCAATAACGTAGCTACCAAATAGCTTGCTTCCATTAACTCCAGTCCACTGAACTTCATAGTTGTCTGATCCTGTGAAAGAACTTGAGTCTATTGAAGGAGTACACCCCGTCAATAGTGCGCTTGCAATTACTAGTGTTGCCAGTTTTTTCATTTCGGTCAAACCAATAGATGCAAGCTTATATTACCCACTAGCTGGCATTTAGTTATACATTCATCTCCCGTTTTTGATGATTCTCTCTGGGGATTCAGTATACCGACGCGGCGTATAAACCCATATATTACCATCGCGGCGCTTGATGGTTCGGGTTTTTGTGGAACCAACGAGAATAATTGTTCGCATATCAGCGTTTGCTGGTGCTAACTCATCAAGTGCGATCGCTTTCACCGTCTGTCCTGGTCTGCCGAGATTCCGGGCTAACACTACTGGTGTATCTGGTGTTCTATGTCGCAGCAAAATATTTCTTGCTTCTGCTAGTTGCCAGGTACGCTCTTTGGAAACAGGATTGTAGAAAGCAATGACGAAATCAGCTTCAGCAGCAGCAGTAATTCGTTGTGCGATCGCAGACCAAGGTTTCAAGATGTCAGATAGGGAAATAGCACAGAAGTCATGTCCAAGGGGGGCACCAATCGCTGCTGCTGCTGCCTGCATAGCGGAGATGCCTGGGGCTACATGAATGTCGATACTGTCCCATTCGGGTTTGGCATAGCGATCGCACACTTCAAAAACTGCTGTTGCCATTGCATATATACCGGGATCACCAGATGAAACTACAGCGACATATCGCCCAGATGCAGCCAAATCAAGAGCCATTTTTGCCCGTGCTTCTTCTTCGCGGTTGTCGGACTCATGCCGTTGCTTGCCATCAGCCAGAGAACCGACTAAATCTAAATAAGTTTTGTAACCCACTAAATCAGTTGCCGACTTGAGTATTTCCTTCACTTCGGGAGACATCCACTGTGATCCACCAGGCCCTGTACCAATAATCGCTAACCGTCCGCGTGGCTGACCTGTGATGTTGGGGTCGATTGGTTGAGGGGCAATGGCGATCGCAATCTGGGAAGATGAAGGAGTAATGGGAGATGTGCCTGTGGCGGCGATCGCTGCGGCTTGGGCAGGGCTATAACCTTGTGAAAGTAGACTTTCTAGCTGATTTGGGGTGAAAAAGCGGGCAGGCACTCCCAAGGCGCTAGCTACGGCATGGATTGCGGGATCGGCTGCGGCGGTGATGGGTGCAAATATCCCGGCGACTGATGCTTTTTCTAGTTTGGCATCAGCTAATAGCTGCTGTACTAAAGCTGCTGCATCATCAATCATGCCACTAATTGCGATCGCGATCGTTGCTGGGTGGTAGACAAGGCAGTTTGCTGTAGGAGTCACCAAATGTTCGGTAACTTGGATAGTCAAATCTCCCTTTGGATTTATGGGTAGTTTGCGATCGCTCAACCAAGGTGCTGTGCCTTCTAGCTTAACTTGCGCCCCAGCTAGCAAATCTGAGATAAATTTCTTCGCATCGTCTGGGTTTGCTAAATGGTATCCAGGGGGAGGAGACAACAGTGTTGTGCCCAAACGTAAATCGCCTGTGGTGGTAATTGCCGGTTTGACATCAAGGGCTTCAGCAATCCGACGTGCCAAATCGTTTACCCCAGCAAGTCCACCCAAGAGTGGGACAACAGCGCTACCATCTTCAGCCACAGCTAGCACTGGTGGTTCCTGTCGTTTATCTGCGAGCATGGGAGCTAACGTCCTAATTAAAATTCCGGCGGCACAAATGCCAATCAACGGCGTTCCCTGGACAAATAACTCGCGCAACGTCTCGCCAAAATTAGTAAAGCTGACATCAACTTCAGATGTGCGACCTGCTAGACCGTATAGCGTTGCCCCTGGTAGGACACTGATTATTTTGCGTGCTACTACGACGCTATTTTGACCTAATACTATAATGGCGGGTGCAACGTTCATGATCATAAGTAGATATCTTGCAAAATTTGATATCCTTCAAATGAAACCACAGATTTAGACATACAGCGACTTCCCATTTACAAGCTTGGGGAATTCAGAGTGCGATGTCTACGACGGGCAACTCTTGGAGAGGCTACGCCAACACCTACGTGCGTGGTGTCTTCGTAGTAGCTTTCTAAAGCTGATCGCCGTCAAATTGACTTGGAGAATGAGACAAGGTGAGTATTGTGTGGATATTAGATAAAGATAACTTATCCTTTCAGTCAGCACTTAGTTATTGACTAATGTTATAATCCATATAAAACTTGAAAGATAAAAATATTATGAATTTAGCTGTAAAAACTACCTTTCCAATAACCGCACCAAAGTTAACTTATGATGTGCTGATTGAAAATCAACAAGATGGGACAGTCAAAGCAATATTATTAGGTTTACCAGACTGTGAAGGTTTAGGAAATACGGAAACGGAAGCAATAGAGAAACTCAGTCAAAGTTTGCAAACTCGGTTAAAAACAGCCAAAATTGTGACTTTAGAAATTGAAGCGCCCAAAGTAGAAAATCCTTGGTTGAAATTTGCGGGTATGTTCAAGGATGATCCGCAATTTGATGAAATGCTGGAATATATAGAAGCTGACCGCCGTGAACTTGACGCAAAAATGGAGGAACATTATCGACAAATTGATGCGGAGAATGAAATTAAGTGAGTTTATGGATACTTGATACGGATCACATCTCACTTTTTCAACAAAGGCATCCAGTTGTCATGCAGCGTATAAATGCAGTCAATCCTGAAGACATTGCCATAACGATAATTACAGTTGAAGAACAACTGCGTGGGAGGTTTAATGTAATCAATCAGAAAGGCTTCCTCATCTGATACATTGGTATTGGCTTACGCAAAGCTACAGGCTACTTTAGAGTTTTTCAAAAATGTGCGATCGCTAGGATTTAACGAGTATGCTATCAATTATTACGAAGACTTTATTCGTCAAAGAATCCGCATTGGCACACAAGATTTACGCATTGCGGCAATTACGTTGTCAGTGAATGCGATTTTAGTTACTCGCAATCGCAAGGATTTTGAAAAAGTACCTAATTTGCGTTTAGAAGATTGGACTATACTCCTCAGAATTTAATCTGAGTTTGATCGCCAAAGTAGTTTATAGCGCTTCTCGGCCCTTGTGAGGTACAAGAACCCCACCCCCAACCCCCTTCCCGCAAGCAAGGAGGGGGCTATGATGTACCTCATGTGATTAGGAAACCCTATAATATTTATTGAGTTATACTGGACAAACTTTCTTTAATTTTTAGTTTATTTAGAATACTTTCTTCCAAGAGATGATAGAGAAAATGAGGTGTATTCAAATTAGCTGAGTGTAAAAGTTTTTGATAAACTTCGCAAGCTGAATCATCATTTAAAATCCTGTCATGAATGATTTTTGTCCATTCAGGTGCATTGATCATTAATTGGGGTACAACTTTAATAAAAGCCGCAATTTGTTCTTCTATATCAAAAGATTCGAGAAAATGAATTAAGCTGAACATCACTTCTGGCTGTTGACATTGATCATCTAAAACAAGATGATATGCAGATAAATTTTGCTCATCAGGATTATCAGCTATTTCAGCTAAAGCATTTTCAAAGTCGGTAACTTGCTGTTGAGTTTGCATTAAGCGATTTTCTTTTAAAATTGCCAATAGATTGTTTTGATTCATGGGTTTCAACCTACTTTATCAAAAATACCTTGCCAAGTTAGTCTATTCAGGTTAATTAAACCTTGCAAACTTTTCCTGATTTCTCTATTGTACAAACCTTGACGAAGATAAATAGAACGCACATCCCAAACTTCTTGGGCCAATGTTTCTCTTGCTGAGAAGCTTAAATTAGGAGATTTACCGTAAGAAATTGTTTGCCGATGACGACCTCCTTTTCCTGGTGATAAATGTTCCATCATAATGGCAATTCCTTTATTTGTAGTATAACCAGGAACTCTAGCTTTCATAAAAGCATCCGCAGGTATATGATGAGGTGTAAGGTTATCGCCTCTACGTCCTAGTTTGAGTAAGTCACCATAACTACCTATACTGCCCTCTCTGGGAATAAGTTGACGTTGATTATTAATAATGTTTTGCTCCATATTCGCTAGGATTTAACGAGTATGCTATTAATTGTTACGAAGACTTGATTCGTCAAAGAATCCGCATTGGCACACAAGATTTACGCATTGCGGGAATTACGCTGTCAGTTAATGGGATTCTAGTTACTCGCAACCGCAAGGATTTTGCAAAGGTGCCTAATTTAGGTTTAGAAGATTGGACTATATTTTAATTTGTCTCAAGGCTAAATAGACCTATTTGTTTATAGTTAAAAACTTCAGAGTAATATTCTTAGATTGCCAGTATTCTTTGGCTGAATTTAAAATATCTACTGCTATTTGGTACTGTGTCGGTTCAGCTTGAGCAAAGATATCAGCATCGTCATAAAATATGACGTATTTCTCAGCCGGACACCATGTTAAATCGGTGATACATTCATCAAAAGCATCCCAGTTTGCACCAAAGTATGTAGGAAATTGCATTGCTTCAGCAGCTTTACTTAAAAATGTTTGTTTGCTATTAAATTTTTTACCATATTTACGATTAAAAGCAAACTAAAGAAACACACTACAAAATAAGACCAAACAAGCATAGCCGGGAAACCCCAAACCAAACAAAAAAATAATCCAATCCCAACAATAACCACTAGCATCCCACAGTTTGATAGTGTTGTCGTAACTCCCACTGGCAAGGGTTTTGCCATCTGGACTGAAAGCAACCGACCAAACCCATTCGGAATGCGCTTGAAGAGTGCGGATTTGCGCTCCTGTTTTGACATCCCACAGTTTGATAGTGTTATCAGAACTACCACTAGCAAGGGTTTTTCCATCTGGGCTGAAGGCAACTGAACGAAGCGAGTCGGAATGCGCCTGGATAGTATGGATTTGCGCTCCTGTTGTGACATCCCACAGTTTGATAGTGTTGTCGGAACTACCACTAGCAAGGATTTTGCCATCTGGACTGAAGGCAACCGAACGAACTAAGCCGGAATGCGCCTGGAGAGTGCGGATTTGCGCTCCTGTTTTGACATCCCACAATTTGATAGTCTTGTCATCATTCCCACTGGCAAGAGTTTTACCATCTGGGCTGAAAGCTACGGACTTAACCCAGGAGGAATGCCCTTGGAGGGTATGTATTTGCCCTCCTATTGCGACATTTTCTATAATTTTATCTGCGCCAAAAGCTTCGGGTTGTGATTTTGATTCAACAACAGCAGCTTGTTTTGGTCTAGCAAAGCCAGGAAATATATCAATATGAAGTTTTGTAAAGCGATCGCACCAATAACATTTACCATAAGTTCGGCTGTAGTAGTGGCTGTCTACCTTTCCACAGATAGTTAACTCATTAACAGCAAGTCTGAGCGCCTTTACCCAATCCTCAGCAGTTGGGCGTAAATTAGGATTTTGATAACCATCATTAAAGCATCTGAGAAAACATCGCTGAACCTCTGGGTGAAGAATCTCAAGAGGAATTGTCCTGTCTACAGGTTGAATCAAATTGTTTGGTGCATACAGCCATAAACCCTGATGGATAAGTTCATTCATTTTTGGAATTTCCCCCGCGCCTATCCACTTTCCTGCAAAAGGACTTTGACCACTAAACAACAATTGATAGATAATCACTGCTAACCGGAAGCGATCGTTTACAAGAATATTTTGCTGCTTGATATCACCCAAAACATAGCCAGAAATGTGAATTGCTTCGATAATTGAGGCGATATTTAGCGCCGTTGTGTGGAGAAAACGCCAATCAACCTCAAGTTTCAAAGCCTTTCTTTTCTGGGGGTTGTATATATTAATAAGTTCTTTTGCTTCCTTAATTTCCGGCATCAAAAAGCCCACACAATTACCCTGAGCATCTTTAAGTACCGACTTAGGCCAAGCAAAAGAAATATGATTCAGGTGAGAGTTTGGCTCTTTGGGTCGGTGCGCTATCATCACCGCCAACTTTTGCACACGCTCAGGAGTTTGCGAGTGATAAATTTTTGCTAAGTAACCATTGTGATTTGTTTGCCAAACCTTCGCTTCACCACTAATTTTAGGTTCACCCAACAGAGTAATCGATTGACCCGTACTGGCACAGGTGAAAACTGTCATCGAATTTTACTCTCTATCAAAGAAGCACAAAAGTAAGGTTTTATCATCGTCAGTGCGAGAATTTAGCCGTTCAGAGTTGAGGAATTCCATCAGATATTTATCTTTCTCCTCTCCATTAACAGGTTCGTGCAAGTATTCCTCCAAAGGTTTAAAGAAAGGTGAGAAGGGTTCCCAGTCGCTCAAGCGAATTGCTACTTTTTCTAGTCCATCAGTGGAAGCACAAATAAACTCTTGTTTTTCGGAAATAACCTTTACCTGCATTTCTTTTACTGCATTTGCTGAAGTGATAAAAGTCGTTTCATTAGCAAACTCACCTTTATCTGGCTGAAACAACAGTTGATATTCTGACTCTTGGGAACGCCTTACAATAAATCCATCCCCGATTTGCATAGCTGCAACCCAGTCAGGGGTTGCCACGAAAACCAACAATGTACAAGCTAAATCATTGACAGAATAATTTTCTTTCTCTGCTTTTTTGCCTAACTCAGCAATTACCTTATTTACAGTTTTAGTAAATAATTTCTCGGCTTCTGGTTGCGAAAGTACTTGAGAAACTTTTTGCCACCAATGTTGACGCTTGCGAAGATATTCACTAATTTTTGAGAGATATTTAAGTGCCGTTTCTACCGCCAACTCAGAACCAACATCAGAATATTTAGCACTACCAGCACCATCAGCAACCGCGCCTACAATCACATCCTTAAAGGTGCAATATTTCCCATAATCTTGACAAACTATACCCTGGTTTTTATGACTTGTTCCGATCGCAGAACGCGCAACAGCTTTCCAATTCACAAAATTTCCTCCTAACTGCTAATTTGACCCCATCCCATAGCCGGTAAAGCTACAGCTTGTCCTACTTTGCCACTAGAAACCCGTTTCATCGAAGCAGAAAGCCAGACAAACAACTCACGAAAATCTAAGCCATTTAGCATAACTGGTGGACGTTCAGGAGGAGAAATTTGTTTGAGGATATTCATATCAGCACCCTTTACCCCAACTGCAAAAAATGACAGTCGGCTTTGTGCTTCTGCTTCTCTCAATCTTTGCGCGGCTGAATCCCAGGAGTCAGTTGGCGCTCCGTCTGTAATCAAAAACACCCAAGGGCGATAATAGAGAATACCGTTGTCTTTATAAGTCTGTTTGCGGTTTTCTACAAAATCCAAAGCATACTCAATCGCCGCACCCATTGGGGTTAAACCATCTACTTCCAATATAGGCGGTGTAAATTGGTCAATGGTCACAAAGTCTTGTATCAGTTTAGCTATGGGGCCAAATGTGATCATCGCCACTTCCACACTCAGCGATGCTTGAGAATCTTTTAGTACATCTTCTTTGAAAGCAGCAAGTCCTCGATTTAACTCTTGGATAGGCTGACCTGACATAGAGCCAGAAGTATCGAGTAAGAGAATTACAGGGCAACGATTTTCTGGATTTTCAACGAATTCAGGCAATCCTACAGGCATTCGATGCTCCTAAATTGAGTCAATTGGTCTGAGAGATCAATCACCTACATTATTAGCTAAAAAACACACTTTTGCAGTAGTATTTTTACGTATAAATACTACTGCCTATTTGCCTGATTGAAAGCGTTTATATAGCCGTGATTTCTAATCGCTAGAGCTAGGTGCAAGCAAGATGTAAGATTAAAATCTTCAGCCTCCTGTAGCCTTACCTATACCTGAGTATTAATTCCTTTTCTTCCAGAGGCTATGCGATCGCACAACTACATAATTCGGTAAAATCGGGTAAAGCAATTTTTGCGCTTGTTAAACAAAGGCATCAGCAAACCCATGCAACTGAAACTCAGTGCATCTCAACTTCCCTTCGCCCCTCTTTTGTTAATTGCCCCCTTTTTCCTATGGGGGACAGCAATGGTAGCCATGAAAGGAGTCATACCCCACACCACACCGTTATTCATGGCGGGAGTGCGTCTGATACCAGCAGGGATGTTAATTCTGATTGCAGCAGCATTCATGGGTAAACCCCAGCCGAAAGGTTGGGCTGCATGGCTGTGGATTGCCTTATTTGCCTTGATAGATGGGACGCTGTTTCAAGGCTTTTTAGCAGAGGGATTAGTCAAAACCAGTGCGGGGTTAGGGTCTGTGATGATTGACTCGCAACCGTTGGCTGTTGCCTTGCTGTCGTTGTGGCTATTCCAAGAACACATTGGTTTTTGGGGATGGCTGGGGTTAGGACTAGGAATCACAGGTATTAGTTTAATTGGCTTACCTGATGAGTGGATTTTACATTTTATCGACTCAGGCGCAAATATCACAATTGGCAACTGGCAAGATTTGTTTGCTAGTGGCGAGTGGTTGATGCTGTTAGCAGCGCTGTCAATGGCAGTGGGAACAGTGTTGATTCGGTTTGTATGCCGACATGCTGACCCAGTAAGCGCTACGGGATGGCACATGATTTTAGGTGGATTGCCACTATGGGGAATTTCATCAGTTGTTGAATCCCAGCAGTGGGAGAATCTTGGAACATCTGATTTAGTGGCTTTGAGTTATGCTACCGTATTTGGCAGTGCGATCGCCTACGGGTTATTCTTCTACTTTGCCTCTAGTGGCAGTCTCACCAGCCTTAGTTCCCTCACCTTCCTGACACCCGTATTTGCCCTACTATTCGGCAATCTCTTCCTCTCAGAAGTCCTCAGTCCGTTGCAGTGGGTTGGTGTTTTCCTCACTTTAATCAGCATCTATCTCATTAATCAACGTGATACTTTAGCTGGACAAAACGATACAGTTACCGTCGGCGAAATAGCTAATATACCGCAACCAGTTTTAGAAGCATCTGCTAAAAAATTGAACCCCATAACCCTAGCAGTCAGAGAATCTGAACCAGAAATTAGGACATAAGCGCTAGGGAGCATCTCAGTGAAAGCAAATATACCAGATGAGAAACAAGATTCTTGCTCCCTCTCCGAACCCACGGAGAGGGTTGGTGTGAGGTTTTAAAAGGCTTTTTACACTCATTGAGATGCTCCCAAGCACTAAGCCTCTTCAATGGGTGAATTTTGAATTTTGAATTTTGAATTGTTATTGTGGTATCGAAGACTTCAAAAGCACGTTCAGGCTGAAACTTGCAATATGAGGCTACGCCCTTCCTTAATCTTGATATTTACCTGTTTTTCTTGCCTCGGTTTTTACCCAAATCGCGCAAGTACAGCTACACCTAACCTAGCACCTGAAATTTTAGAACTTGCACAAGCTAGTTCGACAGTTACTGCTAGTCCGGCTGTTTTGAGTCTCGGTAATCAAGGGTCAGATGTGCAGAGACTACAAACTCAATTAAAGCAGTTGGGATACTACAGTGGCGTAGTAGATGGACAGTATAACGCCAGTACGGAAATCGCTGTAGCTAAATTCCAGAAAGCAAAGGGTTTAAAAGTAGATGGCATTACGGGTCTGGCGACTAGCGAGAAACTGCAAGCAGCAATGGAGGCTAAAAATCAGATTATCACCTCTCCAAGAGTCACCTCTGGTGCTGCGACTTCCAAACCAACTGCAAAACCCAAGCCAACGGAGACAGATTTTGTCTGGTGGTTAATATTTGCCATCGGAGTTCTAGGAAGTATTAGCGCACTTGTTTACCTGCTGAGGTGGTTTCGTCAGGTCAAACAAGTGGAAAATTCCGAAATATCAAATACTAAAAGCTTGAGTGAAGCTAAGAAAGACCCGATGACACCACTCTTACCAGAGAGTGTAAGTAGTCCGCAAACAGCTACGCCACCACTTACCACACAATTACTGCTACCAGAAAAAACTTCCCGCCTTGCTAAACTCAATATCGTTGATGAATTAATTCAAGACTTACACAATTCTGACCCAATGAAGCGACGCAAAGCTATTTGGGATTTGGGTCAGCAGGGAGATTCACGGGCAATTCAGCCAATGGCTGAACTGATGATTGATGCTGATTCTCAAGAACGCAGTTTGATTTTAGCAGCTTTGGCAGAAATTGGCACCCGCACACTCAAACCGATGAACCGGGCTTTAGCAATTTCAATCCAAGATGAAAGTCCACAAGTGCGACAAAATGCGATCCGTGACCTGACGCGCGTTTATGATATGATGGGTCAAATGAGTCAGATGTTGCGACATGCATTAGAAGACCCAGATGCCGATGTGCAAGCAACTGCACGATATGCTTTGACTCAGATGAATCGAATGCGTGGCTTGCCAGAACAACAGAGTCTACCGGAAGATTCACACAACGATTCCCAAGAATAAGTCTAAAAATATTTCAACTGGATTTGGATATTTGTGTTCGGGCCTGCCACTAAAAATGCTGCTTCGCTAAATTTGGGCGCTCTTGTGCGAATTTCTGGGTTGCTGGAAAATCCAAAGCCTTCCTTTGGTATACCAAGTCCATTACTATTGAGAGTCCGGTCATTATTTTGATCGTGGAAGACAGCAACGGCGTAACTACCTGCTTTCAAGTTCTCAAAGCTAATGGTTAAGGGAATGTCAGTAATTTTGCTACACTGCTTTTGTAAGACGCGATCGCGATCACTAGGAAATCCTTGACTGCTTGCAAATAGACTGGCACAAACTTGTCCTTCTTTATTCTTCAAGCCATCAATTTCGATGGTGAGTTTGCCGTTAAAATTTGCCTGGGCACTAAATGACCATGCCAGATTTCCCAGAACTGACAATAGCAGCATAGTAACTCTCAATCCTTTTACCATAAAATTTTCACAAAACAAAATAAGTTTTGCTCAAACAAAGCAACGCAGATTTACAATGTCTATCCTGAGATGTCTATTGGTCGAGCTATTTATAAAATAATTATCACTCAGTTAAATCTAGTTGTCAGTATAAACTCACAGGCGATCGCTATCTTAATTGATCAGGTGTACCAGTTGAGCAAAGACACTCCGCTTAGTTATTATCAGAACTTTGGGTAAAAACCCCGTCCTTGTAGGACGGCTTTAGATTAATTGAGACAACTTATACTATAATAGAAAGCATAAGATTAAATAAATCTATGCTAGTTCTGTAAGCAAAATTGAAAGGTAAAACAGAGCAGTACAAGCTGATTGATCAGGCAATCCGCGCTGCTCTGTTTTGTCGCAAGAAAGCTTTGAGGTACTGGATGGACAATCGCGGAGTGGATAAGTATGACCTGAATAAACACATGGCAGTGCTTGCGAAAGAGTTTGAGTTTGCCAATAAGCTAAATTTACAAGCAAGACAAAGTAGTGCCGAAAGGTCGTGGTCAGGCATATCTCGGTTCTTTGATAACTGCAAAAAGAAGAAATCAGGAAAGAAAGGATATCCAAAATTTCAGAAACGAGGTCATTCGGTTGAGTATAAACAAACTGGATGGAAGATTTCTGAAGGCCGAAAATATCTAACTTTGACTGACGGTTTCAAAATTGGTAAGCTTAAACTAATCGGTTCACGGGATCTCAACTTCTACCAGATTGAGCAAATCAAACGAGTCAGACTTGTACGCCGTGCTGATGGTTATTATGCTCAGTTTTGTGTTGATGTTGAGCGCAGAGAAGAGATTAAGCCATCCAAGAAAACAACAGGCTTAGATGTTGGGCTAAACCATTTCTATACTGATTCAGATGGTAATGTCGTTGAAAATCCTCGCTATCTGAGAAAGTCAGAGCGTAAACTTAAAAAGTTGCAACGCAAAGTTTCTAAGCGTCAGAAAGGTTCAGCTAATCTCCGTAAAGCTATTATTCGGTTAGCGAGAAAACATTTGCAAGTAAGTAGACAGCGTAAAGACTTTGCAATTAAGACAGCAAGGTGCGTGGTTCGGTCTAACGACCTGATAGCCTATGAAGACTTGCAAGTGGGGAATATCCTTAAGAATCAGAAATTAGCTAAATCTATTAGTGATGCAAGCTGGTCTATGTTCCGGGACTGGGTTGAGTATTTTGGTAAGGTGTTTGGCAAGGTAACAGTTGCAGTACCGCCTCACTATACGAGCCAAAATTGCTCAACTTGTGGAACATTAGTCAAGAAATCGCTGAGTACAAGGACTGATCAATGCAGTCATTGCGGTACGATTTTAGATCGTGACCACAATGCTGCATTAAATATCTTGGCTATTGGATTGAGTAGGGTAGGGCTTACCCGAATTAACGCCTGTGGAGAGTTCGACCCCTGTCAGTTAGATGTAAGTCTATCTGGCAAGTTGTCTCACTGAATCAGGAATCCTCGTCGCTTTCGCGCGGGGAGTGTCAAAATAGTAAACATGGCGTGATCTTTTTCAACATGACACACCACACTAGTTATAATTTCCTATAAGTTGAAAAAACTCTTAAGATTTAGCGTAATAATTACGCTTCTCTCACACCGACTAGCTGACAACCACATTAGGAGGACTATCTATGGCGCTTGTACCACTGCGGCTGCTGTTGGATCACGCAGCTGAAAACGGTTACGGCATCCCAGCTTTCAACGTTAATAATTTGGAGCAGATTCAGGCGATCCTGAAGGCTGCTGTCGAGACAGATAGCCCCGTAATTTTGCAAGCTTCTCGTGGCGCTCGTGCT
This sequence comes from Nostoc sp., assembly GCF_036917755.1. Lineage (GTDB taxonomy): Bacteria > Cyanobacteriota > Cyanobacteriia > Cyanobacteriales > Nostocaceae > Nostoc. Next base: position 67,664 of record NZ_JBALFC010000012.1, read on the forward strand.
TATGCTGGAGAAAACTTCCTCCGCCACCTAATTTTGGCAGCAGTAGAAACCTATCCTCAGATTCCCATTGTCATGCACCAAGATCATGGGAATGCGCCTGCTACCTGCTACTCAGCAATTAAGAACAACTTCACCAGCGTGATGATGGATGGTTCTTTAGAAGCTGATGCTAAGACCCCCGCTAGCTTCGAGTACAACGTTAGTGTTACCCGTGAAGTTGTAAATGTAGCTCATGCTTTGGGTGTCAGTGTTGAAGGTGAACTCGGTTGTTTGGGTTCTCTAGAAACTGGTGCTGGTGAAGCTGAAGATGGTCACGGGTTTGAAGGTACACTCGACCACTCTCAACTCTTAACTGACCCCGATGAAGCTGTTGAGTTCGTAGAAGCAACCCAAGTAGATGCTTTGGCTGTTGCCATTGGCACAAGCCACGGTGCTTACAAGTTTACCCGCAAGCCGACTGGGGAAATTTTGGCAATCAGCCGCATTGAAGAAATTCACCGCCGTTTGCCCAACACCCACTTGGTAATGCACGGTTCCTCTTCTGTACCTGAAGATTTACTTGCACTGATTAACCAGTATGGTGGTGCAATTCCTGAAACCTACGGTGTACCTGTAGAAGAAATCCAAAAAGGTATTAAGAGTGGTGTACGTAAAGTAAACATCGACACCGACAACCGTTTGGCAATTACTGCTGCTGTACGTGAAGCTTTGGCTAAAAAACCAGAGGAGTTTGACCCCCGTCACTTCCTCAAGCCTTCTATTACATATATGCAGAAGGTTTGTGCTGAACGCTATCAGCAATTTGGTACGGCTGGCAACGCAAGCAAGATTAAGCAAATTTCTTTGGAAGATTTTGCTGCTAAGTATGCTAAAGGTGAACTCAACGTTGTTACCAAAGCAGCCGCTAAGGTTTAATTTTGCCAACAAATAAATAGGGGCATAGTGCTGCTATGCTCCTAAAAAACTGAGGATTCTTAATATTGGTATAAACCGGGTAAACACCCGGTTTTTTGTTTTACTCATCAGGACTGGGCATGGGGCATTGGGCATTGGGCAATCAATAATCAATAGTTCTTCTTCCCTTGCTCCCTCATCTCCCTCATCTCCCTCATCTCCCTCATCTCCCTCATCCCCAGCCCCTAGAATACCCGATGTTGTAAGGAGGGCATTTGACGGCGGACTTGTTCAAGCCTACTGGGGTTGATTTCAGCGATCGCAATTCCCGGTTTTTCCCCAGCATCGGCTAAAATTACGCCCCAAGGGTCGATAATAACGGCGTGGCCGTGGGTTAGACGGCGGGCATAGTTATTGCCTGTTTGGGCAGGAGCAATGACGTAGGCGGTATTTTCGATGGCTCTGGCTTGTAATAGTACTTGCCAGTGATCTTTACCAGTAAAGGCGGTAAAGGCGGCGGGAATAAACATAACATCAGCTCCCTTATCTGCCAGATGACGATACAGTTCCGGGAAGCGGACATCATAACAAATAGAAAGTCCTAAATTGCCAAGTTTTTCGGAGAAATAAACGGGGGGTAGTTGCGTACCAGCCACAACGGTGCTGGATTCCCGATAGGTGTTGCCGTCGGGGACATCAACATCAAATAGGTGTACTTTATAGTAGCGGGCAAGTTCTTGACCGTTTGGGTCGATGAGTAGAGTGGTGTTATAAACTCTGCCTGTATTGTCTACCGGAAGTGGAAAGCTGCCGCCTAAGATCGTAATTTGAAAGCGTTGAGCCATTTTTTTGAGAAAAATTTCACTTTCACGAGCGATCGCATCGCCTTGGGCGAGTTTGTCTTTTTCTTCTCCCATATAGGAAAAGTTTTCTGGCAAACCTACCAATTGGGCACCTTGACGCACGGCAAGCTCGATTAATTCTTCTGCCTGTGCCAAATTTTTCTGTAGATCAGGCACACTGGTCAATTGAATAGCGGCGGCTAAATAAGACTTCATAGATTCAACAACGAATAGTTGATTTATGGAAGATAGATTATCAAAATATATCGCTACTTCAACATCTGTGGTACTTAATTAGAAATGCGTTAGCGTTGCTTTCCTTTAACAGACTTGTTTTATTGCTGATCTTAATCTTCCTCTGGGTTCTAGCAAACTGAGCAAGATTGCGATTGTGTTGTGATCAAAGCCTGATAAAAGCTGTCTGCTATGGATATTTATTTTGAATTTTGACTTTTGAATTCGGAGCGTACTTTTTCTCTTAAGCAAGCCACTCGCAGCGTCTCCAAGAGTTGCGACGTGACTGAGCTTTTGGGACTAGAAATTGGTAGTGCAGGAATTAGGGAGTTGTTTTTGAGGTAGAAAACTCCTAAAAATATTCTGAAACTGTATACAAAGTAAACAAGTCTGAGAGACGAGAAATTCGCATCTCTCAAACTTGTTTATAAAAATTAACCTAAACTTAGAACAAAATGGATAACTCAAGAGGATTTTATTGCCGATTGAGTTTCAAAGATACTTTTCGAGAGTGGAAGCTAATGTAGTTTTAGGCACTGCGCCGACCACCATATCCACTTTTTGTCCACCCTTAAAAATCATTAATGTGGGAATGCTGCGGATACCGTACTGGCTAGCAACATTAGGATTTTCATCTGTATTGACTTTTACAACCTTTATTTGACCTTTGTACTGTTCGGAGATTTCATCGACAACAGGAGCTACCATACGGCATGGTCCGCACCAGGGTGCCCAAAAGTCAACTAAAACGGGTACATCGCTGTCGAGTACTTCTTGCTTGAAACTAGAATCGGTAACTTGTGCGGCTGTTGACATGCCTAAAACCTTCGCCAATAATATCTGAACTTGGTGAAAATTCTACCATAGCAAAAACCTCGGCTTGGGAGTAGAGGATGTACATTTGCAAAGAAGCTCTCTTATTTTATTTACAAACATAAGGAACCGCCCGAACAGTAGTCCGGGCGGAGTGTGGTGTGAGGAGTGAACGGAAACATGCGTCTCCGCTATCTCTATTGTAGGCGACATATCGGATTTTTCCAGCAATTGTTTAGGGGGCTGGAAAAATTTATTCAAGAATTTGGTATTGGGCATTGGGCATTGGGCATTGGGCATTGGGTATTGGGCATTGGGTATTGGGCATTGGGCATTGGTTATTCTCCTTGTCTGCCTTGTCTCTCTTATCCGCCATGCCCTATGCCCCATGCCCCAAGCCCCAATTCTATTTCCCCATACCTAATTGTTGAGCTTTTTGGTAAACTTTACCCTCGGTTAATAAGGAAGGCGCAATCACAACTTCCACTTGCTGCATTTCTTTAATATTTTTGACTCCTAAGGTGCCCATGCTCGTCTTTAAGGCTCCTAAAAGATTGTGAGTGCCATCATCTAGTCCTGCTGGGCCAATGAGGATTTGCTCTAGGCTCCCAGTGGTGCCAACGCGAATCCGGGTGCCACGGGGCAAAACTGGGCTGGGAGTCGCCATACCCCAATGATAACCTCGTCCTGGGGCTTCGGCGGCTCTGGCAAAGGGGGAACCAATCATTACACCATCGGCACCGCAGGCGATGCATTTACAAATGTCGCCACCGGTGATTAAACCGCCATCAGCAATAATCGGGATATAGTTACCAGTTTCCTTGTAGTAATCATCTCGTGCCGCAGCACAATCTGCGATCGCAGTGGCTTGTGGCACGCCCACACCCAACACCCCACGAGAAGTACAAGCAGCACCAGGTCCAATTCCCACCAGTACCCCAGCCGCCCCAGCTTTCAACAAATTCAAAGTAACTTCGTAAGTCACGCAATTACCCAACACCACGGGGATGGGCATGGAACGGCAAAATTCTGCTAAATCAAGAGGTACTAAAGACTCTGGTGATAGATGTGCAGTAGAAACTACCGTAGCCTGGATAAAAAATAAATCTGCCCCAGCTTTCGCCACCGCCTCACCATATTTACTTGCGCCGGCTGGAGTTGCACTCACCGCCGCAATGCCACCTTGTTGTTTAATTTGCTGAATACGTAGTTCAATTAATTCTGGCTTTATTGGTTCGGCATACAGTTCTTGCATCAGGGCAACAAATTCATCTTTACCCACAGAGGTAATCCGATCTAATATTGGCTCTGGGTCAGCATAGCGAGTTTGAATACCCTCTAAATTGAGGACACCTAATGCTCCTAACTGTGACAAACGTACAGCCATGCGAACATCTACTACGCCATCCATCGCACTGGCAATTATCGGGATTTCTCGCTCAATATTGCCAATCCGCCACTTAGTCTCTGCCAAACTGGGGTCTAGTGTTCTGTTGCCGGGGACTAGAGCAATTTCATCTATTCCGTAAGCTCTGCGAGCTGTTTTCCCCCGCCCAAGTTGAATTTCCACGCTTTAATTTTTCTCAAATCTGTTTAAGCTAGGGTATCAAATTGTGGAGGGGATTGGGACGTTTTTTTCTCGGAACTACTTGATTCTGACTCCTGAATTCAGAATAGCTGAATTCTTCTTTATCGTTTATTTTTAGCTGCATCCATACCCGTGTAACCAGTTGCTAACCAAAGTATCGCTCTAGCTCCATCACGGATAGATTTTTCGATAGATTCAGGGGGTTTTTCTGAAGGAACTGCCACTGGTTTTAAATAAATACCTCGACTACCCAAAATAATTTCGCCGATGACACAAGCCCGGCGCATATGGAAGTCTGAAGTAATCAAATAAACGCTCTTAATGCCGCGAGCTTGCAAGTCATCCACCAACGTAGTAAAATTAGTAACTGTATCTACGGCTTCATAGTCCAGGTGTAAACGTTTGGGATCAACACCAGCTTTGGTAAACACTCGTTGGGTGAATCTAGGTGGACTACCCCCACTAATCCAAATTGGTATATTTGGATGCTGGCGGACAAATTCGGCCGTAAACTTCTCTCGCTCTAAACGTCTGGTTGAACCACCTAACACTACAACTGCTTGCGGCTGTACAAATTGGTTTTGTACTTCTTTGTATCCCCACCAGATGATTAGCGGTAGGAGAAAAGCCATAAAACGAAAAGATTTACCTGTAAACAGTAGCTTATTCAAGGCTCGATAACTTTATTTACTGAATCCAAAATTTCCTCTGGCTAGAAGAAAAGCATAATTGATAGTAGAGTAGCAAACTCCTCAAAAATCTGCCCACATCCAAATTTGGGTGATTGTCATGTTACAGCGCGATTAAGCGTGCTTGAAGTTTTTTTGCTAATTGATGGATTATCCTAACCTGTATCGGACAATGCATCAAAGGGTTGTAGCAGCTTGTCGGAGAATAATTGACATCTATGTTACTCACTCAGTAGTTGCTGCTTCCAGCCAGACTTCCACATCATCGGCTAACAACTTCTGTGCAGCATCCAGCATTGATGCTGCGATGTCTTTGAGGTCTTCACGATTCTTCAAGTAAGTTTTCAAGGCTTCCATTGGGTCGATGCTGCTACTTGCACTCAATTCAGGAATGCGGGGTCGAGCTAATTGACTGACTAATTCTGCTTGTATGGTGTAGGTATGAGCGGGACTTAAAGCAGTATGTAGAGAGGAACTGTCAATTAAATCCATTTGTTCGGAGCGGAGTTTGTAAATTAGCCGCACTACAGCATCTTGAATATCATACTTGGCGATCGCTTTCATTAATACCGCTTGCGGATCATCTGCTTTCGAGACATCCACTTCAATGGTGCGGAAAGTCCGAACTGTTAAGGGGCAAAATTCCCATTCAGCGCTCCCCCGCTCAAGTTCTAGCATTACATAGCCTTTGTCTTCTTTTTCTTCACTAAAATCTACCCGCTCAATACTCCCTGGATAAATCACTGGCGGGTTGTTAGATTTATTCAGATTTTGGTGGCGGTGGACGTGTCCCAACGCTACATAATCAAAACAAGGTCGCGTCAGCAAAGATAGGGGTAGAGTAAAGCCTTTACCTACTGCTAAAAAGCGTTCTGCGCCTAAAGTAGCATTGTCAGCCATCAAGTGAGCCAAAAGAACAGTTGGCACATCGGGGTCAAGACGGCGAATTTCCCCTTCTAGAACAACTCGCAGGCGTTCCGTTAACAGTTGGTTGACTTCCGCCAAAGACAAACCTTCAGTCTCTAGGCGAGTCATCAGGGTGGAACGAGTCAGCCAAGGGAGGGTGATTACTTGCACTTTGCCATTACGGGTTTCGATGCAGTGAGTAGTTAATGTATCACCGACAACAAATCCTGGTACTCCCAAAGTGCGGTAAATATTTAAACTTGCTCCTCCCTGTCCTTGGGAGTGTTGGTCGTGGTTGCCCACCAACAGCACTGTTGGAATATTGGCATCCATCAGACGGCGAAACTGGCTAGCAAAAGCTTGTTGTACATAGGGTGGTGGTGTAGCATCCGGGAAAGCATCGCCACCAAATATCACCATATCAACAGTATCCGTCAGCGCTCGGTCAATACATTTAGATAGTGTATTGACAAAATCCTCTAGCCGTGTATTTAATCCAGTTGTGGGATTAATTCGTCCGTGGGAGAAGCCGCTTCCCATGTGGATGTCGGAGAGGTGGAGGATTTTAATCATATTTGTCATTTGTTCTTTGTCTAATACTAATGACTAATAAGTAAATAACGCGATGAATGAGCGATATTTTGAATATCCGCCGGGTTGGTTAAAATAACGAGTCGGTGTCCCAGTTGGTAGGGTGCGTTGACGGAGTGTAACGCACCAATTTAGGAGTCGAACCGCAGAGGCGCAGAGGACACAGAGGAAGAGAGGAGGAAATTACTATTACGTGTTATTACTTAAATAATTGTATTATATTTTATAATTCAAAGTCAACGCCAGTATATTTTACATTTTTATTATGCTTGGTCTGCCATAACTTCTGTTAAGACGTGATGTTATTTGGAAACTCACGTCTTTTTACGGAATATTTGGTTTTAATTTATTCAATCTTTATGTTTTAGCTGTGGAGATTACAGGTGTTAGTTACTAATAATTAAAGCTAGTTTAGACATACTTGAAATTTATAAAAGTTTGATAAAGTATGTCCAAGCTTCTGGTTAGTCAATATCACACAGAAGTAGAAAGAATTATCCAATATGGCGGTTCACGTAAAGAAACATCGATTCGGGTTGCATTTCAAAACTTAGTTAATGAATATTGTAAACCTAGAGAATTTAGACTTATTCCCGAACTAGATTATAAAACACCTAGCGGCAAACTTGTTTATCCAGATGGCACTGTTAAAGATGCTTTGCGTTTGGATTGGGGCTATTGGGAAAGCAAAGATGAATATGACAATTTAGACCAAGAAATTGAGAAAAAGCTCATAAAAGGCTACCCAGATAGTAACATTCTGTTTGAAGACTCGAAAACAGCCGTTTTAATTCAGGGTGGACACGAAACTATGCGCGTCCTGATGAAAGATGCTGACGCGCTGGATGGAATAATTACATATTTTATTAACTATGTTCGCCCAGAAGTTAAAGATTTTCGTGAGGCGATTGAAACTTTTAAGGAAGACTTACCGACTGTTATAAATGCTTTGCGGGACTTAATTGATAGTCAAATCGAAACAAACGCAGCTTTTGAAACAGCGAGGGCTAAATTTTGGGGTATCTGCAAAGAATCAATTAATCCTGAAATCACTTTGCTAGATATTAGAGAAATGATGATTCAGCATATTTTAACTGAAGACATTTTTATCAGCATCTTCAATGAATCTCAGTTTCATCGAGAAAATAACATTGCTTGTGAATTAAAAAGTATAATCGATACGTTTTTTACAGGTAGTACTAAAAAGAATACTCTTGGTACTATTAAGCGTTACTATGGACTTATTAGAAGAACTGCTGCGAATATTTACAATCATCATGAAAAGCAGAAGTTTTTAAAAGTGCTTTATGATAATTTCTATAAAGCATATAATCCGAAAGCGGCTGACAGGCTAGGTATTGTTTACACGCCGAATGAAATTGTGCGCTTCATGATTGAAAGTGTAGATTATTTAGTTCATCAAAATTTTGGTAAGCTGCTTGCTGATAAAAATGTCGAAATTTTAGATCCGGCTACAGGAACAGGCACTTTTATTACTGAATTAATTGATTATTTGCCTAAACATAGTCTGGAATATAAATATAAGCATGAGATTCATTGTAATGAAGTGGCGATTTTGCCTTATTACATCGCTAACTTGAATATTGAATACACCTATAAACAAAAAATGGGTGAATATCAAGAGTTTGAAAATATCTGTTTTGTCGATACGCTGGATCATACATCATTTGCAGGCAAACAATTAGATTTGTTTGCTATGAGTGTAGAAAATACTGAAAGAATTAAAAGACAGAATGAAAGTAAGATATCGGTGATTATCGGGAATCCTCCATATAATGCAAATCAAGCAAGTGAAAACGATAATAATCCAAATCGCTCTTATCCAGAGATAAATTGATTAAAGAAAGTTATGTAAAATATAGCCATGCTCAGAAAACAAAGCGTTACGATCCGTATTCCCGTTTTTTTCGTTGGGCAACAAATAGGTTGAATGAAAATGGAATTTTGGCTTTTATTACTAACTCTTCTTTTATCCATTCAGGAGAAGCTGACGGTTTTAGAAAGGTAGTATCTGATGAATTTAGTGAGATTTATATTATTGATTTAGGTGGAGATGTTAGGTCTAATCCAAAAATTTCAGGCACAAAGCATAATGTTTTTGGTATTCAAGCAGGTGTAGCTATAAGTTTTATGGTGAAGAAAGAGCTTAATGATAATAATCGTTGTAAAATATTTTACGCCCGAAGATCAGAATTTGAAACTGCTGATGAAAAATTGAATTTCATAGCAACTAACAAATTTAATACAATTTCTTTTGAACATATTACACCTGACAATAACAATAACTGGATGAACCTTAATTATAGTGATTTTTATAGCTTAATGCCATTGACTGATAAGGAAACAAAAGCTACTAATCTTGAGCATGAGGAAAAAGCAGTATTCAAATTATTTTCTTTTGGAGTTTCTACTAATAGAGATGAGTGGGTTTATGATTTAAACCCAAATTTGTTAACTGCTAAAATAGAATTATTTTATAATTTTTATAATAAGCAAATACAAGATATTACTAAAAACAGTTGGACTTCACAAGAAGCAAATAAGTTTTTAGATTATTCCATTAAATGGAGTGAGTCTTTAAAGATTAATGCTAATAATGGAAAGACAACAATTTTTCAGGAAGATAATATAGTCTCAGCAAATTATCGTCCATACTTCAAAACTTATTACTATGCAGACTTTATTTTGAGTGATAGATTAACCTCTATTCATACTCAATTATTTGGTAAAAAATTTGGCTCTCCAAGAGTAGTTATGTTAAAATAACATGAATAAATAAAGCAACCATCAATAAAACTACAGAAGTTAGTGCCATAAGCCTAGTGTTTGA
>NZ_JBALFC010000013.1:0-148318 GCF_036917755.1 Nostoc sp.
TGAGTCTTTGAACTCCATTAATGAGTCTTTGAACTCCATTAATGAGTCTTTGAACTCCATTAATGAGTCTTTGAACTCCATTAATGAGTCTTTGAACTCCATTAATGAGTCTTTGATGCTCATTAATGAGGCTCAAAAATTAAAATGCTCAGTCTTGGCAAATGGAATTTGTGCGCCAGTCACTTATGGGAGAAACCTTCAAGACCTCGCTAGCTTCCCAAAGCGCTGGCTTGGCTATACAGACAAAACCCACTGAGGTGGGTTTCAAATTCTTGAAGATATTTTTTCACCCTGTAAGGCTTAATATTACTTGTGTCACAATTGAGGAAAACAATATATATCCTACAACTCGGCAAGCACTTATGTGGATGATTATTTGCCAGTACTTATCCAATTTCTACCGAGAAATTCAGCTATTCCGTTTTAGTGACACAACTGGTAAGCTTAAGCACGACCTACTTTTAGTAGAAACTGTCAAGACTACCACTGACAAGGGTTTTGCTATCTCGGCTATATTTGGTTTTGTTGATTTCTAGCCAGTTGCAGAGCGGGAACTGAACTCTGTTGAGCGCTGTATCAATTATGTAGAGCTATTCTACAGCACTCATTTGACAACTGGCATAGCTGGGACAGCAGAAGCGGGAAGTTTTGCCATATCCCTTGTACAACTTCTTTACTGTCCCGTTGTGTTGATATCTTTATTGAAACTGCAACTCGAAGTCATCAGGTGCCAAATTGCCAAAATTGCTTAGGGCGGTATTTCATCCCCATATTCTTTTCCTGGAACAGCTAATCTTCGCCCAAGATTTGCCACCACGCGGCACTCATCACTCTAATAGCCCCTTCATCGTTGACTAATGCTGTGATACCTGAAGTTACAGAGGTGTCACAGAAGGCTCTTGCACGCTATTGTTAACAGTTTTTGGTTCTACAAAAGCTTCTCGACCTGTAATCAATCTAGAGCGACGATTACGAGTGATATAATTCCACGCCCACTGAAATACTACTAGTAATTTAGTGTCAAACTCAATTAAGAAGTAGATGTGAACTAATAGCCAAAATGCCCAAGCAAGGAAACCTGTGAGTTTGATTAAGCCTAAATCTACAACAGCTAAATTTTGCCCAATCATCGCCAAACTACCCACATCGTTGTAATGAAATTGTGGCAAAGTCTTACCTTGAAGCCGTCGTTGAATTAGTTTACCTACATACTCTCCTTGTTGTTTAGCTACGGGTGCAACACCAGGTAAAGGTTTAGCATCTTGATGGGAGAAGTTGGCTAAATCTCCAATTACGAAAATGTTGTCATAACCCTCGATAGACAAGTCAGGTTCTACAATTACACGCCCAGAGTAATCGCGCTCTACACCTGTAGTTTCTGCTAAGACTTTCCCCATTGGCGAACCTTGGACACCTGCTGCCCACAAGATAGTTTTTGAGGCAATTTCTGTAAATTCATTGTCTTGCTTGAAAGTAACAATATCACCTTCAATATTTGTCACTCTGGTGTGAGTGTGGAGTTCTATACCCAACTTTTGCAAAGATACTGCTGCTGATGCCGATAACTCTGGCGCCATGTGTGGGAGGATGCGAGGGCCCCCTTGTAATAGTAAAATTTTCGTTTCTGAAGTGTCGATGCTGCGGAAATCTTCTTTGAGAGTTTTGTATGCCAATTCTGCGATCGCACCTGCTAATTCTACACCAGTCGGGCCACCCCCCACAATCACAAAACTCAACCAAGCACGGCGTTTTTCAGGATCAGTTTCTTTTTCTGCTGCTTCAAATGCGCCAAATATCCGGCGACGCATTTCTATCGCATCTTCCACAGTTTTCAAGCCAGGAGCAACTTCTTCCCAGTTATCCTTACCAAAATAGGAATGGTTAGCACCTGTGGCAACAATTAAAGTATCATAAGGTACTACTTCATCACCCAAAATAACTTGTTGCGCTTTTGGATCAATCTCACTTACTTCTCCCAACAACACCTTTGTATTCTTGCTTTTGCTGAATACAGATCGCAATGGTGCAGAGATATCAGAAGGTGATAGTGTACCTGTGGCAACTTGATATAAAAGCGGCTGAAATAGGTGAAAGTTGCGTTTATCAATGAGAGTAACATTTACATTCGCTGCATTCAGACCCTTTGCTGCATACAGTCCACCAAAACCACCACCAACGATAACAACCTGATGTGGTGCATTCTTATTAATTCCTACTGCCATAAGAAATATTTCCTTGTGTTAAGAACTTGTAACTATTCTTAACAAAGATGTAACAGCATTATGATAGAGGTTGCTGCTTATTTAGAACAATTGAAAAAAGAATAAAAGTATTCAAAGTTACTTCTTACCCCCAACTCTGCAAGCAGGTAGATTTACACTCATTGCAATGATTTTCTTCAACACATCTATATAATAAGATAGTCACTATGAGCGATAACTATATTTTAAAACGTATGCATACATACAGACAGCAAATCCTAAAAGAAAATAAAGAAACTTCTTATTCGCCTAACCAAATAATAAGATAATAATAGTAGTAGCATATACAGAATATTGATTTGTAGTCTCATCAAACTCATATTTGAGTGCATCTGAGTACAGCTTAATATATTGCAAAATATCTTGATGAAATGTTTGCAAAGGCTTACAGGTAAAGTTTCTTGTAGCGAGTACATAAATTCTTAAACCCTGCCCCAAAAATACTAGTACCCCCATCATTAAATACTAGCGCCCCTACCCCAAGACTAATTTTAAATTTATGTTAAGTCGGGGTTTGGGCGTTTGAGTACAACCTTAATCAATCCAATAAATCCAATCAGCATTGGGTTTCCTATCCAGTTGGAAGTCGCCTGATATAAGCATAAAAATAGCAGATAGCTCTTTCTACCAGATAGACATTACCGATGCAACAGTCTTTAGACACTATTAGCGAACCCCCAACTACCAAAACGCAGAATTATGCCCATACATCCATGCTGAAAAATTTACTCTCTGGCGTTTTTTTTGAGCCATTATTGAGTGATTTTCGCATTATTTTTGAGCGCGATCCCGCAGCACGTAATTGGCTAGAAGTGGTGTTTTGCTATCCTGGATTGCACGCACTATGTTTGCATCGTCTTGCTCACTGGTTACATTGTCGAGGAGTGAGTTTTATCCCCCGTTTAATTTCTCATTTGGGGCGATTTTTGACCGGAATTGAAATTCATCCAGGTGCAGAGATTGGTCAGGGCGTGTTTATCGACCACGGAATGGGTGTTGTCATTGGCGAAACTGCGATCGTCGGCGACTATACATTAATTTATCAGGGCGTCACCCTTGGCGGAACTGGTAAAGAAACTGGTAAGCGTCATCCCACAGTAGGTAAAAATGCAGTGATTGGGGCGGGTGCGAAAGTTTTAGGTAATCTGCAAATTGGCGATCGCGTCCGTATTGGTGCAGGTTCGGTTGTCTTACGAAATGTCCCCAGCGATCGCACAGTTGTGGGAGTTCCCGGTCGAATTATTTCTCGAAACGAAAGCGCCAGCCTTTCTCCTTTAGAACATGGAAAGCTACCCGATGTGGAAGCAACCGTGATTCGTTCTTTGCTCTCGCGTATAGAGCAACTTGAAAAACAACTGCAAACTTTAGAAGTTAAGAGTCATTAGTCATTGGTCATTGGTCATTTGCAAATGACATAGACGCGCCAGGGGCTTCTTGCAGGGTAGGACAAAGGAAAACTGACAACTGACAAAGGACAAATGATAAATGACAAATAACACTTTAGGCGATCAAGTTTTGCATATTCCTTTGAGCGATCGCTGGCGAATCTATCACCGTTTGCAAGAGTTAAAAATTAATAGCTATTGTCCCCCCGATGGTTCTTTACGAGTGCAAGTGAACAATTTGCTAGAAGTAATTTTAATTCGTAGTACAGTTATGCAATTTCTTGCTTCTCGTCACGAATTATTAGAGTGGCTAGAGCGTTGCTGGCATTACAGTGATCAGTCATGATTATTTCTAAAAGACCTAATTCAGACATGATTAATCTTGAATTCATGACGCAAGCACTGGACTTCATCCCTTTTGTTCATCAATGCACAAAGCTCAAATAGGTTTAGAAGTTGAAGCTACTGTATGCTAGCAGAATTTGTTGCAAACTGAGATGGATTAGACGGGTTTTAGATTTTGTTCAGTCTACTAAATCTGAAATTTCCCTGACATATAGCAACAATTAAAAAGACGAAATTTCCAAATAAAAATTGGAATTTCTAATTTTTAACTTTTTCCCAAATTAAGAAATTGAAAGTTCGATTATGGCGACTCGTAACAGAAATATAAAACTCCTGAATTTTTTGCACAATGAACTTGAACTTTCAAATGCGGATATTGCTGTAGCTCTGCGACACCGTGAATTAGAAAATGGCCCACTACCGATGCTCCTCTGGCAGTATGGTTTAGTTGACTTGGAGCAGCTAGGAAAGATTTTTGATTGGCTAGCAGAACACAGTTAGCTAATTTTTACCCTTTAGCTTTGAGTAGGATTACCTGCCTAAATTACACACCAATGCTCTAGAAAATATGAGGTTACTAAGATGATTACATCCTTAATTGCTGGATTCTGTGTCTTACTTTGTTCAGGATTTGCTAATAGTTATATTAGTTCATTGCTACTCGAACAAAATTCAACTGACATCGGTAAAAACGATTAGTAAATTATACCTGGTTTTAGTTCCCTGCCATACAGATGTGATGCTACTAATTGGTCAATAATTAAGGATCATGTATCCTGCATTATGAATTGTGATATTTTTAGCATTTACCATCACTAGGGGTTGTAGAGAGAAAGGATATTAAGAATACTTCCAAGAGAGGGATATTTGCAATGAATCAAATCATCATTAATGACACTACATTACGTGATGGCGAACAAGCAGCAGGTGTTGCCTTTACTCTAGAAGAAAAAGTTGCGATCGCTAAGTTTCTCGATGCCATTGGTATACCCGAATTAGAAGTCGGTATACCGGCAATGGGTGACGAAGAAACGCGTGCGATCGCCGCAATTTCTGACTTGGGTTTACAAGCAAAACTCCTGGGCTGGAACCGCGCCGTCATCTCAGATATTAAGGCTTCTATCGCCTGTGGTTTGAACCGGGTGCATATTGCGATTCCCGTCTCTGGTATCCAAATTGCCACTAAATTTCATGGTCAGTGGCGAGTAAGTTTACAAAAACTCAAAGACTCAATCAGCTTCGCCCTCGATCAAGGTCTTTGGGTAGCAGTCGGTGGAGAAGATTCTTCCAGGGCTGATGAAAACTTCCTCTTAGATGTAGCACTTTATGCCCAAGAATGGGGTGCATCACGCTTCCGCTTCTGCGACACCGTAGGAGTTCTCGACCCTTTCACCACCTACAACAAGGTCAAACGGCTAGTTTCAGCGTTGATGATTCCCCTAGAAATCCACACGCATAATGATTTTGGTCTAGCAACTGCCAACGCCCTTGCTGGTATCAAAGCTGGAGCCTCATCAGTGAATACCACAGTCAACGGATTGGGTGAAAGGGCGGGAAATGCAGCTCTAGAAGAAGTTGTCATGGCTATCAAACGCATCTACGGCGTTGATTTGGGCATTAACACTCCGAGTTTGCTGGAACTGTCTCAACTAGTTGCAGCCGCATCAGGTGCTAGTGTACCACCCTGGAAGGCGATCGTTGGCGAAAATACCTTTGCTCACGAATCTGGCATCCATGCTCACGGAGTATTGCAAAACCCCATTACCTACGAACCATTTGCTCCTGAAGAGGTGGGTTGGGAACGGCGTTTAGTATTAGGTAAACATTCTGGACGGCATTTGGTTTCAAACTTGCTAGAACAGCATGGAATTTTCTTGAACTCACAAGAAACCCAGTCTGTTTTAGATGCAGTGCGCCATCAATCGGTACAGAAAAAACGCAGCTTGACGACAGAAGAACTATTGAATTTGGTCAGAGAACAGAGGTACTCTCATGCAACGTGATGAATTAGAACTAAACTTGCCACCTGCTTTTGAAATTGGTGAAAAAGTAAGAGTTCGTAAACTGCTTAAAAACGATGGTACTTTTCCTGGTAAGGAAGTTGGCCAAGTTTTAGTAAACAAGGGAGATATCGGCTATATAGCGAGTATAGGCACATATTTGCAGACTTCCTATATCTATGCTGTGCATTTCTTAGAAACAGGGTTCGTCGTCGGCTGTATGAAAAAAGAACTAGAATCTGTTGAGGAATCTCATGAAAGTAATGCTACGCATGAATGATGCCGGTACTTTAGTAGTTTACGTTGCTAAAAAAGACCTTGAGGAAGAAGTCGTCAAACAAACCGATGGAAATGATGGCAAGATTCTCACCCTAGCAAATGGTTGGGAATTGGAATTTCG
The DNA here is from genome assembly GCF_036917755.1 of Nostoc sp. GTDB lineage: Bacteria > Cyanobacteriota > Cyanobacteriia > Cyanobacteriales > Nostocaceae > Nostoc. The sequence continues at coordinate 6,392 of NZ_JBALFC010000013.1, forward strand.
TGATTTGCCAGACACAGCAAATTTACCCCAAACTGTAGAAGCTAAACGTCTGGCTTAAAAAATGGGGAGTGGGGAGTAGGGAGTAAAGAGTAGGGAGTTATGATTCTTAACTTTTAATTCCTAATTTTTAATTCTCTACTCCCCACTCCTAACTTTTAATTCCCTACTCCCCACTCCCCACTCCCCACTCCTAAATTTTTATCAATCATGGGTAACAAGTATTTGACGTTATCAGAATTGAACCTTGAGGGACAGTTACTAGGTTTTGTTGGTGGTGAACCAGGAAAATATAAATACTTGCAATTGGCAGTTCCATCTGGAAATGTGGAAATTAAATTGCCTAAAGAGTTGCGCCGTTTACTAAGTTCATCCTTAGTTCCTGGTCAGCAAATTCGCGTTTGTGGTCATAGTAAGGTAGACTCACGCACAAGTAAAATTAAAATCAAAGCCTATCGGGTGACACCAATTGATGCGTGTCCAAATCAAGATTTACCACCTCAACCCAAAGCGAGGATTATGGTATGTCAAAAGGGCGGTTGTCTCAAACGTGGTGGTAAAGGGTTATTATCAGAATTAGAAAAAACTTTGTGCGATCGCGGTTTGTTAGACAAAGTTACCATTGAACATACTAGTTGCCAAAAATGCTGTGGCAGCGCCCCCAACTGTGTTTTACAGCTTGGTAAAAAGAAATACAAGAATATTCATCCTGATGCGATCGCATCTTTGCTAGAAAGTCACTTAACAGAATAATAACCTTCTCTAGCTATTCTTAAAATAATACACGATTTGTAGGGGTAAAAATTTTACCCCTATTTGTTGTAAATATTCTTTATATAGCACTCTTGTCAAACTGCGATCGGCTAAGTTATGACTGCTGCAACGTTAGTTTGAAAAGTCTAATTTATTACTAGCCAGGTGACTAGAAGTCACGGCTACACAGACAAAACCTGCCTCCGCAGGTTAAAAACTGTTGATTTTTTCTTAGTCCACGGAGGTGGAATTTGTTTGTGTAGCCGCGATTTCTAATCGCCCGGTATATTTGCAAAAGCGAGACGCATCTCCTAGTTATTGTGTATAACTTTTTTAGAATTACCTTAACTACTTAAAAATAAATGTCTTTGTTTACCAATTTACTCAATCTGCATTTAGGAAACAAACCGCGTGAAGATTTTTTTACTGAGATAGTTGCTTATTTTTTGTCCCTGAATAATGATATTTTACTTGGTTGGCTAAAACATCACTCAATCATCAGTGATGATAATTATTCCAGCATCAAGATTTCAACCCAACAAGAACACAAAAAACTTGAAAGCCATCAAGACGATAGTAGACTTGATATTGCGGTTGAACTTTCAACTGGTTTAAAAATAGATGTAATATTTATTGAATCAAAAATTGGCGCTAAGGATGGAAATAATGCTTTAAGAAAATATGCTGATATTTTGAGTAATTTACCAAATGTCAGACATCGAATTTTAATTTACATCACCCGTGATTACGACCCAAAAGATGAACTCAAACAATATGATGATGATCCAAAACCAGCAATCAAAGAATATTGCCTTGAGTTATCACCCAAGATAAATTTCTTCCAACTCAGGTGGTATCAGTTTTATAGCTTCCTGGAAAAACACGCATTTGATATCTTAGCCCAAGAAATATTAATTTTCATGAGGAATAACAGAATGTCTCAGAATAATCAATTTTCATCGATTGACTTATTGACAATGGTTAATTTCAACAAAACTCTCATTTTGATGCAATCAACCCTGAGTGAAAAAGTGAAAGAGGAATTCAAGTTAGCTTTTGGAAGTGTCGTCGGAAAGACAGCAAGTATGACTCAATGGACATGGGGTAGTAGATATATTATCTATACTCACTTTTCTGGCTGGAATTTTTGGTGTGGTCTTGGATACTTCGATTTAAATCCAGATAATTTCACGGAATATCCATGTCTAGGCATATATTTAGAGGTTTCCCCTACCTTTAAAGAACGCCCAAAAATTATCAAATCTATGCAGAATGTAGTTAATGATAAGCCTGATATGTGGACTTCAAATAATTTAACTATTACACCAGCTTGGTCAAGTATATTTTATCGAAAAAACCTCCAAAAATTTTTATCTGAAAAAGACCAGTTATCTGCTATTAAATTATTTTTCAAAGACTCAATAAAGGAATTAAAAACGGTTCAAGAACAATATTTTGATTTTCCCTGGAAGGGTGTAAGTACAGAAGAAGCTACAGAAATAGAGAAAGAAGAAGATCCAGATAACTTATCATCTTCTATCGTGGAAGTTGAATCAGTCGTAACTCCATTAAAATAAAAATAACCCTGCAATCCTGTAGCCGTTATGAGTCTCGCCACTCCTAAACGCTTCACTATCGCTGAATATCACCGTCTAGCCGAACTCGGCTTCTTTGAGGAGAATGACCGAGTAGAGCTAATTAAGGGTGAAATAGTCCAGATAGCAGCAAAAGGTACACCGCACTCTGTTTGTGAAACACGCCTAGAGAGAGAATTATATAAGCTAGTAGGCGATCGCTTGACTTTATTATAGCAAGTATAGGTTTATGAGCCTTACCGAGATTGTTTGGAGAAGTGCCTGAGTAGTTTTTGTATTTGATAACTATCTTAGAAAAAAAATGCCCTTGCTAGAAAGTAAGGGCATTGAAATTTACTTATTTAATGTTTAGTGGGGAAATCTATACACCTTGGGATACTTTTCGCTTAAGCTTTATCCAAAATTCCATTACTCCAGCTATCATTTTTTTCAGAAAAATGTAGTCTTTTCTCGTGTCCATAATCACTGAAGAGAAATCAAGCTGTATTGCGAATAGTCCCCACCCAATTGCTACGCTGATTTCTTGCGTAGCTTGCTACTAGCCAAGGCTAGACCGACGATTCCTAAACCAGCGAGACTAGCAGGCTCAGGAGTCGATTTGATAATATCAGATTTCTTGAATTCAAATGCAATGGTTTGTGTGCCGTTGAATTTAGTGGCATCATAGCCAGTAGTTAGCAACTGCTGCGTTACATCACCCTGTGCTAGAAACGAGATTCCATCAAGATAATTTCCAGATTTAATTACATTAAGATTAAATGTATTGTCCTGGCCGTTATTAGTAAAGTAACTACTGGTCAAATCACCATAACCGATAACACCACCACCTTGTTTTACCTGACTTTCGTAAGAATTCCCTCCACCTGCCAAACCACCATATGTAGCAACAGTGTAGCCCTCTTTGACATCAGTAACTGTCTTTGCTTGAACACCACTATAAACACCTAGTTGTTGTACTCCTGAAGCATTCACTGAAGAGAAGTGAATACCAAACAAATCCCCACTGCTCATAGCATTATCAAAGGTCTTACCGGCCATGTTGAAGAACAAATCACCATATCCAATCTGACCGCCTGCTGCACCCTGTTCAGCCTCTCCTGTTAACTTCATATTCCCATTGATTGCCACAATGAAGCTGGTAGCAGTTTCTTTGATAGCCATACCAGAGATATCGTAGGGATTTACTGTCCCTGACGCGGCACCAACCCCGTTACTCCCGTTCATCCCATCTTTGTTTGAATCAAATGCATACTGCCAGCCGTTAGCATCAGTGGAGTTTTGACCCACCAAAAGACCGGTAGTGTCGTTCAGACATTCCAAAGATATGCTAAATGCTGTTCCCTTTAAGTCGGAGGCATATGCTCCTTGACCAGCCACAAAGAAGATTCCAAAAGTGGTAATGCCAATCTTGAGTAAATTGAATAAGCTTTGAGTTTTCATTCTTTATAACTTGATTCTAGAGAATCACAATTTTCTGGAGTTATCTATTTTTAAGTGGAATTACAAATAGATAAAAGCGTGATTCCTCTGAAAATATAGTTTGGATAACTTAACGGTAATTTTATACAACTCAAAGAAAAAATGATATATTTAGTGAAAGTTGCTTTATCTAACCCAATTTTATTAAAGGTGAAATACGAGCAAAGCCAAGTAGACCTAGCAGCCTACGATTTTCTGCACCCATTTAATTAGATAGTTTTGAAAAACTTTTAGGTTTGTGTAAGCTTAACAAACCATATCCCGCCAGCCTCCGTACAGAGTGTCTAAACCCGCGATCGCTAGAAGTTTTTGTCTGCATTGATCTACTTGAGAAAATAATATCCGATTCTGATGAACACTTGGGTATTTACATTGGACTCTTACTAGTTAAGGGGAGCCAGGGGTCGAGATCAATAAGCCATCTGACGACTGACACCTTTATTCTGTTTCCTAGCTAAAGATGCAACCCTCGTAATCAAATCAAACCTTCCATCGCGTGTTGCAAATCATTCGTCACCTCAGCAACAGCTTGTCTAGCAGCCAAACGATTCCCTTGATACGCCGAGTAACGCTCAGAAATAGATATTGGTTCACCCACAGTTATTTTGACTTTTTGATTACCCAATTGCGGACGCCGCACAGCTTTCTCGCCTTTGATTTTAGCGATCATTTGCCATAAAATTAAAGTCGTCTCAGCAAACCTTTCTACCGTTGGATTTTCACGAATATAATTACCCGAAACTGCCACAAAACTTTCTACTAAACGCATGTGCCACATCCGCGCATTCGCTTCTTCAGCAACGCGATCGCCTAAAGCTCTTTCAACAGCAGATATTCCTTTTACATCCTTAAAATCTTCTCTAAATATATAATTCCACCCTGCTTGTTCTACTCGCTGACATCGATCTCTTAAACTACCTTTTGACTGCAAATCAAAATACTGTTCTGATATTAACAGCGCTGTATTTAACAAAGCTTTTAAACGAACCGCTAGCGCTTCATTTCTATCTTCTATTTCTCCTATTGTTTTAGCATCTGGCAACTTTTGATGATAAAACCGCGTGTAAAATTGTTCCATCAGCGAAAGTAAATGTTCTGCCAAAGTCAACAACCGGGGATAAAGTGACTCCACAGAAGCAAATTCTGATGGATTCACAGGTAAACCACTAGCCGCTTCCAATTCACTTAAAAGATTAGCGATCGCATCCCAAGGAGCATCAACGTAACTATATTTAATCCCAACTGGTACAATTAAAACCTGTTGGTCGCGTCCAGCTTTCTGCAAATCTTCAGCACACCAAAAGCCTAATTGAGCGATACCAGGTTCTAGGGTGCTAATATTCTCTGATAAACCATTGGTACCACCTTCTGGCGCCGCCGCCATCGGGAATTTTCCATTGGCGAACAAGTTACGCGCCGAACGTAACCCCGTCCAGTCAGCCTTACCGCGCTGAATCGGAGTAGCACCTAAACGAGAAGCAATCCAACCAACATAAGAACCTGCCCATAGAGGAATGCCGCGATCGTAGATAAAATGAGCGTGAATCGGAAGTTGTAGGATTGTACCTTGCGATCGCGCTACTTTTGGCACGAGTTGAGAAAACAAGTAGCTCAAACAAAATGGATCATCTGTTTTCGGATGACGAAATGCTAGCATAAAACGGATCTTACCCTCCTGAAACTGGCGATAGAGATCCACTAGAACTTCTACGTTCTCTGCTTCAATTTGGGTAATAGCTGTTTGCCAGTTAATGTAAGTTGGTAGTAAAAGCTGAACAACTCGTAGAAATAAGGGGTCAAACGCCGGAGGAATAAATTCTAAGGGTGGCTGTGCTTGATAAATTACATCTGCCAAGGTAGTTTCTCCTAAAGTTGCCGCGATTTCTCATCGCCCGGTGTTATTTCTTTTAAGCTATCTTAACGGCTGTAAAATGCTTTGACGACTCAAGTCGCGGCGACACAGACAAAACTTGCGTAGGCAGGTTATTTTACAGCAGTTTTCATGTATTTGAACCACATCTATCTATCGTAGGGGCACAGCATTGCTGTGCCCCTACCGCGTGGTCTATTTACCTGAAAATAGCTGTAATGAAGCGCACCTACGCAGACTTAGAAGATGTTTTAAAAGTGGTTGGCTATGATTTTAGGCACTTATTCATTCCCCTAACCCCCCTTAAAAAGCTACGGTGTACACACAAGTTCTAAAAATCTAGTTTGCTTAACGGGACTTCCAAGAAATAAATTATTCAAAGAAACGAACCACAGAGACGCAGAGAACACAGAGAGAAGAGAAATAGAGAGGATTTTTGCATCAGTTTTGGGATATTTTTTGATTTGGAAGTCCCTAATGAGGCTTTTCTTAATCTCATACAAGGCATGAGAACGAGAGAAATAGCATTGTTAGTCGATGCAATGCCATTGTCAGTCGATGCAATGCCATTGTCAGTCGATGCAATGCCATTGTTAGTCGATGCAATGCCATTGCAGGTCAAGAGACTTGTGTGTACACCGTATTTTCTGCTGCGGTGGAAAGTGTTGGCAGATAGTGGAGGTTTAGCGGCACTTACATATCTTAATAACAAGATAGACTCAAGCTAAATCCTGGCAATACATCTTTACCCGATAATTGTGTGGGCAGATTTCGCACTTCCACATCCTGTTTTTGGCGATAAATTTCCACTTGCTGCTGTTAAGGGTTAATTAACCATGCTAATTGCACCCCTGCATTTATCAGAAAAATGGGTTGAAAACCCCCGTCCTTATTGGACGGCTTTATATTGATTTACTGACGTTAAGCCTTCCACTAAATGTGTTAAAATAGTCGAATGTTAACCATGAATTACCGATACCGAATCTATCCAAATATCGCTCAAGAACAGTCACTCAAAGAGTGGATGGACATTTGTCGCATTGCCTATAATTACGGCTTGCGAGAAATTAAGGACTGGTGTAATAGTCGGAAATGCATGGTTGACAGATGCTCTATCAGTCATGAGTACATCATGCCTCCTGATAGTCCTTTTCCTAGTGAGGTAAAACAGCTTAATGCCCTGCCAGTTGCTAAAAAGGTCTTTCCCCGACTCTTAGAAGTGCCGAGTCAAGTTTTGCAGCAGGCAGTCAAGCAATTGCACCGAGCATGGGAAGGATTTCAGAAGATTGGGCATGGGTTCCCAAGATTCAAAAAGTTTGGGCAATTTAAATCTTTGTTGTTTCCCCAGTTTAAACAGAATCCAGTACAAGGGGTACACATTGCTTTGCCCAAGCTTGGGTTGATTCCAATTAATTTACATCGCCCAATTCCAAGTGGATTTGTAGTCAAGCAAGTGCGGATAATTAACAAAGCTGATAGATGGTACGTCTCTATCAATATTCAATGTGATGTTAATGTTCCACAGACTATGCCACATGGTCATCCAATTGGGGTAGACGTTGGACTAGAAGTGCGAATCGTTGGCTAGAAACTAAGACTCAGATGAGTCTGGAGGATTAGCCGCAAGGTACTGAACCTTGATAACTGAATGACCATGTAGGTGAGAGTTATTATCCTAGAAACCTCAAATCCTACCCCGTAGGTGCAACGGTGAAAGCATCACCCCCAGGTTTGAGACTAGCCATCAACGCCTGAAGCGGGGTGAAAAGGTGTTATTACTGACAGCCTAAGTTGGTAAGCATCAAGCAAAGTACCCATGAGTAAAGCAAGAGCTTGAAGATGCGTTTGAATCGTCGTTACAACGAACCAGCGAAATAAGGCTTAATGCGCTGGAGCCAAAAGGCACAGGATAAGGAGTTGACAAGTTTCTAGTTGATTAACAAGCACCTCCAATAAACCCGGCGAATAAGCATCACTTCTATTGGTACATAGTATGGTCATTCGGAACGAGATAACCTTTCGTCTGCTCTCAGGTGGTCGAATCCCTGAGTAGGTGCTAACCGTATGCAGCGAGTAGGGGAGATTAAGTCAAAAGCGAATGTCTGGGGTAATGCCCGGAATATGCAAACAGACTTACGGTGATTTGGATGATAAAGTCCCAAGTAGTGAGTATATATGTCTAATACACAGTCTCAACAACTGATGGTGGAATGGCACTCTATTAACTGGCGCAAGCTAGAGCGTAGCGTGTATAAGCTCCAAAAGAGAATTTATCAAGCCTCTGCCCGTGGTGATGTGAAAGCATATCGCAGACTCCAAAAGACGCTGATGAAGTCTTGGTCAGCAAGAGCCTTATCGGTTCGTAGAGTCACCCAGGATAACCAGGGGAAAAAGACGGCTGGTGTAGACGGCGTAAAATCGCTGACTCCAAAGCAACGTGCAGAACTCACTGGAAATTTAAACCTGTGTACAAAGGTCAGCCCAACCAGACGGGTATGGATTCCTAAGCCTGGAACGGAAGAGAAGCGACCTTTGGGTATACCTACAATGAAAGACCGAGCCTTGCAAGCGCTAGTCAAACTGGCACTGGAGCCAGAATGGGAAGCGCGATTTGAACCTAACAGTTATGGGTTCAGAGCCGGACGCTCATGCCATGATGCGATAGAAGCAATTTTCTTGGCAATTAGGGTAAAACCGAAATACGTGCTAGACGCGGATATTGCCAAATGTTTTGACCGTATCGACCAAGAAGCGCTGCTAAGAAAATTAAATACATTCCCCACCATCCGCCGACAAGTTCGTTCTTGGTTAAAAGCGGGAGTGATGGACAACAAGCAGTTGTTTCCAACATCTGAGGGTACGCCACAGGGCGAGTAAGGTGTCGAAACTTCTGAAAAAGCAAAAAGGGAAGTGTACCCACTGCGAAATGTTCTTCCGCGAAAACGATGTGTTAGAAGTTGACCATAAAATCCCTAAATCGCAAGGTGGTAAGGATATTTACGACAATTTGCAACTCCTGCACCGACATTGCCACGACACAAAGACAGCCAATGATGGCAGTCCTGGCACAAAATCTGGCTGTAATAGCGCCAAGCCTAAGCCCACCAGAAAACTTGAAAAAGTCGCGGATAAATGGGTAATGAGGTATGCGTAACAAGCACCAAATTATTGAGGAGCCGTGTGAGGTGAAAGTTTCATGCACGGTTTTGAAGACCAACGGGGTTGGTGACAACCTCGTTGAGTTTACTAAGTTTTTGGCAACCAGTGACGGAATTCTTGTGAAGTCGCCCAAGTTTCTTAAAGTTATGCAAAGCAAGCTGAAATTGCTGCAACGCAGACTTTCTAGAAAAAAGAAGCACTCTAAAAATTACGAGAAGCAGCGCATCCTTGTTGCAAGAGTACACCACACAATTGATAATAGGCGTAAAGATTTCCACTTTAAACAAGCTCATGCCCTTTGTGATGCTGGTGATATGGTCTTCATGGAAGACCTGGATTACCGGACTCTTGCAAAAGGGATGCTTGGCAAACACATACTTGACGCTGGTTTTGGACAATTCCGAACTATTACCAAGTATGTGTGTTGGAAGCGCGGGAAATTCTTTGGTGAAGTTAGCGCCAAGGGGACTTCGCAACAGTGTCCTGAGTGTGGTGTCCAAGTTAGGAAAGATTTGAGCGTTAGGGTGCATCGTTGTGAATGTGGGTATCTCACTGATCGAGATGTGGCTAGCGGTCAAATAATTAGAAATAGAGGGATAGCTCTCATTAGTACGGCGGGACACGTCGGAATCCAAAACGCCTATGCAGACGGTTTGCCGGGGATTGAGATGTCTCAATCTAGGTCAAAGTCGAAATCCCGCTCTTTCTCGCATTGAGCGCAGTCGAAAGGGAACAACTAGGAAATCTAAAAAGTGATTTTTAGAAGCTTTGTACCTTTAGGTCGGAGAGATGTCACAAACAAATTAGAGATTCTGGAAAGGGAATAAACGATGCGGCTTTCACAAATGTTATTTGTTACACTGCGGGATGATCCGGCTGATGCTGAGATTCCCAGCCATAAATTATTACTCCGTGCAGGCTACATTCGTCGCATCGGTAGCGGTATTTATGCTTATTTACCTTTGATGTGGCGGGTACTGCAAAAAGTTTCTCAGATTGTGCGGGAAGAAATGAACGCTACAGGCGCACAAGAATGTCTTTTGCCACAATTACAACCAGCTGATTTATGGAAAGAATCGGGACGCTGGGACACTTACACGAAAGCTGAAGGGATTATGTTTTCCCTAATTGATCGCCGTGATCAACAATTAGGATTAGGCCCAACTCATGAAGAAGTAATTACAGCGATCGCTCGTGATATGATTCGCTCTTATCGCCAGCTACCACTACACCTCTACCAAATTCAAACCAAATTCCGCGATGAAATTCGTCCCCGCTTTGGTTTGATGCGCGGACGAGAGTTTATCATGAAGGACGGCTACTCTTTCCATGCCGATGAAGCCAGCCTCAAAGAAACTTACCAGGATATGTATAAAGCTTACAGCAATATCCTACGGCGTTCTGGTTTAGCTTTTCGGGCAGTGGAAGCTGATTCTGGTGCAATTGGTGGTTCAGGTTCCACAGAATTTATGATTTTGGCGGAAGCTGGTGAAGATGAAGTTCTCTACACTGATGATGGTAAATACGCCGCTAACGTAGAAAAGGCTGTTTCTTTACCAATTGATATTGAAGCCTCACGGTTTACAAGCTATGAGAAACGCGATACACCTGGAACAGAAACTATCGAAAAGGTCTGTCAACTCCTCAACTGTTCTCCCACTCAATTAGTGAAAAATGTCCTTTATCAGACAGTTTATGATAATGGTATAACCGTGTTAGTTCTGGTGAGCATCCGAGGCGATCAGGAAGTTAATGAAGTCAAGTTGCAAAATGAGTTGACCAAACTAGCTTCTGAGTATGGTGCTAAAACTATTATTAGTTTGAATGTACCAAATCTAGAAGCCCAGCAAGCATGGACAGCGAAATCTCTACCTTTAGGCTACATTGCGCCAGACATCGCCGATGAGTATATTACCGCTAATAAACAGATTCATCCCAAGTTTTTGCGCTTAGTGGATCAAACAGCCGTTGATTTAAAAAACTTTGTTACAGGCGCGAATGAAGCTGGTTATCACGTAGTTGGTGCAAATTGGGGTAAGCAATTTGATTTACCAAACGGCGTAGTAGATATACGTAAAGCCAGACCAGGCGATCGCGCCATCCATAACCCAGAACAAACTCTTGCAAGCACCCGTGGAATTGAAGCAGGTCACATCTTCCAATTAGGCACTAAATACTCCCAAGCGATGGGAGCAACTTATACCAACGAACAGGGTGAAGAAAAGCCGCTATTTATGGGTTGTTTTGGTGTAGGCGTGTCACGATTGGCACAAGCTGCCGTAGAGCAATCTTATGATAAAGATGGGATTATTTGGCCAGTTGCGATCGCACCCTACCACGCGATCGTCACAATTCCTAACATTAAGGATGCTCAACAAGTTGAAATCGCCCAAAAACTTTACACAGAACTCAATCAAGCGGGAATTGAAACCCTACTCGATGACCGCGATGAACGTGCTGGAGTCAAATTTAAAGATGCTGACTTGATTGGCATACCTTATAGAATTGTAACCGGACGTGCGATCGCTAATGGCAAAGTCGAAGTTGTAGAAAGAGCCACCCGTAAATCGCAAGAAATTGTCATTGATGAAGTTACAACAACACTAAAACAGTGGATTACCGAAGCAATAGAAGGGAGTAGGGAGTAGAAAATTTCCCATTCCCCACCTGACAATTCGGGTCATGTGGAAAAGCCCACGAAAAACCTCTTTCCCGCGACGCGAAGGGGAAAAATTCTATTTCTCTCTCCTAAAAGGAGAGAGAAATAGAAGTGAGGTTTTTCAGATAAGAGTGAAAAGTCAGATTCCCCACTCCCCAAAATTTACATAATTTGGTAGGTGACGGACTAGAAGTAAAAATTCTAAAATTGTATCAGGGACTTGCACAATTAAAAATAATTGCATTTTGATGCATCAAGCCTCCTCCAGGTTGTGGGAACCTCTCTACTTGTAAGTATCGTCTTTAACCAGGCTGCTCCTCACATAACTACTATATCAGCCCTCAGTCAGGAAGATTTTGAACATGAAAGACCAACAAGGATCTAATCGTATTTCTTCAGGCGTAATTGCAGCCGTCTCAGCAGCTGTTGTAGCGGTGGGTGGCGGCGTGGCTTGGTTTACTTCACACTCCAGCAATACTCCCACGCCGTCAAATCCCTCTGCGCGAATCGTTCAGCCAGCACAGCCATCAACTAAGCAGCCAAATGAGCAAACTGCTAACGTTTATTGGCTCACATCAAAGGACAAAAATATTGCTTTGGTTCCCCAGCCTGTTAAAGTCGCTTCTGTACAGCCCAACCAGGCTTTAGAAGCAGCTTTCCAAAGTTTGTTAGCAGGCCCAACAGCAGGGACAGATTCAACAACGACTACAACTATCCCCAAAGCAACCAAACTGTTGGGGTTGAAAGCGGAAAATGATGAAGTTCACGTTAATTTATCTGAAGATTTTACCAGTGGTGGTGGTAGCACTTCAATGATGGGTCGCGTGGGACAAGTTGTTTATACTGCGACAAGTTTAAATCCAAAAGCCAAGGTGTACATTGACGTGAACGGCAAGCCGTTGGAAGTTTTAGGCGGTGAGGGTGTAGAGTTACAACAACCGCTAACTCGTGAACAGTTTCAGAAAGATTATCCGCTTTAGTCATTAGTCATTGGTCATTGGTCATTAGTCATTAGTTTTGGACAAAGGACAAAGGACAAATGACAACTGACCTAACGATTGCTATTTAACACACGAAAATTACGGGCTTGCTGTTCTAACCTTGTGGCAAGGCGATCGCAAACCCGATTACACAAATCAAAAATCATTTCATCTTCCACCCGGTAATAGGCGCAAGTTCCTTCACTACGGCGGCTAAGGATGCCTGCTTGCCACATTACCTTCAGGTGTTTTGACACATTTGCCTGAGAAGTTTGTGTTGCCTCTACCAACTCTTGCACGCATTTTTCTTCATCCCGTAATAAGTGTAGCAGCCGCAGGCGCATTGGCTCGCTTAACAGGCTGAAGTATTCAGCTACTTGTTGCACCACTTCTGGTGGTAAAGGCAACGTTTGTTTCATCAGGATTAACCCGCAAGGACTGAAAGTTTTAACAAGAAAGAATTCAGGAGGAGCCAGTGCGGGGACAGGGGTTTCCCCAAGTGGAGCAACTGGCGTTCAGTCCTCAGAATTCAGTATAAATTAGAGTCCGAGTGGCGGGTCTAAATCCTATACTTTCTTATTCTGAATTCTGAATTCTGAATTCTGGATTCTGAATTCTTCTTTAACGATGACTCACTTCATATATACATTAATACTTAATCAGGGTTAATTCGCATCAAAGGTTGACCATATTCTACAGCATCACCATTTTGGAGAAGAATTTCCATCACTTGGCCGGAGACTTCGGCTTCGATTTCATTCATCAGCTTCATCGCCTCAATGATACAGACTGTTTGACCCTTGCGGATGCGATCGCCCACTTCCACAAATGCCGCTTCCCCCGGCGCAGGAGCGCGATAAAACGTTCCTACCATTGGGGAAGGCACTTCTACTAATCTCTGGTCAATGGTTGAGGGGGCATTTACTGACAACTGTAATTGTGTGCCAGTTCCAGCATTATCAAACACGCGACCTGTGGCCACCTCCGTTACTTGACTTGCGACCCCCTGGTTTCCCAAAGATGAACCCGACGTCAAGCCCGAACCTACCACACCGCCCAAGGTCGCTTGACCTGCCGACAACATCTGATTGCTAATACTCACAGCCTTACGGACTGTGAGTTCAAAGTCATTGCTTTTGAGCGTAACTTCTGCAATATCTGTTTGGGCGATAGTTGCCAGTAGTTGGCGGATTTCATTAAAGTCCAATGGCACAGTTTTTATTACCTCGACCTATCCGTAAATTAGCATCTTAAGTGTGGCAGGGATTTAATCCCTATGTAGGGATTTAAATCGGAGGCAAACATCTCAGTCGAGATGAAAGTTATTCCCTGCTGATATATTTATCTTCCTGAGTATCAATTCGGATGCGTTCTCCTTGAGTGATAAACAAAGGAACCATCACAACAGCACCAGTTTCCAGAGTTGCTGGCTTTGATCCACCTGTAGCAGTGTCACCTTTTATACCTGGATCTGTTTGTACAACTTCCAGAGTCACAGACTTAGGCAATTCTACTCCCAGCACCTGTTCGCCCCACCGAATAACTTCGGCTTCCATACCTTCCTTGAGATATTTGACGCGATCGCCAATTTGTGCGCGGGTCAATCTGCCTTCTTCGTATGTTTCCATATCCATAAAGACAAACTCATCGCCCTCTTTATAGGTATGTTGCATCGTGCTTTTTTCTAGAGTGGCTTGCGGTAGTGTTTCCCCGGCTCGGAACGTTTTTTCCATCACGCTCCCGCTTTGGACATTTCTCAGTTTGGTTCTGACAAAGGCGGAACCTTTGCCTGGCTTAACGTGGAGGAATTCGATCACTCGCCATACAGTCCCGTCTAAGACAATTGAAACACCAGGTCGAAAATCGTTACTGGAGATCATGAAACTTTCAAATTTTGGAAGACAATCGGCATTTATTGTACCCTTCAAGCGGAGTAATTAGCTATTTAGTCATTTGGCATTTGGCATTGGGCATTGGGCATTGGGCATTGAGCATTGGGCATTGAGCATTGGGCATTGGTTATTCTCCTTGTCCCCCTTGTCTCTCCCTGCTTCCTCATCTCCCTCATCTCCCTCATCCTCCTCATTCCCCCACTCCCCACTGCCCACTCCCCACTCCCCACTCAGCACTCATACTGTGGGAAGATTATTGATGGGTTACGTCCAGTCAACAATTCAATGCTGCATTTGAGTTATCCCATGTTTAACTTATTAAAATCGTGGCTGAAGAACAGCCTAATGGCAATACTGCTGGTAACAATATTTTTAGGCATAACTACATCTGGGTGGACTCCCTCCAGTAGTGCCGCGCTGCCAGCTGGCAATGCAATTACCGACGGCAACGCTCTGTTGCGGTATGCACTCCCGATAGATAACAAACCTGTGCGGGAACTACAAGCCAGTTTAGAAGACATTTCTGCCCAACTGCGGGCGAATCGGCGTTGGGGTGCTATTTCCAAAGACATCAGCAAAGCATCCCGCATTCTTGATAAACCCTCCCAAATCTTAACAAGCGTTCCCGAAGAACGCCAACCCCAAGCCGAAGCTTGGATTAACGAGTTGAAATCTGGGGTGGGTAAACTGCAAGAATTGGCGGACAGCAAAGATAAAGAACAAATTCTGCAAGATAGAGGTAAAGTGCTGAATCTCGTCACTCAGCTAGAAGAGTCAATGGTGAAACAATTCCCCTTTGAAGTGCCTACTGAGTACAGTAATCTGCCGCAACTTAAAGGTCGTGCCACTGTAGAATTCAAAACTAATAAAGGCGATTTGACTCTTGTAGTAGACGGTTACAGCGCCCCTGTCACTGCTGGGAATTTTGTAGATTTGGTACAGAGGGGTTTTTATAATGGCTTAGAATTTACCCGTTCTGAAGAATCTTACTTTCTCCAAACTGGAGATCCTGCTGGAAAAGACGTGGGTTTCATTGACCCAACAACGGGCAAATATCGCGCTATTCCCTTAGAAGTCTTAGTTAAGGGCGATAAAGCACCTACTTATGGCATTACTCTCGAAGAAGCTGGTCGTTACATTGATATGCCAGTTCTACCTTTCTCTGCCTTTGGTGCAGTGGTGATGGCTCGTCCTGAAAGTGAAGTGAATGGTGGTTCATCACAATTTTTCTTCTTTCTGTTTGAACCAGAACTCACCCCCGCCGGACGCAACCTATTGGATGGTCGTTATGCCGTTTTTGGCTATCTCACCGAAGGCAAAGAAGTTTTGGATAAACTGAAGGCGGGTGACAAAATTGAATCGGCAACAGTGGTTCAAGGAATAGAAAATCTGGTTGAGCCGCAAGCAGCATAAGAAGAGAGCAGGGGGAGAACAATTACAAACTAGCCGGTAAGCGTAAAGCTCAGTCACTTTAGTGCCCAGATTAAGCGACTCGTAAGGTTTTAACCGCTTTCAGAATTAATTTTTGGTACGGGGCGTGGAATAATATAGTTATGCCACAGGTAGAATAACCGCGCTTCTCAAATGGATAACCAACCCCAAAACGACTGGCTAGGAAAAAATAATGGATAGTGGGTAGCGAAAACACCACGATAAATAAAAGCTAGGATGCCAACGCGCACCCAAACCAGTAAACAACACTATTTATTGATTGAACAAAGTACCGTAGGGCATACGGGAACTAGAGAAACAATTCTCTAACGCTTAGGGAGATGAAACCCACTGGGGTCAACCAAATTAGACTAGAAACCTTGTTTAATAAACGGGTTTCAGGTTTAAGTATTGCCGAAAGGATGGATGATTTTAAGGTACGTCGATGAACTAAGAATCTCAGTGTCTTCAGACCTGAGAGTGTCAATAACTCAGTCCGTGTGCGACTTTCTCTCAAACCTAACCCCCAACTGCTCCCCTAAAAGGGCTAGGGTCTACACATAAGTCATCGAATTACCTAAAACAAAACAAAAACCTCACCCTGGTTTTGCTACGCAGAACCAGGGTGAGGTTTCTTTGGCTATTCGACAAACCGTAAATTGCGTCAAGAGAGACGTGTGTGTAAACCGTAGCCTCGTAGGAGAGAGAGTGACAACGAAAAATAAGCTTTTTAACATCAGTTCGACGAGTTAAAAAATGGCAAGAGTTAGAGTAGGCAAGTCCTTTGGATAAATTTTGTCGAGCCAATGTTAAATCAGTGAATTTACTGGAGTCAACTATTAGTTTTTTATATAAGTTTAATGGTTTACTTCTCTGCTATGCCAAAAAAATCCTGCTTCTACGTGATTTCCAGGATATAGCACGCAACGACTGCAAAGAAAAAACTATAACAGTAATTATGTCAGACACCATCCTGAGCGCGATCGCAAAAGAGCCAACTCAAGACTTGCATAAGTACACACCTCCTACTCGCCTAGTTTTCATCGACCCACAGGTTGAGAACTACCAAAATCTGGTAGCAGGTGTCTTGCCCAACACGACTGTTATCGTCTTAGATGCCGACCAAAATGGCATTGAACAAATTAGCCAAGTGTTGGCAACTCATGGGTTAATCAACAGCCTACACATTGTTTCTCACGGCGCACCAGGGCAAGTCTACCTGGGGAACAGTCAACTCAGCCACGAAACCCTCAACCGTTATGCTTGGCAACTCATGGACTGGGCAAATGTTTTGAGTGCAGATGCACAACTGCTCTTGTATGGTTGCGAAGTCGGGCAAACAGAGCAAGGTAAAGCATTTGTACAGCGCCTGAGTGAATTAACAGGTGCAGTAGTAGCGGCATCTGACGACTTAACGGGGAGTACTGCATTAGGTGGTGACTGGGAACTGGAGGTTTCTACGGGGGCAATTGTTCCGACTCTGGCATTTGAGCCAGAAGTAATCACAGCCTACGCTTCAGTACTAGGTGTAGTAATGCTTGACACCAGTTTCAACACTACTGGCAAGGTAACAACCGACTTTGCCAGGGATAATGACTATGGCAAGAGTATCACCGTGCAACCTGACGGCAAAATTCTCGTGGCGGGAGGTAGCAACGGGACAAATAGTGACTTTGCCATAGTACGTTACAACAGCAATGGCACACTCGACACCAGCTTCAACATTACTGGCAAGGTAACAACCGACTTTACTAACAGTAATGACTATGGCTCCAGTATCACCGTACAACCTGACGGCAAGATTCTCGTAGCGGGAGATAGCTATAACAGGACAAATAATGACTTTGCCATAGCGCGTTACAACAGCAATGGCACACTCGACACTAGCTTCAACATTACTGGCAAGATAACAACCGACTTTACTAACAGTAGTAATGACTATGGCTCCAGTATCACCGTACAACCTGACGGCAAGATTCTCGTGGCGGGAGGTAGCTATAACGGGACAAATTATGACTTTGCCATAGTGCGTTACAACAGTAATGGCAGTCTCGACACCAGCTTCAACACTACTGGTAAGCTAACTACCAACTTTACTAACGGTAATGACTTTGGCAACAGTATCACCGTGCAACCTGACGGCAAGATTCTCGTGGCGGGAGGTAGCGATAACGACATAAATAATGACTTTGCCATAGTGCGTTACAACAGCAATGGCAGTCTCGACACCAGTTTTAACATTACTGGCAAGGTAACTACCGACTTTGCCAGTAATAATGACTCTGCCTACAGTATCACCGTACAACCTGACGACAAGATTCTCGTGGCGGGAGGTAGCGATAACGGCATAAATAATGACTTTGCCATAGCGCGTTACAACAGCAATGGTAGTCTCGACACCAGTTTTAACACTACTGGTAAGGTAACAACCGACTTTGCCAGTAATAATAATGACTCTGGCTACAGTCTCACTGTGCAACCTGACGGTAAGATTCTCGTAGCTGGAGATAGCGATAACGGGACAAATTTTGACTTTGCCATAGCGCGTTACAACAGCAATGGCAGTCTCGACACCAGCTTTAACACTACTGGTAAGGTAACAACCGACTTTGCCAGCAATAATGACTCTGGCTACAGTCTCACCGTACAACCTGACGGCAAGATTCTCGTAGCTGGAGAAAGCAATAACGGGACAAATTATGACTTTGCCATAGCGCGTTACTTGGTTAACCAAGTTGGCGAAGTAATTGATTTACGGACTGTGACACAATTGGTAACAGCTAGCTTTACAGTTAAGAGAGAAGCATCCTACGACAGCTATGTGGGCTTTTATCAGGTAGCTGATCAGAATGGTGGCATTGACACCAACGGCGATGGTAAAGCAGATATTCTCGTTGGACAGGCTGGCTATAGCCAAGCCGCCGTGCATGGGCGTGTTCCAGGCATTGACTTGACAGTGAATCAACAAGGTACAGCAAATTACACAGGAACTTTCCAGCCAGGTTCTATCTTTGCGCCATTTATTATTGTTAATGGTAGACCCGATGCCATTCTCGATAGCGATGCCAACGATCCGAAGGTTTACTTCCCATTCTTGGGCGCTAACTCAGATAAAGTAGATCACATTCGCCTATTAGGGAATAACACCTTTGGTTTTGAGGATTTACCAAATGGTGGCGATAAAGATTACAACGATGTCCTTGTGCAGGTGAATTTGAGTGTGAATGCTGCATAGTATTAATCGCTGGTAATCTTTGCTATGACTTACCCATTGACAATAAAGCCAAAGTATGTGTGGTCGGAGAACCCATATCTTTCCTAGGGGCAATTCATGAATTGCCCCTACGCGCTCCTAACTCTCCTAACTCAGATTCCCGGCGGTGAACACCCGATCAACTGCGTTTACGAAGTGTGCCGCAGGTATCGCTAATTCGGGAAAAGTCCGCGATATAATTTGCTGATTGACTGTAAAAACTGTTTCTTCATAAAATCCATCTTCCAGTAGTAACACTGAAATTTTTGCTTCCAGTGGGTCTACAATCCAATATTCAGGAACCTCTAAGGCCGCATATTCAGATCGCTTATGGCGATAATCCCGCTTCACCGATTCTGGTACTGACTACCTCGATAATTAGTAACGGGGGTGACTCAAATACTGCTGAGGCATTCAATAATTCTCTAGCTTGCTCCAGTGTCACTACACACAAATCAGTCAACCTAGATTTATTTCTACCCGTTCTCACCCCACTTTCCCGAAAACACAGCGAAGTAGAGTTACAACGTTTGATTTCTGCTTTCAAGGCAGTATCCAAAAAATCGACAATCAGGAAATGTTGAATAGTCGGTGGATTCATTAGCTCTAGCTTGCCATCCACCAGTTCATAATGGAAATCACTGCCATCATCATAGGTTAAGTACTCCTCAAAGGTGATGCTGGTTACTGGTGTACTGACCATCCCAACTGTCTCCTAAACGATACCCATATCTTAAATCGTAAAGCTAGGGAAATGAGACAGATAAAGGAGCAGGGGGAGAAATGCCCAATGCCCAATGCCCAATGCCCAATGCCAATGCCCAATGCCCAATGCCCAATGCCAATGCCCAATGCCCAATGCCCAATGAACAGTGAGTTATCTTCTCTACAAGTAAAAGACATTGGTGAACAAGGTCTTTTAGAAAGATTACAGCGCTTCTGTCCTCCAGAAATTATTGGGGATGATGCAGCAGTTCTTGTGACTGCACCAGAGCAATCTTTGGTAGTAACTACAGATGTGCTGGTTGATGGCGTACATTTTAGCGATGTTACCACTTCCCCAGAAGATGCTGGTTGGCGATCTGCTGCTGCTAATTTATCAGATTTAGCGGCAATGGGCGCTTCCCCATTGGGAATCACCGTCGGGTTGGGACTTCCCGGTGAAGTTAGGGTGAGTTGGGTTGAGCGACTATACCAGGGAATGACAGAATGCCTGCAAAAATACAATACTTCAATTGTTGGGGGTGATATTGTGCGATCGCCTGTGACGACTCTGGCAATTACCGCTTTTGGTCAAGTTCACCCTAGTCAAATTATCCGCCGTTCTGCTGCTGTTGTCGGAGATGCGATCGTCGTTACAGGTGTTCATGGAGCCTCAAGAGCTGGCTTAGAACTGCTCTTGCATCCCGAATTAGGAAAAAACCTCAAAGATGCAGAACGCACGGCTCTAATCCGCGCACACCAACGCCCACAGCCACGATTAGATGTCTTACCAATCCTCTGGAAAATCTTAGCATCCCCATGCCCAATGCCCAATGCCCAATGCCCAATGCCCATTTCTGGTATGGATAGCAGTGATGGTTTGGCAGATGCGATTATCCAAATTTGCCGCGCTAGTGGTGTTGGCGCTGTTCTAGAACGCAGACAAATTCCAGTACCAAAAACTTTTAACCATTGGCTGACACCAGAGCAAGTACTAGAATATGCTCTATACGGTGGCGAAGACTTTGAATTAGTGCTGTGCTTACCACAAGAGTTAGCATCAGCCTTAGTGCAACATCTTGGTGAAGGTGCTGCGATCGTGGGCAGGATTACAGCCGGAACAACAGTATTATTGCACGACGAACAAAAAAAATTTCCTGACCAAGTTCTGAGTCTTAGCCAGGGATTTCAACACTTTGGTCAATAGTCCTTTGTCCTTTGTCATTTTTCTAATGACTAATGACTAATGACTAATGACTAATGACTAATGACTAATGACTAATGACTAATGACTAATGACTAATTATTGCCACTTCTCGGCTACCAATTCCGCCAAATCCAAAACTCGTTGGCTGTAACCCCACTCGTTGTCATACCACGCCATAACTTTCACTAGGTCATTACCTAAGACAAAAGTCAAGTTGCCATCGACAATCGAAGAAGCATCATGACCTTGATAATCGGAAGATACTAATTCTAGTTCGCTATAATCCAAAATGCCTTTGAGTGGACCTTCAGCAGCATCTTTGAGAGCTTGGTTAACTTCTTCAGTAATAGTACGCTTCTCAACCTGAACTACGAAATCTACCATTGAGACGTTCGGGGTAGGTACACGCAAGGCAACGCCATTTAGCTTGCCTCTAAGCTCTGGGATTACCAGCGCTACGGCTTTTGCTGCACCAGTGGAAGTGGGTACAATATTTATCGCTGCTGCCCTCGCCCGTCGCAAATCCCGGTGAGAAGCGTCTAGCAAGCGCTGATCGCCTGTATAACTATGGGTGGTGGTCATCGTACCTTTAATGATGCCGAACTTATCGTTCAACACCTTGGCGATCGGTGCCAAGCAATTGGTTGTACAGCTAGCGTTACTGATAATGTGGTGTATGTTGTGGTCATAATCGTGATGATTCACACCAATCACAAAAGTGCCATCCTCGTTTTTACCAGGAGCGGTAATCAGAACTTTCTTGGCTCCAGCATTCACATGCTTGAGCGCTCCTTCTTTGCTAGTAAACACCCCGGTTGCTTCGATAATTAGGTCAATTCCCCAATCTTTCCAGGGCAATTTTTCTGGGTTGCGATCGGATACGCACTTAATGGTCTTACCGTTAACGATGATCGAGTTATCATCGGCACTAATCTCAGCACCCTTGATCTTGCCTAGCATTGAGTCATACTTCAGCAGGTGAGCATTGGTTCTAGGGTCTGACGTGTCATTAATAGCGACAAGATCGATTTTACTATTCTCTCTACCCACCCAACAACGCGCAAAGTTACGTCCAATCCGCCCGAAACCGTTGATTGCAACTCTAATCACAGTGTCTTGCCCTCTGTATTTATGCTTATATGTTGATATCGTTGACCCCAATCATATCGCAAAGGGGGGAAGGACTCTTAACCATAAACTGTTAGATCAATAAAAAAACACATAATTTATTCAGATTTGTGGGAGTAGAGGTTGTTGTTAGTGATATATGATCTAACCGATTCCGGGACTAAATAACGAATTGACTGGTGTTCGCCGCAAAATTTGCGAATTAGACTTGACGAAACTCCTACTAAAGGTATATCCAAGAGTTGCCAGTGAATGGTATATGACTGCTCCCTGATTTTTTCCTCCACTTGCTTGCAGATTAATTTGCTTTGAGTTATAGTCTCACCACCTAGCAGTCGGGGTGCGATTAACCAATCACACATTTGTGCTAGTTCGTGTCCACGGTACCAACGAGGTAAGGTTTGGAAAGCATCCAAGCCCATAATCCAGTACCAGTGAGTATTTGGATAAGAAGCAGATAAGTCTAACAGGGTGTTAATGGCATAGGAAGTCCCAGAGCGATTTGCCTCCACTAGTGAGACAGTAAACGCTGGGTTATCTTTTATGCCTAATTGCAGCATTTGGACACGATGCTCAAACAAAGCTGCTTCTTTGTGAGGAGGATTTAGAGATGGCACCCAAATGACCTTTTCAAGGGATACTTGATGCAAAGCTGTCTCGCCTACGAGCAGGTGTCCCCAATGAATTGGATCAAATGTGCCACCAAAAAGTGCAAGTTGTTGCATCCAGTTATGCCTGGGTTTTATGCAATTGAAAAATAGTTTCATTACCAATGTACTATTGTACTCAATTCACGCTTAGACTTGATGCAATTTCAAATTAGTTTCACTAAACAATGTATTATGTAGCCAATTCCAGTAAGGTAGCCAAAAATATGTATTTGACATTACAAGAATTTCTTTCCCGATGCGGCCAAAATTTTCAGAATAATCTTAAGAACAGTTCAAAAATAGCAAAAACCTTCAACCAAGGTAAAATCATTCTGAACAAGGAAAGCCAGAGCGGAAACATCCTTCGGGCATCAAACATAAACATCATATAGGAGCAGTTACGGTAAAAATCAAATTCCTGTTATGATACGCGTGTCATTTGTGATTATGGTGTGGTGTGGTGTAAGAGGAGCAATAAATGACTAATTCTGTAGATTTTAGTGGTAGACCATTTCATTTCATTGGCATCGGTGGTATAGGTATGTCTGCTCTGGCATACGTTCTCGCCAAGCGTCAATTTCCAGTATCAGGTTCGGATCTTCGTGCAAACCACATTACGCACAAGTTGGAATCTATCGGTGCTTATATTTTTGATAGACAAGAGGCAAGCAATCTCGAATTCTTTCGCCCTCAGGTATTGGCGAATGCAGTAGTATTAAATTCACAAGAACAATTACCTACTGATAGTAAGTCAAAACTGCCTCAAGTCATTTGTTCAACAGCAATTAACACGAATAATTTAGAATACAAAGCAGCGCTGGAATTAGGTTGTCCAATTTTACATCGTTCAGATGTACTAGCCGCCTTAATTGCCGATTACTACAGTATTGCAGTGGCAGGAACACACGGCAAAACTACAACCAGTAGTATGATTGGCTATATGCTTCTGCAAGCTGGTTTAGACCCAACGATTTTAGTAGGTGGCGAAGTCAATGCATGGGAAGGTAATGCTCGATTAGGACAAAGCCAATATTTGGTAGCCGAAGCAGATGAATCTGATGGTTCCTTGGTAAAACACGCTCCAGAGATTGGCATCATCACCAATATTGAACTCGATCATCCTGACCATTACGATACATTGGAAGAAGTAATTGACATCTTCCAGACATTTGCTAAGGGTTGTAAAACGTTAATAGGTAGTATTGACTGTGCTACAGTCCGCGATCGCTTGCAACCCACAATCAGCTACAGCTTACACTCAGATACAGACGCTGATTATACCGTCACCAATATTGATTATCGCGCTGATGGCACCACGGCTTTAGTTTGGGAAAGAGGCAAAGCTTTGGGCGTGTTGAAGTTGCGGCTGCTCAGTCGGCACAATCTCAGCAATGCCCTAGCAGCAGTGGCTGTTGGTCGCGTCTTGGGCTTGGAATTTGGAGAAATTGCCAAAGGTATCGCCACTTTTGAAGGAGCAAGACGCCGCTTTGAGTTCCGGGGTGAAGTCAATGGCATTACCTTCATTGATGACTATGCTCATCATCCCAGTGAGATTCGCGCTACTCTCGCCGCAGCCCGTTTACAAGCAAGACCAGGGCAAAGAGTGGTTGCCATCTTCCAACCCCATCGCTATAGCCGGACACTGACCTTTTTAGAAGAATTTGCCGAGTCCTTTACCCATGCTGATTTGGTGGTGCTGACTGATATTTACAGTGCAGGTGAACCTAATTTAGGACAAATTAGTGGTGAACATCTAGCGGCGGAGATTGCTAAACATCATTCGCAGGTAGTTTATCAACCAACTTTACCCTCAGTGTATGAGTACCTGCTACAAACACTACGCCGAGGAGACTTGGCGCTGTTTTTGGGGGCTGGGAACTTGAATCAGGTGATTCCTGAAGTAATTACGACACTTTGCGAACCTGCTAAAGCCACATCTTAAGTGGAGACTTTGCGAAGTTTTATTTCTGAGCAAAGCGCCCGTCTAGCAACGGTTCCATAAGTTAACTCTATTACCGTATCTTTGCGGTAAATAAATGTAAAAATTTTACCAATATAAAGTAAAGATGACAATTTCCCAGGCAGCTGGAAACGTCTGCACAGTTTCTGCTTTGAATACAAAGAAACACCAAACAACTAATTCGGTAGATAGTGAAGTAATTTGCTTACCCAATACTGATTGTGCGATCAAGCCCCAGGCTTCCTTGTCAGCGTTTACTTCCTATAGAGTTGGGGGAGCAGCTGATTTATATGTTGCCCCCCGAAACTTAGAAGCACTGCAAGCAAGTCTTAAATACGCAAAAGAACGTGATTTAAAGGTGACAACACTAGGAGCAGGTTCTAACTTGCTGGTGAGCGATCGCGGTATAACAGGTTTAGTGATTGCGACTCGTCATCTCCGCTTCAGCTACTTTGACCCGGAGACAGGTCAATTAACCGTTGCTGCGGGAGAATCAATTCCCAGCTTGGCATGGGCAGCAGCAGAATTAGGCTGGCAAGGATTGGAGTGGGCTGTTGGTATCCCTGGAACAGCTGGAGGTGCCGTGGTGATGAATGCCGGGGCACATAATAGCTGTATCGCAGATATGTTAGTTAGCGCCCAGGTACTTTCACCCGATGGGACGCTAGAAACTCTGACCCCGGAACAGTTAGGTTATAGCTACCGGACTTCATTATTGCAAGGTGGCGATCGCATAGTCACCCAAGCCACCTTACAACTCACGCCAGGTACTGACCCAGCAAAAGTTGTGGCAATCACCAAACAACACAAAAAGCATCGGTTAAGCACCCAACCATACAACTTCCCCAGTTGTGGCAGTGTGTTCCGCAATCCCAAACCTTACAGTGCTGGTTGGTTAATTGAACAAACTGGTCTGAAAGGCTACCAAATTGGTGGGGCACAAGTAGCACTACTCCATGCTAATTTTATCGTTAACCGTGGTGGGGCTAAAGCTAGTGATATCTTCTGTCTCATTCGCCACATCCAACATCAAGTACAAGAACGTTGGTCTATTAATTTAGAGCCAGAAGTCAAAATGCTCGGAGAGTTTCAAGGTGCTTGTGGGTAGGGAGTGGGGAGTGGGGAGTGGGGAGTGGGGAGTGGGGGAGATGGGGGAGATGAGGGAGAAATAACCAATGTCCAATGTCCAATGCCCAATGCCCTACTCCCGATTCTATGACGCATTAATTATTGGTAAAAAAACAGGCAAATTACTTACCGCATCTATAATTGAATTTGATTTGTTATTCAGCGCACACGCGTACAAATAATTATGACAGGAAAAGGACAGGGATTTGGCTTTGGCTTAGGAAAAATGAAAGAATTGGCCGAAGCTTTTAAGAAAGCGCAGCAAGTTCAAGAAGGCGCAAAGCGACTCCAAGAAGAATTGGAGCAAATGGAGATTCAAGGAGAATCTGGCGGTGGTTTGGTGAAGGTGATTGTCAGTGGGAACCAAGAACCCAAGCGAGTGGAAATTTCTCCAGATGCTTTAGGGGAAGGTGCAGAAGTACTTTCCGATCTCGTGACAGTGGCAATGAAAGAAGCCTACAACAAGTCCACTGCAACAATGCGGGAACGTATGGAAGAATTAACTAGTGGGTTGGAACTTCCTGGATTTTAGTCAAGAGTCATTAGTCATTAGTCATTAGTCACTGGACAAAGGACAAATGACTATTGACAAAAGACAACGAAGTATTTATGCCTTATAAGTTGCTATTTGTTTGCTTAGGTAACATCTGCCGATCGCCATCGGCAGAAAACATTATAAATCATCTCATTGAGCAGGCTGGCTTGAGCGAACACATCCTCTGTGACTCTGCTGGTACATCTAGTTATCATATTGGTAGCCCACCTGACAGACGCATGAGTGCTGCGGCGGCTACAAAGTTGGGAATTAAATTGCGTGGTCGCGCACGCCAGTTTCAAAAGTCAGACTTTCAAGACTTTGATTTGATTTTGGCAATGGATCAAGAAAATTATGAGAACATCCTCGCTCTTGATCAAACTAAGCAATATCAGCATAAAGTGCGTTTGATGTGCGAGTTTTGCTCTCGACACACCCTAAAGGAAGTTCCAGATCCCTATTACGGTGGTCAAGACGGATTTAATCAGGTTATTGATTTACTGATCGATGCTTGTGAAGGTTTGTTGACAAAAGTTAGGAGTTAAAACTTCTAACTCATAACTCATAACTCATAACTCATAACTCCTAACTTTTATTCCACCAGTCCATGCTTCATCGCAAAACGCACTAATTCCGCTCGGTTGCTGGTCGAGGTTTTTCTCAATAAACTGCTAACGTACTTTTCCACTGTTCGAGGACTCAGGTGTAGCTGATGACCCATTTCGGCATTAGAAAGGCCATGAGTCAATAACTCTAGAACTTCCTGTTCTCTATGAGTTAAAGATGAGTGCAGATGGGATTTCTGAATTTGAGTGGACAGAGAATTCTGCACATCCACCGCTTTTGTCGAGGTAGAAATGCCCAAACT
This sequence comes from Nostoc sp., assembly GCF_036917755.1. Lineage (GTDB taxonomy): Bacteria > Cyanobacteriota > Cyanobacteriia > Cyanobacteriales > Nostocaceae > Nostoc. The sequence goes on from NZ_JBALFC010000013.1 coordinate 33,638, forward strand.
CTCTTTATGAGAAAAACGATACTCCGATTGAATGATTTGCGATCGCTCCAAAAGATTGCGGATTGCTGCTGCTAACTCTTCCAGTTCAAAAGGCTTGGGTAAGTATAAATCGCACCCTGACTGGTAGCCGAGAATTCTTTCCTGGGTCTTAGTTCGGGCTGTTAATAAAATTACAGGCAATAAACGAAACACTGGTTGTTGACGCACCTGGCGCACCAGTTCATAGCCATTCATCCGTGGCATAACGATATCCGTGACAATCAAATCAGGATGATACTCATCCACCATAATCAAAGCCTCTTGACCGTCATTAGCCATGATCACTGAGTAGCCAGACAGTTCAAGATAGTCGCTAACAGACAGACGAGTGCCCAAATCATCATCCACTACAAGGATCGTCAAGGGCATGGATAATACACCCCTAGCATTTTTTTACTCAGAAATTTGCTTCTACATATTCCATCAGTGAACACAGGCAAGAATAGTGTTCTTATCTTTCATACTATGACAGGATGACCAGCTAATAACTGTCTCAAGGTTAATTTATAAAGAAAATCTTAAATATTTAGGATCGGTTCAAGAAGTGTAACTCACCTTTAACTCCCTCTGCTTGGCAGGCACAGAGAGCTTTGTAATTTGTAATAACTCATCAATAAGGCAGAGTAAATGCTGACCATAGTGTAAATTAATATTAACTAACCCCTTCGGGTGGGAGTAGTGAGTAGGGAGTAGGGAGTAGGGAACAGAAGAGAAAACTAACCCCGAAACAGGTTTTAAGCCTCGCCCCTTGCGATGCCCTGAGCAGTTCGACAGGTGTTACCCTGAGCTTGTCAAAGGGATCACTGTAACACTTGCCGTTCGCGTAGGTCTCGTAGAGAAGGGAGGACGGGTTAGTTTCCCCACTCCCCACTCCCCATTCATTTAATTAATAATTTCCCAAAAGCTAAGTAAAGCTTTGCCTAAGTTCGTAGCGAATGGAATCAAAAAGATCAACGTGCCCAGTGTGTAACACGCCAAATCGAAATAAAAGCAAATGAACAATTTAAATGGCTCCAGATAACTTAAATTTGCTGGAAAACTCTTAATTATGAACTTAGAAAAGCTAAATTAGTGATATACAGTTCAGGAGTGATAGCGGTTATGAGATACACCCGATAATTTACAAGCCAATCCAAATAATTTTTTAGGTACATTTAAAGCACACAAAATTATCAATGAGCGACAAGAACGAAGGTTACAAAGTTATTAGCGACAACCGTCAAGCCCGTTATTTGTATGAAATTCTGGAAACTTACGAAGCTGGAATTGAATTGACAGGAACCGAGGTGAAGTCGATTCGTGCGGGTAAAGTTAATCTCCAAGATGGCTATGCTTTGCTTCGCAATGGTGAAGCATGGTTGATTAATGTGCATATCTCGCCTTATACCGCTAGTGGACAATATTTCAATCATGAACCTCGGCGTACACGCAAGCTGCTGTTGCATCGCCAAGAACTCCGCAAGCTAATTGGCAAAGTAGAACAGCAGGGTTTAACTTTAATCCCTTTGAAAATGTATCTCAAACGAGGCTGGGTAAAAGTGAGTATAGCCCTTGGTAAAGGTAAAAAGCTCCACGATAAGCGAGAAGACCTGAAACGACGCGACGATCAGCGTGACATTCAACGGGCAATGAAAAACTATTGAAGAAGAATTCAGAATTCAGAATCCAGAATCCAGCAATCTTTATAGTGGGGGATTCAGACCCACCGGACGCCATGTGCGACTTGATCTCAAACCTAACCCCCAACCCCTTTCCTACCCTGGTAGGGGAGCAAAAATCAATGTAAGTTGTCAGTTGTTCAGTAGAAAAACAACTGACAACTTAATCATGTTAGTTTACTGCTGGTTGTGAGTTAGATGAATTTGTCTGGTTTTGAGCTAAAGGTGTCCAATAGCTGGCAATTAAGGCAACAATGAGCCACCAGAGGGTATTGACTTCAGGACGATACCAGACAGTATCTACGGTGCCGTGAGCTAGCATACCCAACAAAATAGCGATCGCTCCAATTAACCAAAATCCTTCTACACTTCTCAATTGTCGCAATCGTCGCACTTGCAAAAATGCCGCATTAAATGTCACGATTATTAGCCAGAGAAAGCAGGCTAAACCCACAAAGCCAGTTTCTACAGTTACTTCAAACAATATTGAATAAGCACTCAAAGCAGTGTAACGAGGGTGTTGGTAGAGGGGATAAACTTTATTAAAAGAGTTGTGACCGGGGCCGATGCCGAAAATCGGGCGATCGCGAATCATCTCAAAGACAGCATCCCACACATTTCGGCGAAAATTATTACTGCTATCTTTACGGTCAGCAAAAATACTGAACACCCGCAGGCGAACTGGCTCTAGAAATATCACTGCTAGTAGCAATACCCCGATCAAACCTCCCAGGACAATCGGTAGCGACCAAGTACGCCAAAAACGAGGCATTTCCACGCTTTTCCAATAAACTAGCAATGCCATCACAGCCAAAAATGCCACCACTAATCCAATCCAACCGCCACGACTAAAAGTTAGGATCAGGCAGGAAGTATTGACAATTAACATTGTTAATGCTAGAGCTTTTTTAGGCCAGCTTTGCCATGCAAAAATTGCCACTAAGCTAAAAATGACTGCTGGTAGGAGGTATCCAGCCAATAAGTTGGGATTGCCTAAATAACTGTAGACTCTTGTAGTCTTAGATAGAGGAGATTCTGGGTCAACCCAAGTTGCCAGTGCAGTGGCTCCAAAAAACCATTGCCGCAACCCATATACACTGACAATTAAGGATACGTGCAGGTAAAGGATGATAATCCAAGACCGGAGGCGAGGCGACCTCAATACCCTGGCACAAAGGGCAAATAGTAGCAAATACAAGGTCAACGTTCCCAAGTCGTTAAGCGCCGCCTTTTTCACTGGCGATAATGCTGTTGCGACTGCGGCGATTACCCAGTAGAGCAATACCAGCAGGTGAATGGGAGTGACTGACGAGACATCTGCTGGTGTGACTTGATCAGATAAAGTCAACAACAGCCAAAATCCCACACAAGCCACCAGCAACAAGCCCACCAATGTACTCGCAGCAAAAGGTGCAACGCCATATACTAAGCACAGTAAAGCAGCTGCGATCGCATCTCCCCACTGGAGTAAGACGCTGGTTTGCCGCCAAGAACTCAACAGTCCTACCAGAGAACGATGTACGTAACTGGTAGCAAGATATTCTTTGAGCGGTAAAGATGATAAAGTAAATCGTTGCCAGACTAAATTCATAAAAAACATTGCGATCAATTAGCCTGCCGACGCAGAACTTGGAATTGATCATAATGCCTATGGCTATAAAAAGGTAATAACGGAGATTGCTTTGTTGGTGATGGCATTCTTATTTTTAGCCATCAGCTACCACCTTTAATGCCAAACCACTTCATCTACTTAGTACACAACAAATAGATGAAAATACCTCTTTCCCAATTGCTACTCCCCAGTTCCCATAAACTATCACCTGTCAGATGTTCCCTATAGATTGTAATCAGACACCGTTAATTGTTTGTGAGGGACTCGCCAGTTGCAGTGGCAAAGAAAGCACATAACGATATCCTGATTCTGGTGTACCTTGAATCAAAATTTGTCCACCGTGCAACTCTGCCAGCTGACAACTTAGCAATAGACCCAAGCTTTCACGAGAAAGATTTCCATGTGATTTAGCTAAATTTATACCTGAACTACTAGCAAAGAATTTTGAGTGGGAATCACTTGATTTTTTAGAATTGTCCACTACTACTGATGAAGTATCCGATTGCTCTTGACTGTCTGTATGAGTATTGTAAGTTGCTACCTCACCTGTCAGATCCAGCAGCGATAAAGAATTCAGACGGAAGTAGGGATCAACCTCAGTTATGCCGTCCCCTAGCCAAGGATGGGAAACCCAAATAGTAATGTTGAGCATATCTTCCTTGTAAGAGACATGAATGCGAACAATGCTACCTGTAGCCGCAAGTTGAATCACACTGAAAACTAGGTGATAGAGGATTTGCCGCACCTTGTCTTTATCTAAAGGTAAAATGCGATTGCGTCCCGGTTCTATAGAGAGGCGAATATCTTGCTCGCGGCGATTAGCTACTTCTTCTAGAGTATTGATAGCTTGTTGACACAGCATTTCGATATCCACAGGAGCTACATTCAGCACAGTAGAGTTTTCATCCATAGTTCCTAGTTCGGTAATTTCGTTTACTAGGGAAAGTAAGTACCGACCACTGTGTTGGATAATTTCCAAATATTCTCTCTGCTTAGTCGTCAAAGGCCCATAAATCTCACGTCCTAAAACACTAGCCATACCGAGTACAGATGTTAAGGGCGTGCGTAACTCGTGAGTTAGCTGACCCAAAAGTTCCAGTTTCAGTTGCTTAGTAGAAAGGGAGTCGCTATCTTTCGTGGGTGGGGTGATTTTAATCTCGGTGTTACGTTCCTCATTAAGTGAAAATATCGGAGTGTTCTTGGGAGTCCTTGATTTGAGTTTCCCTTGCAGGAGTCGGTTACGCTCAAATTCACTCATGCTCCAACGAGCGATGATTTGTAAAAACTCAATGTCTCGGGGTGTAAAACTGCGTGGCACTAAATCCATCACCGCCAATGCACCCAAACAATTCCCCTCAGCATCAATCAGTGGCGCTCCTAAGTAAGCACGAATACCATAATCTTGCACCAAGTTGCTGCCAGCAAGGACTGGATCTGTAAGTTTATGCGTATCATTAATTACAAATACTTGAGAATTTTCTACTACCTGAGTGCAAAAGGATTCCCGGCGTGATAGTTGGCGGCTTTGTGCCAAATGATTCATTAATCCAAGCCGAGATAAGCCCACCGCCGACTTGAACCAATGGCGTTCTTGATCCACAAATCCCAATATGCAAATTGGTGCTTCCAAAAAGTGGGCAGCAGTCTGTGTGGCTTCTTCAAAAACCGGAATCGTTTCGGGTTGCCGCAAACCTAAATCTGACAAAGCTTTGAGGCGTTGTTGTTCTCTTGATTCAGGAGAATCCCAACCATCCTTTAGGGCAAATAATTTGTTTTCAGGCTCTACCATTGCCACTGCTACCTTAATAATTTATCGATACTGTAATTGATACAAGTCCTATTTCTAGGTTATCAATTCCTATCTTTAAGCATTCCCTAATTTTGCCTCTGACAAACAAGTTTGGGACAAAATTTTTTTACCCCTTCGATTAAGTCGCCAACGCGCTCTTTATTACTTACTATTTACTGGTGCTGAATGTTCTCTATTTAGCATGGGTGTCATCTCTATTGCTTGAGATTTTGCAATCAGACTGCGTTAGATTTGGATTCAGTCAGGGTAAGCTAATGCTAAGGATACAATACCAAAGGTCTGTCATTCTTGATGTACAGAAGGGAAAATTTCTCTGGGAACATTCAACGTAATTTTACTTATAAAAAGCATCTTAATGTAATTTTTATAGCCAATTTTACTGATGACAGTTAGTACCGATCGCTGACAATCATAGATAGTTTATATAACTCTTGATTCGGGAGATTGAACCTATTACAATTTCACATTGAAAATTGTACAGGCTTTTCTATTTTTTCCATAGGATGAAATCTTTTTTGAGGACAACTGGTAATGAATAAAATGACTATTAGAGTTCCTTTTGTAGACCTGAAGTTACAACACGAACCAATTCAAACGCAATTGCAAGATGCAATCCAATCTGTATTGGAACGGGGAGATTTTATTTTAGGGGAAGCACTCTCAGATTTTGAAGCAGCATTTGCGGCAGTGTCTGGGGCAGAATATGGAGTTGGTGTGGCATCAGGAACAGATGCGATCGCTCTGGGATTGCAAGCGTGTAATATTGGTGCTGGCGATGAAGTGATTTTACCAGCAAACACTTTTGTTGCAACCTTAATTGGGGTGCTACGCGCTGGTGCCAAGCCAATTCTAGTAGATTGCGATCGCCAAACAGCTTTAATTGACTTAAGAGAAGCAGCAAAGGCAATTACGCCTCATACCAAAGCAATTATCCCCGTGCATCTCTATGGTCAGATGGTATCACCAAGTGAACTATTGAACTTTGCTGATACCTACAAACTACTAATTTTTGAAGATGCGGCACAAGCACACCTCGCCCAAAGAGACGGATATCACGCTGGTTCAGTCGGAATAGCAGCAGCTTTTAGTTTCTATCCCAGCAAAAATTTGGGAGCATTTGGGGATGGAGGAATGCTGCTGACACGAGATTCAGATGTCGCCCAGAAGATGCGGCGCTTGCGAAATTATGGTGCATCGCAAAAGTATTTTCATACTGAATCAGGTACGAATAGCCGTTTGGATACTTTGCAAGCAGCAATCTTGCACCAGAAACTACCATATTTGCCACAATGGAATCGCGATCGCTTGACTATTGCCCAGCAGTATGATAACGAACTAGCACCCTTGGCAACTGCTGGCATTATCCCGATGGAAAACCAAAGTGGTACAGGACACGTTTATCATCTTTATGTGATTAAAGTTGATGAGTCTTGCCCAATAGAACGCCAGCAACTTGAGGAAAAACTCACAGCAGTCGGAATTCAAACTGGCATTCACTACCCAATTCCTTGTCATCTCCAGCCAGCATTCACCAACTTAGGCTATCAGCTTGGAGATTTTCCCCAAGCCGAAAAACTGTCAAAGCAGATATTATCATTACCGATGTATCCTGGTTTGAGCAGTAGTCAAATCAAAGAAGTTGTAGCTGCGATCGCTCATGCAGTCTCAACGAGTTATAAAAGAGATGAACCCTCTCCTGCTAACCTTAGCAGCGTGGTAGTCTGAAGCAAATTCATACCTAATGTGCGTCTAAATTACACATTTTTTTGTTAAGACTGTCATTTGTTCTTTATTCTTTGCTAATCACAAATGACTAATGACAAATGACTAATGACAAATGACCTAAGTTTTTAAATTACTTAAAATCATGGCACTCCGGCAACAGGTTAAAAACATAAACGCATCAGGCTTATTAAATTTAGCTATTTTAGGCGTTTTGCTGCTGCTTTATGCTCCGATATTGCTGCACTGGTTGGATGGTTGGCTAAACAAAAATATCAGCACAGAACACGAATATTTCAGCCACGGGATTATCGGTTTACCATTTGCTGCTTATCTGGGCTGGATGAACCGGAAAAAGTGGAGACGTTTGCCAGATACCAGCCATCCTTTGGGCGCTGTTTTCTTGTTATTAGGGGCAGTTTTTTATCTTAGCGGTGTTACAGAGTGGGTTAACCTTTCCTTGCCAGTTATACTGGCAGGATTATGCTTGTGGTTTAAGGGAATATCAGGTTTGCGATCGCAAGGATTCCCCCTGCTACTAGTATTTTTGGCAACCCCAACAGCAGTACCCTATCTGATTGCTCCCTATACCTTGCCTCTCCAAAGCTTCATCGCTGGTACAGCAGGCTTCATACTGAATCAATTTGCTATGGAAGTAAGCGTGTATGAGACAAATCTCTACGTGGGAGGACGGATTGTGGAAGTTGCCCCCTATTGTGCAGGGCTGAAAATGTTGTTTACGACTCTCTACGTAGGCTTGATGCTGCTTTATTGGACAGATGGTTTGTCTTCACGCCGCACAACTATATCATTTTTATGTATTGCTGCGATCGTTAGTACTACTGCCAATATCATTCGTAATACTTTACTGACTTTCTTTCACGGCACAGGTCAAGAAGCAGCTTTTAAATGGTTGCATGAGGGTTGGGGTGGTGATCTCTACTCTGCTTGTATGCTGGTGTCATTAGTGCCCTTACTAAATTGGATTAATAGTTATTTTTCAGCATCTCTAGAAACACAGCAAGAAGCAGAAAGTTAGAACCACTGGGCATTGGGCACTTGTACTGAGCGACGCGTTGCCCTGAGCTTTGCCCTTCGCGCAGCGTCTAGTTGGGTCGAAGTAGCGTTGTCGTTGGCGCAGCCTCTCATAGAGAAGTATTGGGCATTGGGCAAAACAGTTCCGAGTTAAGGAACGTGGATTAAATAAAATGCAAAACTTCATCCTGTATCTAGCTTCCCTCTCCTTTATAAGAAGAGGGATTGAGGGTGAGGTAAGCCAGGGACATAAGCGGATTACTATACTTGTTTCATAGTTATGCTCAACCACAATTCCCATAAATACAAAATTTCCAGTACCTGATGTATGAAAATATTAATTCAACACCGTCATTACGACAATGAAATTAGTGGAGTTTTAACTTACATTTATTCTATTATTCCCGAGTTGGAAACTAGACTAATTGAAGTTAAAACTATTTCTACCAGACAAGATAATATCGCCAAATGGTTTAGTTATATTGCTTGGGCAGATATAGTACATATGAATTCAAATGACTTATTTTTTACTTTGTTATGTAAAGCCTTGCAAAAAAAGATAATTATTAAATACCATTATTCCCTTTATCAATCTACTCATACTAGTTATGAGCAGATGAAGTTTACGCAACGTTTAAAAGCTGAATTTAAACACACATTGCCGAAAGCTAACTATCCATTAAAGTGGAAATTACACACTTTTGTCAAATGGGGACGCCTAACTAGCCGGCTTTCTACTGCCTTCTTAGCCGATTATCATACAGCTTGTAGTAACTTTTTAGGAGAATCTTCTGCTTTTCCTTGGCCAGTTGATACTTTATATAATCCGATTCAAATCAAGTCGGAAAATCAGCTTAAAACTTTAGAAAATTTATCTAAGCCATATAATTTTATTTTTGTCGGTAGATTAGATCCAGACAAAGGCGTAGATATTTTATTAAAAGCAGCGCGGATTTTACAAGATGAAAATAAAGAATTTAAAATTACTATTATTGGCGATGGCGGACAATCTCAGGAATTAAAACAGCTAACGTCTGATTTAGGAATTGCCAACAAAGTTAATTTTTTAGGTAAAGTTCCTCAAAAAGAAGTACTGCTAAAAGTTCAAGATGCTTTGGCTTTAATTGCTCCATCTCGTTGGCAAGATCCAGCACCTTACGTAGTGTTAGAAGCCTCTAGCGTTCAAACCTGCTCGATTGTCTCAAAAATGGGAGGATTGCCCGAAGTGGCAGGACCGCACAGCCTATTTTTTGAAAATGAAGATGCAGAAGAATTAGCCAAATGTATGCGATACTGTTTCGATAATCCGGATGAAGTAATTAAACGGGGTTTTCAGTCCAGCGAATACGTTGCGGGAAGGTTTTCGGCTGCGTGTGCTGTTACTCGGCTACTGGAAATTTGTAGTTAACTTACGTTTGTTTCCAAAAGTTTGTGATTTACTGATGTATCGCCAAATAGGATGCTCCCAGAGTCCTGAGTAAATAAGTGAGATTTCCCACTCAGCACGGGCTAAACGCCCCGCTAACAGCACTCAGCACTACTACTCCTCCACTCCCTACTCCCTTAATTTTTCCTTCCTAATGTGTAAGTCATAAATATTACTGAACTCATAGTCTGATTTTATGAAGTAAAATTTTGCCTAAGTATTATAAATTTTACTGATGATTTCCTTCTCCAAGTTTTTCAAGCAAAACCAATTGAGTCAAGTAGCAGCACTTTTGTTATTACTACTGGTGCTAGCAATAGGAGGGCTTCCCGGATACCTGACAGGACACTGGCAATGGAAACAGCCGCCACCAGTTACTACCCTCAACGAGTTAAGACAGATCCGCAAAACTGGGTTAGCCCTTCCTGGTTGGCAAACCATTGAACAAGCAGAACAGCAAATTGGCGAACATAAATGGTCTTTGCAGGTAATTAAAAAAGAAGGTTCCCCATCCCAGGCAATCCTGCTTTTGCTCCCACAAAATGGGCCTATGGATCAACCAGAGGTAGAGTGGACAGAGGTTAACGGCTGGGGAAGGTCACGCTGGGGAAACTGGGATGTAGCTCAATCTCGCTCTGCTGAATTTACTGTGAAACCGCCTGCAAAGTTGACTTCTAATGTCGAAACTAAAGTAGAAGCTAGGTTTTTTCGCGCCTCCACACCACAGCAAACCTTCGCTGTCTTGCAATGGTACGCTATGCCAGATGGTGGAAATCCATCACCTTTACACTGGTTCTTGGCCGATCAATTGGCACAGTGGCACAAGCAACGCACTCCTTGGGTAGCCGTCAGTATTCTGATTCCAATGGAACCTTTGGGGCAAGTAGAAACATCTTGGTCTTTAGCCCAGTCTATCGGAGAAACAGTGCAAGCTGTATTGATGGCAGACCCTTTGTAGAGTCTGTTACATATACGTTTGTCCAGAGATTCATCAACAGTATCTCAATAAATTGCGTTCAGGCTGAAACTGAGCTAAAAGATGTTAACAATATAAAGCTAGAAATAAAATTTTGGTAAACTCTCCTGTTCTTCTTGGTAAATACTTGCAGATAAAAGAGACATTTAGGACATTCATAGAGTAAAATAACCATTCCGCGCGACTAATTTCTATATCAGTATTTTCTGCACCGATGTTCATAGATTCCAGTTTTAATATGCGTGGATTCAGCGCCTTGTGTTTTGTTAGTCTTCAAGTAGGAGTTTTCTTAACAACACCTATCCAGCTTGTCGTTGCCCTGCCTTTTCCATCTCAAGGACATTCACCAGGTCAACCCCCCTCGCCTCTGCCAGGTACTGAGGTTGTGCCTCCAGGTGCAAATAACGAAATTTCCCCCCAACTCAGCCGTTACCTCTTGGGGCCAGGAGATATAATTGGCGTTGTGCTTCAGCGTCCTCCTGGCCCATACCGCTTAGGAATAGGAGATGGAATTAGCGTTTCAGTTCAGCGCTTTCCAGATTTGAGCTTTCAAGCTTTAATCAACCCAGAAGGTAATATTGTGGTGCCATTACTGGGAACAGTTTCCTTACAAGGTTTAACTTTGCAAGAAGCTCAAGAAAAAATTCGTTTGGGTTTAAATCGTTATGTAGTTGATCCGGTAATAGTTTTAGCCTTAGCAACGCAGCGTCAAGACTTCAGTTTTCAGGCTGTAATTAGTCCAGAAGGTAACATTGTCGTGCCGCAAGTGGGAACGGTGTCATTACAAGGTTTAACTTTGGAAGAAGCTCAAGAAAAAATTCGCTTGGGTTTAAGTCGCATTTTCCCAGATCCAATTGTGGTAGTATCCTTGGCAGGGACGCGACCAGTTCAAGTTACTATTAGCGGCGAAATATTTAAACCAGGAATTTATCCGATTAATTCATCAACACCCCGTGTTGCTGATGCCTTGCTAATATCTGGCGGTTCAACGTTGAATGCAGACCTGCGACAAGTGCAAGTACGCCGGAAGTTAATCGATGGTTCCGTGATTTCACAAAATATTGACTTATATGCCGCATTGCAAAATGGCGGTTCAATCCCTAATTTACGCTTACAAGACGGAGATGCGATACTCGTACCCCGTCGTGAAGTTGGTAATGATGACGGTTATGACCGCAATTTGGTAGCACGTTCATCCTTGGCCACACCACAGATTAGAGTCCGAGTTTTAAACTACGCTGGGGGAGGTCTTTCCACTCAAGCGTTGCCTAACGGCAGTACATTTGTAGATGCTTTGGGAGGAGTAAATCTCGACGCTGCTAACCTCCGGGATATCGCTCTGGTTCGCTTTGATTCTGAACGAGGTAAAGCTGTTACCCAGAAACTTGATGCTAAAAAAGCTCTAGGCGGTGATGCATCTCAAAATGTGCCGCTTCAAGATAATGATGTTATTGTTGTTGGTCGGAACCTGATCGGTAAGATTACTAATTTACTGACTACCATTACCCAACCTTTCTTCAATGTGCAATCCTTTCTCCAATTTTTTAGAAACGTGGGTGGCAATGGTTCAAATTAGTAATTCTCAAAGCAGGATACAATCTGCAAATAGTTGGAAGTGGAGGAAGCCACATCTCCAACTTCTCTTTGAATTCATTAATGGAAAAATATTAAAGATATCAAACGATATATAGCAGTCTGCTTTGATTTTTGAAATTATTTGCGTAGACAGGGAGTAGGGAGTAGGGAGTAGGGAGTGGGTAAGAAGCATTTTCGGGGTGTACTGATTTTTTTCAAAATCAAATACGAGTCCTATATACAGTAGGAAGTTGATAGCGACCTTGTATCAAAACCACTATCTTTAGTTTGGTACTTCCTAATTTTTAATTTTTAATTTTTAATTGGAGCAAAACGACCATGACCCCACCAATTGTTAAGCGCTATCTTATTGCTTTTGAGAAGTACAAATGGATTGGACTGGCTAGTTTTGCTTTAGTTGTAGCCGGGTCAACTCTGGTGGCTATGCAACCAGAGCCACCTACTAGTTATATAGGATCTGCTGCACTTACCTATAGTGGACCACCAGTTTCTTTCTCTACAACTGGTACTCAAATCCAACAGCAAGGAAAGGAACTGAATGAGGAAGCTTTATTATCAAACCAGATAATTGCAGCAGTGGCAGAAAAAGCTGGTGTCCAACCGAAAAAGCTTGCTAGCAGTATTGCCCTTACTTTACCTAAAAAAAACCCCAGGACTGGAGAATTGGAATCTAGTATCTTGGAATTGAAATATGTAGATACTGACGCCAAACGAGCTATACAGGTCTTGGCAGAATTGATGCAATCAATGATCAAGTTGAGCAGTGATATCAATACTGGGCGATTACAGGCAATTATTCAAAAGATTAACGATCGCACACCACAAACTAAACGGGATTTGCAATTTGCTGAAAAGAAGTTGGAACAGTACGATCGCATCGAGCGAACGGCAATATTAGCAGCTGAGAATGGCAGCTTGTTAAGCGCTATTACTACCAGCCAAAATCTGCAACGGCAAATTCAATTAACTATTTCTGGAGTTGATGGTCAAGTTCGCAGTTTACAAAATAAGTTAGGTTTAACAGTCGGACAGGCTTATATTTCTTCTGCTTTGAGTGCCGATCCAATTATTGGTAGCTTGCGAACGCAAATTTATCAAAGTGAGTCGCAAATCGCCTTACTCAAAAAAGATTTGCGACCCGAACACCCAACGATGATTCAGTTGGAGCGTCAGAAACAAGCTGCTGAGGAATTGCTGCAACAACGTGCCGCGGAGGTGTTAGGTGGTGAAGGTACGGCGGCTCCGCTTCCGGGTAAGATTGCAGGTATTCGCACCCAAAGTAGCTTAGATCCTGCACGTCAGCTGTTGGCAAACCAAATGGTGACATTGCAAACCCAAGGGGAGACGCTGCAACAACAACTAGCCCAAGAAATTCAACAAGAAGCGCGACTCCGGCGAGAGTATGCTCTGATACCCAATAAGCAATTAGAGCGATCGCGTTTAGAACAGGAGGTTACACTCAAAAAAGCCATCTATGACCAAATGCAGGTGAAGCTAACCGATGCTAAAACCGCAGAGGCAGAAACTACTAGCAGCCTCAGCATTGCCAGACGCCCCACGGTCGTTGCCGATCTCAAACCTCCCAAGAGTGTGCCGATTACCCTTGCTGTGGGTGGTTTCTTAGGTGTGTTGATTGGTGGCGGGGTGATATTTGTGTTAGGAGCGATGGAAGGGACTTTCAAAACCAGGGAAGATATCCGCGAGAGCCTCAAGCAACGGGAAGTGGCACTGTTGGGAGAATTGCCTTTAATGCCAGTTGATGATTTAGATCAAGATGCCGTGCCTGTGCTACTTTCTGCCGATTCTCCTTATTTAGAATTTTATGAGAAATTCCGTAGTAATCTGCGCCGGGTTGGTGGTAAAAACTTAAAGGTAGTGTTGATTACTAGCACCAGTAGCCTTGAGGGTAAAACGGTAAGTGCATATAACTTGGGTATAGCTTCAGCCCGTGCTGGTAAAAGAACCTTGATTATCGAAACAGATTTGCGATCGCCTTCCCGTTGTATCTCCCTGAAAGTAATTCCTGACCCCGACGCCACTATTGAACCCCTGCGTTATTACGCTAACTTAAGTGAATGTATTCGTTTAGTTCCTGATGTAGAAAATTTATACATTCTTCCCAGCCCTGGCCCTGTGCGGCAATCAGCTGCTATTCTTGAATCTAGCGAAATGCGGCGGTTGATCGAGGATGTCCGCGAACGTTTTGATTTAGTTATTTTAGACACTAGCCCTCTCAGCATATCCAATGACCCTTTGTTAATCCAACCCTACAGCGATGGCATCGTACTAGTGACGCGGCCACACTATACACAAGAGAATATGCTCGGTGAAGCTATTGATCAATTAGTTGAATCGGAACTGGGGTTATTGGGAACAGTTATCAATGGTGCTGATATCATCGTTTCTGTACCTGAAGAAGTTGTAGAAGCGCCAACATTTAGATCTCAGGTAGAAGAATCAGAAGAAGTTTCAGCGCGTGCTAACAAAAACTAATATAGTAATCCGCTTTGATTATTGAACTGACTTGCGTAGGCTGGGAGTAGGAAATAGGGAGTGGGGAGTAGGGAATAAGCCTTTTCGATTAGTACTTAATTTGTTCAAAAATCAAATAGTAGTCCTATAGTTTCCAAATATGGAAATTTTAACGCAGAGGAACGCAAAGGTTAGTGCAAGAAGATACGCAGAGGTTTGATAGGCATTAGGAGTTTTAGGAAATGCTGTACTTAGTCGCGCCTAAACAACCCAAATAGAGGAGCGAGAATCACCCCAAAAACAAAACCACCGATGTGTGCCCAATAAGCAACTCCACCAGTTTCCACGCTCATCTTAGCGGCTGTTTGCAGGGTAGCAAGACCGGATATCACATTTTGCACAAAGAAAAGTCCAATTATCACTAGTGCTGGAATTCGGATTGTGGTGATGAAAATCCCCAAAAAAACTAACGTCTTCACTCTAGCTTGCGGAAAGCGAATAATGTACGCACCTAAAATCCCAGAAATTGCACCACTTGCTCCCAAGGAAGGAATCTCAGAATTCATCCCAATAAACCATTGACACAAGGCAGCTAAAGCACCACACGCCAAATAAAAAATCAGATATTTGAAATGACCCAATCGATCTTCAATATTGTTGCCAAAAACCCAGAGAAATAACATATTCGAGATTAAGTGCCACCAACCGCCGTGTAAGAATTGCGACGTAAATAACGTTATCCACTCTCCACGCCAATTGGTGGTTAACTCTTGAGGTATTACCGCATACTGACTTAAAAACTGATTCAATTGTGGATGTGACAGACTCACCTCGTGAATAAAAACTAAAATATTCATGCCAATTAACCCGTAGGTGAAATACGGGGTGATTCGCGTTCGATTTTCGTCGTAGAGGGGAAACACAGGTGTTTTTGCTAAATTGTTCACTAACTGCAATATACCCTGTACGGCTGGCAGTTGCGAAGTTTAAGCTATTTTACCTATTAAATCAAGCAGTATAATTGCGGCGGAGTATGATACGATGAAGAATTACTTATACCAAGATTCTTGCTCTGATTTATCGCTAAATAAACCTAACAGTGGGCCGAGAATTGCGCCAAATATAAACCCGCCTGCATGAGCCCAGTAGGCAATACCGCCGCTTTCCATACCGATGTTAGTAGGCGTTTCGAGGCTGGCAAGTCCGTAGAAAGCTTGTTCGAGAAACCAGAATCCCAAAAAGAAATATGCGGGGACGCGAAAAGTTGGGAAGAAAAACCCTAAAGGTACAACGCCGAGAACTTCGGCGTTAGGAAAGCGGAGAATGTATGCACCCAGAATGCCTGCGATCGCACCACTCGCACCCAAAGAAGGAATGCTAGAATCTTGAGCGAAGTACCACTGGGTCAAGGATGCCAAAACACCACAAGATAAATAAAACAGCAAATATTTGACATGACCTAATTTATCTTCAACGTTGTTACCAAAAATCCAGAGAAATAACATATTACCGGCTAAATGCAAAAACCCCCCATGCAAAAATTGTGAAGTAATCAAAGTTGCCCACTCTGGCACTGGTTGATGTAGAGAGACACCGGCAAAGCTTAAGGTGAGTTCTCGTGGAACTACAGCCGCAAGGTGTAAAAACCCATTTAATGCTTGTGGGGGAAGATTTGCTTCATAAAGAAAAGCGAGGACGTTGGCTGCAATCAGTCCATAAGTTACATAAGGCGTGATTGTTGTCGGATTATTATCTCTAATGGGAACCACGAGCGTTTTTTCCTGATTTTAAGACAGTAGTACCACAATACTGAATTATATAAGTCGTTTCTTCTACCTCGTGGATGGATTGCGTCAAGATTTGTTAGTAAAATTGCAACCGATTATAAAAAATACAGTCATTAGGGACTTTAGGGACTTCCAGTAAAAAAAATAATCAATCGTTGTGTAAGCAGGGGAGCTCTTAGCTGGGAGCTCTTAGCTGGGGGAAAAGAAAAATATCATCTGAATAAATTGGGTAATTTATTCTCTGGAAGTCCCTTAACACTTCGATTTCACTCTCCCACATTCAACTAGATATACTTCAAAATTATCAAGATATGCTTCAAAGCATTCCTAACCAAAAATCGAATGATGAAGCGCTCGCTCGCTTAATTCAATTTTTATTGATCTTTACATGAAGGCGCAACCATCTTGTTAGAGGATAATTCTGTATCACCATCAAAACTAATGTTGAATAGTTAGACCACCATCTAAAACTAATGAATGTCCAATAACAAAACTAGTTGAATCTGAACATAACCATAATACTGCTTGAGCAATTTCTTCTGGTGTACCTAATCGTTGTATGGGATATTGATTGCCATAATTCTTTATTATTTCCTCACTTAAGGCTTCCATTACCATAGGAGTTATAATAGTTCCTGGGCAAACAGCATTAATTCTAATACCATCTTTGGCATATTGCACAGCTAAAGATTTAGTAAGTCCTAAGACGGCGTGTTTGCTAGTACAATAAAAATGAATATTATGTTGTGCTTTGTTTTCTTGATTGTTAGTTAAATTAGCGGCGATTAACCCTCTAATAGAAGCATTATTGACAATAGCATCACCACCATTTTTAAGCATTTCAGGAATTTGATATTTCATACATAGCCAAACTCCCTTTAAATTAGTATTAATGACTTTATTCCAATTTTCTTCAGAATCATCTATATCTACTTTTAGAATTCCAGGAGTTCCAGCATTATTAAAAGCATAATCTAAACGACCAAAAGTTTTAACTGTTTGGCTAATTAAATTTTTAACTTCTGTTTCTTGGGTAATATCTGTAGTGATAAAAATACTTTGGCTACCTGCTTTTTCAATTAAATTAACTGTCTCCTCACCTTCTTGAATTCTCCTACCGGCAATCGCTACTTTTGCCCCTTCCTTAGCAAAAGCTAATGCTGTAGCTTTCCCAATACCAGAATTTACTCCTGTAATCAGAACAACTTTATCAGTAAATTTTTTCATAATTAAATAGTTTTACTTTTACTCAGAATTTAGCCCTATAATACCTACATTCCACAGGTGCGAACCCAAAATATTATATCGCGGTATGCATTTAGTATGACAAAATTTGACTTATTTTAGGGATTGGCGAGTTGTCTCCAAGCCTGAAAACATTCTATTTAACGCAGATTAGCTAAACAAACTCATGTTTTTTTCAAATTCTCTGGAAAATCAACTCCAGCGCTGGAACGAAACCATTCGCAATCAACCGAAAAATCCTAATGCTTACATTCGCCGAGGGATGGTTAACTTTCAACTGGCCAAGATTGATGCATCTATTCAAGATTTTGACATGGCAGAGCAATTGGATGCCAGTATTAAACCCTACCTCTGGCAACGGGGATTATCGTATTATTATGCAGAAAGATTTGCTGAGGGCGCTCAACAATTTGAAATAGATTTAACAGTGAATGCTCAAGATGTAGAAGAAACAGTATGGCGATATCTCTGCATAGCTCGTTCGTTAGGTGTTGAAGAGGCACGTAAATCTTTATTAACTGTGAAAAATGACCCTCGACGCATTATGCAGCGTGTATATGAATTGTATGCAGGAAATTGTACACCAGATGATATTTTAACAGTTGGTCGATCAGAAGGGATAAAGGGAAATTTTTACAGTCATCTTTACTTGGGATTATATTACGAAGCTCAAAATAATCTTGATTTAGCTCAGGATTATATAGTTAAAGCTGCTGATAATTACAAAATTGATGATTATATGTGGTATCTGGCGCAGGTACATAAAACGCTGCGAAAATGGTCATGATTTGCTCAATAGCAATACGGTTCGGTTAAGGCAAGAGACGCTGGGAGGTCATAGAAATCTGCGGCAAGTTAGAGTTCAAGAAGCATTATAGCGAGATATCTAGAGTCGCTGATTGGATTGAGCTTCGTGGGTTTGAGTGCTAAATTAACGATCGCACCTCCACAGATAACCGAAGTCAACTAACGTTCCCAATCAGCAGGTATTGTTGAAATCTTTGTCGTTCATATCGATTTACATGACTTCTTCTGCCAAAAGTTGCCCTTTGACCCGTTCATATTCATCCTCAAGCAGCCATTCTTGGGCTGCTTGATAATTTGAGTGAGCAACTACAAGTTTATAGTCAGATGTTGGGTTGAAAATACCACAAGTGCCATCTTGATCGCAAACCAACATCAGAATTTTGGGTGGGAAAAGAACTGGATCAACCCAAAGCTCCAAGAACTTCCAAGTTTTAGCAAGTTCTGCGAGGGCTGGTACGTGGGATAGCATGATATTCACCTGTGGTTTTGACAATTTTAATTTCACCGTAATAAAGCGGTGTTTGGCTGCCGTCTGTTCTAATTATGTAACCAATCGCCTCTGGAAAGTAGAGTCCATAACGTTCGTAGTCATCTTCTTCATCGTCTATCCCGGTTCGTTCTCCACTTTTGATGATCGCCTGGGTAACTCGTTCTAGGGTTTCGCGATCGCTGAACACATGCGCTCTACCTTCTCTTTGCAGCAACCGTTGAACTTGAGGGGTGTTGGGCAAATGGCGATCAACAAGGCTTGATCGGAGATCTGGAGTGATGTTTCGGTCAATTCCGCTCATGGATTCGGCGATGTCTACGACGGGCGTAGCTGCGGCACACTGTATCAGAATCGCTATTTTAGGCGATTATGCTGGTTAGAAGTGGTATGTGCAATCAGAATGAAACCTATCGTAGAATTCATCTAGAATAAGGAGTGCTTCTTCTAAACCAACATTTATGTTATTTTTACCAAGGATTTTGACAAGATCCTTTGCTACAGCAGATAATCTAGAAAAATTGTGTTTTGAAATGTTTCCACAAATTTTCAAGAACTCAATTCTCTTGATTGATAGCATTACATTCGTTTCTATAGAAGGCAACCATGTTTCTGCTTTAACTTCCTGCTCCAGCCAACCAATAAACTCATCGGTTGCAAATGCAAGGTTACTTATTGAGTCATCATCATTAAAGCTTGGATTTTGACAAATTGACTGAATAGCAGCTAGATATGATTGCTGTTCTCCAATCACTTTTTTGTCAGAGCGTGATAAAAAGTCAACTAGGATAATATTGAAGAATCTTTGATGAGTGATTGAATGAAACATTATTTGTGATTCAGGATCAGATCCGTTTAAATCAAAGACTTCATAATTCACCATTTCATCAATAAATTCCTTGACAGCCTTTAAAAAAATTACCTCTCGTTCGGTGTTTGAAAAATTCATAAATGAAACATAATTAACCTTTATAGCTTTGAGCGATCGCCTCTGCTAAACTAATTGTCACGATGAGTAATAATTTGAGAAATGCGATCATCTATTAATTTTCGGTGGCTGCAGTTTCAAACTGCACTTGGCGGTACAAATGTGCGATCGCACACTGTGTCAGAATCGCTATTGTAGGCGATTATCCTAGTTAGAAGTGGTATGTGTTTGCCATGCACCAAGTTCTTTCGCTAAGGTCAGATTGCTAAGATTGACAAAAACCTTGGTTAATGCATTAGCGGTGATGAAATTCGACCTCTTTCTCCAGAATCTTAATATCATAGCTGCCAAAGAAATCGTGGCCTAGTAAGCCGATGCTTGCTTTTGGTGCGATCGCTACCTGAAGATTATTGGCTGTAACTCCACCTACTGCAATAGATTTTACCTTACTAGTTGGGAATTCTACTTCGCTACCATCGGCAATTTGAGCTTGCATTGTACCTGTAGCCTGGAGTTCAAGTGTACTCGCCATATTTAGAGTAATAATGGTTTCACTAGCACCTGTATCTACAATCATTTCAAAGGTTTTTTTGTCGTTGAAGGTGACATCAATCACAGGAGTTCCACCAAAGCGGCGTTTAATTGGGACTCGAAAAACTCTGTTGTCTGAAGGTGCGGCTATATTGCCACAAAGCCTTCCCAATCCAACGGTTTTACCAGAGGAGGTGATCATGTAACATGCTCCTGGATCGTCAGCTGTTGCCTGATGAGAGAATGCTAAAAATACTAGTGTCGGCATTAGTGCCGCAGCTACGCCCGTTGTGAACATCGTAGCTAAATTAACGGTCGTAATCCAACGCTTCCAAGCATTCTTCATGTTATATTACTCTCTAATTTGTCTGATATTTTTTAATAACTAAATTATTCATAATAGCTACAAATGTTGTTGTTTAATGCTTATGGTTATTAAAACAAAAACGCAGTATTTCTCAACCTCTACTACAACAAAGATTCAAACACCTCGCGTTCTTAGATTTATAATCTTTATCTATATATTATGTCTAGGCTATCCATACAATTTTTTACTTTAAAGTTAGTTATTGATTTTTTATTTATGTGTCTTCATAAGATGAAATCGCATCTTCCTTAATACATCTTACCTAGAATTACTGATTGATAAATTAAAGATTAGATAAAGACATGAATGATAAAACTACTTAGAGGATGTTTCTCAAGTCTAATTTATTACTCACCTGGGCGATTAGAAGTCGCAGCTATAGGAGACTTTACTTACTTTCGCAGGTTAACAAATCCTTGATTTTGTATTAGTCTACGGAGATGGACTAAGCTTTGTGTAGTAAGGTTCGCGTCAGCGTGCCGGAGGCTCTATTATATTTGCCCAATACTTTTAAAACATACTCTTAGAGCAGATTAAATCTGGCATACTAAGAAGTGAGATAAGAGAGATTTGTGAGCTTATTCAATGGTTATATATGCATATACAGCAGTTACGATCGCATTTTTAACAGCAATATTTATTTATTCAAATATGGCATTTTAACTAACAGTACGCAAAGCAAATACACCGCAAATAGCTGCTGCAAAATTATAGACTTCTGCCATTTTAAATATTGTGCCGCATTCAATCTCAGCGTTTACTTGTCATAAAGTTGAGATTAGCGATCGCCCCAGCATTATAATACGCTAGGGCTTTTTTAAACTTTACCTAAAATCTCCTCCTTCCCATATCTGAAGTTGTCTTTGGGCTGCAACTATGCAATTGAGATGCTTGGGTGGGTACAGAAAATGATCGTAAGCTAATGCCATCTGTCTAGCGGCTTCAGTATATGCCACTCGTCCTATTCCTGTACCCAATCCAGGACAGGCAATAGTTTTAATTTTTTGGTTGCCGCGTTGGTTATGGTGGCGAACTGCTAACAGCATAGCCCACATCGCTATATAAGGAATATCTGTCCCAGCAATGATCATGGGAACTCGCATAGTAGGTGTATGAGCCAAAAAAGGATGCTTGTAATGACCTGTTTCCACAATCATTGATGTTCCCACAGGCTGTTCACCCAAATAATCCTCAAGAATGCGCCCCTGGACTCTTGCCATTAAGGAACAACCGAAAAAACGGATAATTGCCGCATCTATGCCACCATCCATCATTCCGAAAGAGTTAGCAGGGCTGACCATACAATCAAAATCTGGCAACCACTCGAAATAGTTATTTACTATTTCTACATTGGGTAAGTAGTTAAAATGCTGTTGAAAGGCTACACACAACAAAGAGTCGGGAGCTACCAATATCAATTTCAAGCTTTTATTTCCTCCGCTTGAATATCTATTTTAATATAAGTTCTAAATTCCGATACAATGTGAAGATTAAATGACTCTTAAACCGTGTAAGAAGGTACTCTTGCATCTTCCTTAAGTCTGATATCTTCTTGGGAACAGTTTTGTTGTTATCAGGTAGATTGATGAGTCGAATTAATGGATTTATAGGGCGACGTGATTTCTTAAAATTCGCCAGTGTGGTAGGTATTGCGGCTACTGGTTTTGGCAATCGCTTTTGGAATCCAGAGCAAACTGCTCTTGCTGATATTCACCCAGTTAACCCCAATCCAATCAGTCCGAATGAAGCCGTCAGACGCTTGCTGGATGGTAATCAAAGATTTATCCATCAAAAACGCAAATATCCCGATCAATCACTAGAACGTCTGCGATTAGTTGCTAAAGCTCAGTATCCCTTTGCCGCCATATTGGGCTGTGCAGATTCCAGAGTACCTGCGGAAATCGTCTTCGATCAAGGACTTGGGGATTTATTTGTCGTGCGAGTTGCTGGTAATGTCATCAGTGACACGGTTATAGGTAGTTTAGAATATTCTACAACAGTATTAGGTTCGCAGTTGATTGTGGTTTTGGGTCATAGAAGATGCGGTGCAGTAGCAGAAGCAATCAAAAACGAACCACTTCCTGGCAGAATTGGTTTGATTATTGAGGGCATCAAACCATCTATAGAAAGGGTAAAGTTAAGAACGGGTGATAATATGCAAGATGCGGTTATAGCCAATATTCTATATCAGACTGAAAAATTGCAGGAAAGCTCAACGATTTTAGCCAAATTGCTCGGTGAAGGTAAACTAAAAATTGTTGGCGCTTGTTACGATATTGACACTGGTAAAGTCAACATTATTACTTAAACATCTCACACTTTTTAGGCGTAGAATTATTTGTTTAATGATGTTGCAAAAATTTATTATTTATAAAATATTTTTTATTGATAATCTTGAAGATTAATCAAATTCATTGCTCAATTTAGAAAAATATTCCTTATACCGGTTCTCTGCCTTTGTGAGGTACAAGAACCCCACCCCCCAACCCCCTCCCCGCTCTTCGAGAGGGGGCTATGAAAATATGCGTTATCCAGAACCCTTGTAAAGACGTAGCAGTGCTACGTCTGCATATTCTTTTTCACTCCTATGTCTATACATTGGTAAGGGCATACAACTGTACGCCCCTACGCCTATGCATTTGTTACAAAAATTTTTGAAAATGGTATTGGCGATCGCCTGGGTTGGTCTACGCTAACGTCAACTCACATAATTTTAGAAAAACTTGAACGCAAGGCACAGCCAAAGCTTGTAATAAATAAACCCAGCAGGGGCTATATAACAACGCCGCCTGCCAGGAAGGTATAGTATATTCTGGCCATGTTTGATTAGGTTAGCGCTTATTTGTAAAAAATAATTGCGTATCCCTAAATACAATAACTAAATACTTTGGAAAACACAGTTAAGAAAAGCCACTAAATAGGTTAATTTACAATTAAAACTAACAATTTCCTGAATGAAGAGACCAGAACACGGAAAAATATTTCCCAATGCCCAATGCCCAATGCCCTGTGCCCCATAATATAAGAAAGCGCTTCACACTTCTTAAATAATCAGCTTTATTAGAACAATGGCGAGAGACTTGCGGGGATTCATTAAAATTTTGGAAGAGAAGGGACAATTACGGCGAATTTCAGCTTTAGTTGACCCTGATTTAGAAATTGCTGAGATTTCCAACCGGATGCTGCAAAAAGGTGGGCCAGGGTTGTTGTTTGAAAACGTCAAAGGCGCTTCCTTCCCGGTGGCGGTGAATTTGATGGGAACTGTGGAAAGGATTTGCTGGGCGATGAATATGCAGCATCCAGAGGAGTTGGAAACTCTGGGGAAAAAATTGAGTATGCTGCAACAGCCAAAACCGCCGAAGAAGATTTCCCAGGCGATAGATTTTGGAAAAGTGCTGTTTGACGTGGTGAAAGCGAAACCAGGACGGGACTTTTTCCCTGCTTGTCAGCAAGTTGTGCTTCAAGGTAATGATTTAGATTTACATAAGTTGCCTTTGATACGTCCTTATATTGGTGATGCTGGCAAGATTATCACGCTAGGACTGGTAATTACCAAAGATTGTGAGACGGGTACTCCAAATGTAGGTGTGTATCGCTTGCAACTACAATCTCAGAAGACGATGACGGTTCACTGGTTATCGGTGCGGGGTGGGGCGAGGCATTTGCGAAAAGCAGCCGAACGTGGGAAGAAATTAGAAGTTGCGATCGCACTTGGTGTAGATCCTCTAATTATCATGGCAGCTGCTACGCCCATCCCTGTAGATTTATCAGAATGGCTGTTTGCTGGACTGTATGGCGGTTCTGGTGTGCAGTTGGCAAAATGTAAAACTGTAGATTTGGAAGTTCCCGCAGATTCAGAATTTGTTTTGGAAGGAACGATTACACCAGGGGAAGTTTTACCAGATGGGCCTTTTGGCGACCACATGGGTTATTACGGCGGCGTGGAAGATTCGCCGTTGATCCGCTTTGAGTGTATGACGCACCGGAAAAATCCGATTTATTTAACAACATTTAGCGGTCGTCCACCTAAAGAAGAAGCGATGATGGCGATCGCCCTAAATCGCATTTATACTCCCATACTGCGGCAACAAGTATCAGAAATTGTCGATTTCTTCCTCCCAATGGAAGCTTTGAGTTACAAAGCGGCGATTATTTCCATTGATAAAGCATATCCAGGACAAGCGCGACGGGCAGCTTTAGCGTTTTGGAGTGCTTTGCCACAATTTACATACACAAAATTTGTAATTGTTGTGGATAAAGACATAAATATTCGCGATCCGCGTCAAGTGGTGTGGGCGATTAGTTCCAAAGTTGACCCAGTGCGGGATGTCTTTATTTTGCCGAATACACCTTTTGATACGTTAGATTTTGCCAGTGAGAAGATTGGCTTAGGTGGACGTATGGGAATTGATGCAACTACAAAAATTCCGCCGGAAACAGACCATGAATGGGGTTCGCCTTTGGAATCTGACCCAGATGTGGCGGCGATGGTAGAGAGGCGATGGGCGGAGTATGGTTTGGCAGAGTTGCAGTTAGGAGAAGTAGACCCAAATTTGTTTGGCTATGATATGAGGTAACGTGTTAGATAGAAACTGGTAAAAATCTCTGCTGGCTATCAGCTGAACTGATTTTTATCAGTCAAAGTTACCTAAAATTACAGCTATTTTTAGGTAAATAAATCACGCAGTCAGGACACAGTATTGCTGTGTCTTTACGACAGATGTGGTTCAACTAAATGAAAACTGCTGTAACCAAATTTCAGAATGAAAAAGATGGAGAACATAGCCTGATATAAATATCTCTTTGATCATCAGCAAAAGACCTTCTCCCATGAAGTATTCTGGTATTATCAATCATTAAAATATCGCTTTTTTGCCACGAAATTTCCGTGGTTATTTTTTCAGCAATTTCATTAAGTTCAAAGACGACCTCATCAGAAATATCTGAATCATCCTCAAACTTAAGAATCTTTGGGCTTAACTGTTTTGTGGGCAATAGGCTATTAATAAATACCTGATATTTTCCACACCTGCTGGGGATAATGGCTGGACAAATGTATTCAAGTAGAATCGATTGATCATCATTTACTGTCAGATGCGTATTATTCTTCTGACACATTTCTTCTAGCTTATTCAAATCATCTGTTTGGTATTTTTTCTGCCAGTCCTGTTGAGATATCTGAACAGTAAATTTTAACTTCTTTTTGCTGAATAACTCTTTGGTTGAACTACTAATTTCATTAAAAAATTGTCTGCCATCACATACCGTAGTTTCACCATCTTCTAATGGGGGATTAGCACAGAAAAACCACAGCATAAGTGGGATATTTTGCTGATAATACATTTCTCCGTGCAATTTAATCTCAGACTTAAAATCATTTACGCTTAAAAGAGTCTGATCTCCATTAATTACCCTTCTACTGAATGCACCACCAGCATAATTTATAAAATCGATACTCAAGAGATTGGTAAATTCTTTAAAAAGGTTAGTATCAACATCAAATCCTCTAAAAAGTAAGACTCCATGAGATTTAAAAAAGCTAATAATTTCTTCTTTGTCTAATTCTAAAATACTTATATTATCGAGATTAATAATCTCTTTAACTATGCTATCTGATATGGTCTGGGACAGCCCAGCTTAATTTAGCTACTTTAACTGATGACTCAATATGAGGAGGAAAAGAAAATGCCGTATATTACCAGCGTAGAAAAAAGGGGTATTGAACATGGAAAAACAGAAGGACTCCTTGAAGGTATTGAAATAGGTTTGGAACTAAAATTTGGCAGTGAGGGACTAACCGTATTACCAGAGATTGTCCAGATACAGAATGTAGAGATATTAAGCGCTATTCTCACCAGTATCAAAACTGTGAATAATCTAGAAGAACTCCGGCAAATCTATCAATAAATTACCACTCATACTCGACTGTAAAAAGCAGCGATGTCTGAGATAGGGTGCTATGTCTTAATACCCTCTCTTTAATCTCTGATAATTGTGATATATTAAGTTAAATTAAGAATTGTTGCAAAATAGTCAACAATTTTTGGGAATATCACCCAAGCTAATTAAAAGGTTTACGCCGAATGGATATTTTAATAGAATAATCTCATCAAAAGATTCGCAGAAACATAAATGGACTGGATTACACTACTGCGATCGCTACAGTCTGATTTTATTAAAAGGTTAACATCTGGTTGTCTGCTTCATTGTGAAACAGAAGGTCAATATAGTGAATTAACTATAATCTCTGGAGAAAGGTTAAAGGCACTACGGGAATTTTGCTGGCTGATGGCTGAGAAATATAAGCGTGTTTCGCCAGTGCGGGACGTTTTTATTAGCTATCTCAAAGGGAAGTTGGGTGAGGAAGTTGTCAAAGAACGTTTAGCTGATTTTATTACCGAAGTCGATTATGAAAAGCGATTCGGCGGCGATGGCAATATAGATTTTACCTTGACTTCTGACCCATCTATTGGTATTGAGGTTAAATCTCGTCACGGTAGTATTGATAGAGTTAGATGGTCAATTAGTTCTGAAGAGGTGGAAAAAAATGCAGTTGTAGTTTGCATTTTGATTCAAGAAGATGTGAGTGAAGCACAATCTGAGTATCACCTTTTTTTGGCTGGCTTTCTACCAACCCGGATGATTAAGTTGAAAACTGGTAAAATTTCCTTTGGGATAGAACAATTACTGTATGGTGGTGGTTTATGGTGCTATCTAGAACAGTTGCAATCTTCTATTAATAATTCTTATAAACAACAACCACCACCAATTTACAAATATCTGCCAAAACAGGAAATTCCATCTAAGCCAACTAATAATCAGTTGGTCAAATCTTCCTTTAAACCTGAATATAGTGATGAAGATTTAAATATACTTTATGTAAAATTGGGTGATGAATGTTTTGAGAAAGGAGAATATACGAATGCAATCACTAACTATAATCAAGCTTTACAAGTTAAATCTAGCGATGTTGATTTATATTATAAACGAGGTTTAGCTCACTATCAAATAGGAGATTATGAAGCGGCGATCGCAGATTATTCTCAGGCAATTCAGATGAATATCCATGATGCTAAATCTTACAATAAACGAGGTTTAGCTCTATCTCAACTAGGGCGATTAGAAGAAGCAATTAATGATTATACCCAGGCGATCAGAATTAATCCTAATGTTGCCGTAGCTTATAAAAACCGCGCTGAAGCTCGTTCTCATGTGGGAGATAATCAGGGCGCAATTGAAGATTATACCCAGGCTATTAAAATTAACCCCAATTATGCTGATGCTTATAAAAACCGTGGGATTGCTCGTTATTTATTAGGCTCTCAACCGGGATTTCCCCAAGCAATCAAGATTAATCCTAAAGATGCCATAGCTTATAAAAAACGTGGTAATGCTCGTTCAGATTTAGGAGATTTTGAAGGAGCAATTGAAGATTATACTCAGGCAATACAGATTAATCCTAATTATGTCGATGCTTATTACAACCGTGGGAATGCTCATTCTGACTTAGGAGATTTTCAGGGAGCAATTGAAGATTATACTCAAGCAATACAGATTAATTCAAATTATGCAGATGCTTATTACAATCGTGGCAATATTCGTTTAGAAATAGCAGATAAACAGGGAGCAATTGAAGATTTTCAAAAAGCGGCAGACATCTATCGTCAAGAAGGTAAGCTAGAAGCACTCAAAGATACACGAGAACGAATATTAGATTTAGAAATAGAAGAATCATTAGATATTTTAAACTTCTAAAAAGTCGTTTATCCTTTATTAATTCGCCAATAGTATCTTAGAAATCGCCAGGTATATTCCTCGCTATTCCCGACCTAAAATTATTTTTCCCTATATCCGCCAGCGTAGTCAATTACACAAATTGTTCTATATGATTTGTGAGTTCCATAAGCAACACCAGACACTTTAAAAGCACCATTAAAAATGTTTTTTCTATGACCGCGATCGCGCACACCATCATCAATAATTAACTGCATGACGATATCTTGGCCATTGTTTACACCATAACTGATATTTTCGCCTGCGGTTGTTAGCCATGTACCATAGCGATTGATGCGAGTAAAGGGGCTGCTACCATCGCTACCATCATGACCTGTGGCACCTTTTGGGCCTTGGTCTTTAACATGGTCTTTTGCTCCTAAAGACATACCCTTAGATGCACTCAACGCTCCCACAGGACGTACTGATCTCAGAAATGCGATCGCTTCATCAACTGCTTTGACTCCTTCTTGAGTTCGCAAATAGGTATTATTAGAAATTTTGACTCGGTTCCCCTCAAAGCGGTTTCTATAGTTTTCCAGAATCGGGAGGTATGCCTTGGGATTTGTTCGTACTTTATTTGTTTCAACAATTACCTGTTGTTCCAGCGATGAAAGGTAACTCGCCTTTGCTAATAAAGTCGGACTGGCTGGTTTAACTAGTGCTGGGCTAGAGTGAAACAGTTGATTTGAGCAGCCGAATATCAAGGCAATTGGCAAAAATACCCAAAATTTTATCCGATACATTCATTACCCCACAATTTTTTTATAGATTAATTTAGTGAATTAGAATAAATAAGAATTTTCAACACACAGAGAAGTTTCTAGACGCATTTTTATTCAGAATTTTAGAAGCGGCTTTTTGTCAGACATCAGAACTTCCATCAGTTCCCTAAGAAGAACGGAAATGAGTTGATCAAGAGTATAGATAACGCTGCGATTGTCTTTGTTCCTTGAGGGTTAAAAAATTATTACTTAATATCTGTTATAACCTAGCGAACACCCAAACGTAAAGTGCAAAAAATATTACGCAAATAAAAATTTTGCATATTTGCATTTGACAGAAAAACCCAGAGTTTATATCATGTCTGTTGAAATAACTTTCATTGCGATCGCTCGTTCTCAGCGATCGCGCAAGGTAGGGAAACAAGCCCAAAAAAATCTTGCGATCGCATCGTTTCATTCGCAATGACATATTCTCGTATTACACTTTGAGAAACCAACGTTGTCGATACATCAGAACACCAACAGCCCACCACAACAACACGGTGACTATGGCAAACAATAAGGAACCATTCAGCGCCCCCGCCCAAGATGCGAAAAAATTCTGGTAAATCCAATTGTAAGCACTAGGAGCGTCTTTGCCTGTGCCGATAGTGGTTTTCACTAAGATTTTAATCAACAAAACGGATGGAACGAAAAGAGCGATCGCATTTAAGCCCATAATTTCAAAAGGTTTACTCCAGCGACGATTCAGCCGTACTTCGATCAGTTCATAACAAGCTGCTAGCAAAAGTAACGCCCAACCGCTAGTGAAGACTACATAGGAACTTGTCCACAGCTTTTTGTTGATGGGGAATGTCCACCCCCAAGCCCAACCGATAATTAAACAACCAACTCCAAATAATCCTAACCCGATACTTGTGCGTGACTGTACAGGTTGGCTGCGTATCCATTGTCCAGTCAAGTAGCCAGCGAGAACACTTACTATTGCCGGAATAGTACTGAAAAGTCCCTCTGGATCTCCCATAAAGTTGAAACCATCACCTTTGTATAAATGTGCTTTGGGAATAATCAGGCGATCAATATAAGCGCCAAAGTTACCTTCCCGCGTCAGAACTCCTGCACCATAATCGGGCACTGGTAGATACATCATCGTTAGCCAGTAGCCGATGAGTAGCACTGCTGCCAGTATCCATTGACCTTTACGCGGCAGGTTGAGAACAGCTAGGGAAGCCAGCAGATAGCTAAGACTGATCCGTTGCAACACCCCCATAATGCGGATACTACTCAAGTCAAAAGTCCAAACACCCTGATTCCAAAAGCCATTTAGTAGCAATCCCAAGGCAAAGAGAATGGCAGCGCGGCGTAAGATGCGCCAGTAAACAGCTGAGGTTGGTTTATTGCTTTCGGTGTACTTTGACAGCGAGAAAGTCATCGCTACACCGACAATGAAGAGAAAGAAGGGAAATACCAAGTCAGTTGGTGTGCAACCGTGCCAATCGGCGTGGGCTAAGGGAGGATATACATCATCTGCGACACCCGCCATATTGACGAGAATCATCGCAGCGATCGTAATGCCGCGAAAAACATCCAGTGAAGTCAGGCGCATAAGCGGAATTTTATGTTAGATGAGTATCTAAGTTACCCCGCTTGATGCAGGTAATCAAGCAAAATTTATAGACTTGGATACAAGGTAAAATTTTGTTCAGTCATTACCACCACTCGCTATGCCAATCAAAGTTGGAGATACCGCTCCTAATTTCACTCTACCCGCTCAAAACGGCTCAACAATTAGCCTCCAAGATTTTCGCGGCAAAAAAGCTGTTGTCCTATATTTTTATCCCAAAGATGACACACCCGGATGTACGGCTGAATCTTGCGCCTTTCGCGATCAGTATGAAGTTTTTAAAACTGCTGGCGCTGAAGTTGTCGGCGTGAGTGCTGACTCCAGCGAATCTCATCAACGATTTGCTGCAAAGTACAATCTACCTTTTACTCTGTTAACTGACAAAGGCGACCAGGTACGGAAGCTATATGGCGCAACAGCAGCTTTTGGCTTATTTCCTGGTCGCGTCACTTACGTCATTGACCAACAGGGAGTTGTGCAATACGTGTTTGATTCAATGTTTAACTTTAAAGGTCATGTTGAGGAAGCACTGAAAACTTTGCAACAACTTGCAAAATAGGGGAATGGGCATTGGGCATTGGGCATTGGGCATTGGTTATTTCTCCCTCATCTCCCTCATTCCCCTATTCCCCATGCCCCATGCCCCATTCCCCATTCCCTATTTATTCGAGTGCGACTTTTCCGGCATGACAATATTAGCGTGGGTTGCCTTGCCATTATTGCCATTAGTATGGACGTTACCATTGCGGGGATGGATCACACCATAACCGCCGTGGTTACGTTCGTAAATTACATTAATCTCTCCAGTTTCAGAATTGCGGAACATATAAAAGTCGTGTCCCACGAGTTGCAGTTGTTCTAAGGCTTCTGCAAGGGTCATCGGTGGCATGGAAAAATATTTGGTGCGAACGACTTCGTTGGGCAATTCGGGAGTGCGATCGCCAATTAAATCTGTCACTACTGACTCTGCAACAACTACTTCTGTTGGCTGGGCATGAGTTTTCTGGTCTTGACGCCGTTCTTTGTATTTCCGCAGTTGACGGGCAATTTTATCTGCAACTAAGTCAATGCTGGCATAGAGGTTTTCACTGCTTTCCTCGGCACGGATAACGCTACCATTAGCATAAATAGTTACTTCAGCCGCTTGTCTAGTATTAATTCGGGGATTACGGGCTACGCTAAGATGCACATCCACTTCATTTGTAATGCTCTGAAAGTGACTAACTGATTTTTCAATCTTTTGATGTACATACTCACGAATTGCATCTGTGATTTCAATATTTTTGCTGTGGATGACAAGCTTCATGTAAACTCTCTCCCTGAATATTTGAATTTGTGAATTTGCTTTGTATGAAAAGAAGTTGCGGTAAGCTCTATTACTCCCGCCAAAACAAATTGTGAACTATTTGTATGTACTGCTGGTAAGCTGTCTCTAAGCTTGCTGCATCTAAGTTGTTATTAAGTACACCCTTGATTTCCCTCCTCATCTCTGCGCTGATATCCAATTGGATGTCCACATAAAACTCTTGGGTGAGGAAATCTGAGTGGTAGCTCCCGTAACTACCAACTCCAATAAAGCAACGCTTACAGAACTGTTGATAGTTGCTCCTTCTGTGTTCAATTGAAGTTTCCTTGCTGTTGTTCAATAATACAAGTCTTTGTGCAAGTTTAGTTGTGTTTGAAATGCAAAGAATATAATTAGAGTCATCAGCCAGTACATACGTCTTTATTGTTTTGGCATGATGCTTATTGCAGAGAATTCCTCCTAAAACCTATTGAGGTTATCTTTTCAAGCTAGCACTTTGTGTTTTCTAATGCAGGTTCCCTTGACTTTCCTTTAAAATCTTTTGCAAAACTTAACATTTTTTGACTCCAATCCTCTAACTTGAAATATATTTCGTTCCTAAGACAGTTGATTTTTGCCATGATCCATAGTACCGAACCACACAAAAACCGTTGTTTGCTGTATAATGAAGGGTTAATACCTTACTTAGAAGCTCATAGATGGCAGCGATCGCTCGTCACTGAGCGTATCCATGACCCCAGTCTCGATGATGTGTTAATTTTGCTAGAACATCCGCCTGTCTACACTCTGGGGCAAGGAAGCAACTTAGATTTTCTCAAATTTGATATTGACAAAAGTCAATATGATGTGCATACAGTAGAACGAGGCGGCGAGGTTACTTACCATTGTCCTGGTCAACTGGTGGGGTATCCAATTTTAAATCTGCAAAGTTATCGTAAAGACCTTCATTGGTACTTACGGCAACTCGAAGAAGTAATCATTCGCGTATTAGCAGTTTATGGGTTGCAGGGAGAAAGAATTCCGGCTTTTACTGGCGTTTGGTTAGAAGGGCGAAAAGTTGCGGCTATTGGGATTAAAGTCAGCCGTTGGATTACTATGCACGGCTTTGCATTAAATGTTTGTCCAGACATGACAGGCTTTGAGCGCATTGTACCCTGCGGTATTTCTGATAAATCTGTAGGCAGTTTAGCCGAATGGATTCCAGGTATCACCTGTCAAAAAATACGTTTCTATGTAGCGCAGTCCTTTGCAGAAGTCTTTGACGTGGAATTAGTCAAGTCGCAGCCTCAAGGATTTTTCTGGTCTGAGTAAATTCAGCTTGGAATTATCTAATAAATACTATAGCAGTCCTATTTAAATTGTGATAAATACTATAGCAGTCCTATTTAAATTGTGAGACACTTATGAGAGTAGTCCATATCTAAATAGTATCAAAATAACTATTTAACTTCCGTTGTCAAAGCTAGAATCTGATTATCTACAAATAAATATACTAACTTTTTACGGCTCTCAAGCACAACTTGGCGCGTGAATTACTCAAATAATCTCCAGGTATATGCCCCATCGTTAACGTTTCTGAGAGAACGTGATTGGACAGCTTTAATAGAACTATTTGATAGAGACGACGGTGATGAAATTGAAGCCGACATCCACAGTAGTTTGTTTTGGCTGATACCTGAACCTTGTTGGGAAGATGATCCCTTTGATTTCTTACGCGAGTATCTTTAATTACGAATTACGAATTATTTGAAGGCGACTGAGGAAAATACGTAGGCGATCGCTTTGGGGATTAGTCAGAACTTCATAGGCTGAACCTTGTTCTGTGACAATACCTTGATCTAAAAATATCACCTGATGGGCTACTTCTTTTGCAAATTGCATTTCATGGGTAACAACCACCATTGTCATCCCTTCTGCTGCCAATTGCTGCATCACTTGCAGAACTTCGCCGACGAGTTCGGGATCTAGGGCGCTGGTGGGTTCGTCAAATAGCATGATTTGAGGATTCATACATAAGCTACGGGCGATCGCTACTCGTTGCTTTTGTCCGCCAGAAAGTTGTTCGGGATAACTAGAGGCTTTGTCAAATAAGCCGACTTTTTCTAAATATAATCTCGCTAGTTGGGCGCTTTCCTTCGGTGTTTTACCCAAGACTTTACGCAGCGCAAGTGTCATATTTTCTAGGACGCTGAGATGAGGAAACAGGTTGAACTGTTGGAAAACCATACCT
Organism: Nostoc sp.; assembly: GCF_036917755.1. Lineage (GTDB taxonomy): Bacteria > Cyanobacteriota > Cyanobacteriia > Cyanobacteriales > Nostocaceae > Nostoc. The sequence continues at coordinate 67,794 of NZ_JBALFC010000013.1, forward strand.
ACTTGTGTTCGTAGTTGCCGCAGTTGGCTATAGTTAACAGTGGGTCGGGATAAGTTGATACCGTTGATTATTAAACGCCCGTTGTCAATGGTTTCTAAGCGGTTGAAGCAACGTAGTAGTGTACTTTTTCCACAGCCGGAGGAACCGATAACTGCAACGACTTCTCCCTGGTTGATTTCGCCTGTGATTCCTTTGAGGACTTTTAGGGAACCAAAGTTTTTTTCGATATTGTCAAAAATAATGGCGGGGGTGGTATTGTTCATTACTTGTGTCAAGCTGCTCTACAGTTGATTGTAAGGTTTTTGACGAACCGCAGAGGCGCAGAGGGCGCAGAGAGGGAGAGAAAATAATATGGCTAAATTTGATTTTGGGCGTTGGCTGCGCTGGTGTGTGGTTATAAGTTTTAGCTGTTTGTTACTGGCTGGCTGTGGGGTGAATACTAGTGCGGGGAAAACTCTGCGGGTTGCTACGGAACCGGCGTTTCCACCTTTTGAGTTTCAAGGAAAAGGTGGTGAGTTACAGGGTTTTTCGATTGATTTGATGAATGCGATCGCTTCCTCTGCTAAGTTTAAAGTGGATTTTCAAAGTCTGCCTTTTGATGGCATTATCCCAGCTTTGCAAGCCAAAACGGTAGATGCGGCCATTAGTTCGATCACGATTACACAGGAGAGGGCGAAGACGATTGCTTTTTCCCGTCCTTATTTTAAGGCCGGGTTAGCGATCGCCATTCGTGCAGATAATCAAAATATTACTGGTTTTGACAGTCTCAAAAATAAAAAAATCGCGGTACAAATTGGTACAACTGGGGCTGCAAAGGCTAAGAGTATTTCTGGAGTGCAAATTCGCAGTTTTGATTCAGCACCTTTAGCCCTGCAAGAATTACTCAATGGTAATGTGGATGCGGTAATCAATGATGCACCAGTGACTTTATATGCTATTAATACAGGCAATCTTCCGGGAATTAAAATAGTACAGAAATTGCTGACGGAGGAGTTTTACGGGATTGCTACAGCTAAAAATTCGCCGAATTTGGCATTAATAAACGACGGTTTGGATAGGGTACTGAAAAATGGTACTTATGCCCAAATTTACCAAAAATGGTTTAAAACCGAGCCGCCATCATTACCAGTTAAATCACCATTTGAGAACCAGACTAACGCTGGCACACCTAAAATATTAACTTCAATTAGCGTAATTTTGCAGGCTTTTCCGACTTTATTACAGGGAGCTTTAGTAACGTTGCAATTGACGATAATTTCTGTAGTGTTTGGTTTAATTGGGGGTTCCCTGATTGGAATTATACGCCTTTCTCATGTTGCACCTGTGCGTTGGGTGGCGAGGGCGTATGTGGATTTTTTCCGGGGAACGCCTTTGTTGTTGCAAATTTTTATGATTTACTTTGGATTACCTGCAATTTTGCAAGAACTTGGTTTAACATTTAGTTTTGATCGCCTAACTGCTGGGGTAATTGCCTTAAGTTTGAATAGTGCCGCATACATTGCCGAAGTTGTCCGTGCTGGGATTCAATCGATTGAACCAGGACAAACAGAAGCAGCACAATCATTAGGTTTGAGTTCTGTGCAAATAATGAGTTATGTAATTTTTCCCCAAGCTTTCCGGCGGATGATTCCACCTTTAGGTAATGAGTTTATCAGTTTGTTGAAAGATACAAGCTTAGTTTCTGTGATTGGTTTTGAAGAATTGGTACGTAAAGGACAGTTAATTATCGCCGATAACTATCGCGCCTTTGAAATTTACGTAGGTGTAGCTGTGATTTATTTATGTTTGACGTTACTTACTTCACAAGCGTTTAGTCGCTTAGAAGTGTGGATGAATCCGGTTAAACGGCGGAGGAAATACGATAACTAATAATTTTTCAGTGATTTTCCGACTTACTTTAAACTCCTAGCAGATCCTAATACCATCTTTCTTTATTTGTGTCCTTTGCGGTTCGTTTTTCTTTCTTGTACTTAAATATGGTTTAGCGCATCTTCATACAGAATTGGTATAAGGAAAATCATTCGTGAAAAGTTAGATCCCCGACTTCTTTGAGAAGTCGGGGATCTGGACACCGAGAATTTTCACAAATCAGATAGGATTGCTATATATAAATATCTTGTCAGCCAAAAGTTCAATAATTGTAACTATTAATAGTATTTATACAAATTTAATCTCGAAATATGTATCTATCCGAATAAAAAATATTCCTTTATTTGGCATTATTTTTTGGGCATTATAATATTGTAATCAATTTATCTCTTATAAATAAAAATATCTAAATCCAGTCATTTAGTGGTAATAATTATATTTACTGAGTATCAACACACCGAGGACTAATAGTGATAAAATAGAAATTAAAAATTAATAAGCACAATATAATAAGCATTGAAAAAATAAATTTTTGATGGCTGTCATCACAACTTAAACGCTTTTTTATAGTCAACTTCAAGCAGAATAGATAGATGCGGATAATTGGACATATCAACTACAAAAGGTACTACCCATGAGTTCCCGCGCACTGCTGTTAGTAAATCGTCATGCCCGCCAAGGGCAAAAGGGTCTGTCGGAAGCGATTCAATATCTGAAGACACTCGGCTTTGATTTAATTGAGGAGTCTACAGAAGACCCCAAACATCTTGCTGAAGCTATATTTCGTTATCAGCATCAAGTTGACTTAGTAATCATTGGTGGAGGAGATGGGACTCTCAATGCCGCAGTAGATGCTTTAGTTGATACTCAGTTGCCCTTGGGAATCTTGCCTCTGGGAACTGCCAACGACCTAGCGAGGACTTTGGGAATCCCTAATTCCCTTAGCGAAGCTTGCAAAATTATTGCCTATGGAAATTTACACCACATCGACTTGGGTTGGGTAAACGGTAAGCACTTTTTTAACGTTGCCAGTTTGGGATTGAGTGTAAAAATTACCCAGCGACTTACCAAAGAAGTCAAACGCCGTTGGGGAATATTTGCTTATGCCACCACTGCATTGCAAGTGATTTGGGAAGCTAGACCTTTTACTGCGGAGATTGTGATTAATGCTGAATCAGTTCGCGTGAAAACAGTGCAAATTGCTGTGGGTAACGGCCGCTATTACGGCGGTGGTATGGCAGTGGCCAACGATGCGACAATAGATGACCAAAGGCTAGACCTTTATAGCTTGGAGATTAAACATTGGTGGCAGATTATATTATTACTCCCTGCGATGCGACAAGGGCGACATATACATTGGCAGAATGTACGTTCTCTTCAAGGTCAAGAAATAGAACTGTATACTCGCAAACCGCACCCTATCAATACAGATGGTGAAATCACTACTTACACACCTGCTCATTTTCGGGTTATACCTAAAGCTATAACTGTTTTAGTACCCCCAAAAAACAGGAGTTAGGAATTATTCAATTTTAGATTTTCCTTCAATCAAAAATCCAAAATTCAAAATCTAAAATTGATTGATTTCTCCCTCTACTAAAAATGTGGGAACTCGCATCAACTCACGCCAAATGCATCTGAGATTTTCTCAAGATATAAAGTCCCTGTTGCAACGCCTAGCTGAACAACCACTAACTCTAGGTGATATTCTGGCAGAAACCTCAGAACGAGGGTTCTGTCTGGTAATTACATTATTAGTTTTGCCCTTTTTATTTCCAATGCCACCGGGATTAACTGGCCCTTTTGGTGGTGCTTGTTTACTGTTGTCAACGCAAATGGTTTTAGGGAGGCGATCGCCTTGGCTACCGAAAAGAATCGCTAACTACAAATTTCCTCGTCCCTTCGCCCAGTTGCTTTTGCAAAATTTGGGACGTCTTACCAAAGTTTTACAGAAAATCGCCCGCCCCCGACTAGCAAAAATAGCTCATAATCCTTTGATTTGGCGAATTAATGGGTTTTGTATCTCTTTATTAACAATATTACTAATATTACCAATTCCCTTTACAAATCCTATCCCCACTGTAGGTATTTTACTTTTGACTGTTGCCACCATCGAATCTGACGGTTTATTAATTTGCATCAGCTACGGCATTACTGTCCTGATTACCTTGTTGTTTGGATTTATTGGTTATGCAGTATGGTTGGCTCCCAGTTTGCTGCCATCTATATTTAAATAATAAAAGCCCCCAGCTTTCGGCTGAGGGCTGTAATTTATTAGGGTGCATCTACCATTTATTAATCCGCTTTATTGATTGCCATATCCGGGAGAATTAGACTTATGAGCAAATTTATTCTCCCCCAAACTAAAAAATACCAGCAATAAAAAAAAGCCCCCAACTAAAAGCTGAGGGCTGTGATTTAATTAAGGTGCATCTACTATTTATATATCCGCCTTAGTTATTGCTGCATCAGGAAGAATTTAAAAAAATGGATGGCTGTGGAATTGATTTCGTTAGCTACAACGGTAGTACTAGTCTCAATGAGGATAACCTGCGCTATTTGACTAGGTAATCATTGACCAAATTCATAGTAATTTTACAATTACCCCAAATTTCCCCTAGATAGACAAAGTTTCTGTTAATATCTCTGATGCTATATCCGCAATAGTACTAATTTAGTTTATTAGTTGGGTATATGACTATGAAAGTTAGATACACCCAACTTGATGAAGCGATCGCAATTTCTATTAGCCCTTGCTAGCCTTAGTATTGTCGGAGGAAGCTTTTTTCTGAGAACAACTTTTAGCAATACTAGCGAACCTAAAATAATAACTGATACATCACGCTACAAAGAAATTCGTAATCAACTATGGTCTGATAATGACCAGGTAAAACATTTTCCTAATCAGATTCCTACTGATGCCCAAGACGTTCACATTGCTTACTCTCCCGAATTTTTGTCAGGAGGTAGTTTTTTTCAAATTAGACTGAAAGAGCCACCAAAAAAAATAGAAAAATTACTGTCACAATACAAAAATAGTGCAAAGCACAAATATATGGGTGGTAACACAAACGACCACATAAACCAGCCTAATGGTGTGCCGACAACTTTTTTCTACACCAGTGACTCTCATACGGAATCTTTTCCAGCTACTTATGAAATATTGGTATTAAATGCAGAGGACAAAGGTAGACCTGGCTTCAAGTGGAATCATGGAGATAGCTACGGTGTCGCAATTAATAGTTCAGCCTCAGAAATTATTTATTGGTCTGAAAAATGGTAATTAGCAATTCAATTACCCTTTTGGGTATATCACTTTAGGTAGTTAAAACTTCTAGCCACCATAGCTAATATTTTAATGGTGCTTAAAAACTATCTTAATATGTAGAATGCCAACTGCTTTAATTACTGGTGCATCTAGTGGTATTGGGAAAGCTTTTGCCCAGGAACTAGCTGCACGCAAGACAAATCTTGTACTCGTTGCTCGTTCTGAAGAGAAACTAAGCCAATTAGCTAAACAACTACAAGAACAACACAAAATTCAAGTAGACGTTATAGTGAAAGACCTCACAGAAGCTAATGCAGCATCTGCTGTATTTGATGCCACTAAAGAAAAGGGATTAACCATTGACTTATTAATCAACAATGCTGGTTTTGGTTACTATGGGGACTTTGCTGAAGGGGATGGAGAAAGACAACTTAAAATTGTACAATTAAATATTTTAGCATTGGTAGATTTAACCCATAAATTTCTACCCTTGATGCGGCAACGTCGTTCTGGAAGTATTATTAACGTATCTTCTATTACCGCATTTCAACCGATACCATATCTTTCTGTTTATGCTGCCAGTAAAGCTTTTATTCTCAGCTTTAGTGAAGCGCTATGGGCAGAAAATCGTCAGTATGGTGTCCGTATTTTAGTCACTTGTCCAGGGCCAATAGAAACAAACTTTTTTGCAGAAGCTAATTTTCCTCCAGCCCTGGCAAGCAGTACAGATAAAGTATATTCTTGCGAAAAAGTGGTTTGGGAATCTTTAGAGGCTTTGGAAAAAGGGTATCCAACTGTTATTAGTTCTGATACTAGCACTCAAATTAGAAGCAGATTATCTCGGCTCGTACCACGCAAACTCCTGCTGAATATATTAGCAAAACACTTTAAAGCCTAAGTATATATAGTAATCTGCTTTGATTATTGAACTGACTTGCGTAGGCTGGGAGTAGGGAATAGGGAGTGGGGAGTAGGGAATAAGACTTTTCGATTAGTACTTAATTTGTTCAAAAATCAAATAGGAGTCCTATATATATTTAGGAGTTAGGAGTTAGGAGTAACGCACCAAAACCTTTGGGCGGTGCGTTAGCAAAGCGTAACGCACCCTACGTCTATTTCAAATTAAATATATCTTGTTAATTGAACTCGGTAACGGTCTTTTTTGGTAACGGCGATTTCCCCAACTTCTAAACGTCCTTTAGAGCGAATGGCGATTAAGTCGCCTGATTTAAGTTGAGAACTAGCTTGGGTAACTTCCTTCCAATTGACGCGGACATCACCAGCATCAATGAAATCAACCATTTTGCTGCGGGACATCCCAAAACCAGCAGATGCGATCGCATCTAATCGCAAAGAAGCCTCCACAGTAGTTAGTTCTTTTTTCTTGGGTTCCCGAACCTTTAACTCAGTTACCTCAATCTGCTGAGTTTTCACCGGAACCGATCGCACCTGTTTCAGACTGATTGACAAAAATTCGACTAACTCTGGTGCGACAATCACCTGCGCCCCCCGTTCTCCCAAAACTATAATGTCTCCCGTCTTTTCACGAACAATTCCTGTCCCCAACATTGCGCCTAAAAAGTCGCGGTGAGAGGCGGTATCAAACAGGAAATTACCAGCAATTTCCACGGCGACAAGGCTGACTTGAGATTGATCTAAGGGAAGTTCCGAACGAGCGATCGCTATTCTTTGGCGTTCAGCTTGCGGATATCCACCCCACGCCACTAATTGCACTTCTGTTAATCGGTTAAACACCCGTTGAATTTCTGCCAATTCTGGGGGAGACAGAAAATCAGTCAAAACCACTTCCCAAGTTTTGATGGCTTGTTCGCCTTGGTCAATTACACGAGCTACACTATCTCGATTTTCAACACCTTTTAAAAGTTCTTCTCGTGGCAACATTCTTAAAATTTATGAGTTATGAATTGAAAATTAAGCTCTATAACTATCTTAATTCTAACTTTCTAAAGCGATTATTCACGCAGGGATTACAAGGTGAGCAGCACTGCCTGTCTAAACCTTTATAAATAAGCCACTTTCAGAAATGAGAACAACTTCCCGCTTTCCTTATGGATGGCTGAATGTGTTTGAAGAAGATGATCTGCAAGACTTTATCAAGGAGTTGAGTGAAGCTTTTCGGTTGATAGATTCCTCAACTACAGCATGGGAAATAATTGACGCGATCATCCATGAATGGCATGAAAGCGCCGTAGCGATCGCTAGTCCTGAACTCGCAGCTGCTTTTAGTGCCGAGACTGATGAAGTACCATTAAAGTCGCTATCTACTCAGAGTGCTGTTTGAAAATTAATCTGCTATAACTGTCTTGATTCTAGCTTTAATTCCCATTTCAGCAGGTTTTCATCTCTACCAATTTCTTGCATCCCTAATTTTTCCAGAATGCGAATTGAGGCAGTGTGATCGTCTGATTTATTTCTTGTAATCACCGCTTGCGCCACTTCCAAAGAACAGGGAAGCAACTCAAGTGGCTGTGTCCTGATGTGTAAACTATGATTCATTCAATACACGGTATTTGTGTCAGCATAACCTTGGATATTTTCTGGATCAAACTGACGTAAGATTCGGGTTGCTTGGCGAGTGAGAGTTTCAGAACCTTGAACGGCAACTAAATATTTACCCGCATCTAAGCGGTTACGATAAGGTAAAGCATCACCACCACCTACGAGTAGACCGACTCCACCACCGACAACTACACCACCCATCGCACCACTAGCAGCACCCAGCAGTCCGCCAACGATGTGATTACCAACTTCACCCGCCCAGGCAAAAGTATCTAAACCAGTGATCAGGCTGAAGGTAAAACCTGCAAAAAAGCCAAATGGTATCAGCCAGGTTGCCATCAGTTGTGCTTGCTTTTTAGCTTGGTCTTTGGGGTCAATTAAGCCAAACTCGTCAGCCGTTTTATACCCCCTCCCCAAAATAGTACTGTTTATGCCTTCTTTTTCTAAAGCTAAGTAAGCAGCTTCGGCTTGAATGCGGTCTGGTAATACGGCAACAAGGTAATTCATTGATTTTACAATTTGTCTAATAAAAGTTTTGCCTTAACTAACAGCGTATCAGTCCTGGTCGAATCAATTGCAAACCGCGATCGCGCGATCGCACAACTTACAGCAGAATTCCGAATTCAGGGGTCAGAATTCAGAAGTAAAACAGCTTTTACACCAGGGTTTGAGACTTTGGTTGTGTACCTCACTTTCCTTGAAATGCGCTGTAAATCTACATGAGCTGATCACTTTAGCGAATCTAGTGGCTCACAAAAATTGTTCACGCCTTGTTTGAGGACATATATCAAAACTGGCGTTGCCAAAATCTTCGGAAACGTCGGCGTTGCTTTGAGATGTTCCATCATCTTTTGAAGTGAAGTATTAAGCAAATCTTCCCGATATTCTTGTTCGCAAATCACCACACGCCATTTTCTCGCCAAGGCATCTAACCACTCGGAATTTGCTCTTTCTGGTTGTTGTCCGGCTCGGATAGCTAGGGTCATCGCCGCATCTTCTAAATCTCCATCACAGTCTTCAATTAAATCCAGCGCTTCCATATCGCTAGGATCATCTGCCAATTGAGAGCGAAACTGTGCAATCTCTTGAGATGTTACTTTAGTCATGAGTGTTTGACAAGGCGAGCGAACACTCAGTTATGTTAGTCCAATTTTGACCCAAAAACTAGACGCAGAGCCAATGGATTTAGACGAATGGATAAGTCGATAGTGGCTTTAGCCGCCTTCAGCATTCTTCCTTAGACATAGGAGTGGAAATTAACCCAAGCATATTGCCTCCTATTCATCTTCATCCCCGTCGCAAGACTTATTTCAATACAGCTTTTATTGCCAAGAAAGCCTCCTTTTTCAGTAATTGTACTGAGAAATGAGGCTTCTTGGAGCTTTTCATAAAAAATACTACTGGACTGTGTGATGCCCTGAAGGGAGGTGCAAAGTGTATTACAAAACACAACAGCAGTCAAAAGTTATTGACGGTTGAGTTTCGGCTAACTAGCGTAGCGCTCTGAGAGTAACAGACCTTTGTAACTGAGCTAAAGCCTTATTGTAATTCAAAATTGCTGAGACTCGATTACCTTCAGCTATTGTGAGGTCGTTTTCAGAGTTAATGACATCAGTTTGAGTGCCTACACCAGCTTGGAATCGCAAACGCGCTAAACGTAGAGCTTCCCTAGCCTGTTCTAAAGCAGTATTAGCGGTTTGAACATTGGTCAAATTAGATTGCTGGGTAGAATAAGCTTGTTCGACCTGAAAGCGAATTTGGTTGCGCTGTTCGGCAAATTGAGTTTCTGCGATCGCAATATTAGCTGTTGCCTGAGCTGCCTGTGCTCTTGCAGCTCCCCCGTCATACAAATTCAGGCTTGCCCTAACTCCGACTGCATAACCATCAGTTACGCTGACACTATCATTGAACTGATCTAGTAGGCTGTAGCTGGCTACCAAACTAACTTGAGGTCCTAAAGTTGAAAGTGCTTGCCGTCGCTGCTGTTCGCTAATGTTACGTTGCGCTAATTGCTGTTGCAATTCCGAACGGTTTTGAAAAGCCAGCAAAATAGTTTGTTCTAATGTTGGGTTCCAAAGACCAGCTAATTGTACAGGATCAGCTGCACTGATATTTATCGTCTGCGCCAAACTGATCCGAGTTGCTAATTGACGACGGGCAATTGCCTGCTGGGATCTAGCATTAGTCAAATCTTGTTGGGCATTTGCTAAATTCACCTGCGATCGCAACACATCAAACCGCGTACCAACCCCAGCTCGCTCTAAAGCTTCTGCATCACGTAAACTAGCTTCGGAGTTCTGCACAGCCGACTGAGCAATACGTACTTGTTCATCCGCTTGTTGCAGATTGTAGTAGTCAGTGGCAACATTCAGACGGATTGTTTCAAACTGAGTTTCTACAGCCAGTTCATCGGAGCGCTCCTGTTCCTCAGCCTGTCTGATAGCAGCTTGCCGATTCCCAGAAGTATAAAGGTTATATGTCAGTTGTGCAGATCCGTTGAAACCTGTGCTAGGTACGCCTGTGTTAGAGACTAAACCTTGCTGTCTGTATAATTCGTCCTGAAGTTGGGCAGCAGCAGACTGACTGCGAGTAATATCAGCACTAACACCAAGAGTGGGAAGCAAAGCAGCTTGTGCCTGGCGTACAGCAGCGCGACTGCGTTCTAGCTGCAATATCGACACCTGTAGATCGTGATTGTTACGCCGTGCTAGCTCCAGAGCCTGTGCTAAAGTAATCGGCTGATTTCCCTGAAGTCTCACTTCCTCCGGTTTGGTGGGAAATAGCAGGGGATTTGAGCTAGGAGTCAGGTTATTGGGAATTTGTAGCGAATCTGACGGTGTAGGAATTCCGTTTCCTGGCACAGTCTGAGGTTGCACCGAACCTGCTGGTGCAGGAGTTACGGTTCCCGGCGGCAGAATCTGAGGTTGCACCGAACCTGCTGGTGCAGGAGTTACGGTTCCCGGCGGCAGAATCTGAGGTTGCACCGAACCTGCCGGAGTCTGAGTATTAATCTGAGCCACGCGTTGCCCAGCCGCATTTTGTCCTAAGCAGGTGCTTGAGGCCAATAGCAAAGAAGCCGAGGAATCAGTTTTGCTTTTCCCCAACTCCTGTGGACAGCTCTGCCCTGACAACAGTTTTGCTGCTCCTGCCCCTGTGCCTGAAGCTTGTAAAAATGTCTGCAACTGATTAACAGTATTTATCTGTTGAACCACTGGCTGCTGTAAAGAAGACAGGGACAAAATTTCTTTTTGGACAGAAGCAGGTTTTAAAGTGTAGTTAGGAACTACTACGCTCTTTAATTTCTGACCATTTGGGTCTGAATTACTGTTTTTTTGGTTATTTTGAGCAGAAAGGCTGACATCTGGCTGTTGCGAAGGATTAGAGATAGATGTCAAACTGAAAAATCTACCTTCATCTTTCTTAAGAATTTGTCCTATGAGTACACCAGTACTTCCAGTCATTAACACTGGGATACTGTTATTCCTTAAAGGCTTCACACTAAGTTTAGTAAAACCAAAAGCAGGTACTAGGGTTGGAACACTAACATCTGCACCGTTAGGCAGTTGCCTATTCGTGGTGTCCACAATCAAGTCTTGACCAGAAGTAGAAGTCAAAACACTAGGAGAAGACGCCAGTTGTACCCCAGTTAGTTTCGTAGTACCAGCCCAAGCAGGCCCAGTTGTTAAGACCGCTGCTGTCAAACCAGGTAAGAAGCTATAAAAAAATAATTGCTGTCCTTTCACCGCATCCCCTCACACGAAAATCACTCTAGCGGCAGAAAACCTTTCTTCACCACAGAATATAGCACGATACTAAACTTAGGAAAGAATATACTACGATACTAAATTTAGGGTTCGGAACTCTGTTTGTCTTCAAAACGTCTAACAATGCGAGAAAGTTCCGCCTTTTCATCGATACTAACGCGAGTAGGAGCACCGCTGATAATCCGTTCGTAGTTTCGGAAAGAATCTTTAATATCGGGACCATCAGCAGTAATATTATACTCACGAATGCCCTTGTCATGCCAAGAGCCTCTCATTTTAAATACGTTAATTGCCCGCGACATTTCTCCACGAATTTCTACGTATTGTAACATTATAATTGTATCGGTAATCGTGGAAATATGGGAGTCAGTAATCGAATGCGCTCCCAGAAATTGGTCAGTTGTGTTGGTAAAGAAACCAGTAATTTCTTCTTGTTTAGCATAACCCGTCACACCAATTACAAACTGCCGAAATGCATTATTGCTGACTCCTCTAGCTAGTGCTGATAAGGAATCAATGGCGATGCGAGCTGGTTTGAAGACAGCAATTTCTGATTTAATAATTTGTAAGTGGTCTTCTAAACCTGTTGATTCAGGATAGGTACAGATTATTTTCAGTAAACCTTGATGTTCTAATTCTTCAAAATCAATTCCCCAAGAGGAAGCATTTCGAGATAGTTGAGCGCGGGATTCTTCATAAGCAAATAATATTGCCTGTTCTCCATTCAGGCAGCCATCCTGAATAAACTTACTGACTAACAAGGTTTTGCCAGTACCTGTGGCTCCTGTTGCCAATATAATTGAATCTTTAAAGAAACCACCTCCGCACATTTCATCTAAGGTTTTGACACCAGAAGATACTCTGATATTAGAAGATCGTTGAGTTAAGCGCATTGCTCCCAGTGGGAAGATGTTAACTCCTTCATTAGTAATCGTGAAGGGATACTCGCCTTTCATATGAGTTGTGCCGCGCAACTTGAGGATTTCAGTTGTGCGACGGCGGCGTTCTCCTTCTAAAACGTTGCGAACAATTACGACATTATCGGAAACAAATTCTTCTACTCCGAAAGAGGCAACCGGACCATATTCTTCACTACGTTCAGTGGTAATTACAGTGGTGACACTCAGTAGCTTGAGACGTGCTACCAAGCGAAAAATCTCGCGTCGCACTACTCCCATCGCTTCATACTGCTGAAATACTGCTGTTATTGAGTCGATTGAAACTCGTTTAGCTTTGTATTTGCGGATGGCATATTGCAAGCGCTCAATGAGTGCAGAAAGGTCAAAATTCCCAATGATGTCTTGACCTTCTGGATCGGGAGATGCATCAAGAATAAACAACTTGCCTTCTTCGATTAGGCGTGGCAAGTTCCAACCAAAGATATGGGCATTTTTAATAATATCACTGGGTGATTCTTCAAAGGTAACAAATACTCCTGCTTCGTCAAAGTAAGTGATACCGTTATAGAGAAACTGAAGAGAGAATAAAGTTTTGCCTGTGCCGGATGTGCCACTAATCAAGGTAGTTCTACCAATTGGTAAACCACCATGACTAATATCGTCAAATCCTTCGATCATCGTCCGAATTTTTTCTACACCCCTAATTATCGGTGGTTGCTTTGGTTCTACTTGCTCATTTTCACTCATTGCTTGATCACAAAAGGGTATTAAACCCGGTTTTTTTATTACTAAAGTTTGGACTGAATTTTTTTATGATTAAAATTTTACTCTTCAAAATCTTCTTCACTCAGTTCTTCATAGAGCAAATCTAATCCAATCAATACTCTTTCTCTATCTGAAAGATCCCCGATAATTTTGCGAACGGGTGGAGGCAAAATTTTAGATAATGTTGGCGTTGCTAATATTTTATCTTCTTCCGCCAGTTGCGGGCTTTTGAGGACATCGATCACTTTTAAAGCATAAACACCTTCAAACTCCTGTTCTAAAATATCTTTAAGTGTTTTTAATGCCCGAGCTGAATTCGGGGTATTCCCTGCTACGTAAAGCTTGAGAACGTAGGTTTTTCTGACTTTATTCATATATCGATAAATTTAATTTATTTAGAAATCGAACTCCTATAGACTTCGCACAAGTGAGCTAGGACATCTATCAACGTTAGGCGGTAATCAAGTAACGTTTCATTGCTCCTTCCTTCTAATTTAAGCTGGTGAGAAAATTCTTCAATTATCTCCATGTGAATTTCGATGATTTGGGGCACAGGAATATTCGCATAAAATATAGTATTGATAAATTTATCAATTTTTTCTTTGAGTGTTTTGTCTGTGGTAAAATAATTTATAAGAATCAGGCTGTAATCTGATTTAAGCCGTCTTAATAATCCTTGCCTTTCTGCTGGAGTCATCTCCTGGAAATGCTGTTGGCTTTTTTGGGTCTGACTGGCAAATACATAGACGTATTTGCCAGTGTCTGCCTGACTTGGGTTTTGTTGCGGCCAATTTGGGAAATAGTTGATTTTTCCACAGGTAGTTGCAGCAACTCTGAGGTAGCAAAATTGGGCAATAATTGCGTCAATAAATTCCCACACCCACGCGCTCAAACTTTTTTGCTTGGCTAAGTCAACTGGATTATCTAAACATTTTTTATCAGGTTGCAGAATCAATATTGGTAATAACATTTACTTTTTAATATATCTCCTTGATCGCCCTGACCAAGAAACCTGGGTTGATAAGTTTGGCAAACGCTTCTAGGGGAATACTGGATGTGCAGTAAACTAATGATTCCACCCCAAAATAACGCTCTGTGTTAGCAGATAATGCTAGCAACTCACTCAAGAACTTAGTGCAGCAACTGAGTGATCGGACTTAGTAGGTCTTTGATGATGAGGTATCTGTCGGCATAGCAAGACACATTAGCTACTTTATCGAACAGCAATATTGGCGCCAGTCGTCAGAATTCAGTTGGGTATTTTGACCGAAAAAGCAGATGAATAACCTCTTTTTAGACCCCCACCAAATCGTAGATTTGGTGGTCAACAAGAGAGTGGTGGTAACAGAGCTTTGCCGAAGTGCGAATCCCAATCCCCGACTGAAAGATTGGTGAATTCTGAATTCTGCATTATTCTTCAATATTTGCATATCTTATACAAATAGATAGACTTTTTGATTTTGCTCCTTGATAAGATACTTAAACGAACTTAAAGGTTTGTCGCGTTCTAAATCATTATAATTCCTCAAGGTTCTAAAGCGAATCTTTGGGGTCATAATTGTTTTAGCCGTCGCTATCGATGAGGAGTTTAAATACCAGTAAGAGACTGGGGAGGCTAAGTTGCTAGAAATGAGAAACGTCGCCTTTTGGAAAAATGCACTCGGACGCAAGCAAGTGTCCGTGAGGGAAAATCCCGTTGTTTTAATGGCGTTGAAATAACCAGAGTTGCTTATATGAGTCTTCTTAGAGGATATGGCTTCAGGCGAAAAAACCATCAACTGGCAGATGGAAATGCCGGAGGTTTCCACAGGAAGAATGACCCCCAAAGCCCTATGTTAATGCTAGATTACCCGCTTTATAACTTTCAGGCAACCGTACCTAGCTGCCTCCAAACAAGTTCTCTGGCAGTGGTGTTGGAGATTTTTGAGCAAGAGCAGTGCGATCGCTTGGTAGTAGTGAATCAACAGCAATGCCCCATCGGATTGCTGTATTCTGCCCGTTTAATCCCAAAATTATTAGCACATAGTGACAATAAAAATCTAAATTTACACCAATCACTCTCTACCTGGGGTCAAGGTCTAATTGAGCCAATACAGACAATATCAGCTTCTGAGCGTGTAGAGCAATTAAGCTTGCGCTGGGGTTATCCCCAAGCCGAAAAACATCAGAACTTAGATTGGGCGCTGATTGACTCTGATGGTCGATATTTGGGGCTGCTGGATAGTTCACGTCTGCTGCGATCGCTAGCTAAGGAACGCATGGCTGGGTTAGAAAGCTCAGGTGAGCATCGCCATGAGTATGATGCTGGTGTGCAGACGCCAAATCAACCCAAATCATTGGGACACCAGCCACTGGTACACTTGCTGGAAAGACTGCCTTGGCCTTTGATGTTGCAAACGGGTACTGGCAAAGTGATAGCACGAAATCCCGCCTGGTGGCAGCAATTAGGAGCCTTGAAAGATCCAGAAGGAGTTAGGCAACAGGTGGAGGCAATACTGATCCCTAAACCCTCCGAAAAACCAGAATATGTCACCCAACGAGCAATCAAGGTTCATCCCAATGGTCGGGAGAATGAGGATGGTGGTGAAGAGGAACCAACTCAGCAAGAAGCATCACCAGAGGCTGTATACAGTCGGTGCTATTTGGATAGTCAGGTGGGTACTTGTACCTGCGTTGTCGAAGTGCAAAATGGTCAGGAGCAAATTTGGCAGTTTGCCAAAATTCCCTTAGATAGTCCTGAGTTTAAAGTCATGAGCGCTGAAGAAGAGGTTGCACTCAGCAATGATTTGTGGTTAGTTTTAGCTACTGATGTGACTGAGCAGCAACAGCTTTGCAAAGAATTGGCAGCAAAAAATGCCGATTTAATTCAACTAAATCGGTTGAAAGATGAATTTTTAGCTTGTATTAGTCATGAACTCAAAACTCCCCTAACTGCCGTTTTAGGATTATCGCGCTTGCTCGTGGATCAGCAATTGGGAGAACTCAATGAGCGTCAAGCCCGTTATGCAGGACTGATTCATCAAAGCGGACGCCACCTGATGAGTGTGGTTAATGACATTTTAGATTTGACCCGCATGGAAACGGGACAAATGGATTTGACGCTGACTCCGGTGAAAATTCGGGCTGTGTGCGATCGCGCCCTATCGGAGGCCAAAGCTATCCACACTCAAACTACCAAAACTACACCAGCTTCCCCAACTCAAAATGCCCGTTTATCTGCTCCCCAATTCTGCCTCTCCATTGAACTAGGCTTAGATCAGATGGTGGCAGATGAATTGCGCTTACGCCAGATGCTAGTACACCTACTTTCCAACGCCTTTAAATTCACCGAAATATCTGGCGAAATTGGGCTACGGGTAAATCGTTGGGAAGGATGGATTGCCTTTACGGTTTGGGATACAGGCATTGGCATTCCTGAACACCAGCAACATTTAATCTTTCAAAAATTTCAACAACTGGAAAATCCCCTCACCCGCCAATTTGAAGGCACTGGTTTGGGGCTAGTATTAACTCGCGCCTTGGCTCGTCTCCACGGAGGAGATGTCAGTTTCTTATCTCGTGAAGGAAAAGGTAGCCAGTTTACCCTACTTCTGCCGCCCAGTCCCCCGAAAACAGTCTTTTCTGAACCAGATATGGGAATCACAGAAGAGGAAGAAACACGGCAAAAGCCCGCAGTCGCTCGTCAACATCTTATTAACCCCACACAGCATTATCCCGCTAGTTCGCAACGGTTGGTCTTGGTAGTCGAGGCAGTAGCCCGATATATTGAAGACTTGACCGAACAACTCAAAGGTTTAGGATATCGGGTAGTGATTGCGCGATCGGGGACAGAAGCAGTCGAAAAAGCTCGGCGCTTGCAACCAATAGCGATATTTTTGAATCCGTTGCTACCCCTGCTATCAGGCTGGGATGTGCTGACTTTACTTAAATCTGACACCGCAACCCGTCATATATCTGTAATTGTGACAGCGACGGGAGCCGAAAAGGAGCAAGCATTTGCTAACCGAGCCGATGGTTTCTTAAGTTTGCCAGTAGAGCATCAGGTCTTAGCACCAGTTTTAGAAAAATTATGTGCACAAGCAGTTCCGCAGCTTGGGTTAGACAAGAGCGCAATTATCCCAACTAAGACCCCACTGCGAATTCTCCGGTTAGTAAATCCCCAGTTAGAATCGGTCAATCCCCACCTCTCACTTCGAGAACACCGAGTGATTGAGGTAGATGACCTAGATCAGGCAGAACTTTTGGCGCGGGTATGGCAGTTTGATGTAATTTTGCTAGATGTCGAAAGTACCACTGCCCAAATTTATCTGCAACAACTAATTGGGCATCCACGTTTGGCGGCTATACCACTGGTTACTTGCGATGTTGCAACCACCCTAATAGCTTCTAAAATACCAGGGCTATCTGTATTTCCTTATTTAACACCATTTGCTAAAGACAACAGCAATCGCACCGAGAAAACAGATGCCTTACTATCAGTACTGCAAATTGCTTCTGGTATTTGCTGCCCTGCCAACATCTTGGTAGTGGATTTAACAAAGCTGCGTGATTTTCCACAGGTAAGACGCAAGCAAGTTAAGGATTATCAGACTGAAACAAATTGCTCAATTAGTAGTGAAACTCCTCAACGGGGGTCTGAGTGGTTTCAAGCTTTAATTCAGTACCTACAAACAGCAGGCTTTAAAGCGGCGATGAGTCCCTGTTGGGCAGAAGTGTTACAACAAATTCGCCACCAAAGCGTTGACTTACTGTTAATTTGTTTAGGAGAATCAGCGATCCCCAAAGACCTGCTAAAAGCGCTAAAAACATTGGGAGATTCCCCTTTAAAGTTACCACCAATTTTGGTACTGAATCAGCGATTAAATCACCCAGAAACCAGTTTCCAGCCTGGGGTAGCTTATAAGGAAATTGACAAGCAGAAAAAGAATGGTTTGAAATCTATAGAAACTGTTGTTAGTGCGATTGCTACTCAAATATTACCGCGATCGATATCAATGGAAGACCTGTTAAATCAGATCAATCAAGCTTTAGCTGTCAATGGTTACAATGACAAATGTTCATAGGAGTGGGGAGTGGGGAGTGGGGAGTGGGGATTAGGGGGATGAGGGGGATTAGGGGGATGAGGGAGATGAGGGAGAAATAACCAATGCCCAATGCCCAATGCCCAATGCCCAATGCCCAATTCCCAATGCCCCATGCCCAATGCCCAATTCCCAATTATGATATGTCTATTTTTTGATTTTTCTTTTTCTTAAAATGAACTCGAACCAAGTTATAAGCACTCTTGGTCGATAAACTCTTGTAATCATCTGGCTGTAAGTCCATTTGTAAAAACTTTTTCTGTTCAGCCAACAGCAGTAGCGAGGGAGGTTGTAGCCCCTTAGCAGCCTGGTTTTTAATATGATCTACAGCCTCTTGGGGAAATCCTAAATAATTTACGTGGATGTGGCTGTAAAAGACTACACTAGGCTTTTTGAAGCCAAGCATGATCAATTCTTCACCTGGTTGTTTTGCTTCTAGGATGACGGCAGACAACTCCCTTAAGGGTAATTGACGTTCTCGATCAATAAAAAACGAAGCAGGCGTTAAAACAAAAATTAAAAACGCCACAAATCCTAGTAAATTAATACTGATAATGTAGTTCCATCGACGACTCAGTAATAAACCCCCAACCAAAACAGCAGAAACCAGCCAAATTACGCCTGCTATTACTGGTATACCAGATTTTTGAATTAGTTCGTGGAAGTTACTTATAGCTGGATCAGTACCTAATATGTGGCTTATGTTAAACAGTGCTGTTGCCAAAAATGATAAAAACACTACATTCAACCAACCACTCCATAGGAGTAAGGGAGGGATGGAAGAAGACGCAGGGAGTTGATCAAATACTCTCTCCGTGTGATTTTGATTCTCCGTGTTTGGTAACAGGTCGCTCCACAACAGCGCTACCAGAATTGCTGCTGCTGGCATTAAAGGCAAGACGTAACTAGGAAGTTTGGTGACAGCAATGGTGAAAAAGCCAAAGATACTAGCAAACCAGAACCAGGCGAATAAACCAAATTGCTGAAAACGTTCTTGGGATCGCCAGTGCGATCGCTGCCAAAACTTTAGTCTTACTATAGAGGCTGGTAAATACACTGAGTACGGGGCAAAACCCAGCAACACCACTAAAAAGTAAAAATACCAAGGTGCTGAGTGACCATTAACTACTTCTGTAAAGCGTTCCAGGTTGTGATAACCAAAAAAGGAGTTAATGTAATTCCAGCCATTGCGCCAAATTACTAAAGCATACCAAGGCACTGACAAACCTATAATTATCAGTATACCTACGAGCAGGCGCATTTCCCGCAATACCTCTCGAAACTTTCCCACATAAACCAAAAAGGCGGCAACAATTAGCCCTGGCAAGACAATTCCCACTGGGCCTTTAGTTAAAATTGCGCCAGCAATCAGCACATAAAAAGCTAAATACCACTTATTAGGGAATAGGGCATGGGGCATTGGGAATGGGGCATTGGTTATTAATTCTGCTCCCCTGCTCCCTTCTTTCCCTGCGTACCCTAGAAAGAAACATAATAAAGCTGATGCCATACATCCGGTGAGCAGCATATCAGAGACACCGGTTCTCGCCCAAATAATAGTTTCGGCATTGAGTGCCATGAGCGCTACTGCTATAAAAGATATTAAGTAGCGGCGAGTTGGACGGGAAACTTGCTCTAATTCGTCTTGTTTAGTCAAATACCAGTGTACGGTGTAAAAAGCTAAACAAATTAACCCTAAGGCTGCGATCGCGGAAGGAAGGCGTACTGCCCACTCATTCACCCCAATAATTTTATAGGCGATCGCCTGACACCAGTAAATTAAAGCAGGTTTATCGAAACGAGTCTCACCATCGAAAAATGGGGTTATCCAATCACCTGTGACTAACATCTGGCGGGAAGCTTCGGCAAATAGTGGCTCTGTCTCATCAACCAAGCCAGTGTTGCCCAAATTCCACCCAAAAGCCACCCAGCCAATCACCATTAACCACAAAATCGACAGAGTTACACTAAGGGATGGATTCTTTTCTATTTTGTTGAACCACTGATCAACAGTGCGCTTAACACTCAATTTCATTATCATTTAGTCAATAGTCAACAATCACTAATCAATAGTCGTTGGTTATCTATCTTTTGTTCTTCAGAGTTTGAAATTCAACAATTTTCCTCTACTCAGTACTCTACACCTTACCAACTATAGGGTAGGGATATAATAAAAATTTGAGCGAAGGGTAAACAATGCCCACTCTACAAAAATTGCGCCAAACCTTAGCTATCCCCTAATCCCCACTCCCCACTCCCCACTCCCCACTATTTATTGAGTCAGCACTAGTTGCCATTCTCTGTTTTGGGAATTCCACTTAGGTAATTGAGTTTCGCCGACAACATAGGGTCCCCAGTAACGACGGGAACCATCTTCTGCAAAGGCAACTAAAATATCTCCCTTCTCCAGCTTTAAATTATTCTGAGGTAGGGATAGAATCAGTCCCTTATCACTACCCTCTTGAGGAGCAAAATCCCAATGTGCTGGTACATCATAGTTAGTTTGTTTAGTACCAGAGCCTTTTACTACCGACTGTCGTGCCAGTAGAGCCAACCGCACAGGCTGATTTGTGTGATTGCTCACCCGCAAAGTCCCTTGATCCTTGACTTTCCTAGCTGATTTATCACGATCTGCCAAGACAGGATGAGTATTCTCTTTACTGCTTTCTACTTGATTGGTTGGGGTAGTTGCGGGAGTAGATAGGCTCGCGGAAATACCTTTTCCAGGTGAAACAGGTGTAGATGAAGTTGTGTCCCATGCTTGGGTTTCAGTTGGCTGTTGTGAAGATGTATCTGGGTTTGTGGAATCAAAGGATACGCTCACTCCAAAGCATCCCAGCATAGCAACAAGCAGTCCCAAGCAACAAGCTGTAACACCGACGTTACGATATACTGAAGATTTCATATTGATAGTTATTAGAAATAAATATTTTGTCTAGGCTTGACCAAATAGTAGCCTATTATCCCAAAAGGCAATCATCGAAAGTAGCCTTATATAGACTTTCCCAAAATTAGGGACGCAAATGTATTATAAGTATCATTTGAAAAAGAAAATATATGGAGGAAATTATTTCCTTGATGTTTGATTAACAATGGGTATACACACCCATTGCTTCTGAGCTTGACCGTAGGCTTGGATAAAAACAAGAAAATTAAATACCGAGCCAGCCAATTCATTTGGATCAAAAAATATTTGATTTTTGAAATACACATAGTGTGCGTTAGCAAACTCTAACGCACTTCCCGAATATTTTGGTGCGTTACGCTACGCGATAACACAACGCCAGTTCCTGCAACGGAGGGAACCTCCCTTCGGGTGATGCCTCCGGTGCGCGGCTTGGGCGAACGGCAGTTCCTCATGGGGAGCCACTTGCTTCACTTGGGGTTTCCCCAAGTGAAGCAAGTGGCGTGGAAACCCACTCTGAGCGACTGCCTCACCGCAACGCACTGGCTCCCCTACAAATACTTAAATTTTTTCCCCAGTCAAATCGGATTGCTATATCTATAATATTAACAAACAAGCTTAGGCTAAAACCAATATCCTCTTTAATATATTTTAAGATATCTTGACTTTTCCCCAGAAGTCTATCTGATGCAAAACACTCGTCTGAATAACTTGTTGGATGCCATTGTTACACGCTTGGGGCAATGGTTTTTAAATCCTTGGCGGCGACTATCGTTGCTGATAATTAGTTTTTTGTTCGGTTTTTTTCTGGGAAACGCAGTTTCCACTACAGCTGGTCAACGGGCAGAATTAGATATTGTGGCAGCTGGTTTTTTAGTACTGTTGACGGAAATTACCAGCAAGATATTTTACAGTCAGAGCTTTTTCGCCAAGCGATCGCTCTTGGTAGAATCACTAAATCTCCTCAAGGTTGGTTTCATCTATAGCCTGTTTCTCGAAGCCTTTAAGCTGGGATCGTAGAGGGATGAGGGAGATGAGGGAGATGAGGGAGATGAGGAATTTGTGGCTGGGTGAAATTTTGGCAATGGATGCGGTGGGGGAAACTTGGCAGCACCAAGCAAGAGAAGCAGCGCTGGCAGATAGGTTAAGGGCTAAAGCTTTTGGGATTACGCCGAAAAATGTCGATGAAGTGATAGAAAGGCGATCGCATTTACTCAAATCTGTCTTGCCAGCTTTTAGCCAATTCTGCCAAACTACTCTCCAGGTACAACCCCAGGAAATGTTACAGGTATTGTGGGACTTGTGGCTTCCTTTGGCGATAAAACTAGTATCAGGGCGTCAACAGTTGGGACGCCCTCTAATTCAGGGAATATTGGGAGGACAAGGAACTGGGAAAACCACAATGTCCAAGGTTCTCAGCTTGATTCTCGATCAGTTGGGATACCGGACTCTGAGTTTATCTTTGGATGACTTATATAAAACTTATAGCGATCGCTTGATTTTAACACAGCAAGATCCCCGTTTGATTTGGCGCGGGCCACCAGGAACCCATGATGTAGATTTAGGCTTAAATGTACTAGATCAAATCCGCCAGTTGCAAAGTCCTGTTATGGTTCCCCGCTTTGATAAATCTGCATACAGAGGCGCTGGCGATCGCACGACTCCAGAAATGGTTACAGGTGTAGATATTCTACTATTTGAAGGTTGGTTTGTGGGTGTGCGGCCAATCAATCCAGATGTATTTGATACTGCACCGCCGCCAATTTTCACAGATGAGGATCGAGCATTTGCGCGTGATATTAATCTTCGCCTCCACGATTATTTACCACTGTGGGAGCGATTAGACAGCTTAATTTTGCTCTATCCAACCGATTACCGTTGTTCTTTGGAGTGGCGCAAACAGGCGGAACAGCAGATGATTGCTGCGGGGAAGTTGGGGATGAGCAATGCAGAGATAGAGCAATTTGTCAATTATTTTTGGCGATCGCTTCACCCACAATTATTCATCAAGCCGTTGGTAAAAGATACAACAGTGGTTGATATAGTGATTGAGATTCATGCTGATCATAGCTTTGGTGGAGTGTATTGTGATCGGACTAATTCGTAATCGAGCAGTTCACAGCTTTTGACTATAAACTAATGACTAATGACCAATGACTAATAACTAATGACTAGCAATTTAGAAGCTCAACTTTTAGCACTGCGGCAGTCAGGAGAGAAAGCGATCGCAGCGGCCGACACCCTAGAACGTCTGGAGGAACTCAGAGTTAACTATCTGGGTAAGAAAGGGGAACTGGGGGCACTGTTGCGAAGTATGGGGCAAATGAGCGCAGAGGAACGACCGAAAATTGGAGCGATCGCCAATACAGTCAAAGAATCCCTGCAAACTAGTCTAGACCAGCAACGCGCCGCCCTGGAATCTGCACAAATTCAAGCTTTGCTAGAGGCGGAAACTCTGGATGTAACTATGCCGGGAATTTACAGCCCCCAAGGTCGCATTCA
The DNA here is from genome assembly GCF_036917755.1 of Nostoc sp. Taxonomy (GTDB): domain Bacteria; phylum Cyanobacteriota; class Cyanobacteriia; order Cyanobacteriales; family Nostocaceae; genus Nostoc. The sequence goes on from NZ_JBALFC010000013.1 coordinate 91,367, forward strand.
TCCCCTCAATGGTATTATCGACCGGGCGCTGGATATCTTTGTTGGTATGGGCTATACCGTGGCTCAAGGGCCAGAGATGGAAACAGATTACTATAATTTCGAGGCTCTCAATACCCCGCCTGACCACCCCGCCCGTGATATGCAGGATACCTTCTACCTACCAGACGGTAATCTTCTCCGCACTCATACTTCATCAGTGCAAATTCGTTACATGGAAAGAGAAGAACCACCGATTCGGGTTGTGGCTCCAGGGCGAGTTTATCGGCGAGATAATGTAGACGCGACTCACTCAGCTGTTTTCCATCAAATAGAACTTTTAGCCATTGATGAGGGACTAACTTTTACAGACCTCAAAGGCACAATTAAAGTATTTTTACAAGCAATATTTGGCGATTTACCAATTCGCTTCCGCGCCAGCTATTTCCCCTTTACCGAACCCTCGGCTGAAGTGGATTTGCAGTGGAATGGGCGCTGGCTGGAGGTGATGGGCTGTGGTATGGTCGATCCAAATGTACTTAAGTCTGTGGGTTATGACCCAGAAGTTTATACAGGGTTTGCGGCCGGTTTTGGTGTAGAACGCTTTGCAATGGTGTTACACCAAATCGATGATATTCGTCGCTTATATGCTAGCGATTTGCGGTTTTTGCAACAATTTTAGGCATACGTAATAGTTATGTACTGCAAGCAAGGTAAGAATAAATAATGACCTCAGTTTCCAGGTTAGATCAAGTTCTAGAAAGCATCGAAAGCTTATCAGTAGATGAACAAGAAACACTAATTGATCTGATACGTCATCGACTGGCAGAACGGCGGCGTTCTGCAATTGCTGCTAATATCGCTCAAGCACAGGTAGAATACCAGGCGGGTAAAGTGTTCCGTGGTACAGTTACTCAAATAATGGATGAGTTACGCAAGTGAGAACTGTAGTTCTGGCATCATCGTTTAAACGAGCATTTAAGCGATTGGTACGACGACAGCCAGAATTACAAGAGCGAATTGAAGAGCGGTTAGCATTACTAACCGCCGATCCATTGAATCCATTGTTGCAGACTCATAAACTTAAAGGCAAACTGTCTGGAGCTTGGGCGTGTTCAGTGGACTATGATTGTCGCATTGTCTTTAACTTTGTGCAAAATCTAGAATCTGGTGAAGAGGAAATTTTGCTAATTGATATCGGTACTCATGATGAAGTTTACTGAGTTGTAGGTGCTGTCTTAGTGTTTTACTAATGACGAATTTTGGATTGAATAATTCCAAATTTAGCATGGTGTAAGCTGATGCAGTTCACTTGGGATGAAAATAAGCGGCAATCAAATTTGGGCAAATACGGGTTTGATTTCGTAGATGCTTCTCAGGTTTTTGAAGGTGCAACATTCACGTTTGAAGATGAACGCTATGCTTATGGAGAACAGCGCTTTATTACACTGGGATTATTGCGGGGGCGAGTGGTGGTAATTGCCCATACATGGGGATGAAATTCGTGTCATTTCGATGAGAGAGGGAACTAAACGTGAGCAAATCATTTTCTTCCAAAACCTCTCAAACTGATTGGGAGAGGATTGAGGCAATGCAAGATGAGGACATTGATCTTTCTGACATTCCAGAAGTGACTGAAGAACAGATGAAGCAAGCGGTGCTGCGGGTTGGGGGAAAACCAGTTGAACGGGGTCAACAAGGTGGCAAACGTCTAACGCTTGAGGAATATTTGAAATATGACGATCGCACGGATAGCCAATATGAACTGCTGGCAGGTGAGTTAGTTGCAATCCCACCCGAAAGCCCAAAAAATGTCCAGATATCTCTCTTTTTGCTGGTAAATTTCCTCAAGTTCGTCCCGGTTAATCGGTTGAGTAACAAAGTTGAAATTGTTGTTGCTGGTTCTCGTGTAACAACTCGTATTCCTGACTTAGTTGTGCTGACGGATGAACTTGCAACAGCCTTAGAAGGTGCAACGCGATCCACAATCACGCTGGATATGCCACCTCCAGCATTAGTTGTTGAAGTCGTTTCTCCTGGCAAAGCTAACGAAGATCGGGACTATCGCTACAAACGTTCTGAGTATGCCGCAAGGGGAATTGCTGAATATTGGATTGTTGACCCCCAAACAAATGCAGTTACCGTACTGATATTAGTTGACGGGTTTTATGAAGAAACCAGATTTGCAGGAAATAGTGCGATCGCTTCTACTATTTTCCCAGATTTACAGCTAACTGTAGAGCAAGTACTTAACGCTGGAGAAAACAATATCTCAAACAGGTAGACGACCAGCGTCCCAGAGTAAAATGTAGTCAATAATTCCTACCCAAAATTCATGCCATGATCTGATGGCCTTTTTACCGCAGGATGCAATAATCGCAGAAGAAAAGCTAACCAAGTATCTGCTTGTGCCGTTGCCAAAAGACGATAAATCTAAATTTCTGGCTAGGGCTGGGTACACATTAGACAACTGGCAACAACTGGAACGGGATCTACGCGCTCAAGTTTTAACGCAACCTGCCGAGGCGATCGAAACAACTCGTTATGGTGAAAAGTATATCATTCGTGCGTGTCTGCGAGGGAACAATGGCGTTGAACTCAATATCTTAACTATTTGGATGGTTGCAAACGATACAACCAAGTTTGTCACCTTAGTACCAGATCAAGGAGTAAACTCATGAAGGTACAGCACCCCCTATTCTCACAAGTTGCCTTAGCGCGAGACTTACCAGAATACAACCTGAAGCGAGGGGATGTTGCAACAATTGTGGAACATTACCCCATGCCTGAAGGGGAAGAGGACGGGTATAGTTTGGAAGGGTTTGATTTGCCCCATGTGACAATCGAAGTACCAGCATCTCAAATTATCCCCATTGCCCAGTGGCAGCAAGAAGAAATAATTTTAGCCAAGTTACGCCAGCTATCTGGAGCGAGGCTGTTGCAATTACAAGACTATCTCGATTTTCTCTTGCAAAAAGAAGAGTCTGAGCATCAGAGTAGGTTCAAATCTCCCACCTAAGTATTTGGCGAGAAAGTTTTTTGCGTAGGCGTAGCCCTTCGTAGATATCGCTTCTACTATTTTCCCAGAATTACAGCTAACCGCAGAACAAGTACTCAACGCTGGAGAAAGCCATGCGGGTGATGCCATTTCTTAGTTTAAATTTAAAAGAAAGACAGGCGAAGCGATTTGAGCAGTGCGCTCGCGCAGTTTTTTTGCCTGGTAGCGGCTTGTAAATTTTCGAGCGCGTACAACATTGTTGCACAGTGATTCTTACCATACTACCTCTAGCCAACTCAGCGTGGATATAGCCTGATTGACGGGATTAGATTGTGAGGTTGCTGTTGGTGATAAATATCTAAAGATTATGGGAATACTAAACTCTGATGGTGGAAAATTTGACTGCCTGAAGCTGAGGCAGCAATTTAGTCTTTTCAGAAAGGAGAACAAACATGGTTTGTGGTATTTATCAGATTTCAAATACTGTTAATGGTAAGTCTTATATTGGACAATCACGAAACATATACAGGAGATGGAAACAACACACAAGAGCGTTGGATAAGCCGAATGTCTTAGAAATGGGAAGTTATCCACTTAGATATGCCTTTTTAAAATATGATCTAAAAGAGGTAGTGACTACACCCGGAAAAACAGGTTTATTTGATTTTAAAGTTATTGAAGAATGTACAGAAGATAAACTGCTGGAAAGAGAAAGGTTCTGGATAAATACAATTGACCCAGAATATAACTGCAATACTTGGACACCTGCCCGAAAGAAAAAGGAAATTGATTCTGAACCTAAATTTTGGGTTCAATACCATAATTACAATGTTCTAGGTTACGTACCTGTTGAAATGATTCTTGATGAATCCCTAATTGAAAAATATGATCATGAGGAAGTTTTGCCTGGTATATCAACCAATAAAAGAGCCGTTTTAAATACTGTAGGCGATACAATTTTTTTGATAGTAGGGATAGGTAACAAGCCAAAACAATATTATATTTGGTCTAAATTTATTTGTGAAGAGACAGTTACAAATGATTACGAAAATAGTCATTCTTATGACGCTTTTGGTACTGGTTATTTAATAGATCCGCCTCAATTATTGAATTCAAAACAGTTTAATGAATTCAAAAGATTTTGTGGAAATTTTGGCTTTGGTTTTATGCGTATCAAAGACTCTTCTGAAGTCTGTCCTTATCTAAATACGTTAAAAGAGATAACAGAAAACTATAAACCGAAAAATTCAAAGCTAAATTTTTCACAGTATATAAAAGATTTTTATACTCAAGTTACTCGTGTCAATCCTAATGAATATTCTGCTTATCACCAACGAGGTTTTTACAGACATTTAGCTGTTTCTCTTTCCATTGAAGAAGCTCTAGAATTGCTGATGGGTGAGTACACAACATTAGTAATATTTGATCCAATTAATCATGAGTTAAACTACAAAGATAGTACATTATTAATTCACACATTAGACTTTTATAATTCAGAAGAAGGTAAAAAATATATAGCCTCTTATGAATTTAACGATCAAACATTTCCTTCTTACGCAATTGTAGGATGGATGGCTGTTGAAAAAATTTTTAAATATGATGAAAAAAGCTTTGCTGCCGATAAAGATTTGCACTTGTTAGGAGAAAGTCTTCTTGACTACAAAAATAGTTGTGGTTATGAAGGATCTGATGTCTGGGGTATTGCCCTAAAAAAACCTATCTTTTTAAATCCGCCTATTTGTAACGTATTACAGCCAGAGGGTATTAATAACGGTGAACTATGGGGGGCTGAAGATTTTTCACACTTAGAAGCTTTTGATATAGCACTTCAAGCGAAAGTTGAGTATGAATAAGCCAAAAAACAGGGTGTAATATTTTTGTGTTTTGGCACACTGACCTCTTGGTATATACGTTTACTAGATTGAAAATATTAAGGTGGTCGGTGAATTACACTAACCACCCTTTTGATACTTTATTTTACTATTCCTGAATGACCTGGAATATCTGCCAAAGGTTCAAATCTACCACCTAAATATTTGGCGAGAAACTCTTTTGCGTAGGCATAGCCCGTTGTAGACATCGCATCCCTCATTCAAGCGATTTTCTAGTCTGGCAAACCAGCCTGCTGCTGACCAAAACTATTGGTAAACTAGAGGCAACGCCAGTTATGCTGAGTGATTCGTTATATGTTTGCTGAAACCTCCTCGCGCTACGTTACCCGTAACCCGGAAATTTTGAGTGGAGAGCCAATTATTATAGGTACTCGCACATCTGTTCGTGCCATTGTCGGTTTGTGGCGGTTGGGGATTATGCCAGAAGAAATCCTGAACCATTTGCCACATTTGACCCTGGCACAAGTGTTTGATGCTTTGAGTTTTTATCTCGATCATCAGGCAGAGATTAATGAATATATTGAGCGAAACCGAGTACCCAATGAATTAATACATCCATCTGTAAAAGCTATATTGGGGACATCATGACGGTTTTTGCTGCACTATTAACGGCAATTGTCGCAATGTCCGCAACGCCAGTTAGCAGCTTTTTTATCAAAACCAAAAGCGTTTAATAAAAACTGCCAACGGCACTGCTTTGTAGTTAGATATTGATGCATTTGTTTGGCGGCGTGTAATTGCGTTGGTGGCTGATTTGCCGCTTTTTGTCCAATGGTGTAATGAAAAGGATCAAGCCAGTTTAGCTGACCATTGCTATGGAGTAAAGCTAAAGCGATCGCACCATCAGGAAATTGTCGGGTTACTGCATTCACTTCTCCCTGTTTTGGTAATTTTTTCACAAGTTGCTGCGCTATTTGTTGTTGCGATCGCATTTGTTCTTGAAAAAACTCCTGTCTTTGCTTATCCTCTGGATCTAACCACCCCGTAGGTTCACTCACTAATGTCAGCGCCTCGGCTGGTTTCCCATCCCTTCCAGCGCGGCCTATTTCTTGCACATATTCAGACAGCAGATGTGGCGCATGAAAATGAATAACCCACCTGACATTGCTTTTATTAATCCCCATACCAAAGGCGCAGGTACAAACCACAAATGGTATTTTACCACTTAACCAACTTGCTTCTACTTCGCGGCGTTCTGTTGCACCCAATCCCGCATGATAACTAGCTGTGGCATAACCCATGTCTGCTAACCATTCAGCTAAATCTTCGCTATCTCGCCGAGTCCGAATATAAACTAATCCCGATTGTTCCGGTCTATTTTGAATAAACTTTAATAATTGTTGTTTCCTACCTCGTGGTGTCCAAGCAATGCGAATGCTGAGATGCAAGTTAGGACGGTAGGGATTCAAGCGGAAAATCTCTGGTTGCTGTAATTGTAAAACTGTTTGAATAATCTTTTGGGCTAAGGGGTCAGCAGTAGCCGTAAAAGCGGCGATGCTAATTTTTGTTCCTGGTGGTTTTGATTTTAGCAATGCAGGACGCACCGCTCCTAATCTGCGGTAAGCTGGGCGAAAACTATCACCCCACTGCACTAAACAATGGGCTTCATCTAAAATTAAGGCATTAATTTGCAATTGCGGCTGACATAATCTTTCCCAGACTGGCGCACTTAGCAAAGTTTCTGGCGATAAATAAAGTAATCTTAGCTGTTGACGTTCTAAAGCTTGCAGAGTTGCACGGCGTTGAGATGAAGACAATTCACTATGTAAAAGCGCTGCTTTCTGATGGCTTTGTTGTAGTTCCTGTACTTGATTTTCCATCAACGCCACCAAGGGCGAAACTACCAAAGTTAATCCTGTTTGTAGGAGTGCGGGAAGTTGAAAACAAATCGATTTTCCGCCACATGTGGGCATAATAATCAGCGCATCTTTTTGTGCTAATAAACTGCTGACAATTTCTCCCTGTGGTGGACGAAAATCTTCATAACCCCAGATTTTTTGAAAAGCTGCACGAACTTCTTGCCAAGATTTTGTTGTAGGCTGATTCATAATCAATAGTAGATGCATTCATATCCTTGAACACTGAATATAGCCTCTCTTATCCCGCTAATGGTTCAGTAATTTCATCATCTTAGGTTGCAACGCACTGACTGCAAAAAGGGAGCATCTGAGTTTTGCAAATGCACCATAAATCGACCCCCCTTAATCCTTCCTTGCTAAAGGAGAAAACAAGATTTTTGCTCCCTCTCCTTACTAAGGAGAGGGTTGGGGTGAGGTTTAAAGAGCTTTCTACGAAAGTGAAATACTCCTCTGCAAGAATGAATTAGAATTAATTATTACGCATCAACCTATTAAATAGAAGATTCAGGCAGATGAACGAAGAATTAAAACATAAATTTTACATCAGCAGCGATAAATCTAAATTAGATATTCAAATGATTCATGATTTTTTACAAACTTCCTATTGGGCTGAAAATATACCATTAGCTGTTGTGGAAAAGTCAATAGAAAATTCTCTATGTTTTGGACTTTATGAAGGTAATCAACAAGTTGGCTTTGCGAGAGTCATCACTGATTATGCAACTTCTGCGTTGTTAAAAGATGTTTTTATTCTGGAGCCTTATCGAGGACAGGGTTTAGGAAAATGGTTTGTAGAATATATTTTGGAATATCCAGAACTACAAGACGTTCAAAGGTGGATGTTAGGCACAAAAGATGCTCATGGACTTTATCGCCGTTATGGTTTTAAAAATTTGACAGAGCCAGAAAAAATCATGATGCGTTTAAATTCTAATGCTAATCAAGCATAAGGCAATACATTTCAGTTAAGCATTTTTTTCTTCTCTCTGTTTCCTCTGCGTCTCTGTGGTTCGTTAAAAAAATTGACTTTGACAAAGAGTTTGAGCCTTATACCAATTCTGTATGAAGATGCGCTAAAGCATATTAGGACTGAAATACAAGAAATAAAAACGAACCGCAAAGGACGCAAAGGACACAAAGGAAGAAAGAAAGAAAGAAAGAAAGAAAGAAAGAAAGAAAGAAAGAAAGAAAGGAAGAAAGTTGAACTGGGAATCAAAACTGAGATGTTTTTACACTTTCTGTGCAGATACTTCCTCTTGCTTTTCTTGAGTTTGCAATGCAGAATACAACCTATTCAAGGCATTTACATAAGCTTGCGCGGATGCCACAATGATATCTGTGTTCGCCGCATGACCAGAAAATACTCTAGATTCATAACGTAAACGAATCGTCACTTCTCCAATGGCATCAATACCAGCTGTTACTGATTGCACAGAAAACTCAATCAACTCGTTGGGCACATTCACCACACGGTTGATGGCTTTGTAAACTGCATCCACTGGACCAGTACCGATCGCAGCATCAGTTAATTCTTCACCGTCTGGGGTACGCAGGGTAACTGTAGCCGTAGGACGGGCGTTGCTACCACAGGAAACTTGCACCAACTCTACCCGGAACAAATCGGGTGCTTGTTGGATTTCATCGTTAACGATCGCTTCCAAGTCCCAATCAGAAATTTCTTTCTTTTTATCTGCTACATCTTTGAATCTGACGAATGCTTTATTTAATTCCGTATCCGACAGTTCAAAGCCCAATTCTTTCAACCGAGTGCGGAAAGCATTTCTCCCCGAATGTTTACCCAAAACTATTTGATTGTCTGTCAAGCCAATCAATTGAGCATCCATAATTTCGTAGGTGAGCCTGTTTTTTAACACACCATCTTGGTGAATCCCAGACTCATGGGCAAAGGCATTTGCCCCAACGATCGCTTTATTTGCTTGTACTAACATTCCCGTCAAATTAGAAACTAAGCGTGAAGTTTTGTAAATTTGGCGGGTGTCGATATTTGTCAGGGATTCTTGAGAATCTGCTGATCTTCCCAAATAAGGGTTAAAGTATTGCCGTCGCACATGCAACGCCATCACCAATTCTTCTAGTGATGCATTTCCGGCACGTTCGCCAATCCCATTGATTGTACATTCTAGTTGCCGTGCGCCATTTTTGACGGCTTCTAAAAAGTTAGCAACTGCCAAGCCTAAATCATTATGACCATGAACGGAAATAATCGCTTGGTCGATGTTGGGGACATTTTCGATAATTCCCTTAATGATCGCTCCAAATTCGCTAGGGGTGGTGTAACCCACAGTATCGGGAATGTTAACTGTTGTTGCACCAGCTGCGATCGCTCCCTCTAAAACTTGGTAAAGAAATTCTGGATCGGTACGCGCCGCATCCATCGGCGAAAATTCTACATCTGTCATGAAGGACTTGGCATAAGCTACCATTTCTTTAGCGATCGCTAGCACTTCTGCCCGTGACTTCCGCAACTGATACTCTAAATGAATATCAGAAGTGGAAATAAATGTGTGAATTCTGGCGTTAACTGCTGGTTTTAAGGCTTCGGCGGCGGCTTCAATATCCGCTTTTATCGCTCTTGCCAAACTGCAAATTACCGGGCCATTTTCTGTCCCGACAATTTGGGAAATCTTCTTAACTGCTTCAAAATCTCCCGGACTGGCATAGGCAAAGCCTGCCTCAATTATATCCACACCCAGACGTGCTAATTGCTTGGCAATAACTAGCTTTTCGTCTATATTCAGAGTTGCTCCTGGACACTGCTCTCCATCTCGCAATGTCGTATCAAAAATGATGATTCGATCTGTTTTGTTTGTCATTTGCGGTTTGTTGTTTAGTTTCTAGTTGCGGCTCAATATATCTTCAACTTAGTTTTTCTTTTACTCTTACCTTTGTAAATAATTGCTAAGGCTACTAACCTTCGGTTTTTTCTATTTGTTCTCTGATATCATTTAAATCTATATATCTATCAGTAGCATTCCGTAGCTCTCTAGCGATCATTCCTTCTGTTGATACTACCGTAATATGTGTATTTTTGGATCGTAATAGTTCGATTGCTCTTTCAAAATCTCCATCGCCACTGAATAATACTACTCGGTCATACTGGTCTACGGTATTAAACATATCTACAACAATTTCAATATCTAAATTCGCTTTTTGCGAGTAACGACCGGACGTATCATCATAATATTCTTTAAGAATTTTAGTTCTGACTGTATATCCTAGACTAATTAGAGCATCTCTAAAACCTCGCTGATCTTGTGGGTCTTTTAAGCCAGTGTACCAGAATGCATTAATTAATGTTGTTTCTGATTGCTCATGTTTGAAGTATTCTAAGACTCGCCGGGGGTCAAAAAACCAGCCATTTTTTTGTTGAGCATAGAACATATTGTTTCCATCTACAAAAATAGACAGACGATTCATTGGAGAACCCATACAAATTTACACCTAATAATATAAATGAATTTAGATGGAACAATAGATTATAGCAATTCTCAAATGACAAGTTTGCTAATATCTATAAAGTAGCTCTTTATCTATAGCTTTTATCCTACCTCTTTCAAAGCATAAAAACGGCTGCAATATTGGAGTTGAGATATTGGGTGCTAAACCTTATTCACCTCCGGCACTGCAAGAGCCACTCTGTGATCAAAATCTACCAATAAAATTGACTCAGTGACAGCATTCATCGCTGTATAACACTAAATTTTACTCCTAAAGAGGTATAGCATAGGCTTAGGGTAGGATATAAGTTAATGCCTATCTATAGGTAAAGCTTTCAGTATCAGGACACGCTTTGTCGAAAGTACGAATATTGCGCCAGAGACAGAAGACAACTTGGGACAGTTTCTGGTAGAGCATCGACTTCAGAGGCTACCTGTTGGTTGGGTTGGGGTGAAATCTCACCGCAACCAAATACACAGGGGGAGTATATCCGGCTCTGATCTGTGGGACAATCACTAGTTGTAACTCACTGAACACAAAAAGAATAAGTTAGCCAATGACTGAGTAGGAATCTCTTGGGGCTAGCTCTAGTAATAAAAGTTTGTTGATGAATAGAAGATACTTTACAAATGTATAAGATTGTCATTTAAGTCTGATTTCAATGAGCTTGTACTAAAACGTGGTCTGAATAAATAAAAGTGTTGGACTTAAATCAATCAGTAACACGATATGGCAGAAGAACCTACATCTACCTTAACTAAAAACTATGTCTCTGCTGCCAATAGACTGTCAAGTAAACCGACAAAAGTAACTTTGACAGTATCAGCTCGCCAGTCCAAGTGGATGGTTCGCTTAGGTCATCTCCTCGCTGGTGCTTGGGTAATCGGGGCAGCACTGCTGAGTGCTTCTGGTTGGGAGTTGGTTGCATTGAGCGAAAATCAGGCGCAATCTGATTTTTTTCAACTGCGTGGGCCGATTGTGCCTCCAGAAGACATCGTAATTTTAGCAATAGACGATCAATCAATATCAGTTCCCGAACAGTACTATAAAGCAGATCCAAAACAATATGCCTACCTAGAAATACTGAAATCTTATCCTTATCAACGTGCTGCTTATGCTCAAGTAATCACAAAGTTAATCAAAGCAGGTGCCCGCTCTGTAGCGGTAGATGTCGTTTTTGACACACAAAGTAGTTATGGAGTTACTGACGATCGCCAACTCCAGGCAGCATTACAAAAATATGGCAGCAAAGTTACCTTAGCAGCCGTCTACGAAAATTCCCAGACGCGCCAAGGATCTTTTATGCAACTGATAGATCCTCAACAGATGTTTCGTACCGGATCAGTGTCCATTGGCTCAGTGAATTTCCCCGTGGAGGTGGATGGTAAAGTTCATCGATTGGGGAGTGAGTTTTCTAAGTTGTTACCTGAAGATAATTTGATCGAGAAGCTACCCTCTTTTGATCAAGCAGCGCTCAGGACAGCACAAATAAATTATCCCCGACCAAAGGGCGATCGCATTAATTTTTCGGGGTCTGCGGGGACATTTGAGCAAATACCCTTTTGGCATGTACTCGACCCGCAAAACTGGAACACCTATTTGCAGCAGGGAAAGGTGTTCAAAAACAAGATCGTGCTGATTGGGGCAACAGATAAGTTAAACAATGATTATTATCCAGTTGCTGCTAGCAACAGCAATAAACCCATGTCAGGCGTGGAAATTCACGCCAATGCGATCGCCACTTTGATGCAAGGTAAAGCGATCGCTCCAGGAATTAACAGCCTACCATTGCGGGGTTTGTTTGTGCTAATTCTAGTTGGCAGTACAACCTTGATGATTAGCCGACGCGAGCGTAGTATCAATGGATTTCTATCTAGCCTCGCCCTCTCTGGCACTTGGGTAGGAATTAGCTATGGGTTATTTGTCTATGGTCAGTTAATTTTTCCCACTACAGTACCAGCGATCGCGATCGCAATGATCGGACTTTCCTACCTGGGAACCTCATTAGTCAGAGAAAGCATCAAAAAACGCCAATTAGTAGACATTTTTCAGAAGTATAAAACTTCCACCGTTGTCCAAGAGATTATCAGCCAACAAGATGACTTCCAAGGACTAATCCAGGAACGAGATTTAGCCTTATCAGGGAAAGTACTGGCTCGACGCTACAAAATTGTCAAAGTTCTCGGTTCCGGTGGATTCAGCGAAACCTATATTGCCGAAGATACCCAACGTCCTGGTAATCCGCGATGTGTTGTCAAGCAACTAAAACCAGCCAACACCAAACCCGAAGGATTGCAAATTGCCAGACGTTTTTTTAACTCAGAAGCGCAAACACTAGAAAAATTAGGAACGCACGCTCAAATCCCCCAACTTTTGGCGTATTTTGAAGAAGATGAAGAATTTTATTTAGTGCAAGAACAGATAATTGGTCATCCTTTAAATCAGGAACTCTCAGCAGGTAGAGCAATTGATGAAATTGCAGTGATCAAAATTGTCAGGGATTTATTGCAAACATTAACATTTATCCATAAAAATAACGTGATTCATCGGGATATTAAGCCCAGCAATATCATCCGGCGACATTCAGACGGTAAACTAGTACTGATTGATTTTGGAGCAGTTAAAGAAGTTAGCACAAAACAGCTTGATAGTCAAGAGCAAACCCCCTTCACCGTTGGCATTGGTACTAAGGGTTACGCACCAAGCGAGCAATGTTTTGGGCGTCCACACTACAGTAGTGATATCTATGCAGTCGGCATGGTTGGGATTAAAGCCTTGACTGGTATAGCGCCCCGTGACCTAGATAGAGACGCTGATGGAGAGATCAAATGGAGCGATGCCTACGGCGGTAAACTACGCACGCAAGTGAGCCACTCCCTAGCGAAGATTCTCAGTAAAATGGTGCTAGATGACTTCAAACAGCGATATCAGTCTGCATCAGAGGCTCTTGAGGCTCTTGAGGCTCTTGAAGCTTTTGACGATGTTGTAAATTCCCAAAGCATATACCCTATACCACAGGATGACTCATTAATGAATACTTTAGACGATTTAGGCGCTCCCACAAAATCTTGCTCAGAAGGACAAGGAGGACAAGACTAAGAATTCAAAATTCAAATTACGAATTACGAATTACGAATTACGAATTATTTTAACGACAGGAATTCTTCTCCTACCGTGGGATGAATGCCTATGGTTTCATCCAGGTCTTCCTTAGTAATGCCCTTGCGAATTGCCACGCCGAGACTTTGAATGATATCTGCTGCGTGTTCACCCACCATGTGAGCGCCCAAAACTTGCCCAGAATCACCATTTAACACTAACTTGATAGTGGTTGGCTGATTCTGTTCAATTAGCTGATACAACAGTGGTTGGAACTGGGTGTAGTAGCATTGTACAGATTCACCAAATTTTTCCCGTGCTTTTGCCTCCGTCATCCCCACACTAGCCGCTTCTGGACGGCAAAAAACAGCAGTGGGCACATAATCATAATTCGGTTTTTGCGGCTTGTTGCCAAAAACTGTATCGGCAAAGGCAATACCTTCTGCTTGAGCGACTGGAGACAATTGCACGCGGCTGGTGCAGTCACCCACAGCAAAAATGTTTTCTTGGCTGGTGCGGCTGTATTCATCTACTTTAATTGCACCATGTTCGCCAAGTTCAACATGGGCATTTTCCAAACCAAGATTCTTGGTATTGGGAGCGTAACCTGTGGCAACTAAGATGGTATCTGCTGTAATTATTTCTTGGTTCTCACCAGTAATAGTTAACAACAAACACTCATCTGAGAATTTGATTTCTTCAACGGTGCTATTGGTGAATAACTTAATTCCGCGTTTAATCAAACCCTGGTGTACAGCAGAGCGAATGTCATCATCAAACCCCGATAAAATCATCTCGTCTTTTTCAATTACCGTCACCTCGCAACCGAAAGCGTGCATCATGCTGGAAAATTCGACACCAATGTAGCCGCCGCCAATAATTGCTAAACGTTTCGGCAAATAAGGTAGCTGAAACATCTCGCGGGATGTGATGGCGTATTCTATACCTGGGATGTTGGGCTTGAGGGGTTGCCCTCCCACAGCAATTAAAATTTTGTCTGCTGTAACTTTGCGTCCATTAATATTGATAGTATGGGTATCGATGAAACTGGCATATTCAGAAATTAGTTCAATTCCAGCTTTGTGCAATTGCTGAAAATAAGATTGGTTAATGCTGCCAATATGCTGATGTACTGACTTAATAAATAATGTCCAGTCAAAGTATGTTTCACAGTCACTCCACCCATAACTGTGTGCTACTTGATTTTGCAGGGCGAAGTCAGCAGCGTAGACAATTAGTTTTTTGGGAACGCAACCGCGATTTACACAAGTCCCACCGACGGATTCTTGTTCGGCAATGGCGACACGTACACCGTAACTAGCTGCTTTTTTAGCTGCTGCCAATCCCCCAGGACCAGCACCAATGACAAACAAATCGTAATCAAATGTCATAAAAATCTGTTCCTTTTTCACTGTTTGGAAAGCAGAGCTATTTCATCCCTTATACTTATTCACACAAAACTTCATCTACTGTCTTTGGGTGGACAAGTTGGGATGAAACCAGGCTGATATGTAGCACATTGCCGCATTAATCGCAATTACATCCAAAAGAAACAGCGTAGGCGCAGCCCGCCGTAGGCATCGCTCGATTATTACTAAGTTATATTACATTATGTTGCCAAACAAGCATTGTGTCTATTCTACAAGAGGTAGATGTTTGCGAATCGCTTGGGGCGGGTATGCGATCGCGCTTCTAGGCAGCAACTGCACTGAAGAAAAAATTCAGCCGATTAAGCCATTGATGCCAGACATGAATAAGCCTTGCACGATCAAATTCAAAAATCTCTGCTTCTTCACCTGGTAAGGCTACGACAATGAGAGCATGGTTAATTTTGCAGTTAAAGAGGCGATCGCTATAATACCGATTTATCGCACCACCATAAGCAGCTACTTGTAAAGGCTTGTCATAAAGCTTATTAATTCTCAGTTTTGGTTCCTCGGCTGTAGTCCATTCAATAAAATGCGGAACACCTTGATAACGAGCAACTAAATCAACTTTCCCGGCGTAAAGTTCCTGATAGTTAGGCACGACTTCCTCAACCAGTTGAACATCGCTAAGTTGGTTTAGCACAGATTGAACGCTATCCCAGTAAGGCTGAATCAGGCTGCTGTCAGGTTTGGACGAGTAACCTTGCAAGTGTTCTTTAATCAACTGGTGCAAGCCATTTCCTCGACGGCGGCTGTTAGCAGCGATTCGGTTTGCTTCTGCATCGCCAACTTTATTGCGCCAATAGGAAAGGGCGGCTAGAGACTCCGGCGGCTGTGTCGCTTTTAAAACTGTGGTGACAGCAGGTAGAAGAACGCTACCATTTCCTTTATAGTAGCATCGCCCATTGATATAGGTAGATTTCATAAGTTGTGAGTGGTGAATTACTACATCAACTTTTGCGTTAGCCTAGTACACAAGTAATACACATGCTGTGAGTCTTTGTAACTATATGGAGTACACAGATGTGTACTGTGGTTGTGATGCGCTAATAATTATGAATCAACAACATTTCAATGCAGTATTTAACCGCTTAACTGAAAGGCGGCGAGAGGTGCTGCTGAAACTACTGGCTAACGAAAAAGATGAAGCGATCGCTAATTCTTTGCATATTCAGAAACCAACTGTCAGAAAACATCGTGAGGAAATTTGTAAGTTATTTGGCTTAAATAATGAATTTTCAGACGAACGCCGTTCAAAGCTTCCAGAATTGATTGCTTTATTTGCCAAGTACAAACCTGAGTTATTAAATCAAAATACTTCAGAGTTACCACAAACTGAAAATTTCAGTGAAGATAAAACAATATTTGAAAATCCTAATTTTGTTGGGCGTGAGGAAGCGATCGCACACCTCAACAACCTTGTTAACGAAGGTGCAAAGGTTATCCTAATTCACGCAGAGGGCGGTATAGGTAAAACAACCTTAGCTACAAAATGGTTTGAGCTTCAAGGTTTAGAATATCTTGAACTGCGTGTAGGAACGACACTCCAAAACCTAAACTCAGTAGAAAATTGGTTAAGGGTCAAGCTCAGAGATTATTTTAAGGAGAACCCAGAAGAAAATTTTATGCTTATGCTGGAGCAATTGAAAAGCCAGCTTCAGATTAGAAAAATTGGTGTATTAATTGATAAGCTTGAAACTGCTTTGATAAATGGTGAGTTCATAGAACCCCAACACAGCTATTATGTAGAATTATTAACTGTACTAGCACATCATAGTGTACATTCAGTAACTCTCATTACAAGCCGTGAGCAAATTTATGAACATACGTTGAAGCGTCTTCAAAGTTTTAAAACTTATGCAATGGAAGGTTTTAAGCAAGAAGCATGGCAACAGTATTTTGAAATCTGCCACATTAATATAGATAATGACGCTCTCAGCAAAATGCATCAAGCTTATGGAGGTAATGCTGAAGTCATGTATATCCTTAGTGGTGATATTGTAACGACATCAACAGGAGATTTAAAAGATTATTGGCAAAATAATTGTGATGATTTATTAAAAAATCCTACTTTAGAAAATCTTGTTAAACATCAGTTTGAGAAACTTAAACGAGATAATCGCCAAGCCTATAAACTTCTATGTCGATTAGGGTGTTATCGTTATCAATATATTCCTGTAATATCGGAAAAAGGGGTTTTTTGCTTACTTTGGGATGAGCAAAATGAGCGAAATAAACCCCGATTTATTCGAGATTTAAAAAACAGAGCTTTAGTGAAGTTTAGCACTGAAGGCTACTATTTATATGAAGTTATCCGCCAAGAAGCGATAGAAAGACTTAAATCAAAAGATGATTGGAAACAATCTCACGCTGAAGCAGGAATATTTTTATCTACATTAATATCTAATAACTGCCAAACAATTATTCCAAAAATTACTTGCACGAAAGTGAATGATACTCAAGAACAAATGTATCTAAATATAGAAAATGCAGAAATAGCAGTAAAACAAGAACTTAGTAAACAGGAAACAATTGCCTTAGAAGTTGTTTATCATGCTATGGAATTTTATGGGGCAGGTTCTTTTGAAGAATTAAGACAAGAACCAAATTTATTAGATCATGCTTTTTTTAAAGCTATCAGAAATATGGTTTTGGAATATATTGATTGTTATAGTAATTTAGGTA
Organism: Nostoc sp.; assembly: GCF_036917755.1. Classification (GTDB taxonomy): domain Bacteria; phylum Cyanobacteriota; class Cyanobacteriia; order Cyanobacteriales; family Nostocaceae; genus Nostoc. The sequence continues at coordinate 108,762 of NZ_JBALFC010000013.1, forward strand.
TAGTACTTTATAAATTTGCATTAACGACACACAGATTAGGACTAATCGATGAAAGAGAAGGAAAGGTTATAGATAGAGAAATTAACAAAGAATTTGAATACTGCCAAAGAAGTTTTAAAGTAAGCCAAGATTTTTTTTCAAACAGCTTTAGTGATTGCAACAAGGGTTAAAGAATATAAATTAATGATTAATGTATTTCTCTCTTTAGCTGGCTGTTATTATTTTAGAGGAATAAGTTTACATGAACTAGGAATATTTTTACATCAGATTAAAAAAAATAACGAAAGCAAAGAAGCTTTTAAGGAAAGCAAAGTAAACTTGGGAAAAGCACTAAAAATATTTACTAACCTGTCATTGGAACAACAAATCGAGGAAGTAAAAAAAGCAATTCATAGTCTAGAAATAAGTGAACAATCTTGCAGCACATTCATAGCAAGATTTTTGGTTTAATTAGCAGAATTTTAACTCACAAGTTTGACAGATGCGATCGCACATCGAAGACACCCTACTCTTACCCATCGCTGAAATAGAAAAACGACCATTCAAAAATTAAATCGCCTTCTTCTTTGTGTAAGGTAAAAATCAAACAAAGGCGGGTGCGGGGGTTGAACCCGCTAATCCCCACAATGGTGGAGACATAACCGATAACCCTAAATTCTCCGTCCCCGAAAGGCAAGTTGTGAACAAGGATAACCCGCCATGAAGTATGAAGGATAAAGTGTTTCATCCTTTACCCTTCAGCAATATCTACAATTCACCCGTAGCTAGCATCTGGATGATCCGAGGCGTACCTGGGTCGAACCCTGCCAAATCCCAAGACAGCGAATCTTCAGGATCTACCAAAGTAATCTGGTAAGGTGTCAAGGTGACATACACCGCCTTGACATTGGGATTTACCTTTTTGCGGTACTCCTTCAACGCTTGACTTGGATGCTTATTTCCCGCCCAGCTTTCCGAGTCAGTCCAAAAGCAAACTACATCCGCCTTGAACTTATTCTTAATCATCCAGTCGTAAGCCACAGATGCATCCGTTCCACCAAAGTTTTGGTTGCTAGCTTTGCGAACCGCAGAACTAAAACTATCTTTAGCAGTGATACCTAATTCACGGAATTCGGTAGCAAAGCCGCGAATCATGTAGTTTTTCTCTGCTTTTGCTGTCACCAGTGCCATTGTGGTGGCAATTTCACAACAACTTAGTCCCATATCTGCAACCAAGTTACCCATAGAACCGGAAACGTCTACCGCGTGCATGAACACTTTACCAGTGGGTTGCACAACATCAAAAGACAGTTCAACCGCCTTTTCTAAAATGTCCACAATCCGAGGAACTGGGTTCCAAGTTTTCTTACTGCGTCCTAATGTTCCACCAGATTGATAAGTTTTGAGTGCTTTCAAAACATCAATCGGATGGATGCGACCTTTCCGCAGATGTTCTCTGCGATTAAGAACTGCTTCCACTTGCAGCAAATTAGCGTTTTCATCAGCTCGCAGCACACCCAGTTCAGTTAGTGAACCCAAGTTACGTAACATTGCGCCTATTGGCATTTCCTGAAATAGCAGCTGCCAAGCAAGCTTGTCCATTTTGCCCACAGGTGCAGCCATTTCGTGGCTTAAGCGTCCTTGGGAAATAGCTTCATGGGTTTGGGTTGGATTGCGCTTGAGCCACTCATACCACCAAATCTGCGCCAACGCCTCTGAGGGGATATCTGCTGGCAATTCTTCCCAGCCTCTAACTACCCACTGAAATAGTTGACGGTGATTTTCTGTAGGCGGTTTGACATGGAACAACCGCAACGCATCTCGGTGGGAGAAGCCTTGACGCTGTTGATATTTCAACAGTTGATAAGCTAAACCCTTGACATCTTCCCTTGAGAGCCAAGTTTTACCAGCTTCCCGCACTACTTTGCCAAATCCCCGCAGAGATTTGGTGTAGTTCAACCATTCGTAGAAGTGGCTACCAGTGCGGACAACTTGCGGGAAGATTTCACCAAACGCCTGTTTTGCTTCCGGTGCTTCACCCATTGATAGCAGCACCAAAGCCAAGATAGGCGCACTGTTATTGATGGCGCGTCCATCGCTAGCATAGAGAATTTCTTCTGCTACACGGCTGGGATTTTCGGCAACAGCTTGTCTGACAACTGTCACAAAATCCTCAGTTAATTCCTGTTTACCAGCGTAGTAAGTGCTTTTTGCTGTGCCAACCAACAGACAACGGCGTAGCATCTTCCAAATACCAGCGTTGAACATCCAACCGCCGGAACGCCCCTGAACCATTTCTGCTTCTCGTCCGGGGATAGGTTGATTTTGTGGTGTAGTTGTTTTCTTTTTAGTAAAGAAGTTGTAATTCATGGCTTCATCTCCCGGCCCTTGCGGGCAAAAATCAAAGGTGGCAGAGCAGGATTTGAACCCGCGACTTCCGGCTTAACAGGCGATAACCCTAATTCGTCGGCCTTTTCAGGCAAGGTGTGAATAAGGATGTTTTTCGGCGCTCTACCAAACTGAGCTACCTGCCACATGGAAATTTTGGATTTTGGATTTTAGATTTTAAATTTAATCTAAAATCTAAAATTATTTGGTGTAGCGGAGCGGGATTTGAACCCGCGACCTCTCGAACCCGATTCGATAACCCTAATTCGTCGGCCTTTGCAGGCAAGGGGTGAACAAGGATGTTTAGCGCTCTACCACTGAGCTACCCGCCACATGAAATTTGGGATTTGAGATTTTAAATTCAATCCAAAATCTAAAATCTAAAATCTAAAATTAATTGGTGTAGTGGAGCGGGAATCGAACCCGCGAATGCTCGTTTTTAACGATAACCCTCAATTCGTCGGCCTTTGCAGGCAAGGGGTGAATAAGGATATTAAGCGCCTTACCACTTGGCTACCCACTACATGAAAATTTAAAACTCAGCACTCAATTTGCTCTAGCGAAGTAGGATTTTTACCTACACTTCCAGAAGTTCGATCAAGGGTGTTTAAGTTATATGCAATAACCCTCAATATGTCGCCCCTTCCTGGCAAGGTGGGCGCTCTGCAATTTGAGCTATTCGCTACTGGTGAAAGCTAACTTCCTAATGAAAGTTGACTTGTATTATTAATGTAGTATGTGTATTATCTGTTGTCAAGGGGCTGGCAAGCTAATTTAAAATTATTACTTTGGAAAGAAAAGTTTAAGCGGCATAAGTAAGCCTGTGATCAGAATTTCGGGAGGATATTATCTGAAGGGTATTGCGATCGCTCTCGTCAAAACCCTCTTATTTTCTCTGGTAAAAAACTTTAGTGCGTAGTTTACCGCCGTAGGCATCGCACACCAATGTCACATAAGCAGAAGGTTGATCAGGGTATAACACCTACCAAGTAAAGTTTTTGCCGACAAATTTGCCGCAACTTTGCCAAAAGATACAAAAAAGTACCCAAATTTTTGCCAATATAATAAAATATTATTTCCTAAAATTCACTTGGCAAAAATCGGTATGAGTGCAAAACCGATAGAAGGTAACGGTAAGGCTTTTCTCGTTCTACTTTTGCCCATCTCGTTCTTGATTATTTTCCTGGTTGCCACCTGGAGAATTTTACTAGCGCTAATCGTGCTGGTAATTGGCTTCAAGGTTTGGCAAGAATATCAATGGCAACAGTGGACTCAGCAAGTTAACCCAATTTTTCATCAGTTGGTTCGGGAAAATCAGGGCAGACTTACGCCAATGGACTTGGCAATCAAGGGCAATTTTCCTGGAACAACGGCAAAACGCTACTTGGATGGTAAAGCCTCGGAGTTTGGTGCCAGTGTACTTAATTCTGAAGATGCAGGGCAGTCTTATTACTTTATAACTGCCAGCATTCTCGGCAATATCCTTGACAGTAGTGAGCCTGTTAAAGAGCTTCCTGCTCAACCAGTTACTAAAATTGCGCGATCGCTCCTAGCACCACCACCAATCCCACAGGAGGAAGAACTAGAAACTGAATCACTTCCACAGCCAACCCATGAAGAAGCTAAACGATCGCTGGAAAAACAGTTAATTTTTGGCTCTCTGATTCAATCTGAACTTGCCAAACGCCTAAATGTCTATTCCAGTACGGTTTATAAACGGCGAAATGATCCAGAGTTTCCTGAGTGGAGTCGTAGCAAAGACCCTGATGGTATTGCCTGGTCATACGTGGAAAAAACTAAGGAATTTTTTCCATTGGAAGAAGGTTAAACAATTCAAAATTCAAAATTAGAATGATTGAATTTTTGTTTGTAACCCAACAGCTTCGCTGATGGTAGCTAATTTGTTTTCTTCTAGTTTGTCTAGCAAACCTTGAAGAATTCGGCGTACCATCAGTGGGCCTTCGTAAATCCAGCCTGTATAAACCTGGATCAGGCTAGCACCAGCAGTAATTTTCTCCCAAGCATCTTCAGGAGAAAAGATGCCACCAACGCCAATAATCGGGATTTTTCCTTGGGTTTGCTGCCAAATAAAACGAATTACCTCAGTGGAGCGATCGCGCAATGGTTCACCGCTAATTCCGCCAGCTTCATCCTGGGGTGATTTGCCCGTTTGGTGAATCACCTGGGTTTTTAGACCATCACGGCGGATGGTGGTGTTAGTGGCGATAATTCCCGCCAGTTGGTAAGTTTTTGCAAGAGTTATAATATCAGCGATCGCCTCCCATTCTAAATCTGGCGCTATCTTGACAAAAATTGGTTTTTGTGTAGTATTTTCTTGTTGTAATAATTCTAAGATGGCACTGAGCATAGAAGCATCTTGGAGCGATCGCAACCCCGGTGTATTGGGGGAAGAGACATTAACAACAAAATAGTCTCCTAAATCCTTGAGTAAGCGAAAACTATCAAGATAATCCTGTGCGGCGGCTTCTAGGGGAGTTACCTTAGATTTACCCAAATTTATCCCTATGGGTATTGACTGGGTTAACTCCTGCTTTTCTTGTGCCAAACGTGCCGCCATTGCTGCTGCACCGCGATTATTAAAACCCATCCGATTGAGAGCAGCTTTATCCAACGGCAAGCGAAACAAACGGGGACGCGGATTTCCTGGCTGTGCGTGAAAAGTTACAGTTCCTAGTTCTGCAAAGCCAAAACCCAGCTTAGACCAAATGCCAGCAGCGACTCCATCCTTATCGAAGCCAGCTGCTAACCCTACAGGATTTGGGAAGTTTAGCCTAAACAAATTTTGTTCTAGGCGTGAATCATACAGACATAAGGACTGCTTTAGGCTTTGGTTTACCCAACTAGCAGGAGGGCGATTGGCTGTTTGCGATAGCCAACTAAAATTGCGAATCGTCTGCTGGTGTAACCACTCAGAATCGGTTTTTACCAGATTGAACAAAAGCGGACGAATGGCAAATTTATAAATATCCATTAGCTTTATGATTACAGTTCAGGTAGAACAGGAAGTAACTCAGCAGGAGCGGATGACCGTCATCCAAATGATCCGCCAGTTCAATCAACATTTTTTTCCGTTGTCGGAGTGGCAATCTATAGTAGTTTTTGCACGAGATGAATCAGGCTTGATTGTTGGTGGAGTTCTGGGTGAAATCGGTTGCGATTGGCTTTATATCAGAGTCTTAGTTGTTCAAGAAGACTTACGCCGCAAAGGTATTGGAAGCAACATCCTTAAAATTGCCGAAAAAGAAGGTCAAAAGCAAAACTGTGTAGGGGTTCATCTTGAGACATTAGAGTTTCAAGCTAAAGAATTTTATGAATCTCACGGCTACACTGTATTTGCTTTTCAAGAAAATTACCCACTTGGGCATAAGAGATACTTCATGCAAAAGTTATTTAACTAATTCTGTGAGTTGAAATCCCCGTCACAAAACTTAATGGCGTTAGCGAGTCCGCAAACGTCATTACGAATTACGAATTATTTTAAGTAGACTGCCGCGCTTACTCTTTAGCTTGTCGGAGTTCATCTCTAGCTTGTCGGAGTTCATCTTTAGCTTGCCGTGCTTCCTCTTTAGCTTGTCGGAGTTCTTCTTTAGTTAGCCGCACTTCTTCAGCAATCTGCCGCACTTCTTCGGCAGAATTTCTCATTTCTTCAGCAAGCTGCCGGGTTTCTTCGGCAGAATTTCTCATTTCTTCAGCAAGCTGTCGCTGCTCCTCTTGTGAGAACCTAGTGTCTTCAGCAGACTCTCGCTCGTTTTCTTGTGAGAGCCTGGAATCTTCAGCAGACTCTCGCTTTTCTTCTGAGACTTGTCTCTGCTCCTCTAGAGCATCAGACGAAGTTTCGCCCATTTCCCTAGCACTCCATAATCTAACTTCAACGGTAACGCCAGAGTCCCCACTTTAGCTAGAACTTTCAACAAACACCCGTGGCAATATTACTCAGGATGCTTTTCTAGGCATCTCATAATATTACCTTAATTTTCCCGGTATCTGGAAAACCTCAGTTCCATTCGCTATTAGGGAGGGGGCTGGGAGGTTAGGTTTTGCGTTGACTTTTCCATATAACGTGAAAAGTCAGATATATTACAAGCTATGTTAACCAATTAAATCAGATGGGGCAGCCGCAAAAACCTATAGTCGGCGAACAGCACATCATCTCCTTGGGACGTATCCTGCAACGCCTCAGAGACGAAGATAATGTTGACGTTCTGATTGAAACTACTATTTCTTATCTCAAAGAGCAGTTTGACTACAAACTGATTTGGATTGCTCTTTACGATCGCCTGAATCACATATTGTTCGGCAAAGGAGGTGTGACACCTGATAATGATACGGTCTTTTTACGGCAAAGAGTTGTTCTCAATCCTGGGGATTTATTAGAGCAAGTAGTGATTCAACAAAATCCTTTGGGTGTAGCTGATTTACAAACTGAAATCCGCGCCCCCGAATGGCGAAAAGTTGCTCAGAAATTCCACATCAAGGGAACGATTCTTTTACCAATTCGCTATAAAGACCGTTGCTTAGGCTTGCTGTTACTAGGTTCAGAACGCTGGGGCTACCTACTCACAGGGGAAGCAAAAGCACGTTTGATGATGGTTATAGGCGAACTGGGGGCAGTGCTTTATCAAAATGAGATGGATTTGCAGCACAAGCAAACCAAGAGAAGCGACGAGCCATTATTAGAATTGCTGGAAAATTTACGCACCGTCACTAACCTTAATCAAAGACTTGAAGCAGCAGTCCAAGGAACTCATAAATTTGTCTCCCCCAGCCGGACAAATATTTACTGGTTTGAGCGGGAAGGGCGCTATTTTTGGTGTCGGATGAGCAATCAGCTTGTCAAACTCGATCGCAATTCCAGCAGTCAGCAAGCAGCAGGAATGACGGTGCAGGACTTGAGCGACTTTTATTATGCTTTGACAGTTAATCAAATTGTCTCCATTGGTGATGCAGGCAGTTCTTTAAAGAGCCATTTTACGGCAAAATTGCTGGAACGACTGAAGGTGCGATCGCTCTTGGCAGCTCCAATAATCTGGCAAAAGGACTTAGTAGGTTTTCTGGCGGTAGAAAGCAATGAACCTCGGATATGGACGGAGACAGACAAAAATTTTGTCCAAGGTGTTGCTGGCTTAATCTCTCTGGTTGCATCTACCGAAAGCATGGAAAGCACTATCAAACAGATTCAAGAGGATGCTCAACTGACTAGCCAAGTTGCCCAAGGTATTTATAGCGAACATGACCTTCAGGAAACTTTACACAGCTGTGCTAAAAGAGTTTTAGCCAGGCTTGGTGCTACACGATTTTTGCTGTTGCAGTATGACCCTGAACAGAATAATTATCAATTTATTTACCAAAATCAGCCCCATAATCGCCGATCGTTAACGTTTACCCTTGATACTCTCAAAGAATTAGATGGGCAGCTTTTGCAACGTTCAACTCAAGCGGTGGAGATTCAAAACTTAGATGAAGATTTACGCTTTTTTAACTGGCGTCCCCTTTTACTAAAAAATGGTGTGCGATCGCTACTTATTTGTAAATGCACTCACGAGCATATACCAGTAGCGCTTTTGGTCATCACTCACGAAACCCATCGTTCTTGGACAACTTTGGAAAAGGAATTACTCTGGGCTGTCAGTCAACAGATTGGTGTCATTGTTCGTCAGTGGCAATTACACAACCGCACCACCCAGCAACAAAAAGTTTCCCAGGCATTTGAGCAATGCCTACGCATACTGACACAATCCCAGAACAGCAAAATCGAGGTCAAAAAAAAGCATTTAGAACGTACAGCACTCGAACAAATAGCATCAATTTTGGGATGTCCCCTAGCGGTACTGCTATCTTGGTCGCCTAATGAAAGTTGGGCAGAAATTATCCCTGGAGTGCTTGACAATAGTCAATTTGGAGTTTTTTCCGATGCATCTATTCCTATCCAGTCTGAAGCCTTAATTCAGTGGGCACTTGTGACGGAAAGTTACCTGACTTTGAAGGTAGATGATTTACCATCGGAAACCCGGAAATGGTTGAATGTTCCAAACAAAGGTCAAATTTTGGTGATGGCATTACGTACCAATGCTGACTATGAAAACACAGGTGTAGTGTTGTTGGCAGACTATCAAGAGCGTCCCTGGTCAGAACAAAGCCTCAGTGCAACAGTAACTCTGATTTCTCAATTAGCTTGGTGGCGTCGTGAAAAGCAAATTACCCGACTTCTAGAATCCACAACCGAGGAATTACGACAACTCAACTGGTACAAACATCGTCGCTTAGAGGAAATCCAAAGAATAACGGCGCTGTCCCTTAAACAAATACATGACTTGGGCATTCCTACTAATGAACTTACTCAGATGCGCTACCAGCTATTGCTGCGGCAGTTAGACCACACAGCGACCTCTATGAGTGGAATGCTCAAACTAGAGCAGTGGCAGCTACATATTAGTTGGGAAACTATGCCCATAGCTAGTTTATTGAAGCGATCGCTCGAACGCATCGAAAATTTACTTAAACAACAAAAGCTGTGGCTTGGTGTACATGGTTTGGGACAACAAATTGAGGCGGAAGAGTCCCCAAAGAATTCTTCATTAGCCAAAGGTGTTCCTAGCTCAAGTTCACAATCTGCAATGGCGATCGCTGGTGATATTGTCAAAATTGAATTAGTTATCCATGAATTATTGGTTACTGCCTGTAACCGTTCTCAGACCGGCGGCAGAATTGATATTTGGTGTCGCCGTTTAGATACGTCTAAAATCTTAGATGCAAATCCTTCTTCTTCAACCGTAGAAGCTGATCATCAGACATCGCTAGAACTATCGATTACATACAACGGTGCGATCGAACCACAGTTACTCACAGAGCTACATGATAATACACCCAAGGATGTGCTTGCTCACTCCAACCTCGACCAACCACCAGGTTTACATCTGGTCATCTGCCAAAACCTCATGCAGGAGTTGGGAGGAGAGTTGAATTTCTATCAATTACCAGATAATCGGGTAGTCAGTCGCTTGCTGTTGCCGTTAATTGGTCATGATTCTTAGCGGATGCTTGAAAAGTATTGGGCGAATAGAATAGAGCCTCCGGCACGCTGACGCACTAAGCGACTACACAAACGAAGTCCAGCGACCTGGACTAAGAGAAAATAAAAAGGTTTTAACCGAATGGCACTAAGTTACAGCCCCTGCCCTGACTGGTTCCCAGCCTCCAGGCTGGGAACCCATTCTGGGAGGCTCCGCCTCCAGTAGCTTGACGAGAGGCAGAGCCTCTCGGAATTCGTTCCCAGCCTCCAGGCTGGGAACGAGGCGACACAAGCCTTGGCGATCGCCTTTGTTATATCGGCGATCTCGTTTGCTACATTGGCGATCGCCTTTGTTATATCGGCGATCGCCTTTGCTACATTGGCGATCGCCTTTGTTATATTGGCGATGCTTACGGCTGGCTACGCCCACGCGTTTGCTACAAAAACTATCACTTGATATTTATCCAAAAGACTTACCTGCTTTAGCAACTGAGTTCACCTTTCAGGAACTCTATGGAAACTTAGATGAACGTATTGAAACATTTGAACGTGATTTTATTTACCATAAATTACAGGAATTAGGAACATCTGCTTCATATTTAAATCATCACGAAGGTAAGCTTTTAGATCATCTACTCTCAGAGTATAACCCTCTGAATTAGGCGTTAAATCGCCTTCTTTATGGTATGGCGAGAAACGCGAACCATCCATTTTGCAGAACTTAGGGATTTCCAAGAAATAAATTATCCAAGAAAACGAACCACAGAGGCGCAGAGGTAACAGAGAGATGAAGAAGAGAGAGGATTGTTGTATGAGATTTTTGAATGTTTTTTAATTTGGAAGTCCCTTAAATTAAAAAAATATCCCATCGTCGGGGCGTATTGCAATACGCCCCTACTAATCAGCAAAAATTACGAGTGCGGGTGCAATATGATTTATGAGCAGGATTTCAAAGACTCAAATTGAGCCAAAAAAGTTTTTCAGCCTGTGATAAGCTAATTTCAAAGTAGCCGATTATGCACAAAGCAGTTATTAAAGAGATGAAGATAAATCGTTTCATATTTTCCTCGCAATAAGATTTTCTGACATCTAGTTGTTCAGGGTTATTTGACAAAACTGAGTGCTTTTATCTTTTGCACTTTCATCTAGTTCCAGGGATGAGCGAGTAAAGCCTGGGAAGTAATACCTAAGCCAATTAGGGTAATACATAAGGCGCTTGCGACTGGTAACATTTTTATCCTGGGTATCTGGAATGGTAAATGCTCAAACCGATCCTTGGCGTAGACTAGCATTAACCCGATTCCAGTTAATACTGCTGCTAGACCTAAGCTAAAGGCAGATACGAGCGCTAATCCAAAGCCAATTCGTCCCAGCGCGATCGCACTCAGCAACACTACTAAGGCTGAAGGACAAGGTAACAAGCCGCCCGATATTCCCAGCGCTAGTAGGCTAGACCACTTCATGGAACTTACATCACCATCAGGCGGTAGATGCGAATGCTCATGGTTTACATGGTTGTGGTGATGGTGTTGATGACTATGTACATGGTCATGTGAATGAGAAACCTGAGTCCCCTGCAATCGACTGATAAACAAATTCAGACCAATTACAGTTACCAGTACCCCAGAGAGTACGCTTAACCAAGGGTACAATTGCTCTGTCAAAATAAACTCCGATGTGCCAAGAGTAACCAGCCCTAGAGCAAATATGCCAGCAGTATGGGTAATCGTTATAATCAGCCCCAAAAATAGGGCTTGTTGGGCAGTACTACGGGAACCCACCAAATAAGCACCGACTAGCGTTTTCCCATGACCAGGGGACAAAGCGTGTAAACCACCCCATAAAAAGGCGATCGCTAGAGCTATTAGGATAGTCCAGAAATTATGATTTTCCTCGGTAATTAGGTTAGTAAAGACATCATTGCTTCTTCCTGTTAAAGCATTATCTAAGCGGCTGGATGATTTAACAGCCGGTGGAGGCGCTTTTTCACTCGATGTCAGAGACGGATTGAGTTTAAAGTCAATCCGACGCTGATCGAGAGGACTGCTAAGTAACTCAGTAGGGTAATCTCTCAAACGGTTGGTAATACTCAAAGAGGTGAAATCACCTTGAATAGGAACGCCATTTGTAGCCACAGTAATCTCACGCCAACCCAAGCGCTGGGGATAAAACTGATCTTCAAATATTAACTGATTCGCGCCTACTAACTCCGTTGGCGCCTGAAACTTACAACTCAGTCGCAGTGTAGATAATCCTCCTACACCTGGAGGAAATTCAACTGTTGATTTGATCAAAGACAGTGCTAAAGGCTGTTTATTGATCAACAGTTCCAGGTGTGAGTTGACTTCCTGGCATTTTTGGTTAGGGTATTGAACCGTCTCTATAGGTTCAGCTTTGCGATCGCGATTAGTATCTAAGTGATTAATCTCCTGAAAAGCAGGAATCTCTGCCATGTCTAGAACATAATCAATCGCCACACCATCGGTTGCTACCTGCACTCCTGCATAGTGATTGATGGTGAAATTGCCTAAAGGATGGGCATTTGCCCTCGGCATCCAAAAAAAACATATTGCGATGATTGCAGTACTCCAAGCCAAGCAATGTAGCAGCTTTTTCATAGAGAACTCCTTAGAGCGTTAGGAGTGGGAGAGGTTATTTTGAGACAGACACAGGGCATTAGGTTTGCCAACACTTGACCGAAAAAGACTCATGATACAGGGCAAGTAAATTTCTTTATGGGTATTGTTAATTTTGAATTTTGAATTTTGAATTAGGAGCGAAGCGACTTGACGAGCTTCATCAGCATACTTGTGATGAAATTGAGGATTGAGGCTAACAGCTTGAGTTAGTCGCTTTATTGCTTCTTCACGATTACCTAAATGAAGTGCAATCATGCCAGCATGAAATTGCAGCAAAGCATCCTCTGTCCCGAAGCGAGTTGCTCGTTGTGCTGCCCTTTGCGCTTCTTGCCATTCCCCATTAGCCGCAGCTGCCCAAGCTAACGTATCCTCTGCATATACATCGTCTCTCACTGCTACTTCACTACGGGCAATCTGTAGAGCCTCTGTTAAATGAATTCCGTGTTCTGTATAATAGACCGCTAAAGCGCGATCGTAGATTCCTTTAACTTTGCTCAGGTAAGCTACTACGCCGATCAAATCTTCAGTTTCAGTTGCACCTTTTTGATCTCCCAGAGCTAGTTGAGCATCAGCCTTATACCCCAGCGTTTCTACCTGTGGCATCAGTTCTATACCCTGGTTTGCGGTATTTAGAACATCCTGCCAACGATGCTGTGCCGCATAGAGGCGGGCTAATCCTGTAAATGCAGCTATATGCCGGGGGAAAAGGTCAAAGCTCTCCCGATATCGCTGCTCAGACAGGGCAAAATCCCCGACTGCAAAAGCCAGATCCCCAGTCCGCACATGAAACCAAGCACGAGTTTCGGCGCTCGTCGTGTAGAAAGAGTCCATCTCTTCCATAGCTTCATCTAAGAGTTGCCGTGCCGAGGCGAGATTGCCAGTTAACTCTAAGTAACGGGCGACAACTGCTTTATGACCAGAGTTCGATTCTTCTTCAGCAAGGTTCTGCAAGAGTTGATGAGTTGCTTCATAGTTACCCAACTCCATCTGAATCGATGCCTTCAGTGAGACAATATTGGGATTATCAACAGATGAATTATTTAACACATCTAAAGCTGATCGAAACTGATGTTGAGATAGTAAAGCTGATGCTAGGAGCATGGAAGAAACCTGATTATGGCGCGGCTGTATTGCCAGGGATCTACGTGCCGCTTGTTCTGCTCGTAACACATCTTCCACATCTGCCACTTCTCGAAAGCGCCTCAAATATTGATCGGCCAACAGACGTAAAAATATTGAGGAATTGGGAGATTGGGCAACTTTCTCTTCATAGACGCTGATAATATGCGATCGCTGTAAATAATCGGGGAAGACTAAATCTGACTGCTGAACTGGTAATATCTGCCTGGAATTAACAGTCAGCAGTTGCACGGTAGAGGAATATATACCTGACTTACCATTGGTGTAGCCTAAACTTAGCGCTTCTGTATCAGAGGGTCTTAGTAAAACCAGTAGGCTAGTCAGCGCTAACACCCATAGTATTCGTAGATGCATAAACTCTACAAAGGATTACCTAAATAAGGGAAGTCAGAAAGAAAGTTAGCATTATTAGGCCCAACATTATCGGTAGTCAGCCCCGGAATTTCCCCTGTAGTAATTCCTGTAACTGCATTACCAAAGACAACAGATGCTGTTACATCAATTACGTCATCTTTTGGTCTTCTACCACCAAAATCGTTGCCTAATTGAGTACCAAAATAACTCCCACTAGGTTTGGAAAGGTCAGCTTGAATAACATCAGGAATCGCCACTGAGATCACGGCATTGGCTATGCCTTGAGGTCTACCGATCGCGTTGACAAAGGCTTGAATGAATTGGGATTGATTGCTAGCGTCTTGCGTTGGTGTCTGAAGATTACTATTATTATGAGCTTTAAAGTCCATAAAAAGTTCATTCAGAGCTGGAACTGCTAACCGCTCAATCTGAGCCAAATTCCGATTTCTGAGTCTAGGAGTATTAACACTAGTTGTCATCCAAACACCAATCTTGCCACTACCAAGCAGTTTCCTGGGTAGCTCGACAATAATTGAGTGAACATTGAATGGAGCTAGGGTGTCTTGTGCTTGTCCAGGTGGTCTAAAGGAAAGAACTTGGAAGGGAGGACTGGGATTAGGCTGAAGGCTATAGTTCCGATCCGGGATGATTTTGAAGAACTGTTCTAGATCGAAAAAGAACGGGTCTTTGCGTGTGCCAACAAAGAACTTTATGCCGTTAGATGCGGAGAATGTTTGGTTGAGTGGCCCTGTCGAACTTACTGGAAGCAAAGCTGAGTCTGTTCCTCTGATGATTGGACGACTTGGGCCGCGGACTGTAACAGTTTCTTGGAAGCGTGTGCGATTTATATTGAATTGGAGTACGACATCTTCAATACTGTCGCCAGTGTTATCAATCTTGAACTGATAAAGAACATTTGGATCGAATGGTCTGATTTCACCAGAAACGATCAGAGGGTCGAAATCCATTATCAGGACAGCATTGTTGGAGTTTGTCGGACTCTCAAATACATACAAATCTGTGAGATCCGCAGCAGTGAGCTTAGTGGCAAGAAAAGTTGTGTCCTGGTGGTCTGAAGCCAAAGCTTTAGGGGTTGCATAAATTAGGACTACGAGCAAAACAGCAACAATTGCCACTAGGGTACGAAAAAAACGAGTAGCTCTAGTCCAATATAGCGATCGCTTGAGCGGAAAAAATGCCGCCATATTTTGCACTAGTTTATCTATAAGTACCCAGTCTTGAGTTGGTATAAAAGAGGTGATCCTCCGAGCATTTATTCTCATAGTTGCCCTCCTTGAGGTATTTTGTCTCTACTATTGTATGTGTCTACGTGGAAATAGCAAGTTTATTTAAATTTCAAAAAAAGACTGCGGTTATTACTGAAGTGCCTCACGGCTGATTGGCTCCTACTACTCACTTACCAGAACAAAACTTGCTCACTTTTTGCTCACTTTTCTAGTTTCAGGTTTTAAGACTTATATCATACACGTATACTACATAGGATTTGGGTATTTCAGCCGTGTTGCCCACCAATTGCTATTTAGTAGTCCGCATACTACTTTTCTATTACTTACAAGCGAGTGAAACTTACTCCTACCGATAAACAAGCTTCACGTCGCATCTGGTAGAGTTGCGATCGCAATGATTTCAGTGAGTTTACATTTCGTTTCATAGTTAGGTTTATCCGTACCTACTTACTTACAAATTTACAGACTTACTTAAGAGTTGAACCATCTGCCCATAGTTTTGTATTCCCAGCCAAATAGCGAAAAAATAAGTCTAAAGATAGATTGACATTACATTTATTCGCCCAAAGTATCCTCCCTTGGTGGCAAACTGGATTATAATTATCTTCCATCTATCTCAGAAATCAAATTCTCGTATAGACAGTAATTATATGGGACGTGTTCGTTCTAAATCTGACCTACCGACAAAAATCTGTCCGGTATGTCAACGTCCTTTTACATGGCGTAAAAAGTGGCAAGATTGCTGGGACGATGTGAAATATTGCTCAGAACGTTGTCGTCGTCGCCGTTCTGAAGCTCAAAATGAAACTAACCGCAACACAGACGCAAATAGCGCAAGGGATTAATGGAGTTACAGGTGCAACCTAAATTAATTATTCATGGCGGGGCTGGTAGTTCTCTCCACGGTAAAGGAGGATTGGAATCGGTACGCCGATCGCTCCATGAAGTAATAGAATTCGTCTATTCTCTGCTATTGTCAGGAGCAACTGCTTCTGAGGCGGTGGTGCAGGGTTGCCAAATGCTCGAAGATAACCCCCGCTTTAATGCTGGTACTGGTTCAGTATTGCAATCTGATGGGCAAATCCGCATGAGTGCTTCCCTGATGGATGGCGCATCAGGGCGCTTTAGTGGCGTGATTAATATCTCGCGGGTGAAAAATCCCATTGATTTAGCGCAATTTTTACAAAACTCACCAGACCGAGTGCTATCGGATTTAGGCTCGGCTGAGTTGGCGCGGGAAATGCAAATTCCCAGCTATAACGCTTTAACTGATTTGCGGTTACAAGAGTGGATACAAGAGCGCCAGGATAATTTTAAAAGCACAATGGCTGGCGTGGTCGCAGAACCCGAACTGATAGAAACCAGCAATGCTGGACGCGGTACCATCGGTGTAGTAGCTTTAGATGCTTCTGGTAGCATAGCTGCTGGTACTTCCACTGGTGGGAAGGGATTTGAGCGAATTGGAAGGGTAAGTGATTCGGCAATGCCAGCAGGTAATTATGCTACTAGTAATGCTGGTGTTAGCTGTACTGGAATTGGTGAAGATATCATTGATGAGTGTTTAGCAGCAAAGATTGTAGTGCGTGTTACTGATGGGATGTCGCTGAAGGATGCCATGCAGCGATCGTTTGGGGAAGCGCACCAGAACAAACGGGATTTGGGAGCGATCGCCTTAGATGTCAGTGGAGCGATCGCTTGGGGGAAAACCAGCGAAATCTTACTAGCCGCCTACCACGACGGCGAAAAAATTGGCGACACCTTGGAATGGAATGATAGTGAATTGATTGGCTATTGTTGAATCAATTCTAGCGCCTGAGTTAAGATTTCTTGCTGGTCAACCATTGTGGCCAATTCTTGGGCTTCATAACGCCCCTCAAAAGCTTCTAGTGCCGCTCTTTTCAGTGCCACTTGATATCCTTGTTGCAGAATATCGATTAATTCTGCTTGAGTCAAGTAAAAACCACCGGATTTGCGGCGCTTGTTTATTTTGTTGATTTCACGCACCGTATTTTCTCTCGAAACATCCCAAGAGCGAGTAGAACGTTTTTCAGCCTTTTGTTTAATTAAATGGATGAGAAGAATCACACCATAACTATCAATTTTATTGATTTTGTCACTGAGGCTGATTTCTTCTAACTCATCCACCAACAGCAGCGCCTCATGGAGTTTACCTTGTTCTAGAAGTTGCCTCAGTTCTAGCAGTTCTTCCATATTATGTTTTGAGATTTTGGCTTCACTACTAATCTAACTAGATTAGACAACTTGCAAAAATCCTGGCTTTTGCTCGCAAACCACAGATGAACCGCGATTAACACCGATGAATTATTTGTGTTGATCTCTAGTTTCATTTTCAACACTTTTCCTCCGCCAAGCTGGTTTCACCACTTGACGACTACGCGCAATTACCAAAGAATCATCAGGAACATCTTCTGTAACAGTGGAACCAGCTGCTATGTAGACATCATCACCCAAGGTAATTGGAGCCACTAAAACGCTATTGGCACCAGTCTTAGTCCGATCGCCTATTTTGGTACGATGTTTCTTCACACCGTCATAATTGGCAGTAATTGTACCGGCACCAATGTTCACCTGATTGCCGACAACGGTATCACCTATATATGATAAATGTGCTGCATTGGTGCGATCGCCTAACTGAGTATTTTTCAATTCCACAAAATTTCCCACACGGCAACCAGCACCCACCTGTACCTGACCGCGCAAATGAGCATAGGGGCCAATTCGGCTGCCGGCTTGCACAATGCTATTTATTACTACTGAATACTGTACCGTGACATTTTCACTCAACTGGCTATTTTCAATTAAACTCCCCGGCCCAATGTGACTTCCGGTTTGAATCACCGTATTTCCTCGCAGGTGAGTTTGGGGTTCAATAATTACATCCGGCTGTAATTCTACTGTTTCATCAATGGTGATACTTGTGGGATCGATGAGAGTGACACCCGCCAGCATCCATTTTTCCTTGACTCGTTTTTGCAAAATTTCATATGCTGTTGCCAATTGCAAGCGATCGTTGATGCCGAGAATTTCTTGATAATCTTCCACATCCACTGCCATCACTTGTCCCACCTGAGTGACGGCATCGGTGAGATAGTATTCTTTTTGGGCATTGTTTGCTTGTAAATGGGGCAACACCTTTGCCAAATCTGGCCAGCGAAAGCAGTAAACTCCAGCATTAATCCGGTGATTTTGTCTTTGGGCAGCAGTACAATCCTTGTGTTCGACCATTTGCTGCACAAAATTTTCATCGTTACAAAAAACGCGCCCGTAGCCCGTGGGGTCAGGTAGATGCGAGGTGAGAATAGTGGCGGCGTTTTGATTTTGGGCGTGAGTTTGTAACATCTGCTTGAGAGTTTCGCTGCGTATCAACGGTAAATCGCCGTTAAGTATCAGTAAATCCCCAGTGTAATCTTCCAAGTGGGGAAGTAATTGCTGGATGGCATGACCTGTCCCCAATTGCACAGGCTGTTCGACAAACTCCAAGCTGGGAATTAAATGCATGGCGGCTTGCACTTCCTCAGACTGATATCCTACAATCACGATTCGCCGTGAGGGCGAAAGTGGTTCTACACTTTCGAGAACTCTCTCTACTAGCGATCGCCCACCCAAAGAATGTAAAACCTTGGGTAAGTGTGATTTCATCCGTGTGCCGCGTCCCGCCGCTAGAATTGCTACAACTACCATAATTAGCTATCAGCTATCAGTGAAATTGTGATTAATGCTGTTGGTACTTTCAAATCTAGGCTCAAATCATACCAGCTAATCATAGAAGACTGAAATTATCAAAGGAGTCAGAATTGAGGAGTCGGGAGAACTTTACTCATCAAAGGCAGAGATTATAATAATACCAATTAGCGTTGATTAGGGACTGACAAATAAAAAAATACTCAACTACTTCTTGTGGGGTGGGTAATTTATTTGTTGTCAGTCCCTTACAGCAGCTACAAATCATTACTCCCCACTCGCCACTCCCTACTCCCTCTCTTTTTCCTGATAGGAGTGAATAAACTCTACAAACTGCTGCATTAGTTTAGGATTACGCCAACCGGAATCAGTTTCTTCTTGCATCAGTGAAAGTGCTTCTGCTGAAGTAAAAGCTTTTTTGTAAGGTCGTTCGCTGGTTAGGGCATCGTAAATATCAATTAACTGAAATACTTGCGCCAGGTAGGGAATATCATCCCCCTTGAGTTCATCAGGGTAGCCTGAGCCATCCCAGCGTTCGTGGTGATGGCGAATAATCGGAATTACAGTCCGCATACTGCGTAGTGGCTGGCAGATTTTTTCGCCAATCAAAACGTGCTGCTGCATGATTTGCCAATCTTCAGGGCTGAGTTTGCCTTTTTTCAGCAGCACTGCATCGGGAATACCCACCTTGCCGATATCGTGGAGATAACCACCCCACCTCAAATCTCGAATTTGGTAGCGTGAGAGGTTGAGGTATTCACCAAAAACTTGTCCCCATTTTACCAGGCGTTCACAATGATTACCTGTGTTGGGATCGCGACTTTCAATGGACATGGCAATAGAAAATAGTACTTGTTCGGCATGGTCTAAATCTTCGTTCAGACGCTTCTGCCGCACTAAGGACTTTACACGCGCCGCCAGTTCCACACGATCAAAGGGTTTGGTGAGAAAATCATCAGCTCCAACTTCAATTCCCCGAATGCGCGATCGCCTGTCATTTAATGCCGTAAGAAAAATCACTGGAATTAGCCTAGTCTGCTCATCCTGTTTGAGCAATTGGCACACTTCAAATCCATCCATTCCTGGCATCATCACATCCAGCAAAATCAAATCTGGTTGTTTTTGAGTTACCAATCTTATAACAATGGAACCACTATCCGCCTCAATCACTTCGTATCCTTCTATCCCCAAGAGGGAAACAGCAGTCATGCGACTGGTGGCATGATCGTCAACTACTAAAACTTTCGGCGGATCTAAATCAAACCCATTCACTTTAGAACCTTTGGCTTGTAGTGTTCCAGATACCAATGAATTATCACCATAATTAACATCAGCTTTTATCCAAAAAGACGCTGCTTGGCTATCTTCAAGCATAAGCTCTTTTAAAGAATAACCCTCCGTATTTTGCGATCCTACGGCATGATTTGAACCTTGCATAAGTTAACAGTGTCAGATTTCAAAAAAAATTTAACAAAGTTTGGGGGTTTAATTCCCCTGCCTAACGACGGCAGCACGTTTTGTGTTGAGGTGAAATCCCTGTCACAAAACTTAATTACGTTCGCGTAGCATGCCAGAGGCTCTATTACGAATTACGAATTACGAATTATTTTAATATTCGACTGTATCTGAGCCAGAGTTTCCATAGGCATTATGCATGATGTCAAGCTGCCTATCTGAGTTTTCGCAGCATGTATTGTTTATGTTACGAACAAGGTGTATCTTGTTGTCAAACTTTTTGCTTCTAATTCCAGTATGATCAATTGGCACAAATATTCCATCAGGTTTTTTACGGATATTTTTTAACCTAGTGCCCCTAGAAAGCGTTATTACCGCTTGCTTTCTATCGATATATCGGGTTTTGAGTTCCAAATCTTTATGGTAATCATTAAGTATATATGTTTTTACTTACTTAAGTATAAGAATACTCAATTACTGTTGAATATGATGTAAAATTGAATACTAGCATACAACTAAACTATTTGGCTCGTAAAAACTCGTTGTCTGAGTATCTGGAAAAGAAATCAGAATTTTTGGCAAAAAAATGTCTAACTTTTCTGGAATTCAGGGCTGAGGATGAAGTTTGTAGTTACGTCACCGATAGCCATGCGTGTCAACTTAAGGTGAAAACCAACCTAGAACAAGTTTTTCTCGTTAAGAGTCTCCGACTGGGAATGCCTAATTGGAGGCTCCACCTCAAGACTTGCGGCAGAGCCGCAATTGAAGAGCATTTCCAGCAAGAGGCTGGAAACGAGGTTTGAAAAGGGTTTTGGCTTAAGTTGACACCAATGCACCGATAGCCTAAAGCAAGCTAGGCGTAGCGTCTGGTAGAGAAACGTTAGCGAGTCTTGTCTACGAGACGCTGTTCGTGTCCCTTGCGTCAAATCGCTTCTCGAAATGAAAAATTATTAATTAAAAATTGCAATCATTGTTGGCTCTGTACCCACCACTGATTGTAGACCACTGAATCAAAGATTCAGTGCTTGCTCTGTACCCCAAATTAATTAATTAAAAATTATTATCCTTCTTAATTTTTAACTTTTAATTTTTAATTTTTAATTAAAAAAAGGTCACAGCCCCTCGTAAACATCGCAACCGAACTACAAACTAGTTCCCATAAAATCCCTGCCTTATGTTCCCAATAGCCACCTTTTTCGCCAACCGGAGGTAGGTTCGAGCCAAGAGGTTTCTTGCTCTTGTTGTCGCCGCATTACGATGATTTCGGTTGGATCGCTCAATTGAGGATCGCGATAAGGAATAGCAGCACGGGTTAGCAAGTGTTCTTTTTCAGCTTGCGAGAGGGGAGGAAGTGCTGTGTAGTTTTTCAACTCAGCACTTGGAGAATGTGCTGCCACAGTACCAGGCGATCGCCTTCCCACAGGTGGGGTAGAACCGATGATCAAGCCAGCAGACAAAAGTGCTGTGCGTACAGCAGCAGAACAAGAATAGGTGGCTAATAAACCATCTGGATGTAAACACAATGACAGTTGTTTAATAAATTCAACAGTCCATAATTGAGGACATTGAGGTGGTGAAAAAGGATCGAGAAAAATTGCATCTGCCCAGAAACCCGACTGATGTACTGGCGTTATCGTAGTTCTAGCATCGCCAATTAGTAGCTTCGCTTTCAGACAAGGTGTTTGCACTTGATGCTCAAAAGCTAGCTCTTTCAAAATTTCAATATAGTTACAGTTCCAATTGTCGAACAAATGATGAGCGATCGCAGCTTGTGGCACAGATGGATTCAGTTCTAAACCGATTACTTCAACACAACAACTAGGATTCACTGCCCAAATTGTTTGCAAAGCAGCAGCTGTGTTATATCCTAGACCATAACAAACATCCAACAGCCGCAAAACTGGTTTTTGCGCGGCTGTCGCCAGTTGAGTCGGTTCCACAAACTTGAAAAAACTCTCCTGTTTAGCTCCATAATGGCTGTGAAAGGATTCACCAAACTCTTGAGAGACAAAGGTGAAAGAGCCATCTGCTGTTAGCTTAGGTGTAAAATTCTCTAAGTCTGACATTTAAAATAAAACTAAATAATCACCAATGCCCAATGCCTCATGCCCCATGCCCAATCCTCAATTTGTTGTTTCACCAACTTGGCTGTTTGAACATCTAGAAGATCCGCAAGTCGTGATTGTGGATTGTCGCTTTTCTCTAGCCGATCCACAACTAGGACAACAACAGTACCAGACAAGTCATATAGAAGGGTCATATTACCTAGATTTGAATCAGGATCTTTCGAGTCCAGTGGGTAAGCATGGCGGGAGACATCCTTTACCTAACCCTAATGATATAGCTAACAAATTTGCAGCGATTGGGGTAAATTACCAAAAAACTTTAGTTGTAGCTTATGATGATTCCCGCTTTGCCTTTGCAGCTCGTCTATGGTGGCTGTTACGCTATCTAGGACATGAGCAAGTAGCAGTACTGGATGGAGGCTTTGCTGGATGGCAAAAAGCTGGGTATTCTGTTACAAATGTTATTCTTCACCCCCGATTGGGTAAGTTTGTAGCTCAAGTACAAACAGAAAAGGTGGTAGATATTACAGAGGTGAAAAGCCGGAAAGACAGCCACGAGGTAGTATTGGTAGATTCAAGAGAGAGCGATCGCTACCGAGGTGAACGAGAGCCAATTGATAAAATTGCTGGTCATATTCCCGGTGCAGTCAACTATCCCTGGCAAGAAGTTACAGACTCTTCCGGCTACTTAATCTCTCAAGAGGAACAACGCCGTCGCTGGGAAAAGCTAGAAACGTCCGAAGAAATCTTTGTATATTGCGGTTCTGGCGTTACTGCTTGTGTGAATTTACTTTCTTTAGAATTAGCTGGCATTAGCAAGGGCAAACTTTATGCTGGTAGCTGGAGTGATTGGATTTCATATTTATAGTTAGGAGTCAGGAGTTAAGAATTAAAACAAATTTAACTGTGCTGTAAAAACTCAACTTTGGGCAATAATGGGTCAGTCACAATACCCACACCGCTAAAACCCCAGCGTTTGAGCAAGTTTCCCAACTGTGTACGCGCAATAGATTCTACAGCAAAGCGATTTGCCACTTCTGCCGCATGGGTGTTGAGATAGCTAAGGGCATCAAAGTTTTCCTGAAACAGCAATAAATAACCTGATGTTTCGGCGTCAGGACGAGCGATGAGATAATTACCGTCAGTTTTTGAGCGCACCAAGTAATAGACTTCGGACAGCATGGAGATGGGGGAGATGGGGGAGATGGGGGAGATGGGGGAGATGGGGGAGATGAGGGAGATGAGGGAGATGAGGGAGATGGGGTTAAACCAATGACAAATGACAAATGATTAATTAAGATTTTCTAGGCGAATGCGTGGATCGGCGGCTTTTAACATTAAATCGGCGATTAAATTGCCAAGAATCAGCAAGACTGCGCCCATTATCAAACTTGCCATTAATAAATATAAATCTTGAGCTTGTAAAGCCTGTAAAGTCAACCTTCCTAAACCGGGCCAGTTGAAGAAAAATTCGGCAATGAAGGCACCGTTTAATAAACCAGCTAATTCAAAACCCAATAAGGTAATCAAAGGATTTATCGCATTGCGGAGTGCATGAACGTAGATGACGCGGTTTTCTGGCAGACCTTTGGCACGAGCCGTTTGGATATAATCTTGACGTAGCACATCCAATAATTCGCCGCGAGTGATGCGTTGTAAACCAGCAAAACTTGTAATTGAGAGGGCGATCGTAGGTAAAATCATGTGCCAGCCGATATCTAAGATTTTGCCAAACCACGACAGTTCCGAGTGATTGATGCTAGTCATACTACCAACTGGGAACAGCGGCGAGGTTCTTTGGGCAAAAACCAGCAGTGCTAAGACAGTGATGAAAATGGGAAAGCCTTGTCCAGCGTAACTAATTACCTGTAAAATTCGGTCTGCTGGCCTATTTTGTTTAACGGCGGCAAAGATTCCTAAAGGGATGGCGATCGCCCATGTCACAATTAAAGATGCGATCGCTAATAGCAAAGTCGCTGGTACCCGTTCCCACAACAGCGATGCCACTGAACGTTGATAAATAAAACTCGTGCCAAAATCCCCTTTTGTCAAGATTCGCCATAGCCACAGCCAAAATTGCTCTGGCCAAGACTTATCCAAACCAAACTGCCGCTTGATTTCCTCAATTCTTTCTGGAGATATCTTCGGGTTTTGCCGCAGCGTATCGACATAATCACCGGGAGCGAGTTGAATAATGAAAAACGACAACGCTGCCGCCAAAAACAAAGTCAGTAATGCCTGCAATAGCCGCTTTGCCACATAAACAAAAGTTTCGCTCGTGACTAGCCTGATTAGCCAATCCCGACCTGTTTCCAAGGAAATTCTCGTAGATGTCATTTGTCTTTTGTCCTTTGTCATTTGTCTAATGACCCATGACTAATATTCAATTAGAGAGATAATCGGCACGTCCGGCAAATATTTACGCCCTTGTAAATCCCGTAGCTCGATAATAAACCCAAACCCCACTAGTTCGCAGCCAATCTTCTGCACCAACTTTGCTGTCGCACTCGCAGTTCCACCCGTGGCAATCAAATCGTCCACAATTAAAACTCGGCTACCTTCGGGTAAAGCGTCTTGATGCACTTCCAGGCAGTCTGTACCATACTCTAATTCATATTCAATTGAGTGAACGGCTGCTGGTAACTTCCCCCTTTTGCGGACGGGAATAAAACCAACTCCTAATTTATAAGCCAGAGGCGAGCCAAAAATGAATCCCCTCGACTCTATACCGATGACATAATCCACCGTTATTCCAGCTTCGTTGCATTTTTGTGTTAAAAAGTCAATAGTATAGCGCAGTCCCTCTGGATCGCGCAGCAGTGTAGTAATATCCCGAAATAAAATTCCGGGTTTGGGGAAATCTGGGATGTCACGAACGAGAGACTTCAAATCCATAAAAAAGGGAGTGGGGAGTGGGGAATGGGGGAGATGAGGGAGATGGGGGAGATGAGGGAGATGAGGGAGATGGGGGAGATGGGAGAGATGAATTAATAACCAATGCCCAATGCCCCATGCCCAATGCCCAATTTCAGATACCTGAAAAATCGTACACTATAATGTCATACGCTGGGAGTCGAGGGTGAAGCTTCGCCCTTCATTGACGATAATTAGAATCTAAACCAAGCTAGAAAAGGTATTGCACTAATAAATGAGGTGAATTAACTGATGTTTTAAAACTTTGATTTCAATATAGGGAAATCTTTGAGTAGAAAGAGTTAGTAGAAAGAGTTAAGTAATGTATATATCAGGTAGTCATGCTACTGCTACAAGTCTAATGTTCAAGTCTTGGCTACCGATCTTAAATTTGTTTTATCTAGTCTGTTGGAACCGCACAAGGTATTTATAGAATGAATGTCTCAGCAAGTTTAACGCCGTTCAACAGTCCAACCCAAGAGTCACTGCCGACGGTTCTGGACACTTTACCAGATCCTGCGATCGCTTCCAAAACCTGTCCTCGAAGAACGCGGTTGCAAATTGACCTGATTTTACTGGCAATTGAAGCTTTAGAGCTTGGTGGTTCGGAAGCAATCCTGTCTTTTGCTCAAGAGTTGGATCTTAAAGGAATTGTTAAAGACAGGGTGAATTTATGGCGGATGCGTAGCTCTAACCCGCTACGAAGAGCGCATATGCGCCGTCCCTTAACTATTATGGAAGCAAAAGCTCTGGTGGTCATTGCTTGCTACATGGCGCGGCGTTTAACTGTTGTCATCCGCCAGTTACTAATGATATGTCAACAAATGGAAGAAAAACAGATTCCATTAGAACAGAATTTGCGTCTATCTAATTACCTAGAGCGGTTTAGAGCGCATTTTAAGAGCCGGATGAATGCTCGCCGTTCTGGTTTACTAGCATTAAGTTCTGATGAAAAATTAGATGAGCTAGCGATAAATTTGTTAGGACAATTACTATTTTGTACGGGTACAGCTGGAATGCAGAGGTTCTGGATTAGTTTGTTTGATGGTGAAGTGGAATGAATATTCAACGTAAGTACAGTCTACCTAATTGTACACTGCTTTTAGAAGGGTTAAGTGATGTCACTAGGGCTGCACAGTTCCAGGAAATGCGCCCGGAATTATCAATATTGGTAAATGCAGAATGCTATTTATCTGGTTACAATCAACCCCTAACGGGAGGGCGAGAATTTTTTGAAAGTTTGGTGAGGGCTGTTAGTGGGTATGCCCAAGAATTTTTAAGTAGTGTACCCAATCCGCAAGCACACAACCAGGAATCGGAGCTAGTAGAGTTTCAGAAAGTTAACAGCAACCGGCACAGGTTAATCATACATTCAGAAGGTGTTCCAGAAGGGTTCGAGTCTCCCTCTAAAAATACCAAACGTCCGCCGATTGAAATAGATTTGAATACGGTACAGTTGTTTGATTTAGTGGAAGCAGTGGATCAGTTTTTTGCTGATAGCCAAACTTTACCAGAATTATCCCTAGAACTACAACCAGTTACCAGACGCTATGGCGGTGCTAGTCAGGCTTTGATCAGACAGGCTGTTCCTGCTGCTGTGGGAGTATCAACTTTAGCAATAGCAGCGATCGCTTTTAACTTGATTCCACCTCCCCAAATGCGTCCACCGCAGCCTCAACCAGATGAGCAAAGTAGCTCTACAACAAAAAGCATCACTCCTCTAGCATCAGCTGCTGCAACTCCCATCGCTGCTGTAACGCCCACACCAACACCCACAGCTAATACAAAGCCGGCAGTTAAAGATTTAGAAGCACTTTTAAATACAGTTTCGGAAATTACTGATCCATCGCAGTTACGTGCATTGAATCGCCAAGTGTACAACCAAATTCATCCAGCTTGGACTAATCGCTCAGGATTGAACGACGATTTAATTTATCGTCTGGGTGTAGCAGCGGATGGAGCGATCGTTGGTTATAAAGCGTTGAATAAAGAGGCGAATCTAGCAGTGGGAAAAACTCCTCTGCCTAACCTACTTTACAATCCTGCTAACCGCATTCCCATTTCCAATGAACCAATCGCCCAATTTAGAGTAGTCTTTAATACAAAAGGTGTACTAGAAGTTAGCCCTTGGCGGGGATATGCTAGTACGCCAGAGGTACTGGGTGCAAAAATTACTGACTCTAATATAGTCAAAGGTTTAAACCAAAAGCTTTATAATGCAGTTCGCAAAACCTGGAGTGGCACCCCCACCTTTACGCGAGATTTAAAATATCGGGTAGCGGTTAACAAAGATGGTGTAATTGCTGACTATGAACCACTCAACCAAGTCGCCTTTGACTATTTCCGAGAAACACCGCTTCCGAAGATGTTCAACGCTATCTACGGTTCCAATGTAGCACCTCCCAACAATAAAGAACCTCTCGCCCACTTCCAAGTGATATTCAAGCCTAGCGGTACGCTGGAAATCACTCCTTGGCAGGGATATCAATAATTGGGCATGGGGCATGGGGCATGGGGCATGGGGCATGGGGCATGGGGCATGGGGCATGGGGAAGAGAATTAAGTTCCTATTCCCTATTCCCTATTCCCTATGGATTTTAGATCAGCATTGAGCTTGGGTAATAGTTCATCAAGAATTGGTTTAAATCTGCTTACCTGTTTATTTGTCAATAACTGTCTGGCGTAGGCTAACCTCAACCAGCTGATTGTTTCATACAAAGACCCTCTCGCAATCTTGACAAAACGTCGATTGTCTTGGTCGTTGTACCTACCTCTCCCTTCTGCGATATTCGCACAAACACTATCAGCAGACCGAACAATTTGCTTGCCCAGTGTATCTTTAGTGAAATGATCCCATCCTTTAACAATATGCCAAATTTGATTTGCTAGCTTCTCAGCAAGTTGATAAACTTCTAAGTCCTCAAAATCAGGTCTTCTCACAAAAGTCTATTGATCATTTATTGATCAATAGTTCCCAATGCCCAATGCCCAATGCCCAATGCCCAATTTATCTTGTAATCCGCCGCATATAATTGCCCCACAACTGAGCTGCTTGAGCGCTGCTGCCAGATGTCGGGGAATTATTGTCGTTTCCCAGCCAAACACCAGTTACAAGCCGCCGACTGGGGATAAAACCGATGAACCATAAGTCAACGTTTTTATCAGTCGTGCCAGTTTTACCAGCTTCCCCCAATCCAATGGCAGCACTACGACCAGTACCTCTTGTGATTACGCCGCGCATTAAACTAGTCATCTCATCGGCTACACCATTTGGCAGCACTCGTTTGTTAGCATCTGGATCTTGGTCGAAGGAGTAGATTACACGGCAGGTTTTGATATCATTGCGATCGCGGCAATCACCACTGTCTAAAATTCGGTTAATGGCATGGGGAGGATTCGACAGACCGCGATTGCTAATAGCGCCAAAAGCACCAGTCATTTCTAAAACATTGACTACGCTTTGACCCAGTACCAAGCCAGGAACTGGATCAAGGGGTGATTTTATCCCCAAACGCTGCGCCATCGCCACCACTTTATCTAACCCAATTTCTTTGGCAACTCGCAGGGCGATGGGATTTTCAGAAAGCGCCAGCCCAGTAGCAATATCAAAGCTAGTGTCAGCACCAGCACGGCAGGGTTTATAAGTAAAGCCTTGCCAAGTTAAAGGAGCGCAGGAATAACTATTTGATGGTGAAATTCCCTGTTGAATAGCGGCGGTGTAAGTAAAGATTTTAAAGGTGGAACCTGGTTGTCTTTTGGCTTGGACAGCACGATTGAATTGACTTTTTTTGTAATCAGTGCCGCCCACCATTGCCAAGATGCTGCCAGTACTGGAGTCAAGAGTTACCAACGCCCCTTGAGAATAATTAAAATTTGTGCCACCGTTATTGACTGAATTCCGCAACGCTGCTTCTGCCTGACTCTGGTACGCTGGATCAAGCTGGGTTTCAATGATATAGTTTCCTTCTCTTGCGGCTCCCTGCCCCAAGATTGATTCCAGCTCAGAGAAGACGTAACTGTAAAAATAAGGAGCGATCGTTTTAGCTTGCTGTTCGCAGACTTTAGGACTAACTTGCACGGTGGAGCGTCTGGCTCGGTTCGCATCTTCAGGCTTAATTTTACCCATCTCTAGCAACCGCTTAATCACGCGATTGCGGTATTCAGCAGCTTCTAACTTATTGTGACTATCCCCACAAAAATCGAAGCCGTTAGGAGCTGGTAGAATTCCCACCAACGTTGCTGCTTCTGCCAAAGTTAATTCTTTAGCTGACTTCTCAAAGTAATATCGGGATGCATCCTCAAAGCCAGAGGTATCTCCACCCAAAAAAACACGATTTAAGTACATCAGCAAAATATCATCTTTGCTGTAAAAGGTTTCGAGTTTCAGGGCAACAATTGCCTCCCGCAATTTGCGTCCAAGGGTATCCTGTCTACCTACATACTCGCGGAACAAACTGCGGGCAACCTGCTGGGTAACAGTACTGGCTCCTTGTTGCACATCTCCGCTGCGGCTATTGATCAACACGGCTCGTAAAATCCCCAAAGGGTCAACCCCAAAGTGCCAATAATAACGACTATCCTCTGAAGCCACCACCGCAGCAGGCAAATAAGGGCCAAATTCCTCTAAACGCTTCATGTCTACATGAGAGGTAGTTCGAGGCTCTCTCAGGGGGGTGGCTCCATCACGAGCATAAACAACTACTGGGGCGCGTGTAGCTGTAGGTAGAGGTCTTACTGTAAATTTCAGCCATTCAACGCCAATCACTAACGCTAACAGGGCACTGACACCACCGACACCATAAGCTGTCAAACTTGCAGCTTTGACATACCAAGCTGGTGGATCGACGTATTGTAACCGCACAGAAGCGGCGAGTTCTGGAGGTCCCAGAGTGAGAATATCGCCGTGACGCAGTTCCAGGGAACTAACACGACGCTTACCACGATAAATGCCATTGGTGGAGTTTTCGTCTTTGATCACGAAAACTGGTGTGCGCTGAGTAGAATTCCGCGATAGCGACAGGTGAATTTGGCTGACAACAGGATTACGGATGACGATATCGCTGGATTTGGAGCTACGACCTAGAATATAGCGATCGCCCAACAGTGGATATACCTCTGCCTTATCCGCCCCCGCATCCTGCACCCAAAGTTCCGGTACCTTGGCATTAGGCTTGAGCGCCAATTTAGAAAAATCGACCCTAGCTTGAATCGTATGTACTGCTTGAGTCAGTTGACCTAGTAACGTTTGTGGCTTGTGAGGGGGTTGGGGAGAACTCATCGGCTATTCACATCACAGTTTTTAGTGAAGAATCGGGCGAATTACAATCAATTTAGATGTTAGTCTTTCATCATTTTACTCATAAGCCAAAGCATAAATTAGCTATACGGAACTTTTTGATCTAATTTATACTTTAAATTCGCTTTTAATTAGAATTAGTTTGTGATTTTCGTCACTTATTTATAGAAGCAGAAATTTTTTATCCACTCTCAAAGGCTTATTTTATCTACTATTACTAGTTCAATAACTACAACCATAATTTTGGGTTTTGTACTTTTAAACACTAATTATCAAGAAACAACAGATTTAATTTTTACCAATTTTACATATCCACATATTCTGAAACAAACCTAAATATCTTCATTTAGGAAGATTTTCTAAATCTAATTGTCTGTTTTAATAGTGCGAGTGTTCCGTTAAGGTTAATTTCAAGAATGATGGGAAAATCTCTGACCATGATTGGTACAGCTCTATCTTTAGCGCTCACCGCTAACATTGCTGTAGGTCAATCCAGTAAATCCCCCATAGCCCAATCTACTAGCGACTCCACTACTGCACCAACGGAAATCAAGATGTCGCCAGAAGGGATGAAAATTCTCTGCGAGTATTTTCCGCTCAACTCTCGCTGTCCCGGCGGCACAGCATCCACCCCTAGCGCTCCTAGTAGCACTACAGTACCAGCAGAAACCACGCCCAGCACCACCACTCCAGATAGCACAACTGCACCAGGAACCACAACGCCATCTGGATCTAGCACTCCCGAAAGCACTCCAGCACCAGGAACCGTTACCCCACCTGAACCTGGCGCTCCCCGCAACTTAACTCCAGGACCAGGAAGCGTTACCCCACCTGGACAACCTGGTACTCCTGGCAGCACTACCGAACCAGGTAGCCCAACCCCACCTGAACCTGGCACTCCTGGCAGCACTACCGAACCAGGTAGCCCAACCCCACCTGAACCTGGCACTCCTAACAATTTAACTCCAGGACCAGGTAGCCCAACCCCACCTGAACCTGGCACTCCTGGCAGCTCTACCGAACCAGGTAGCTCAACCCCGCCGGAACAACCTGGCACTCCTGGCACTCCTGGCAGCAGTATCCAACCAGGTAGCTCTCCCACTACTCCAGACTCTAGTTCGCCAAAACCTCCTGTCCCAGGTAATTAAATTAAAAGCTGAGGCATAACATAATCTGAATACTAGTTTGCCATCAGCGATCGCTGGTGCATCTTCACCTATTACACCAGTTATGCGAACTGGTGTAAGATAAAAATCACAATTGCTCGAACCTATAGATAAAGTCTTCGCATATAGCACTAAGCAAGGGTTTTAGTAATCAATAGCCTGGGATTAACCATCCCAGGCTTTATAGTTTAACAATCAGAATTCAGGAGTCAGGAGTCAGAATTCAGAATTCAGAATTCAGAATTGAATTCTGTGTAACTGGCGGATAGCGCAGCGTAAAGCCTTCTCTACGAGAGGCTTCGCCAACGCCAACGGCATAGCTTTGCTTAGAGCGAGTCCGGGAGCGTGTGAATAAACGGGTTTAAGTCCCCCACAAAACAAGAAAATTTGGTGGTTACTGAGCAGCGCCGAAATGTGGTCTACAATTAGTGCGGGATTCAGACCCGCCACTAATTGATTCTGAATTCTGTATTCTTCTTCAATGCGACCTACCAGTTGAAGTCGGTGTTTTTTGCAAGGAAGCAATTAACAGGCAAACAATACCGATACTAATAAATGAATCTGCCACATTAAATACAGCAAAGTTAATCAGGCGAAAGTCAAGAAAATCAACGACGTAGCCTAAAACAAACCGATCAATACCGTTGCCCATAGCTCCACCTAAAATCAAGCCATAGCCCAACTGATCCCACAAATTTAAGGTTGGGCCAAACAAGGCCAACACTACCAATACCAAACTCACTCCTAAAGATAGCCAGCGTAACCACTCTACTTTCCCACTTAACAGACTAAAAGCGGCACCAGTGTTAGTGACATAGGTGAAGTGAAATATCCCAGGTAAGAGTGGTAGGGTCTGCCCCAAGCTAAAGGTTTGCACCACCCAGTATTTTGTTATTTGGTCTAAGAAGAAAGCTATGAAGGCAGCAATCCAGAAAAGGCGATTTTTTAAACGCATGGCGAATTAGTCATTGGTCATTGGTCACTTGTACTGAGCGTTGCCGAAGTATTGGTCATTGGTCACTTGTACTGAGCGTTGCCGAAGTATTGGTCATTGGTCACTTGTACTGAGCGTTGCCGAAGTATTGGTCATTGGTCATGAGCTTTTGACAAATGACGAAGGACAATGAACTAATAAAACATTAAGTGACGCAATACATATGCTATTACAGTAACGGCACACACCACAGTTAGTTGCCCTGGTAGTGCAAACCAGGAGTATCTGAGGATTGCTTGCATCAAGGGTAGATTTTCTGCGCCTTTCCACTGAAAAATATAGCTAATAATCAAATAAGTAATACCGCATAGGTGGAGAGTTAACAAGCCACAGATGCAACTAAAGGCGAGAGTTTCTAGTCGAGGTCTAGCTTTAAAAGCAAACAAGCCACAAATCCAAGCTCCAGGAATAAAGCCTAGTAGATAGCCAAACTGAGATAGCTTAACATAACCAATTCCGCCGCCATCGGCAAATACAGGTAATAAGGTTAACCCCATCACTAAATAGGCAATTTGCGACAGCGCACCGGCATTTTTGCCTCCTAAACAACCCACCAGCAGCACTGCACCAATTTGAAAACTGACTCCTAAAGAAAAAGTCTGAATTCCGTGCTGACTCCAACTCCAAGGTAAGGTGATGCCATAAGCTTCTAGGAAAGTGCCACCCATTGTTAGGAGTAAGCCAATCATAGACCATAGTAGTTGATTGGAAGCAGCAAACATTTATAACCCAACCAAGGAAAGGCAAAAGGGAAAACCAATAGCAAGCAGTATATTCATTAATATTGAAATGAAATTTGTGCTGACATCTTAAGAACTAGCATATTTTCTTTTGCCTTTTTGGTGTGTAATTTTTCAGTTATGGGAATTGCGGCTTAGGTGTCTATTGTCTGATTTTATTGACTTAGGCGTGTTATAGTTCTAAGATTTGACCTAAAATATGGTAAAATTACTGAGCCTAATATTTCTACTAATTTTTTAGAGCATTGCCTAAAGTGGCTACTAAGTGCTTAAGATATTTCCTGAATGCACTTTTTTTAGGCGATCGCTCCGCGCATCTGGCTGCACTATACCCGATACAATTCTTCTTTTTAAACTCGATTTTATACCCATAACTTAACTATGGTTCCTGAGCTTGCGTTCCCCTGAGCGGTTCCACAAGCTCAGGTAACATTTGCCATTCGCGTGGTACGCGTGGTAACAGAGCAGTTCGACAGGTTTTACAGTGAGCTTTGTCGAACTGCTCACTGTGTCACCTTGCCCAAGTGCAGCGTCTCTAAGAGTTGGGTCGAAGGAAAGTTTTCATTCATAATCCTTTCCTCCAGCAAGAACTGCCCCCTGTTATCAGCAGGGCTGTTTCTACCATGCTTTATCATCTATTGGCATACTTTTTTGATGACTTGACCAATGAACCTACACTAAGAATAAAGTTTTGTAAATACGTGTAAAGTACTTTAATCAGTATTATTTACAACTTAAAATCGACATAAGTACAAAATTTATCAATCAAAACTAGAAATAAGGGTTTGCTTTTCATCAAAAAAATGCTTGTTTTTTTGCTTTATTAACCTATTGTTAATCTTAATTGTTGTCCTTTAGGGGTATCTTAGAGACGCTCACCTGGAAATATAATAAAAAATTGATCGCGATGCTCTCACGTCTTAGTGTAATAAAAACTCATCGCCTCCCAGGTTCAATTTCAGTGTTAGCACTGACAATCAGCCTAGCAGCTTGTGGCGGACAGCAAACCCCAGATAGCACAGCCACTAAGGATACGCCTTCTGGCACTGCTACAGATACTACTGCATCTAGCCCAACCAAATTAGACCTTGGTGGAAACGTAAAGCTAACCGGGGCTGGTGCGTCTTTTCCGGCACCACTGTACGACACCTGGTTCACGGATTTGAACAAAAAGTATCCAAATCTGCAAGTTGACTATGCATCAGTTGGTAGCGGTGCTGGAGTTGAGCAATTTATCAAAGGTACTGTAGACTTTGGTGCCAGCGATGTTGCCATGAAAGATGAAGAAATCCAGAAAGTGCCACCGGATAAGGGCGTTATTTTACTGCCTGTGACTGCTGGTAGTATTGTGCTGGCTTACAACTTGCCAGATGTTCCAGAACTCAAGCTACCACGCGTAGTTTACGCCGATATTCTACTAGGTAAAATCAAGTCTTGGGATGATCCCCAAATTGCCAAGGCTAACCCAGGTGCAAAGCTTCCAAAAGAAGCGATCACAGTTGTTTATCGTTCCGATGGTAGCGGCACCACGGGTGTATTTACAAAACACCTCAGTGCTATTAGTCCAGAGTGGAAGACTAAAGTTGGTGAAGGCAAAACTGTCAACTGGCCTACGGGAGTCGGTGCTAAGGGTAACGAGGGTGTTACCGCCCAAATCCAACAAACTCAAGGTTCTATTGGTTATGTCGAGTACGGCTATGCCAAACAAAATAGTCTCAAGTTTGCTGCTTTGGAAAACAAGGGCGGTAAGTTTATTGTAGCTAGTGAGGAGTCAGCCTCTAAAACTCTGGAATCAGTAGCTCTACCGCCTGATCTCCGCCTCTTTATTTCCGATCCACAAGGGGCTGATTCTTATCCCATAGTCACTTACACCTGGATTTTGGCTTACAAGAAATATCCTAATCCGGCAAAAGCTAAGGCAATTGAAGCCGCGATCGAATACGCTTTAACTGAGGGTCAGAAGCAAGCTAGTACACTAGGGTATGTTCCTCTACCCCAAAACGTCATCACCAAGGTAGCTGCTGCTGCTGATCAAATCAGTCCAGAGTATAAAATCTCTGTTGGCAGTGGTAGTAGCGCTAGCAAGTAAGCATCAAACATCCCTAATCAATAATTGATGAAGTGGTCGTTTTATGGGCATTAGTAACTGGGAACACGGAGTTACTAATGTATCAGTTTAAAAAGATGATCAAACGACAATTTTCGTAATCTGGTTGCCTCACACATTTTTCTCTGATTTAATAGTTAAAGTCGGTATTCATGACTACAAATTCTCAAAATCTGTCATCAACGATGAAAAATCGCTCTGAGGCAGAAAAGTCCCTAGATCGGGGTTTTATTTGGCTGACTAAAATTTTCGCCTTTGGGGTTGCTGCCACTTTATTATGGATCGGGTCACAGGTTGCAATTGGCGCTTGGCCTGCTATTCAAAAGTTTGGTGTTAGCTTTTTAGCCAACACCACTTGGAACCCAGTTAATGATAGCTACGGGGTGCTACCTCAAATTTATGGAACTCTCTTGAGTTCTTTTATTGGTCTACTGATAGCAGTACCAATTGGGGTTGGTACTGCTGTTGTCCTGAGCGAGGATTTTTTGCCCGCTAAAGTGAAGCTGGTACTGGTTTTCGCAGTAGAACTGCTGGCAGCTATTCCCAGCGTTGTCTACGGCGTGTGGGGTATTTTTGTTTTGGTGCCAATCTTAACCAGCTTGGGAAAATGGCTCAATAGTTACTTTGGCTGGCTGCCATTTTTTAGCACTTCTCCTACAGGGCCAGGAATGTTGCCGGCGGGAGTCATATTAGCGATTATGACTTTGCCCATCATCACAGCCTTATCCCGCGATGCCTTGATTTCTGTACCCCCCAGTTTGCGCCAAGCCTCTATAGGATTAGGAGCAACGCGCTGGGAAACAATTTTGCAAGTTCTCATCCCAGCAGCCTTTTCGGGCATAGTTAGTGCTGTGATGCTGGGACTCGGCCGGGCAATGGGAGAAACAATGGCTGTAACGATGTTAATTGGCAACTCCAACAACATCAGTCTCTCTCTTTTAGCACCTGCCAATACGATTTCTTCTTTACTGGCAAATCAATTCTCAGAAGCTAGTGGTTTACAAGTTGCAGCTTTAATGTACGCGGCTTTAGTTCTATTTTTCTTGACGCTGGTAGTCAATATTCTGGCAGAGTTGATCGTTCTGAGAGTCAAGCGAATATAGCTTAGTTTTGGGTTAAATTATGACTTCTAGTTTTCCAGAGCGCAGTTTAACTCGCTCCGCTATGTCTCAGAGAACACTGTTTAATACAGTGATGACCGTAATCGCATTTACCTGCGGAGTATTGGCACTTTTACCTTTGCTAGCAGTGCTATCTTACGTGATTATTAAAGGCTTTAGCAGTCTGAATCTGGCCGTGTTTGTTGAACTGCCACCCAAAGCTCTACAAAAGGGAGGAGGCTTTGGTAATGCAATCTTAGGCACGCTGCTAATGGTAGGAATTGCTGCCTTGATTAGCATCCCCTTTGGAGTTTTGGGGGCGATTTACATCACAGAATTTAGTTCGGCGAAAGTAGCCAGATGGGTACGTTTTGCGGCTAATGTCCTTAGTGGAGTCCCTTCAATTATTGCTGGGGTATTTGCCTATGGCATTGTAGTTTTAACACTGGTAAAGTTGAACTTAGGATCATATTCCGCTCTCGGTGGAGGGTTTGCACTGGCAATTTTGATGTTGCCAATTATTCTGCGAACTACTGATGAAGCCTTGCAGTTAGTATCGCAAGATTTGCGACAAGCATCTGTAGGGTTAGGAGCGACGAACTTTCAAACCGTGAGTCAAGTAGTCTTACCAGCAGCTTTACCAGCAATTGTAACCGGGGCAACGCTTGCGATCGCCAGAGCATCTGGAGAAACCGCACCTTTACTATTTACCGCTTTATTTTCCAACTTTTGGCCAGATAGCTTATTCCAACCAACAGCTTCCCTTGCTGTTTTGGTTTACAAATATGCTATTTCTCCGTTTAAAAATTGGCAATCACTAGCTTGGGCAGCATCTTTGATCTTGGTATTGATGGTTTTAATCACAAGTATCATTGCTCGCTGGGCAACTCGTCAAAAAGCTTAGTAAACAACCATCCACAGTCCAGATCCCCATCGCTCAAACTAACACTAGACTTATTTATGCCTACTAACATTAAAACAGTGAATGACACTGAAACCGTTTTACGCACCGAAAATCTTAACGTTTACTACGGCAAGTTTTTAGCCTTACAGAATATTTGGCTAGATATACCCAAAAATCAGGTGACAGCCTTTATCGGTCCTTCTGGTTGTGGTAAAAGTACGTTGTTGCGATGCTATAACCGCCTCAATGACCTGATTGAGTCATTTCACGCAGAGGGTCAAATACTTTTTTACGATAAAAACTTGTATGCACCCGACATCGACCCTGTAGAAGTGCGTCGTCGGATTGGGATGGTGTTTCAAAGACCAAACCCATTTCCAAAATCAATTTATGACAATATTGCTTTTGGAGCCAAAATCAACGGCTACAAAGGTAATTTTGATGAATTGGTAGAAAGTAGTCTCAGAAAAGCAGCTTTGTGGGATGAAGTCAAAGATAAACTGCGACAAAGTGGCTCGTCTTTATCTGGTGGACAACAACAACGGTTATGTATTGCTCGTGCGATCGCAGTCCAACCTGAAGTTATATTGATGGATGAACCTTGCTCCGCCCTCGACCCTATTTCCACCTTGCGGGTTGAAGAACTAATTCACCAACTTAAAGAGCAATATACCATCGTTATCGTCACCCATAATATGCAGCAAGCAGCGCGGGTTTCTGATAAGACAGCCTTTTTTAATGTTCGGACTACAGAAACAGGTGGTCGTAACGGTTTCATGGTAGAATACGACGCCACAGAAGTAATTTTCAACAATCCTAAGCAAGAAGACACCAGAGATTACGTGAGCGGCAGATTTGGATAAATATTACATATTGTTTATGTTGTAGCGATGAGGGATACTCGGAAATTAATGCTGTGCGATATTCCTCTAGTTTTTTATTTGTTCGTCAACTTACAGCAGTTTTCATGTATTTGAACCACATCTGTCGTAGGGGCACAGCACTGCTCATTGGTATCAACTTAAGCTAGAAATCGCTTGTTGACTTCCACGCCCGCCCAGAAAGAAATTTCTTTGGCTTTTAGCCCAATTCTACTGAAGTAGACTAAAGATTTTTGAGATTATTTAGTCATCTAAAAATTGACTTGAGCTATTAGCAAGGAACTGAAGTTCCTTGTGGCACATAAGTTTTACGTTAAGTTGACACGAATGATTATCTGGCAATCATTTCAGGCTTTATAATATTCAATTTCATAATTATTCAATCCGCTTCAATATTTGCGGAATGTGGGTTACAAAAAGCTTTATTCTCTCTTAGTCCACGTTCGCGTAGCGTTCCGCAGAAAAGGTGGACTTTGTTTGTGTAGCCGCGTACTCCTACGGAGAAGCAAGCTACGCGTCAGCGTGCCGCAGGCTCTATTCTATTCGCCCTGGCTCTAAGTTGACTTACTTCTTGCACCAGTGCATTTCAAAGTTTTTTTTCTAAGCGGGCGGCGGGAATCGAACCCGCATTAATAGCTTGGAAGGCTATAGTTTTACCACTAAACTACGCCCGCGCATTTCCAACCCTATAAATATAGCACAGTTTTTGCGAAAATTCAAGCATCTACTTGGAATTAGTAGGTTGGATTTTGATCCTGACATACAGATTGCTCAAACCTGGTTTTGTGCCATCGTTGTTGTGAGCAGCGATAAAGTTTTCTGTTTTGAAAACTTCGCTGAGGACTTGCTCGTATGTGCTTTTTTGGCTTTGGAGTCTTGCTGGTTCTATTTCTAGAACTACAGCCTGTTGAAAGTTGCCATTGTGATCAATTATTAAGCTAGCTAATAGCTGTGCTGGTTCAAGTCCAGAATTGTGGACAAGAAAACTTGAGTCTAACTGTTTTGTGTCGCTTCCCTTGTATAAAGCGATAACGTCGGGT
Source organism: Nostoc sp. (assembly GCF_036917755.1). GTDB lineage: Bacteria > Cyanobacteriota > Cyanobacteriia > Cyanobacteriales > Nostocaceae > Nostoc. Next base: position 147,903 of record NZ_JBALFC010000013.1, read on the forward strand.
AAAGCATCTTGTCGCAATCTTCCTGCTTGTATCAAGTTACTCACTTCATCTTTAAGCAAAGGAGCTACTATTGCTACCGATGCGCCCCCAGTCGGAGTTGCTGGAGTTTCCCTAGTTCGAGTTGCTGGAGTTTCTCCGGTGGGAGTTGCTGGAGTTTCCCTAGTTCGAGTTGCTGGAGTTTCTCCGGTGGGAGTTGCTGGAGTTTCCCTAGTTCGAGTTGGTGAAGTTTGTCTGGTGGGAGTTGCTGGAGTTTCTCTAGTTCGAGTTGGTGAAGTTTGTCTGGTGGGAGTTGCTGGAGTTTCTCTAGTTCGAGTTGGCGAGGTTTGTCTGGTGGGAGTTGCTGGAGTTTCTCTAGTTCGAGTTGGCGAGGTTTGTCTGGTGGGAGTTGCTGGAGTTTCTCTAGTTCGAGTTGGCGA
>NZ_JBALFC010000014.1:0-44059 GCF_036917755.1 Nostoc sp.
CTTCTGTGAGAAACTCGCGGTTTGTTTGCTCAAGTTCTTGGTGGAGAGCTTGAGCTTGAGCAAGCCTTTCTTTATTAGTTTCTGTGAGAAACTCGCGGTTTGTTTGCTGTAGGTTTTGGTGGAACTGATGCAGATATTGGGCTTGCTTTTTGGCTTGCTCTTCTCTGTTTGCTGTTGTAGCAGACAAGAATTCATGAGTCTCTCTAAATAGTTGGGATACTTCCTCAGCTATCGACTTATGCTCTTGCCGGATTTTTTCCATTAAAGCCGTCATGAGATTCTCCGCAATATTATTCAAATCGTGAATAAACTACATTAACTGGACAATTAATATCCAGATAATATAGTTTAAACAATAGCTGCTCTTGGGATTTTATCATTTGATAAATCTTGATTGACAAGTATCAAGATAATCGACAAAAAACAGAATGCAAATCAGAATTATTTAGGTTGTAATTCTAATTTGATTGCATCTACTTAATAATTAAGCAGATACAGCAGGTACAGCAGCTGACTGTGTTAAGCCTACAGCTTCTGCATATTTCAAGTAGGTTTCAACAGAAGCAATAACAATCCGAGCTTCGATTGCAAGTAATTCAATACCAACTAGGGAAACACGTACCCAAGCATCTATAACGATACCTTTATCTAAGATACGGTCAATAACTTCTGCCAAACTTGAAGAAGAATTAGTTTTTTCGACTGCCATGATTTTAGACCTTAACTCATTGTTAGTTTTTAGTATTTAGCTAGGCATTTGCCTTTGCTCTCTACTGAATCAAATTAAACATATGTTTTCATAAATGTAAAGAGTTTATCTGTATAAAAAATCCAAAAAGATAGTCAATCAACAACAATTGAGAGATTTAATGTTTAATTCATGTTGATTTAATATAAAATTTCAATTGAAATGTAAGTTTTAATGTTTAATTCTGTTTGTTTTGTAATCTTTAACGTATTTTTTAAAATTTGTAATTTTTTAAAATTATTTTTACTTAATATGCTGATTTAGATTGGACAAATAATTTAGTAAGCAAATACACTGTAATTTTTCCACCTTTTTTCTAAAACTACGTGATATTACAGTTACTAAAATCTTGAAAAATTAAGTTAGGATGTTTTTAAGAATTATCTTGCGACAAAAATCAGTATCTGTTCGTTGAAGAAAGAAACCTGACTTTTTATGGTATGTGGAAAAGGCCATTTTTAGGGTTTTCCAAGCCCTGATTTTTTTGTTAGCTATTTTCATTAACTTAAAGCTATTGAGAATTAGCCTGTGGAAAAAGTCACGTTTTTTCGGGGCTTGAGGACTTCCCGTGAAAAGTCAGGAAAGAGACAAGGGGAGAAATCAGATGGGGATTCAAACCCCACCTGATTTAAATCCACCAAAAAGTGGCGGGGGTCTTAAATCCGCATTGCGTTACGGCAAGCTCCTGATAACAAGGGATTATTGAAAGGATATCTGTCCGTCATGTTGGAAGATTATTAGAGGAGGCAGAACTTAAACCACACCAGAGTCGTTACTGGTTAACCCCCCCCTTGAAGACGAAGAATTTGACTCAAAAGTTGAAGACATTACAGCGACTAATCAATACTGCGTAGGTTTTGAGTCGATCCCCCCAATCTCCCTTAAAAAGGCAGGGTGGTTTCATACAACGAGAGAAAAATAATAATGATTTGTAGAGAGTGGAGAAAAATGGATAACTAACAAGTCTGAATCTCGTCGAACAATTACAGCAAGTCCCAGACGATAGGCACATCCGGGGACGAAGACATGAATTATGGTTAGTATTATTGCTCATATTGCTGGGAGCAATGACTGGCTATTGGGGCTACCGGCCACTTCCCCCTTAAAAAGGGGGACTAAGGGGGATCTCAAATGACTATGCACCAAAACCTACCATTGGTGACAAGTTAAGGAAAAGGGGAAATTGTCAAGGGTGGTATTTGCACTGGTCAAAAATCGTGTAAAACTCAGCATAGATAAGTGATTGAGCGATTGTGACTAGCCATGACTCAGAGCCGAAAAACCAATCGAGACCACGCGAAAAAGAAACAACGACCAATGGTGGAAGATGAAGTAATTGCCGAGCAACTGGAAAGATTACTGACACCAGCCATTACAAATCAAGAAAATTACTACGGCAAACTAGGACTCAGAGAACGGATACTGAATTTACCATTGATGATAGCTGCGGTGTTAACCCTACTGTGGCGAGATGTAGCAGGAGTCAGAGAACTGACATGAATGTTAGCAAGAGACGGTTTTTTGTGGTGTAATCCCACAAAAGTTAGTCAACAAGCGGTATCACAACGATTTTTGACATTTCCATCCGCAGTTTTTGAAAAAGTATTTAAAGATTTATTGCTTAGTTTAAGAATAGCGATTCGCATAGTAGAAATAAACGACCGTTGCCAGAAAGCATTCAGTTTACTTTATCAAAATTTGAGAAGATTTGGATAGTAGACGGCTCAACATTAGAAGCATTGTTTAGGAAATTACAAAGCCTAGAATCGGCTCAAAGAGGACAATTAGCAGGAAAGATGAGTACAGTTATTGATTTAATGAGCAGACTACCTGTAGAGATTTGGTTTGAAGAAAATCCGAAAGCTTCTGATATTAAACTTGAAGAAAATATCCTAAATATAGTGACATACATTGAGTAGCCGTGTGCGTTGAAAGGCGCAAGCACGGTTCCGAATGGGAGGGGTTGAGCAGTAATGCTCACCTCGACCCTACCAGAGGAATACTGTCGCTTACTTGAATTTCCTGCTAACCCAGATGACTTTGTTAAAAACACCTACAAGATAAATTAGCGCAGGTAGCTGACATTGTAGATGAGATTTGTGCGGTTGATAAACAATTCACTATCAATAAAGACGGAGAACCTGTACTTAAAAGAATCCCATCCCTAGCCCAAACGAATGAAGTCGAAGAATTAGAATCAAAAATTCGTGCTTTGATGCCGGAGCGTAGTATCTTAGAAATTCTTTGCAATGTTAAGCATTGGTTGAATTGGACAAGGCATTTTGGTCTATTTTCGGGAAGCGAACCAAAAATATCTGATCCTGCTGAAGGTTATATTTTTACTACGTTCGGCTATTGCCAACAGATTACCAATTCTCTAAAATAAATCTACGGATGTACGGCCAGGAACACAGAAGAATGAACTGTAATTTAGAGAAAGGGTATTAACTCCCTTGGTCAGAGTGTTGACTGACGACTAAATGTGCCAAAAATGCTCGCAAACAAATCTTGACGAAATTGATGCAGATATTGTCTTTGTGCTTTGGCTTGCTCAGTTCTGTCCTTTGCTGTTTCTGCTAAAAACTCGTGGGTTGTTTGCTCAAGTTCTTGATAGAACTCATCCAAAAACTTTGCTTGTACTTTAGCTTGAGCAAACCTTTCTTTAGCGGTTTCGGCTAGAAATTCCTCGGTTGTTTGCTCCAGGTTTTGGTGAAACTGATGCAGCTCTTGCGCTTGCTTTTTGGCTTTCTCTTGTCTGTCTGCTGTTGTAGCGGACAAAAATTTATGAGTCTCTTTAAATAGTTGAGATACTTCCTCAACTATCGACTTATGCTCTTGCCGGATTTTTTCCATTAAAGCCGTCATGAGATTCTCCGCAATATTATTCAAATCGTGAATAAACTACATTATCTGGACAATTAATATCCAGATAATGTAGCTTAAATAATAGCTGCTCTTGGGATTTTATCATTTGATAAATCTTGATTGACAAGTATCAAGATAATCGACAAAAAACAGAATGCAAATCAGAATTATTTAGGTTGTAATTCTAATTTGATTGCATCTACTTAATAATTAAGCAGATACAGCAGGTACAGCAGCTGACTGTGTTAAGCCTACAGCTTCTGCATATTTCAAGTAGGTTTCAACAGAAGCAATAACAATCCGAGCTTCGATTGCAAGTAATTCAATACCAACTAGGGAAACACGTACCCAAGCATCTATAACGATACCTTTATCTAAGATACGGTCAATAACTTCTGCCAAACTTGAAGAAGAATTAGTTTTTTCGACTGCCATGATTTTAGACCTTAACTCATTGTTAGTTTTTAGTATTTAGCTAGGCATTTGCCTTTGCTCTCTACTGAATCAAATTAAACATATGTTTTCATAAATGTAAAGAGTTTATCTGTATAAAAATCTCAGAAAAACAAGTAGTCAAAAGCAATTGATAGCTTTAATGTTGAACTTATGCTTATTTTATATAGGACTTAAATAAAAATGTAAGCTTTAATATCAGATTCTGTTTATTTTGTAATATTTAATGTATTTTTTTTATTTTTGCTAGACTTTTAAATATTTAAATAAATATATTTTTTTGATGTTTTACTATACTTTAAAATAATTTATTAAGTAAATACACTGCTATTTTTATCCATCCTTTTCAAATTACGTGATATTACAGTTACTAAAACCTTTGGTAAATAACATAGGATATTCTCAAGAATTATCTAGGAACAAAAATCATGTCTATAGAAGCTACTTCTGATCGAATACGGCAGGAAGCATTAGCAGGCTTAATTGCTAGTTTAGTAAATCAAGGTCATCCACTTCAATATGCTCAAGTGATGGCAACTTCAATTATTTTTCAGACCGACCTAGATTTAAGAAATGCCCAGATGGCTCGTCTTTTAAACTGGTTGAAACAGGAACATGAAGATATCTATGCATCTTCTCTGGCTATAGTTGAAGAAACCCGTGAGGAGTTTGAACACCGAGTTCAAAAAGGTTGAGTAGAATGGCACTAAGTACAGCCCACCATAAAAAAGGGTCGAAAATCATGTTGTTTTCGCATCTACGATTTTAGGTGATTTCCAGAATAAAAATTACCACACAACATCATTCTATCGTAGGGGGGAACGGCTGTTTGCCCTCCTCACCCGGATTTATCACAAGCAATAAAAAATGTCTTACATGAGGTCATGTAAGACATTTTTTTTGATACATCATCAATTGAAATTTAGGTAGGGAGAAAAATTAAATAAAAAGCGTAGCTATCAAGATAAAATAGTTACTAGATTATTCTTAGTCATGAAAGCAAAATAAAGCGGATGAATAATCGGCGTTTTTGCACCCCCACAAAACAAGAAAATTTGGTGGTGCAACAATTCAGTCGTGGATCCCAATCCAACAGGAATCAACTTAAGTGGCTCTGAAGTTAGGAGAATATTAGAGCGAAAAAAGTACGTTAACAGATTAGTTGCACTAAATTGCAACCCATTGCCAAACACAAATGAATTCGCTGTACTAGCGACAAATGAACCCGCCACATCCAACCGCGCATTCTTCCCAAAAATGATGCCATTGGGATTGATAAAAAACAAATTTGCGCCACCATTCACCCCCAAAGTGCCGAGAATATTGGAGACGTTACTTCCCGTCACCCGTGTGAGAATATTGGAGATTCCCGTGGGATTGGCAAAGTAAATGCGCTGCAACTCTCCCACATTGAATTCCTGGAAACTATGGAACAGGTTTGCACCGCGAATTGCTCCGCCATCAATGCGATCGCCAACACTACCTTTAATATTGACATTGGGAGTGATTTTTGAAGAGCGATCGCCCAATGTTCCATCAGGGGTAATCTGGGCTAAGGCATGAGTGTCAGAACCAAATATGACATGAGCAAGCACTCCAATAATACTAAAAACTTCTAATAAACCTGAGCGCCAATTCCTATCTTCACAGATTGCGATATCAGAACCAGCCTCGCTTGCTCATTTCCTACCTGTGAATATGCAATCAATCTATTGATAAATTTTTATTTATGCCATTAATTTCAGCAGATATTTTGACTAGAAGAGAGTGAAATTTTTAAAACTTAACGTTAAGTAATACTTCCCAAAAGAAGAAGTTACTAATCAGTAATCAACCTTGCCTTATAGAGAAAGAATTGCAGCAGCGTTTCTTCATGGTAAATAATATCAGCCCTACCCTCGTTGCCACTGATTGTTTTTATGACTCTTCGGTTTCATAGAAATTCCTCCCCCTACTCTTTGGGTAACAAATTATTGACTACAGGATATGGCAGAGAGAATAGAAGAACTTTGCCCAGATTGAGCCACAAGGATAATATCACCGTTAGCATCGACAATCCATCCTTGAGCTTCCACAATCTGATTAGTAGATTTGGTAATAGATACAATAGGTTTTTTATCTGTAATTTCCACAGCTAATTTATCGGTTACTCTTTCTGTTGCTTGTGGGGGTAAATCTACCCAACCTGTAATCACAGCTCGTCCCCGCAGAGGCTCGTTAGGACTTTGGGGTAATCCACCGCGTCCTGTAGCAATAAAACGACTGGCGTTTTGTCCTCTTCTGGGTGTGCAACCTTGGGCGATTTGTTGGGATGCATCCACGACGTTAGAGTGTAGTTGAATTAAGCCACGACTTGGGTCTACATCAGGGGTGTTAATGGTTACTGTACCATTTATTCCCAATTCGGAACTCGCTGTAATGTCGCTCTTTCCGGTTGGACTTTTTTGCGGAACAATACCGAAAAGCCCGTCTGATGTAATGTCAACTTTACCACCAATCCCTGTGAAGGCGTTAGCGCTGATATCGCTGTTTTCGTTGGGAACTGCAACGATAAATTTTGAGTTGATATGGATGCTACCGCCATCGCCACCTTTTTCGGCTGTACCTGCGTTGGTGGAAATTTGAGCGCCATGACGGAGTAAGAGTAAGTCGCTGTTGGCGTTGATATTACCACCGTTACCGGATGCAGATTCAGCGTTGAGTTTGCCTTGGTTATCTAAGGTAATTTGGGGTGAGTTGACTTCGATATCGCCTGTGATTCCTGAACCAGTAGAACTGACAAATAAGCCACTGTTAGCACCGATATTTACCACGTTGTCAGGAAAGTTAGTACTTCTGTTATTGTAACTAGGGTCAATACCACTAATTATTACTTTATCATCAGCGTTGACAGTTATTTTACCTGCACCTCCATTGCTTGAGGTAGTGGTAGTGAGTTGTCCGCCGTTGAGTGCTTCAAAGATATTTGCATTTACCGTAATATCGCCACCTTTTTGATTATTTGCGGAATCTGCATTTAGTAAAGCGCCGTCTGATACGCGAAATATATTGGTGTTTACGGTGATATCACCACCAATGCCAGTGGAAGTAGAATCAGTAGATGTGAATAAACCACTAGAAAATCCTGTTTCTTGATTAGTTCCAGAAACAGTTACTGCATCTTTTGCATTGATGCCAATATTCCCCGCATTCCCCTGTCCTAAAGTTGAGGCAAGAAGTTGAGCGCCATCAGTAAGTGACAGGGAAGTAGCATTGATGTCGATATTGCCACCTTTACCCACGCCTCCTGCTTCTACCGCACTTAAAATGTCAGCGTTACCTGCAAGGGAAACAGCATCTTTTGCACTCACTGTCACATTCCCCGCATTCCCCTGTCCATAAGTTGAGGCTTCAAGTTGAGCGTCATCTTGTAATGAGAAGTCACCAGAATCGATAAAAATGTTACCCCCATTCCCAACTGCTCCTGTGGCTACGGCACTGAAAATCCCACTGAGAAAACCGTTTTTCTCCCCAGCAATATCAACAGCACCTGTAACGTTCACATTCACATTCCCCGCATCCCCTCTTCCTGCTGGCTGGGTAGCAGATGCTCCACGAGTAATGGTTAGCAGTTGAGCGCCATCAGTGATTGACAGAGAAGTAGCATTGATGTCGATATTGCCACCTTTACCTACGCCTCCTGCATCCAGGGTGCTGAGGATGCCAGCGTTACCTGCAAGGGAAACAGCATTTTTTGCACTCACTGTCACATTCCCCGCATTCCCCTGTCCAGAAGCCGATGCAGCAAGTTGAGCGTCATCTTGTAATGAGAAGTCACCAGAATCGATAAAAATGTTACCCCCATTCCCAACAGTCCCCGTCTCCACATTGCTGCGAATCCCACTGGGAAAATTGTTTTTCTCCCCAGCAATATCAACAGCACCTGTGACTTTCACATTCACATTCCCCGCATCCCCTCTTCCTGCTGGTTGGGTAGCAGATGCACGACGAATAAAGGTTTCCAGTTGAGCGCTATCAGTGAGTGACAGGGTTGCTGCATTGATGTCGATATTGCCACCCTTACCCACACCTCCTGCTTCCACCGTACTTAAGATGCCAGCATCTGCAAGGGAAACAGCATTTTTTGCACTCACTGTCACATTCCCCGCATTCCCCTGTCCCAAAGTTGAGGCTTCAAGTTGAGCGCCATCTTGTAATGATAAGTCACCAGAATCGATAAAAATGTTACCCCCATTGCCAACTGTTCCCGTGTCCACATAGCTTAAAATCCCACTGAGAAAACCGTTTTTCTCCCCAGCAATATCAACCACACCTGTGACTTTCACATTGACATTGCCTGCATCCCCTCTTCCTGCTGGTTGGGTATCAGATGCAGCATCAGTAGCAGTTCGCAGTTGAGCGCTATCAGTGAGTGACAGGTTTGCTGTATTGATGTCGAGATTGCCACCCTTACCCACGCCTCCTGCTTCTACCGTACTTAAGATGTAAGCATCTGCAAGGGAAACAGCATTTTTTGCACTCACTGTCACATTCCCCGCATTCCCCTGTCCCAAAGTTGAGGCTTCAAGTAAAGCGCCATCTCGTAATGATAAGTCACCAGAATCGATGGTAATGTTACCCCCATTCCCAACTGCTCCCGTTTCCACACTGCTGAAAATCCCACTGGGAAAATCGTTTTTCTCCCCAGCAATATCAACAGCACCTGTAACTTTCACATTGACATTACCTGCATCCCCTCTTCCTGCTGGTTGGGTATCAGATGCACCACTAGTAATGGTTTCCAGTTCAGCGCCATCAGTGAGTGACATGTTTGCTGCATTGATGTCGATATTGCCACCCTTACCTACACCTCCTGCTTCCACTGTGCTGAGGATGTAAGCGTTACCTGCAAGGGAAACAGCATTTTTTGCACTCACTGTCACATTCCCCGCATTCCCCTGTCCATAAGTTGATGTTTGAAGTTCAGCGCCATCTTGTAATGAGAAGTCACCAGAATCGATGGTTATGTTACCTCCATTGCCTTTTGATCCCAAGCGCACTAAATTGCGAATTATGCTCCCAGAACCTGCAATTTTGATTTCCCCGGTAGCATTAAGTGTAATATCCTCAGCAACACTTTCAGGTGTACCCAAACCTTGCCCAATACCAGCAGAAAGGATACTTCCTCCTAATATCTCTAAATTACGGGCATTAATTGCAATATCACCGCTACCAGCCCCAGTCACAAATACAGCCGCTTGATTGGTAAGCGATATATCAGCACGAGTCACATTAAGAGGAAATTTCAAACTGAGATTATCCCTATTATTAAAAAGAAGATTGACATTTCCCGGTGCTGCTAACCCCCCTAATTCAACTCTCCCACCATAAGTATTTAACTGGCCGCCATCCATGCTGACATTACCGCCCACTAGCAGCAAACTTTTACCATCAGGTACTCCTAAACCAATTAATGGGAAACCTGTTGGGTCTATTCCTGCTGGTGCAATTGACCTGTTTTCAATGCTACCAGCCTCTATTTGATTAAAAAACAACGCCGAAGGATTAACTGTTAGTAATGCAGAAGGAGTCTGAGGATTAGTTGCACTAAATTCCAACCCATTACCAAACACAAATGAGTTCGCCGTAGTCGCTATAAAGGAACCGCTCACATCCAAACGCGCATTCTGTCCAAAAATGATGCCATTGGGATTGAGAAAAAACAAATTTGCACCACCATCTACCCCCAAAGTGCCGAGAATATTCGAGACATTGCTCCCCGTCACTCGTGTGAGAATATTGGAGATTCCTGTGGGATTGGCAAAATAAACACGCTGCAACTCCCCCACATTGAATTCCTGGAAACTCTGGAACAGGTTTGCACCGCGAATTGCTCCGCCATCAATCCGGTCACCAGCACTACCTTTAATATTGACATTAGGAGTGATTCTTGAAGAGTTATTACCCAAAGTTCCATCAGGGATAATCTGGGCTAAGGCGTGATTTTCGGAACCAAATATGACATGAGTAAGCACTCCAATAATGCTAACAACTCCTAAGAAATCTGAGCGCCAATTCCTATATCCACAGATTGCCATATCAGAATCAGCCTCACTTGCTCATTTCCTACCTGTGAATATGCAATCAATCTATAGCGCTTCGGGTTGAGTTCAATACAGACCTAACCCCCAGCCCCTTCCCTACAAGGGAAGGGGAGTAAGATTCAAAGCCTCTCTCCTTTTAGGAGAGAGGTCAGAGTGTATTTAATACAAACGAGAACCGCTGTAGCGTTTCTCGCTTGAATGAGATACAAGAACCCCACCCCCAACCCCCTCCCCGCTCTTCGAGAGGGGACTATGATGGACTTCATGTGATTAGGAAACGCTATACGCTATATTGATAAATTTTTCTACAATTAATTTCAGCAGATATTTTAACTAGATGATAGTAAAGTTTCTAAAACTTTACATTAGGTAATGCTTCCCAAAAGAAAAAGTTACAAATCACTCATCAACCTCGCCTTACGGAGAAAGAATTGCAGCACCGTTTCTTCACGGGAAATAATATCAACCCTACCCTCCATGCCCAATTGAATGTGACACTGGTTTTTACCTTTGCCTAAAACCAGAGTTTCCGGTTCAATAGTCACTTCATAGAAAGCACCAGCCGTTGGTGCTTGCCGACTAACAGATGTGTCAGTAGATGAATTGCTATTATTCTTTTGGGGAGCGATCGCATCTGGAGAAATCGCCTGCACTTTTCCATTAAGAGTACCATAATCTGGGTAAGGACAAGCGCTCACCCGCATTTGAACTTTTTGACCAATTTTTAACTTACTTTGATTTTCAGATGCCACTAATGCTTTCAAAACTTGAGGCGCATCAGTGGGGACAATTTGCACCACTTCTTCGCCAGCACGCACAGTTTGACCTGGGTTTCGCAAATTTAGTTGAGATATTATCCCATCGGCGGTAGCTGCGATCGCGGTTTGAGCTAAATCTATTTTCCCTTGTTTGAGTTCGCTAGTATCACGCTCTAGCTGCTTCTCAATTTCAATCCGTTGCTTAATTAGGGCTTGACGTTCCTTTTCTGAAGTCGCCTTATTGCTTTCTCCTCCAGCTTTTTCTTGAGCGATGCGCTCAGTAGCAACAGTTACTTCTGCATTACTTGGATTTACGGATGCTTGGGTGCGTTGTCTTCTCGCAATGGCAGCAGATATAGCTTGTTGTAACCGTTGAATTGTTTCTGTTTGCGCCTCCACTGCTGCTTCTTGCGCCTTTACCGCTTGCTCTTGCTGTTTTGCAGCTAATTGTGCTTCTTCCAATTGATCCTTAGATAGCGCCCCAAGGGCAGCTGCACTCTCATATCGGTTCTGTTTTGACTGGGCTGCACCCAAAGCAGCTTCAGTAGCGTGAAGATTCGCTTGTGCTGTTTTTAACTGTGCTTTCCCAGCCTGCAATTCTGATTCAGCAATTCTGACGTTGGCATCAGCTTCTTGCACTTCGGAAACAGTGGTAAGATTTTTATCTCGATATTCCCGACGGCGACCGCTCAATTCGGCTTGGGCGCCAGTAATAATCCGGTTTACGCGGTCAGTTTCGGCTCGAATCTGGCTGTTGAGGGCATTAATCTGGGCATTGATTTGCACTAGTTGTAACTTAGATTGTTGAATACTAGTTTGCAATTGGCTATTTTTGGTTTGCAGACGGGAGTCGTCGATAGTTGCGATCGCATCTCCTTTTTTGATAACTTGATTTTCTTTGACATAAATGTGCATTACTTGACCTTCAATCGCCGCTTGCACAATTCGCAATTCACCCGCCGGACGCACAACCGCCTGTCCTTGGACGGTGACTTTATATTTAGTAACAGCAGCGATTGGAACAGCTAGTCCTAGAACGCAGAGAATAAACATTCCGCCAAAGGTTGTCCAACGATTAATTGGTGGAAGAAATTCATTAGTTTGAATTGGGGGTAGAAAATCTGTATTGCTAACCATGATGTAATATGATTGAAGAAGAATTCAGGAGTCATAAATCAGAATCAAGAAAATTACGAATTACGAATTATCGCAGACTTGCCGTTACGGTGAGCGGGTGAATATGTCAGCGCTAACGCATCCTGAGAGGGGAAAATATCATCTAGGAAGTCTAAATGTTCACCAGGTAATTTCCGCAATTCTTCTGGTGTCCCTTGGATTTTTAAGCGTCCTTGTTCTAAAAGTACAATTAAATCTGCTCTTTGTATGACCTTGGGACGGTGACTAATCAGAATGGTCGTTTTATTATGACGATGGGATAAAAGTCTATCTAGTACTTGTCTTTCGCTTACAGGGTCGAGTGCGCCCGTGGATTCATCTAAAATTAAGATCGGTGGCTCAGTAACTATTGCTCTGGCGATCGCTAATCTTTGGCGTTGTCCACCGGAAAGATTTGCACCAAATTCTCCTAAGACAGTTTGATATTTATCGGGTAGTTTGCTAATAAATTCATCTGCACCAGCAATTTGACAAGCTCTGACAATTTCTTCAAAACTGATGTGAGGATAGCTAAAGTGGAAGTTATCAATAATAGAACGACTCCAGAAGTGGGGTTCTTGAGGAACTAATACTACCTGTTGTCGCAAACATTCTAAAGACAGGTCTTGCTGATTATAGAAACCATAACGAATATTGCCAGACTGAAGTTTATATAAACCAGTAATCAATTTCGCCAGGGTACTTTTACCACAGCCAGATTTACCAATTAAAGCAATGACTTGACCGCCAGGAATAGTTAAGGAAAAATCTTCTAGTAGGTCAACTCTACCTGCGTGATGAAAGTTAAGTTCAGTGCAAGTAATATCTGCATTACCAGGAATTTGTGCCCAAGGCTTTTTAAAATCATTTTCGTCTTCTGGGGTAGCATCAATAACTTCTGTCATCCGTTGAATGACTATCTGAGCAGTGATAAACTGATCTACTAAGCCGATCGCAGCACTTAGGAAGCCCAGAAAATTGCCACTCATGCCGTTATATGCCATCAATTGACCGATTGTTAAGGTGCGATTAATGACTAAATAGCTACCCATCCAGAGGATGCCAATACTAATGAAAGTGGAAAGAACGCCAGTAATTGTACTGCTGTAAAGTCCCAGTTTCATCACACTCCAGCCCAAGTTGGCAAGACGACCATAATTCCCTTGGTATTCTTCCCAAGCTTGGGGAGTGGCTTGGGTAGTTTTTAATACTTGGACACCGCGAAATGTTTCCACCAAAAAGCCTTGGTTTTCTGTACCAGAAACAATCATATTGCGGGTTTTCTGGCGCATTGCTGGTAAGAAAAGCAAGTTAACAGCCGTGACAATAATAAATGCAACTATGGAAGCTAGAGTTAGTTCCCAACTGTAAAAGAGCATAATGCCCAAGGAAATTACAGCGATAAAAAATTGACTGGGTAATCCGAGGACAATTTGGGAAACTAAGTTATTGATGGACTTAACATCAGAAATGCGGCTGACAACTTCCCCACTGCGTCGTCCTTCAAAGTAGGAGAGGGGTAAATGTAAGAGTTTGCGTCCGTATTCGAGGATTAGTCCTAATTGCAATTTTTGACCAAAGTGACCGATGAGATGAGATTGTACTAAACTAATGGCGCTTCTAATTAAGTTCATGGTAATAACGCCAATTGCCACAGTAGTTAGTAGTTGGGTATCACCTCGTACTAACACATCATCGGTGAGCAGTTGCATCATGAAGGGAGATGCTAAAGAAAGCAGTCCAATAGCGATGTTAATCGCGATCGCTTGAGCGAGAATAAAGCGATAGGGCCAAACCCGTTGCATATAACGCCCAAGACCGCCAATTTTATCTGACTCTTGTTGATAAAAGCGGCTTTCATCAGGAGTTAGCAGTAACATCACGCCATTACCCCAACCTGCAACTAACTCCTGGCGGGTAAGATAACGGATACCAATACCAGGGTCAGCGATGACATATTTCTTACCTTTTTGCCCGTATAAAACTACCCAGTGGTAGCCCTTCCAGTGAATAATGACTGGTAGGGATATTTGGTGTAATTGGTCGATTAGTTGGGGAGTGGCTTTAACTTGGCGAGCATTGAATCCTAGTACTTCCGCTCCTCGCTTCAATCCCAGCAAGGATGTTCCTCTGGAACCAGTGCCTACGGCTTCCCGGACACGGTTGAGGGTAAATGTGCGCCCGTAGTGTTTGGCAATGGTGGCTAGACTTGCTGCACCACAGTCTTCTTCACTGTGTTGAAGGACTATTTGGTATTTCATTTTCAGGTGCAATTAATTAATACTGAGTGAAAAAATACAGTCTGGTCATTTGACCCGACTTGATTGAGCATTTAGCTTGTCATATTCGACTTTTGACTGCTTGGCTGAGGCAGTAAAAAGTCATTGCGCTTAGAATAGGGGGTGGACAATCCGATCAATTGAAGCCGGAGGTGAAACCGGAGGACCACCAAAAATACTAGATTGAGTTAAGACTAAAGTATTGCCATTTACAACATCAAAAACATTTTGTCCTGGATCTGAAACTAGTTGTTGGAAAACTAGAACATAGCCAGGTCCAATCTGTGAGTCGAAGCTAACAGTTGGTGCTGTACAGTAAAAATATTGCTTTTGATCACCAGGCTTCAAAAAGGCACTTTTTCCGTTAATATTGTAGTTGATGCCAATACCCGAATTATTGCTGAGATCGTAGGTAAAACCACCTTCGATCACGGCTCCTTCTTCGAGAGTTAATTCGGTGAACAGTTGTTCTTGATCAACAACAGAATAGTTAGAAGTAGAAGTGATCTTGTCGATATTTGACATTCTTTTTCTCCTTGATTGTAATTGACTGGAAGTTATGTAAATAAATTTTTACCAGATAAACTTGTTACTTCGAGGTTCAAAATCAAAGTTGGCTCAATGACTCTGGAATTAAGTTTTAATTCCAAGTAAAAGTCACCAATTAGGCACTAATTAAATGCCCCATACAGAGATAACTCGATAAAGTTTAATTCACCTTGTTTGCACCTTTTTTAGTACTTAGTAGGTGAATCTCTCTGCATATCACTCTTTACGACGGCTTTTAGTTTTTATGCACTTGGATCAGAAAAATTTTTGAAAAATCTGTAAAATCCTTATACAGCAAGGAATTAGCTTTTGGCTGTATCGCTGTATAATCGAAATCAGCTATCTTCAAACAACGGCAAGTATTCCATGCAACCCCGACATGGCATTGTTGAAATCTTTTCTACCTTTGTGCAATTTGAGGGTAAATGTGCGTCCGTAGTGTTTGGCAATGGTGGCTAGACTTGCTGCACCACAGTCTTCTTCACTGTGTTGAAGGACTATTTGGTATTTCATTTTCAGGTGCAATTAATTAATACTGAGTGAAAAAATACAGTCGGGTCATTTGACCCGACTTGATTGAGCATTTAGCTTGTCATATTCGACCTTTCACTGCTTGGCTGAGGCAGTAAAATGTCATTACACTTTGCCTGCGAGGAAAGCTCCCTGATCATTTCCAACCGGAGGACCACCAAAAATACTAGATTGAGTTAAGACTAAAGTATTGCCGGGAGCAACATCAAAAACATTTTTTCCTGGATCTGGAACTAGTGTTTGGCTAACTGGAACATAGCCAGATCCAATCTGTGAGTCGAAGTTAACAATTGGTGGTGTAGAGGAAGTATATAGCTTATCACCGCCAGGGTTCAAAACGTCACTTACTCCGTCAATATTGTAGTTGACGGGAGTAGTCAATTTATTACTGAGATCGTAGGTAAGACCACCTTCGATCACTGCTCCTTCTTCGAGAGTTAATTCGGTGAACAGTTGTTCTTGACCAACAACAGAATTGTTAGAAGTGATATTGTCGATATTTGACATTGTTTTTCTCCTTGATTGTAATTGACTGGAATTTCCTGAAGGAATTTTTCCAGATAGATTTGTTACTTCGAGGTTCAAAATCAAAGTTGGCTCAATCACTCTGGAATTAAGTTTTAATTCCAAGTAAAATTCACCAATTAGGCACTAATTAAATGCCCCATACAGAGATAACTCGATAAAGTTTAATTCACCTTGTTTGCACCTTTTTTTAGTACTTAGTAGGTGAATCTCTCTGCATATCACTCTTTACGACGGCTTTTAGTTTTTATGCACTTGGATCAGAAAAATTTTGAAAAATCTGTAAAATCCTTATGCAGTAAGGATTTAGCTTTTGGCTGTATAATTGAGAGCAGCTATGGTTCAAACAACGGCAAATATTCCATGCAACCCCGACAGGGCATTGTTGAAATCTTTTCTACCTTTGTGCAATTTGAGGGTAAAGGTGCGTCCGTGGTGTTTGGCAATGGTTGCTAGGGACGCTGCCCCGCAGTCTTCTTCACTGTGTTGGAGGACTATCTGGTATTTCATCTTCTGGTGTGATGATTGGCGAGAAAATACAATCGGGTCTTGTGACCCGACTGTATTCAGTGTTTAGTTTTTCCATTCAGACGTTTGACTGCTTGGGGGTGTAGTCAAAAGTAAAAAGTAGTTGGTAAGAGCGATCGCTTGGCAGTCCCTCAAGACGCACCGATCTGCGATTCACCCCACTCTTTACTATTAGGTCTGACTGAGTAGGGACTCTTTAGGATGTCAGACAACCAGTTCAGTTAGACTTCGTAAAATTCATATCTCCTTCCTGGTGCTAGATCCTGAGTCCTATTTTGTACCCCTGGCGTCAGTAGATCAAGATCCCAACTTGCTGTAGCTATTGGATCTCGACCTAGAAAATCTGAAACTTGCCCTGGTGCAATGGAAAGATTACTGCCAGCATTAGAAGCATCAAAGGCTAAGTCATAGGACAAATTGTAGTTAGTGCCATTTGTTATTTGAAGATCTGTCGGGTTGGCTGTAAGGGCCAGAGCATGGAAACCTCCTTGGGGAGGCACGCTGGCCTTAGCTGGACCGACATCTCTAATTAAAACTGTAAACTGTCCTCCCTCAATCATTGCTCCTTCATCGAGAGTTAATTCGGTGAACAGTTGTTCTTGAGCAACAACAGAATTGTTAGAAGTGATATTGTCGATATTTGACATTGTTTTTCTCCTTGATTGTAATTGACTGGAATTTCCTGAAGGAATTTTTCCAGATAGATTTGTTACTTCGAGGTTCAAAATCAAAGTTGGCTCAATGACTCTGTAATTAAGTTTTAATTTCAATTAAAAAGTCACCAAACAGAGAGAAGTGGATAAATTTTAATTCACCTTATTTGCACATTTTTTGTAGTGCTTACTTGGTGAATCTCTCTGCATATCACTTTTTACGACGGCTTTTAGTTTTTATGCACTTGGATCAGAAAAATTTTTGAAAAATCTGTAAAATCCTTACGCAGCAAAGAATTAGCTTTTGGCTGTATGGCTGTATAATTGAGAGCAGCTATGGTTCAAACAACGGCAAATATTCCATGCAACCCCGACAGGGCATTGTTGAAATCTTTCTACCTTTGTACAATTTGAGGGTAAAGGTGCGTCCGTGGTGTTTGGCAATGGTTGCTAGGAACGCTGCACACAGTCTTTTTCACTGTGTTGTAGAACTATTTGGTATTTCATTTTCAAGACGAATGGTAAGGGAAAAAAAGAAGTCGGGGTTTTCTCCCCGACTAGAGATGATATTTAGTTTGTTAAACCTAGACTTGTGAGTATTGGGCTATTTCTGGAAAGTTCTACCAATTTGAAAAATATGGATCGCCCAAAAGCTTAGTCACTAATGACAGTTGCGTAAGTCCTGAAAAACAGCTATAGCAATCGCAATTGAAACGTGAGAAAATACGTAGCCAGAAAGTTCGTATCTATAAGTATTTCAGCGATTTTCTTTCTCACGAATGATTTAGGATTGCTATATATATCAAACAATAGCAATTACCGCTCCAGCGAAACCTACTGCCTTAATTGCTCCATCAAATATACTCGTTAAATCGAGATTTGCCCCAGCATTCCAAGACCAATTGTAGTTACTCGATATTCCGCCCCAAGCAGCAGCTAGCGCTGGATTAGTACCGGATACACCCCAATCATCATTTCTAGAACCAGCCTCAAAAGTGCCATGAGTTCGCCCCGTATGCGAGAACGTAAAAACTGAACCATCTAAGTCATCTTTAAGTGCAAAAACAAGTGATGTATTATAGCTAGTAGCGCCACTATCATGGAAATGACCTGTAAAGCTATAACTTCCATCTGGAAACAAACTCAGGTGAGCATAGCCTCCTACTGGAACTCCATTATTAAAACTGATAGTACCTGTATCCAGCTGTACGTTTGGTAGTAAAGGATCCATCTTTTTTGTGATACTTACTAAATGAACTTCTTTGCATATCACTCTTTACGATTACTTTTAGTTTTTATGCATTGAGAATAGAAAAGTTGGGAAAAATCTGTAAAATCCTTATGCAGTAAGGAATTAGCTTTTGGCTGTATCGCTGTATAATTGAGATTAGCTATCTTCAAACAACGGCAAATATTCCATGCAACCCCGACAGGGCATTGTTGAAATCTTTTCTACATTTGTGCAATTTGAGGCAGACCAATTTAGTGGTTGGGCAAAAGATGCCAAACTGCGACGCAGTATGAAAGTTTGCCTGGAGGAGTCGTCAACTGAGAAATCAGATACCTTTTGGGCTGTTTACTGGTATAAAGTTTGGCATAATGAATCTAGTACTGTGGCGATCGCACATCTTTCTGCTTATTTACAAGAGGTGTGCTATTGGACTGCAAGAAAATTCGCCCTCAACTTTGCCACACAATCGTCTCTAGCAGACTGTTTTCAGATGGCGATCGCTCATATTAACAAAATCCTCAAAACTTTCAATCCTCAATACAGTTCACATTTAAAAGCCTATGCAGAATTAGCTTTTGAATCGATTCTCAAGGATGTACTCCGCTTACGTCGGGAAGCAAACATTTGCTCAGACTGGGCATTATTACATAAACTCAGCCGCAAACGACTAGTGCAGTCATTACAAAATGCCGGATTTAACGCTCAAAGCATCGAGAGTTATCTTTTAGCCTGGGAATGCTTTAAGGAACTCTACACAGGTGACAATACAAAAATTCGCCAGCTTACCAAACCAGATGCTCTGACTTGGGAGGCTATTACTAATCTTTATAATACAGAACGTTTAAGCCGATTGAGTTCACCCACTGCCGCAGTCAACCAGCAAACCATAGAAAGCTGGGTATTATCTTCTGCTAAAGCTGCTCGTACCTTCCTCTATCCTAAGATTGTTTCCGCAGACGCTCCCCTCAAAGAAGATGATGGTAATTTATTAGAGATATTGCCTGCAAATTTGCAAACATCTTTACTAACGGAAATTATTGAGCAGGAAGAAGCTGCGAATGCACGAAATCAGCAAGCTCAGTTAAACCAAGTTTTGCAGCAAGCGATCGCTGCAATGGATGCAAAGTCACAACAACTACTACAAGCTTACTACGGTCAGCAGCTGACTCAAACAGAAGTTGCTGCACAGTTAGAAATTAAGCAATATACTGTTTCCCGTCGCCTTAGCAGCATTAAAAAGTCATTGCTGCTGACTTTAACGCAGTGGAGTCAAAACACCTTGCATATTTCTCATAAATCCGACGTAATAGATGCTATAAACACAAGCTTAGAGGAATGGCTCAAAGTCCAATATAGCCATACCTTCGGGGCGGGAGTAGGGAGTAGGGAGTAGGGAGTGGGGAACAGAAGAGAAAACTAGAGATAGAAAACTTGGTTTTAAGCCTCGCCCCTTGCGATGCCCGTAGCTCTGCCGTACCCTTCCCTACGGGACTCCAGAGGCGAACGGGATCTTGCTACGCGTAGCGTCTCGTAGAGTAGGGTGGGCGAAAAAATCCCTATTTCCCATTCATTTTTAATATGGAGCCATTCTAAAATTATGTTTAACGCACCTCCCCCATTCATTATTGACTCACGGCAGTTATATTTAGAAATTCCCCAATCTCCAGAGGAGCAAGAACAACCATACTCAACAGCTGGTGCTTGTCAACGTGGGTGGATAAATCAAATTTGCTTGCAAGCATTTTTGCCTTGGTTCAAACAGGAAATTGCTCCCACCGCCAGGGTTTATCCCAACAGTGCGGCATTACCGAGTTTTTGGGAAGTAGTCAATGGTACAGCTATTAATTTTGATTGCGATCGCCTTGTATTAATTCCCACCCTCGCTATAGATGACGATGAGTTGCGCGTACCGCAAGAATGGGTAGATATACCAGAGTGGGTTGCTGACTACTACATAGCAGTACAGGTCAATCCCGATGATGGCTGGATGAAGATTTTTGGCTACACAACCCATCAAATTCTGAAAACAAAAGGGGTTTATGATGCTGGCGATCGTACTTACAGCTTGGAAACTGAAGATTTAATTGCAGATATCAATGTGTTATGGGTTACACGCCAACTTAATGATCCAGAAGCCTTACGCGCCGAGATTACACCTTTAACTCCGATTGCCAAAACCCAGGCAGAAAACCTCTTAGAAAGGTTGGGTAATCCCAATGTGAAATTCCCGCGTTTGGCAGTTCCCTTTTCACTATGGGGTGCGCTCCTGGCACATAGCGGTTGGCGTAAAAAATTGTATGAACTGCGTCAGGGTTTACTCATCCAGTGGTCAATTCCGCAATGGTTGCAGACAGGAGTAGGCAATTTAGCTCAACAGTGGGGATGGGAAAAAAGAGAATTCGTCGTGTCTACAGGAATGCGGAGTGCAGAACCATTCTTAGGCTTGTCTCGGCAAATAATAGTTGCAGAGCATACATACGAGTTACGTATTTTCCCAAAAAGCGCTTCTGAGGAATATGTTTGGCGCTTTGAATTGCGAAGTGCAACTCCTAGTGGTCAAATTCCTGCTGGGTTTAAGCTTCGGCTACTAACGGAAGACTTACAAGCTTTTGAGAATAATGAAGATGCAGCAACAACTCCTGTAGATATGTTGTATTTGGAAGTAATTTTGGAACTAGGAGAGGGATTAGTTTGGGAAATAGAACCCGCACCTGAAGATTATGACCGAGAGATTTTGCGGTTTTAATCGGACTTTCTAGTAGTCTGTCAAGCTAAGTTTGAAGGGTAAAGGAACGAACCGCAAAGGAGAGGCAGCGCGGTCTTGGGGGTCTCCCCCATGAGCGACTGCCGTCGCAAAGAGCGCAAAGGAAGAAGGAAAAGAACTTTAGCAACCGAGATAATAGATACAACTCATCATCTGTGGAGAACTCACTGTGGGCAAGTTAGTCATCTTAAAGTTAGGAGAAGGAAACTTTGAACAAGGGTTTCCGGTGACGCTACAGATTGGCGATGAAAATGTCCGCCCTAGTGTGGAAATTATGGGTGCGCTTCCCCCCAACCCAGAAATTCTCCGCGATTATTATCGTTGGCAATCTATTTATCGTAATTTAAGGTTGCCATCTCGTCCTATTGGTTTACCCAAGGAACTTAAGCAAGCCGCCAGCCTAGAAGACTGCCAGCAGGTGAGTGAGGAATTTAAAATACGTTTTAATACTTGGCTTGCTGCCGATTCCTTTCGTCCTATCCGCGAGAAATGGTTGGAAAAACTCAGGCTTGCGGATAATATCCGTGTGCTTTTACAAACTAAAGACCTCCGATTACAGAAACTCCCCTGGCATCTTTGGGATTTGCTGGAACGCTATCCCCAGGCGGAAATAGCCCTGAGCGCTCCCGCCTACGAACAAGTCAACCGAACCGCAACCACATACGACAAAGTAAAAATCTTAGCGATTTTGGGTAACAGTCAAGGAATTGATACCAAAGCAGACCAGGCGCTACTTAATTTGTTACCGAATACAGACATCACTTTTTTAGTTGAACCACAATGCCAAGACCTGACTGAGCAGCTATGGGAGCAGCATTGGCAGATTCTATTTTTTGCCGGACACAGTTCTACTCAGGAAACGAATGAAATCGGAAAAATCTACATCAATCAAACTGAAAGTCTCACAATTAGCCAGTTAAAGTATGCCCTGAAAAAGGCAGTGGAACGAGGACTACAACTGGCGATTTTCAATTCCTGTGATGGCTTGGGATTGGCACGGGAGTTTGCTTCTTTGCAGATTCCCGAAATCATCGTGATGCGAGAGCCTGTACCCGATCGGGTGGCGCAGCAGTTTTTAAAGTATTTTTTGGAAGCCTTCGCGGGGGGAAACTCGTTGTATTTAGCTGTGAGGGAAGCACGAGAAAGGTTACAGGGACTAGAAAATCAATTTCCCTGCGCGACATGGTTGCCTGTGATCTGTCAAAATCCCGCAGAGATGCCGTTGAATTGGGGGGAATTATTTAGAAATACACCCAATCTTCCCACATCTTTGTCTAAAACCACGGCTGTTAAAAGAATCACAAATCGGCTTGGTTTTTCATTGCTCTTACTGACGAGCATGGTAATGACTGGAATATTAACAGGGGTAAGGTATTTGGGTGTGATGCAACCATTAGAATTAAGTGCGTTTGACCAAATGTTACGCTTGCGTCCTGCTGAGAAACCAGACTCACGCCTATTGATTGTCACTGTGACTGAAGAAGATGTGCAGGCGCAAAAACAGGAAAAACCTCAAGGTTCCTTGTCAGACAAATCACTTGCTCAACTTTTAGAAAAATTAGAGACATATCAAGCACAAGTTATTGGTTTGGATATATACCGAGATTATCCAGTGGGTAAGGATTATCCAGCATTGGCAGAACGAATGCGAAAAAGCGATCGCTTTGTGGGGGTGTGTCAACTCAGCGATTCCCAAGCCGGAAAACCAGGTGTGAAACCACCACCAGAAGTTTCTCCAAAGGGTCTAGGTTTTAGCGATATTGCCGTAGATTCAGATAATGTCGTGCGTCGCCATCTGTTAGCGTTAACTGCCTCACCCTCATCTCCTTGTACTGCCTCCTATGCCCTGAGTGTTCAACTTGCATTGCGTTACCTGTACACCAAGGGAATTCAGTTGCAATTTACCCCTGATGGCGCGTGGCAATTAGGGAAGCAGGGATTTAAACCAATAGAAGCTCATGCCGGAGGTTATCAAGGGATTGACGCTTTTGGACACCAAATTTTGTTAAATTATCGCTTCTCTGGTTCCCCAGATGCGATCGCACCACACATTACTTTGGGACAAGTGTTAACGGGTAAGCTAAATGCCAATGCAGTCAAAGGCAGGATAGTCATTATTGGCACAACAGCAGAAACTTTTGGTGATTACTGGCTAACTCCCTACACCAGTCCTCAAGGGAAATTACAGCCAATACCAGGAGTATTTTTACAAGCCGAGATGGTCAGTCAACTGCTCAGTGCTGCTTTGGACGGAAAACCTCTGTTGTGGACTTGGCCACTTTGGAGTGAAGTAATTTGGATTTGGGGCTGGTCTTTTGTAGGCGGTTTGCTTACTGCTTATCTGCACCGATTCACTTACTTAAGCTTGGCAGCAGGGATAGCTTTTACAAGTTTATACGGTAGCTGTTTTATATTTTTTATTGCATATAGTTGTTGGGTTCCCCTCATTCCTGCTATGTTGGCTTTAGGAGGTAATATTTTAATAGTTACAACTTACTTAAACATAAAATTTAAAAATTAATATTGAAAAGTATTGCTGTATAAATTTTGCATAATCCAGAATCCCAAATTGTGTAACTCCTAATTTTCTATGAAAAACTATTGCACAAAAATACAATTAATCGCTGCATTCGTCGGGATGGCTTGGTTGGGAATTATCGGCTCTTCTCCAATGATTTGGATGACACCATCTGCTGCCATTCCTGTGGCATATTCACCTGCTCCACCTCCTCCAGACAGGGGTGAACCAACCGATCGCGGAGCCGCTGCAAGTCGCGTTAGATTTTCGCCTCCACCTCCTCCAGACAGGGGTGCAGCAGGCGATCGCGGCGGTGCTGCAAGTCGTGGCTGTGGTGTTAGTAATCAGTCGATCATTGCACTTGTACCTGTATACAAACAGACACTCAAGCGAGAAGAAACAGAAGCAGTTCCTGTTACTACAGTTTGGGGCTTGACGACCGAGAAACATCCAACTTTTTGGTTTTTTGTTCCCTATAAAAAATCTACAATTCATTCCATTGAGTTTGTTCTCCAAGATGAGTCAGCTAAACTAAGTCAAACTCTTTATCTAACAAAACCAGAAGAGCCAGGAATTATTAGTATTCGCTTAAACGCAACTACTCCCCCATTGGAAGTAAACAAGATGTATCACTGGTTTTTCAAGATTCAAATCAATTGCAATCCCCAACAACCTCCAGAGCAGGAGTATGTGGAAGGATGGGTGCAACGGGTGAATCTAAATCCTAAATTAGTAGATATCTCGAAGCAAGCAACTCCTCAGCAACGGGTAAAGCTTTATGCTGAGAATGGCATTTGGTACGATGCTTTGACTACTCTGGCTGAATTGCGTCTTGCCAAACCTGAAGATCGAACTTTAGCGGTGGAGTGGATGAATTTGCTTAAATCCGTAGATTTAGAGAATTTAGCTAAACAACCACTTTTGAAGAAGAATTCAGGAGTCAGAATTCAGAAGTCAGAATTCAGGAGTCAGAATCAATACTTCGGCAGAGCTACGTAACCATCAGTCGGGGATTCCGACCGGCCACTGATTGAAGACCACCAAATCGTAGATTTGGTGGGGGTCTAAAAAGAGCAGGGCTATTTCATTCTAGACAGAAACCGCCCAGAACTGAAGTTCAGGGCTAATAGCTAAAGTCCGTTAAAACTGACTATAACCTATAACCTTTTCTTAGTCGTCTTTAGATGACTTTCGCTATTAGACTCAGAATTTATTCTGAGGCGGACTAGATGAGAATGAAATAGCCCTGCTAAAAAGAGTCTATTCATCCGCTTTTCGGTCAAAATTCATTCTGAATTCTGACTCCTGAATTCTGTTTCGATAAAATGTTCTCAAGCTAATGCAAAGCAGCACTACATATTTATCACTATCCCAAATTAAAAGTTTTCAATCCAAAATCCAAAATCTCAAATCCAAAATTGTCAAACCCACCCCTTGACCTCAGTATCCGTCAGCGTTCGCTCTAACTTGATATACTCGCTCTTTGCAGCCTGTAATATGTGCTTCATCGTCACCGCTTCATCTGCATCAGCCGCCAGAAATGCTGCATTCATGGCAATACTACGGATATTGCCCCCGGCTACATTCAGTTGTCCCAACTTCTGGTATTCTAAACCTTCTGTTGGCGCCGCTTTCGGAAAAATTCTCCGCCAAATCTCCGCCCGTTGAGTTGAATCTGGAAACGGGAACTGCACAATAAACCGGATACGCCGGAGAAAGGCCTGATCCAATGAACTCTTGAGGTTAGTTGTTAATACTGATAGCCCTCGATAAGATTCCATACGTTGCAGTAGATAACTTACCTCGACATTGGCATGGCGGTCATGAGAATCTTTGACATCAGTACGCTTGCCAAACAATGCATCCGCCTCATCAAAAAGTAATACTACGCCGCCGGACTCTGCCGCATCAAATACCCGACCCAGATTTTTTTCCGTTTCCCCAATATACTTGCTCACCACTGCACTTAAATCAATGCGGTATAAATCCAGTCGCAACTCCTGCGCCAACACCTCCGCCGCCATCGTCTTACCAGTACCGCTCACACCAGCAAACAGAGAGCTTATCCCCAGTCCCCGATTACTTTTATTACCAAATCCCCAGAGTTCGTACACCTTAGTCCGTTGCTTGACATGGGTAACAACATCTTTCAGGACTTGTATCTGAGCTTCTGGCAAGACCAAATCTTCCCAGTCCGCGATTGAATCAATCCGTTGTGCCAAATCATCCAACTTGGGACGGGCTTGAGCGCGGCAAGTATCCCAAAGCAGATACTGAAAATCTACTGTCGCTTTTGAATGCTGTGTCTGCTGCCACTCGACGCGAACTTGAGAACAAGCGGCTTGAATTACGGGTGTACTGAGATTAAATTGAGATACAAAATTCTCGACTTTAACGTTCAAAGATTGAGCATTTGTTCCTAACGCTGCCTCCCAGACACCATACTGTTCCTTTGTTGTGGGGCGGGCAATGTCAAAAATGAGCAATGGTCTTAATCGCGCTCGTTTGCGATCGCTAGTAGTAATAATTATCGGAGAACGAAGGCATTCGCTCAAATAGGCGATCGCTCCCTCCCTAGCCGTATCTGTTGCTTCTAAATCATCACAGTCAATCAACAAAACGCTGCTGGCTAATGCGACTTCTCGCTCCCAAAGTAGCTTAAACTGGTTGATGTCACTAGAAGTTGTTGGTATGCTGTGTGCCGCAATTGTATATAAATTCAGCCCTAAATACTGACAAGCCAAAGCTGCGATCGGGCGTTTGCTTGCCACTTCATTACCACATAATTGCAAGATTGGCAACTTCAGGTAATCATTAATTTCCACGCACCAAGCAGCTACCATTTTCTGCATCAGCTGCAACTGAGAAGGCACTAATTCCTCCGTCACCTGCACAGGCTCTACCATTCCCAACAGGCGCTGATCGAGATGTTGTATGCCGATTAAATAATGCAGTATGCGCTCATCAATTCTGAGAGGGCTACTCATGAGTTCACTTCCGCTTCCCACCTCAATTAACCGCCACCTGCGTAGCGTTCCTGCGGGAGTGAAGGCGCTCCAATGTAGACTTTCTAACACTGTCATCGCCAAACCGAAAGTGGGATAGGTATGTTGTTTATTTCCGCAAGCAGCAGCACAAAGTACTGCAAAACTAGCATCCAGTTCCATACCTGCACATAACAGCAACAAATTCCGCTCAAAATCACTCAAGGCAAAAATGGTGCAAAGTCTTTCTAAAGCAGATGCTTCAGCAGGTGGCTTTGTAGAATCTGCACTTAAGTTCTCCCCAAGTTTAAATTCATCCTCCAGCAAATTCGGATCGGCGTGCTGCACCAAAATATCTCGAAGTTGATCGAGATATGCTATCAGATAGGCATGATTATTAATTTCCCCATTGCTTGTTGCTGCTGCGTTCATCCTTAACCTTACCTATTACAAAAAAGCGGAAATAAGGCTACTATCACCAAATCAGCGCTCATGCTTATGGTATAAGTCTTTTTACTTTTAGTTTAGTGCAACGATAATAGAGCATTTACCACTGCGCTGAAGAATCCTCCTGCTGCAAACCAATCAACTGTCGTCGTTTCCAAGCGTAGTGAAGAATATTAATTCCTAATTCTTGAGCAGTGCGAATCACAAGTCTGGGTAAACTCAATTCTCTATCCAATCCCCAAGCTGCTGCTAAGTCACCAACCACTAAAATAATTCCTCCCCCAATTGAAACTCGAATCAGGTGTTGATTGATTGTCGGCAAAGCAGCAAATAAAAAAGGTCGTGTCCTTAAAGGATGTCTTCGCGATTCTTCTAAAGGTTTCAAGGGGCTTTCTAACTTAATAGCCAAGGCTTGAGTACTTTCAATCAGTTCTGTAGCGTCAGCAGGTGCATCAACTACAAGCACTCCACCACTGTTTAAGTAATTTTTTAAGGATTCAAATTCGGGATTATTTAGAGATAATGCTTGTTTTCCCGTAAGGTATAAGAGGTCATATTCTTGGATATTTTCCTGTAAACTGACTTGACCGACTTCATCAGCCCCTTGCAAAAATGAGTACAGTGGTTCTACGGATTGCATCAAGTAAGATAAATTAAAAAAGTTGCGATCGGATTCACCATCGCTATGATTTACTTGCGCCATACGTACAATTGCTTGGGGACGTGCTTGTGCTGTACGTCGGCACGATAAATCAATATTGTTGTAACCAGGAAAGAAAACATCCGTCGGCTGGGTAATCGTACTTTTTCCTGGTTGTAGGAGTATCCGACAAAGTTCTATTTCTAAACTTTCTGGTGTAGAATTTTTTTGGTCAAATCGGTAGGTTTCTTGAACAATATTTTTCTGTTGCTCGTTTCGCAGTTCGTTGGGATCTACGTAAGTTACTATTAAGTAGACCATAATCGGGTCGGTCTTTGCGACTTCTAAATCAACGGGAAAGTCATAAGACTGAGGCACAACAATCAGATTGCCGGCTACATCAATTGCTATACCAGGCTGAATTTGCACCCATCGTCCATCACGATATTTAGCTTCTGTTTTACGGGGAGCAGGAATAACTCTGATGCCCAAACCACAGGCAATTCCTGGTTGGTTTAAGCATTGATAATGAACATTTTGCTTTCTGTGATGGTAATCGTGTGCTTTGCTCCAAAGTTTAGCATCTATGAGTAAACCATCTGTTGGTTTAAGTCGTTCAAAGGGTTGGATGGAGGGTGGTGGAAAAGGATGTGTCATACGATTTTGGATTTTGGATTTTGGATTTTATATTGGTTTTAGATCTGAATGGCACTAAGAAAAGCCCAAAGGCTTGTGTCGCCTCGTTCCCAGCCTCCAGGCTGGGAATGTATTCAAAGAGGCTCTGCCTCTCGTCAAGCTACTGGAGGCGGAGCCTCCCAGAATGGATTCCCAGCCTAGAGGCTGGGAACCAGTCAGGGTATGGGCTATATCTTTTCTTAGTGCCATTCGGTTTTAGAGCTAAAGGGCTAAAAAATTTTCAATATTGATTTTTTCTAAAATAGGACTTACGCACGAGTTACGGAATAACGAACCGCAGAGGCGCAGAGTACACGGAGAAATCAGAGTTTCAGAGATATTTTGCGTAAGTCCTATAAAAATATAATCATAAATAAATAGAAGTTTCTTGCTCCAATTTTTATTGAAGAAGAATTCAGAATTCAGGAGTCATAATCAATACTTCGGCAGAGCTACGTAACCCTGCTGTTCATTTTTCTAAAGCTTTTTTCATTAAATATAAAATGTAAAATTTTAACTTTGGGGATTTTCTATCAATAATTCATAAGTGCAATAAGCAGGTTTTTCTTGTTCTATGATTTGTCGGATTAATTCTTCATGGATACTATTAGGACGGTCTGGACGCAAACACACAACAAAGTGAAATGGTCGCCCACCTGCTAGCACTGCTGCGCCTAGTTTTGCTTCCCCAAGTATAAAACTCTGACCAAAAGGTTCTGTGATGCTAATATGTTGCTCATCTAAAGGTAAACCTGTATATAGATGCAAGTAAAGACGCAAACCTTTACGGGTTCCGCGCCAGCAATAAAGTTCTACTGCACGGCGAATTAAACGTCGCTGTTGGTTGAGATTCCAAATCGAATCTATAGGCCAACCAACCCAATGAGCCAAAAAAGGTAATAGTGCCTGTGAGGAAGTCAACGGATCTAAGTTTGCCCACATGACATGGAAACTATCGATCGCAGGTTGAAAAGCTTGTTCAAAAATCTTCATGAAGCGACCAATATAGTCTACTTCCCGATATAAAACTGGTAAAAACTCCATGTAGTTACTATAGGGACGTATGTATAAACCAAATTCTTGTTGCTGAATTTCTTCAGTGTCTGTATTTTCGTCAATGTATACAGAAACTATGCAGCGAAAGTTAAGAGTTAATTTATCTGTTCTTCCCGCAACGATCGCTTGCTGTTCTTCAAAAAATGTCGCCGGTATTTGAAAATAAAGCACAGCATCCATCTTGGAACCAGGAACTAGCTCGCTACCCTCTGTACCAATTTGACACCAACTACTAGGAAAATCGCCTTCAACTCTCAAACTCATCCGTAAGGGGCGTCTTTCCAAGTTTTGCACTTGCACAATCATCTCGCTTGGCTCTCCCGGATGCAAGAGCAAATGAGTGCCAGCCACATCCATGCTTTCTGAAATGCCAAATGTCAAATTAGAGACGGGTAAAGCTTCAGGAATTTGCATGGGAGTTAATAGAACGCGTACAGCTGGGCTAGAACGACTTTGAACCATACTATTTTCCCTTAGCTACTGATGATATCGATAACATGACTCGATCGCAAAACCGGATCAGCCCAAGAACATATCAAACCGTTTGCACCTGGGTCAATCAAAGGTTCTGATGCGGATTGTCGCCGCCAAATTCCCTGCTGCTTGCGAATCGGAAATAACAAAACTGCTCCTAAATAACGCACTCCCTGAGTTTGTTGCAGTAATGCGACAATATCTGATTGATAAACGGGTCTTCCAAAAGGCCACCCTTTACCGTCTAGTCCTCCAGTCAAGGGATTTAAATATTTATACAAAGAAACCCGAACGTTGCGGAGAATCTCCTCTCGCGCCAAGGTATTTTCATAAGCTGGTTCTAGAGAAATTTGGGTCTGAATGGAAACACCAATGTATTCCGGTTCTTGCAGTTGTACTTGTATTCCTAATAACCGTCTTTCATCTAAATATTGCCGAACTTGGTCTTGCAGTGCCAGACTGAGGCTAAGTTCTTCTGGAGATATACCTTCCCCTTGTGCGATCGCCATAGTATTTGTCTGAGGGACAATAACTAAACTAACCGTACCGGCTTGAGTTTCAGCCGTCACTGGCAAACAGCGAACGCGAGCGATCGCCCCAGCACCAGCTGCTTGCGTCAAAACTTCAAAGTCCTCAGCAGTAACGGCGCGATCGCGGGTGCGTAGTATGGACGGTGCCCTAATTACAGCTTGCTCCAAAGATTCTCCATCACTACCATTGATCGCTGCTTTATGGTTGATGACTCTGGCAACAAAAGGAACGCCAGACTTCAAAAACTGGAGTGTGCCAGCCTTAACATTACCCTGTCTACCACCTCCTATACGATAAAGAACCATTTTAATTTCTGAGCCACTTGCAGGAACCGCTCCATATTGATGTTCAAGGGTGTCAATATCAGTAACTTGAACTGATGTGTCTTCTGTTCTGAGTTGCTGTCTTGGTTGCTGTAAATGGGAGCGAACTTGCGTTTGTCGTTTAATTTGACCGGGTTCACGAATCAAGGGTCCAAACTGAACTGTACCAGTGAGTGAATCAATAGTATAGTGACGGTCTTGGGGTCCTGAGTCGGCAAAATCTCTTACCTCAACCCACCTTTGCGGCAAGCCACCGAGAGGAGTGACGATGATATATTCCTCATTTTCTCGGCGTTCTAGAACAGGTGCCGATTGTAGTTGATAAGTCTGACCTGGTTTACCATTACTAATTCCCAAGCGTTCATCTGAAATTAGTGTGCTTTGACTTGCGCGAACCGCACCACCAATCGCCTGCACCCCTAAACTAGTAATTCGTGGTGAGCGATTATAACCTGATTGATTTTCTTCTGGAGTCGTCAAGACACAGCGCAACCAGCGACCTCGGTAAGTAGTAAAGTTGGTTACAGGCCAATTTGGAGGTAAATGCAGAACTACATCTGCTCCTTGCTCAGGATTGCGACCTTGTTGAGCCATTTCATAAAAACTGAAGCCGCGAGTCAGATCATCTGCTTCGCGCAATAAAACCGATCGCCATTGTTCTCCATCCCAAGCTTCCCAGCGACGGGGTGGTTGATTGGGGTTAATCCCAGTTGGCGTAGCAGTCGGACCTGTAAAGGTGATTGCTAAGACATTACCATCTAAAGGGTCATCAGAATTAATCACTAGGTAAAAGCAGTTACCAAACTCAGGTTGCTCCTCAAATACAGATTGCTCGCTACCTTCCCAATAGCCGTCAGGTTGACGAGTCCACTGATTCATCACTCTGACTCGGAAAGATTGAGGAATTTCTTCAACAGTTTGGCTAGTTAAAAAGTGTTCTAGATAAGGTTTGCCGATGATTAAAGGAGAATCTGTGCTAAAGGTAATCGCTTCTGTGATCTCTGTACGCAAAGTTGAGACTTCTATCCCCACCGGAATTGTATAAGCTTCGGGTAGGTCGGAGGTTAAATAAAAGGTTAACTCTGTTCGTGCTGGAGCGGGAGGTTCAAGCCGAATACCGAGTAATTCTAAAAAAGCGACATAGTTTTTACGTGGTACTTGGTTGAATCTAAGCAACATTTGGTCAGTTAACCAAGCAAATAACTCAATCAGCGTAATCCCTGGATCGCTGAGGTTATGGTCTGTCCATTCTGGACAGTAACGAGGGATACGTGTAATGCATTCTTCCACTAAGTCATCAAACGAGCGATCGTCTAAGTTGGAAGTTGGCAGTTTAGGCAAAAAGTCAAATTCCACAATTACTGACCTTCGTTAAGCAAATAGAAAGGATAAATAAAGCTGTTAACGTCAAAATAGTTTTTCAGGCGATAATTAACGATGATGTCTACTTTGCCACGCACCGGGTCAGGTTCGGTCAGAACTTGATCAACAATAATGCGCGGTTCCCAAACTTCTAAAGCTTCTAAAACAGAAATACGAATTCGGATCAAGGTATCGCTATTCAAAGGTGCAAACGCCAATTCTGATAAGCGTGACCCAAAATTAGGTCGATAAACCCGCTCACCTACTCCAGTACGGAGAATGATCCAAATAGATTGTTTAACTTTTTCCTCTTCACTACTTAGCTGTATCCCACCTTGCAAATTCAAACTGAGTGGAAAATCCCAACCTGTCCCCAAATATGGTCTTGCTTGACCGTAAACTCTATCTGCCATAAAGAAATGGTATTAGGTTTATAACTTCAAAAATATCCGCAGATAAGTTTTAAACATATTCGCCAAAAGTCGATACAATTTTGAAATTATGGATTTTAGATGTTGGATTGTGTCACCCGCCGATTAAAACAGAGTTACAACCACGGGTAATTATATTAATTGGACCGAGTGCTTCCAAAATCCTGTCACCCATGCGACAAGCAGGTAAGCCGTTAATTAGCACTGTTTTGCTACCGTTAATCACAACACCAGAACCGTGGGGAGGGACGGGGAGGGGTGTCATGCAAACATGAATATCAGCACCAAGAGCGCTACTGTTAATAGTGCTATTCATCGAAGCTAGTAGTGATCCTTTGGTACTTTCTTCTATAGCTATGGCAACAGGTGCTTCTGGTGTACCTTCGGCGGCCTTTGAGGCGGCTTCAACAGTTTCGATAACTGCATCTGTAGCTGTTTTGGCTGCCTGCAATCCAGCTACCGATACCGCAGGTATACCTCGCCACGCAGGGAGATCCCCAATCAGCACATTCAAGCTTCCTGGACCTCCTGTTAAGACTGGCGGTAAAGGATGTGCCACTAAGTCGGTAATTCTTGCTGCTGGTTTACCCATGAAAATCTCCTCAACACTATTAAATAAAATGCAAAACTTCATCCTGTATCTAGCTTCCCTCTCCTTTATAAGGAGAGGGATTGAGGGTGAGGTAAGCCAGGGACATTGTATATTATTTAATTCTTATTCCTTAGTTCAGTCGTATTAATGTACCGTTAATTGTGATCGTCGCGTTAGCTGTAATATCTATGCTTGTCTGAGCATTTAATGACATACTGCCTGCTGAGTCGATGGAAATTGATTTATTTTTGTCATCCATCTTGATCGAGTGACCCCCTGTGGTGGTAATTTCTATGATTTTGTCACTATCATTCAAGTAAATTTTATGACCGTAAACAGTTTCTAGGCGAATACCGGTTTTACTTGCACTTTTATCCTTTTCGACAAACTGTAGGGTATGTCCGGTACGAGTTTTAAATGTGCGTAATCTAACTCTTTTAACATCTCCCTGTTGCTCGATCGCGTCATTCACATTTTCTGGTGATGCATCCTCACCATTCCATACTCCTCCAATTATATAAGGACGATGTATGTCGCCATGTTCAAAACCTACCAATACTTCATCCCGGATCTCTGGTAAACAATCGAAACCGCGATTGTTTCCGGCTCCTGGGGCGACAACTCGCGCCCAATTACTTGTATGCTCTTCGGTAAGGGTAGGAAACTGCACTTTCACTCGACCTAATCCTTTGGGATCTTTGTTATCAGTGACAATTCCCACTAAAAATGTCTGACCGGGATGTAAATGTAATTGGGGTGATAATGTTGTAAATAAATTACCAGCACGTAAGCCGCGGACACTAAAATCAGTTGTATAAGTTCTTTGATTGAAATTGTGGCGCACTTCTGTAATGTAATATTTACCGGTAAAGCGATCGCCCATTTTATCTAAAGTCACAATTCGTCCCGGTCGAATTTTGGGATTACCTTGAGCTTTTGCATCAGCATAGACAAATTCACCACCGAGTTCATCGCATAAAGCCTGAGCCATGATTTCTGCTTGTTTGTCGCTAAAGCTAGGTTTATCTACCACAGTCATGATCGGAGACTGACTGTTATTAAATTTGCTACTAGTACTGCTACCCGCTCCATTACCAGTCTCAGTTATTACTGTTTCTTTCTGAGCTGTTGCGGTTCTTAATTTTTTCTTAGTGTAGTCCCAGTAACGGACTTCTACAGCGCTCACTTGTTCTGCACTGGTGATCCGGGTATTAAAACTACTAAGATCAATTAGCCATGTTAATATCAGAGATTCTTCTTCTGTTTGGGGCTTGCAAAAATTTATGCGATCGTCTTGAATAAATAGTTCAAAACCAATGCGAGCCGCCCTTGAGCGCAAAAACTCCATATTAGTTTGATTTTCTTGGAATACATAATCATGGGGTTCACCGCTAGGATCTATTTTACCAAGTTTTATACCTGCTTCGGAAGCAATTTTACTAACTATATCGCTATCAGTTACATTCAAAAAAGAACGATTATAACGACCTCTGTGAAGACGATGGGAAATATCATAGCCGCGAACAACAATCGGCGCTTCTGATTTGTCATTAAAGCGAACCTCAATTGCCGTAATTTCGCCTTCAATCAAATCACCATCTAACTCCTGTTTAAAATTTTTATCTTGGGTAGTACTTGAAGTAAAACCTAACTTGATTTTTTTACCAACTTCAAACAGTTTTTCATGACGCCAAAACTTATATTCTGGACGGTCATCATTCGTGGGAAGATTGCTATTATGCACCACCAGCGTAAACATTGCTGGCAAATGAAGACTTTCTTCTATCGTAATTTGCAACAAATCTTTGATTAATTCAGGTGAAGCACTTTCCCAACTTTGTCCTCCGCTAGAAAATTGGATTGTGGGTTTGCATAAATAAAGACTTGGGTTGGACATAAACAGTAACCTAATAAGAGTGAGAAAGGTAAATAAGTCAACATGAAAAAACTTACAATATCTGGTGTGTTAGGCATAAGCTATAACGCAATACGGTTCAGTTAAGGCTAGCACTCTTTCTTTGTCAAAGTCATTTTTTTACGAACCGCAGAGGCGCAGAGAACACAGAGAGAGAAGAAAGAGAAGGAAAAAATTTATTAACTGAACTGTATTGAGCTATAACGCACCTTAAAGTAAAAATCTTGGCTCTCCTAGACTAGTTATAGAAAATTAATACTTGATATCAGGTTAAGTCCTTACATAGTAGGGGATTCAATAATCAGAAAGCATATTTTTATTAAATATGTGATTCTATTTTAGCGGAATCTTGTTATACCAAGTGTTTTAGGTGTTTTTTAGTATTAATTTATCAAACGAAGTCTAGGAGAGCCAAAATCTTTGGCGTTCAAGGCGGGATGAATTGGCGTTTTAAGCCATTGAAAACTCGTTACAAATTGAGCTAAATCATCCCATGATTCAGCAACGCCAAATCTTTTTTCTTACCTTTTACCATGAGTCTCCGTTCCTTTTATTAAGGTAATAATAATATATTAATAATTATCTACGTTTTCGCCGACGATTTGAACTACCAGAAGGCGATTGTCCTCTTCCACCACGGTTATTGTTATTTGTTGGGGAACCGGACTGCTGATTTTGCTCTCTATCTGAAGGTTGTTGTTCTCCAGAACGATTATTTTGTTGATCTACCCGCGAATCTTGCTGACGATCTTCGCCTGTAGAAGCCGATTCTTTTCCTCCAGAAACATTCTTTGGATCTACTTCTTCTAAGGAGATATCTACCATTGCCCTTACTGGTGTACCATCTGAAAGAAACATGGTTAAATTGTAAGTTAAACTTTGGATTACACAATAAAAATATTCTTGATTCCAAGTAAATCTATAAACAGGTGGACGCGTATCAGGTTCACCACTAATAGTCTCTACACCTTGCTTAATAATATCTACGTACTTCATAACTGATTCTTTAGTCTCATAAGTATCGAATATCAATTGTTTGAGTGTAAAACTATAAGGTTCAACACCAGCAAAATTAATCTTAGGTAGTAAAGTAGTCCCTCTATTACCTCGATGTTTTTGCCAATTAACAGTTCGAGAGAAACTAATTTCTGTAGGATTAAACATCAATTCAATATCATCTGCTTCACCGTTATAAGCTATGAGTTTGGCTTTTTCTAATGATTGACCTGCCATTTGACTATTTATCCTTTTATAAAAGTAATTTTACCAAGGTAAGCGACCTGAATAAACACCATAACGTTCTCGTTCAATTTCTATTCTTTGCCGCAATCTACTGTAAATTTCCCGTGCTAAGACTTCCAAATTTCCATCATTTTCTTCTTTTTTAGAACTTGGAGATGGTCTTTTTATGGTTTCAGTTATTGGTTGTTTTTTTGTATTTACATCTGCTTTATTTACTTCTCCTCCATCAGCAAAACCTCTAGGTTGAACTAAATTTTTGGTAAATACTTTTGGCGATTCTGAAGTATGTGATCTAACTTGACGAGAATCTAAATGCCCATTAGATTCCACGCCAGTACTTCCATTCAGCAATTCTTCAACATTTGACCATTCAGAAGGTGTATTAGTATTAGTAGAAGCCGAGGAATTTTTTGGTTGAAAAATCAAAGAAGGTGATGAGTAATGAAATGAATGTCCACTCACATTATTTGCTATGTTGACATTCTGATTAAGATTTGGAGAACTTAGCATTGAACGTCTCTGCTTTCCAATGTCTAATCCCAAAGACGGAGAAATCAGCGAATTAGATACCTTAGATGAAATATTATCAGAGTTTTTTGGTTGTAATGAAGTGTCTTGCAAAGAATCGACTTTAGTCGAAGACTCCACAGAAGTTGTCTGTTTTTGCTTTTTGGGATTGGATGTTTCTAAACCTGTAAGATTTGTATCGTTGGCTATACCACCACTATTGATATGCTTTAGTGTATTGAGGTTTTTCTGTGCATCCCTGGCATTGATCACAAACTCCCCAGGTGTAAGCATGGCAGCTACAGTATCGGAGGGTGCTATCTGCTGGTTGTTATTAACGTAGGTAGTTGTTACATGTCCACCAGTCGCAAAACCCTGAGGTACTGGCATATTGGGGTCAATTTTTGCTTTTGCTTCGTTGGGTGAGGAGTCTTGCTGATTTTGTGGAGGAGTAAATCTTTCTGGGTTATCTGAAATATTAATTGTTGTTGATATATCAGTGTTTGTAACAGGAGATGGTAAATCTGATATTACTTGTTTATCGTTAATCAGATTGCTGAATACATTAGGTGTAATAGCTGCTGAGGGCAAACTAGTATTTTCTACCACCTTAGAAGTACTTTTTTCTACAGTCTCAGGTGTAGTTGCTGGAAATAGTTGTGTAGTTTCTGTAAGTTCAGCAGTTTGCTGGAAAGTTTCAGGTGTAGGTGCAGACTGTATTTCTGTACTTTTTTTAACTTCATTAACGATGACATTAGAAGTTGCAGGCGATGTGGGTGGGGTTAAGATGGGGATATTTGTAAGCTGACTTGGGGTGATATTTGCATTGATGTTATTTTGTGTGATAACTGAGTCATTAACAATTTCTGAAGACTCAAAACTGGGTACAATAGAAGGTAAATCCGAATTGGTAGGGTGAGGCAACAAAGTAGGCGTATTTTCTATAAAATTACTTGCGATCGCATCCTTTTTAGTACTGTTTGATATTAAATCCGTTGCATTTACTTTAGCTCCAGTTGTTTCAATTCCACCCGAATCTAATTCTGTTACTGCTTGTAGTGGAATGCTTGAAGTTTGGGGCTTTTTTCCTTCTGATATTCTAGATGTTGGGGAGTCAGCATTGTGTTGGGGCAACTTGGATGGGATATTGTTAATTGTTAAATTCTCTGCTGCAAACGCTGTGTTTTCCAAAACATCAGTAGCGTTAACCGTTGTTGCTAACTCAGCACTGGGGAAAGTAGATGTTAACTCAGAAAATACTTGCGCTTGATCATTGCCAAGGTTGCTAAAAGGTTCCTCTTCAAAATTCGGCGATGTAGGTATTGCCCCAGTCAGCGTATTGCTGACACCATCATTATCACTTGTAGCACTAGTATTATCTGAATCTTTATGCTGTTGTAGTGCTGGTGAATTATTGTTAAATTCAGCATCAAAAGCTTGATCTGTCGTCAAGAATCTATCTTGATTAAGATTAATGCTCGGTTTATTTTTCTGAAAAACTTGGTCAACTTGATTATTGACAGGTGACTTGACTGATTCCTGATTTGGAGATTTGGCTGGAGATAAAGATTTCCGAGATTTCGGTTTTTTTGGAGTTTTAGCTTGTTCTTTAGACTGAGGTTTTTCTGGAATATTTAGTTGATTTTCACTACTTGTATTATTATTAATTATATTGGGTGAAATATCTGAGATACTACTTTCGGCTTTTGGTTGAGATGCAACGGCCGTGGGTAACTCTCCTTTGTTATAGATGCCCTCTGGGTGGCTGATCGGATGGTGGGGAGTAACGGGGGATTGTTGCCATAATGTTTCCCCAATATTAGACAGTATCGGCACTATCGGCGTTGTTGTTGTTGGCTCGCTTGTGGTATTGTTGAATGTTAAATCGTCCTTTGGTGTCAGCGCTGTATTTTCCAAAACATCAGCAGCCTTAGCCGTTGTTGCTAACTCAGCACTAGGCAAAGTAGATGTTAACTCAGAAAATACTTGCGCTTGATCATTGCCAAGGTTGCTAAAAGGTTCCTCTTCAAAATTCGGCAATGTAGGTATTGCTGTAATCGGTGTAGTGTTGACACCCTGATTATCACTTGTAATATTAGTGCCAGCCAAATCTCTATGCTGTTCTAGTAATGAAGGATTATCCTCAAATGTGTTGATTTGAGATTCAGAATCAAAAGCTTGATCTGTCGTCAATAATCTATCTTGATTAAGATTAATGCTCGGTTTATTTTTATCAAAAACTTGGTCAACTTGATTATTGACAGGTGACTTCACTGGAGATAAAGATTTCCGAGATTTCGGTTTTTTTGGAGTTTTATTTTGTTCTTTAGACTGAGGTTTTTCTGGAATATTTAGTTGATTTTCACTACTTGTATTAGGATTAATTATATTGGGTGAAATATCTGAGATCCTACTTTCGGCTTTTGGTTGAGATGCAACGGACGTAGGTAACTCTCCTTTGTTATAGATGCCCTCTGGGTGGCTGATCGGATGGTCGGGAGTAAGGTGGGATTGGAGCATTAACGTTTCCCCAACATTAGGCAGTATCGGCACTATCGGCGTAGTTGTTGTTAGCTCCTTTGTGGTATAATCGTCCTTTGGTGTCAGCGCTGTATTTTGCAAAACATCAGCAGCCTTAGCCGTTGTTGCTAACTCACCACTGGGGAAAGTAGATGTTAACTCAGAAAATACTTGCGCTTGATCATTGCCCAGGTTGCTAAAAGGTTCCTCTTGAAAATTCGGCGATGTAGGTATTGCTGTAATCGGTGTACTGTTGACACCCTCATTATCACTTGTAATATTAGTGCCAGCCAAATTTATATGCTGTTCTAGTAATGAAAGATTATCGTCAAATGTGTCGATTTGAGATTCCGAATCAAAAGCTTGAACTGTCGTCAATAATCTATCTTGATTAAGATTAATGCTTGATTTGCTTTCGTTAAAAGCTTGGTAAACTTTCTTTTCAACAGGTAATTTTACTGATTGCTTATTTTCTCTTTTTGATTTAAGTTGAGTTGGTAATTTTGATTTCTCTTGAAAATTACTTTCTATTTTATCATTTATCTTACTTGTCTTTTTACTGGTTAATATATCTGTTTCACTACCTTTTATCTCATCATTTGTATTATCTTTGCTATTTTCTTCGATAATTAAGTTTAAAGGTTCAAATGGAATTGATTGTAAATCATAGTCTTGACTTTGAGTTTCCCAATTCTCCCATCCTAAAAATGTTTCTGGAAAGAGTTTCTGTTTTTTAGATAATAAAAATTTAGAGTAATCGACTAATGGCGATCGCGTTGCTATTTGCTTCAAAAAACTATTTTCTCGATGCAGAAAGTTAGACTTATTTTTTAACATAAGTCTATGAGGATTGTCTAAAGATTCTATTGCCCTAATAGGAGGGGCTTTGGTTTTCAGAAAAGATGGAATTATTTGCATAGTTCAAGTGAGAAAATAGCCAATTACCTAGACTCAAAAAATCCCGAACTCATCCTTGTTGTGGTATTACCTCCTCCTTGTTCTTTTCCTACTTGTAAACCTTCATAAGTTAGAGTTAACTCTTCAATACCAACTGTATTTCCATCTGCTTGCAGTGTAGGTGTTTTCCATGCTATTGGAATCGCACCAATCAAAGTCCAACTCATCATTGTTTCTCCGGCTTGATTAAAAACTAAAATATTAACATTGCGTCGAGATGTTGTGCCATTTTCAATAAATACTTGATTAATCCATTGCCAAAAACCTGAGTTATCTGTAACTCCACGTTTAAGAGTTACATCTTGAAACTCTGCATGACCCAAGAAAACACGTTGCTGGTCATTCACACCACCTTCGTGGAAGACATTTTTTTTGATTTGAACACTTAATCCTGTACATTCAGTAAAGGAAGCAGCAATAGAACTATCTATCTCTACATAAAAGCGATTGCTAGTGACATAGTTTAATTCCTGGGCAACACTGCTATTACCGTTAGAACCCATATACAATTACCTCCCAATACCATAGTTATTTACTCTCTCACGCTGATAGCGCAAGTCTTCTAGTAACAACTCATACACACGTTCTGTAAGTTCGTTGATTAACAACGAGTTGTTAAGGTACTTATACGCTTCTTGAGCAGCTGTGCTAGCATCAGAAGCAACTGAAACATCGGCGTATCCGGTAGTACCACCAACGTCTCCTATAGGTATAGGCGCTAAAAAAGTTTCTTTGCCTGTTTTATCCATAAATAAAATAAAAAATCCGTCATAACATTAAGGCTAAAGGTAGTGCATCAAAATCAAAACTAGCCAAAAGTCGAACTTAGTTTCCCCAGCCTTTATTTATTAGACCTTTGATGAATTGTTTTACGAATCCGAAAAGCAGTAGCGTGCAGCTTTTCCACAGAAACGAATCCGGTATAATAAAAGCAGAAGAGACGATCACACTTTAGAAATTAGACGCTAACAGTATTCATTATAACTAGTATCCAATTACACAGTTGTTCTTGATTTCTGCAAGTGAAAAACTGTCTCTCTTCACTTGCAGAAATAAAGAGGTTGGGCGATTAGGTTGTAAACCTTCTCCATTTTGAAACCTGGAATAGTGCGGACATCTTGCCCACTACTACTCGCATCTTAGCAAGATGCTTCCACTACTTTTAAAACTATGGTTCTCAAAATAGATGTGGTTAATATGGCAAAATTTAAGATAATTCATCTTATTATTGGTTAGATATGATGCTCGTCGGTCAAATTCTCCGCCAGCGCTACAAAATTGTCAGACTCTTAGGAAGCGGTAGCTTTGGAGTTACTTATTTAGCTGAAGATTTAGATTTACCCGATCATCCTCTGTGTGTTGTAAAAAACCTCAAGCAAATGCAAAATCCAGAAGATTTGCAACTTGCCAGAGTGTTATTTGACAGAGAAGCAAAGGTTTTATATCGCTTAGGCAATGAGTGCAGTCAGATTCCTCGACTTTTCGCCCACTTTGAAGAAAACGGCGAATTTTACTTAGTACAGGAATTTATAGATGGGCACGATTTAAGTGAGAAAATTTTTCCTGGTAACAGGTTGAGTGAAGCTGAAGTGACACAGATATTACAGGAAATTTTAGAAGTTTTGACATTTATTCACGATAAAAATATCATTCACCGAGACATCAAAGCGCAAAACTTAATGCGTCGCAACACAGACGACAAGATAGTATTGATAGACTTTGGGGCTGTGAAGCAAATTAGCGGATTAGCAGTCAATTCTCAAGGGCAAGCAAACGTCTCCGTTATTGTTGGTACTTCTGGCTATATGCCCAGCGAACAATTGAATGGATATCCGAAGTTGAGTAGCGATATTTATGCAGTGGGGATGCTAGGGATTTATGCTTTAACTGGGATCAGACCTCAAGAACTGCCAAAAAACTCCGAAACTTTTGAAGTCATTTGGCGAAATCGGGCTTCGGTTAGCCCTAGACTGGCAGATGTGTTAGATAAAATGGTGTGCTATCAGTTCAATGAACGTTATCAAACAGCATCCGAGGCGTTGCAAGCGCTAACACCACCACCGCCATCACCGTTATTACCAACCGCAACACCACAAGAATTGAGACTTTACCAGAAAATTTTAATTAGTGCTGGAGTCGGGGTGGGTGTGCTAATCGGAATGGGATTGCTATTTATGAGTTTTTGGAGACAACCCACATCTGATTCAGGACAAGTCACACCTGATCGAGGACAATCTGTAGCTGATGTGCAATTGGTTTGCCCAGAAACAGATGTACCACCTTTACCAAACACATCAGGCACGCCATTAGGTAACGGCATAGCTTATGGGTTTTCAAATGTTTCACCACTGGGAGGCAAAGGGATAATTATTTATAATAATGGAAATAGATATTATGGAGATGTAGAAAATGATAAGTTAAAGGGTTGTGGAACCTTCATATATAAAAATGATAATACCTA
Source organism: Nostoc sp. (assembly GCF_036917755.1). Taxonomy (GTDB): domain Bacteria; phylum Cyanobacteriota; class Cyanobacteriia; order Cyanobacteriales; family Nostocaceae; genus Nostoc. Next base: position 42,758 of record NZ_JBALFC010000014.1, read on the forward strand.
TGACCGCTATATAGGTCAGTTTGATCAGGGGAAGTTTCAAGGGGTAGGAAAATATAAATACAAAAATGGTTGTGAATATATAGGGGAATCAAAAAATAATAAGTATGATGGTCAAGGAACTTTTATATCTAAAGACGGCTCGCGTTTTAGTGGAACTTGGCAGCAGGGAAAATTGGAAGGAAGTAATAAGACTTTTAGTAGCTGCGAATAATTTTTCAGAGATATTATTTTTGAATACTTTGGCTTATCCAGTGTTTAAATAATCACACTGGTTGTAAAAAAATTAGATGAATTAGGAAAAGCATAAAAATAAAAGAAGATGAATATTATAAGTTTCTTGTGGCAACATTTTATGATATGGCTGCCACTTTTCTTGTCAACAAGAAGACCTCAGTATCAATAAGCTGGAGGATAATCGCATTAATTCCTGTTTGTTGATAAATGTTAGGCGATCGCACATCTTGCACCTAGTACAGTACGGCGTAAATAAGCCACCCATTCCAAATCAATGAAACGCTTATGCTGTATACCTGTTTGAATTTTGAATTTTGAATTTTGAATTCCGCCTTGCACCTAGCCCTGGCGATTAGAAATCGCGGCTATACAAACGAAGTCCGCCTACGCGGACTAAGGTCAAATCAAGGTTTTGCCTGTGTAGCCAAGCCACTGCGTTGGGGAGGCAGTGCGTTGGACGGGTTTCCCGGCTTGTTCGCGTAGCGTCTTTGGGAGAAGCAACTGCCTTGAAGCACCTGGCGCGCGACTTCTAGTCGCCTGGTACAAGATATAAGCGATCGCTTTGACCATCAGAAAATATATCAAACGAGAAATTCTGATTCTTTCCTAAATCCATATAATCAGGTTTTTGTCAAGACTAATTTAGATGCGCTTACCCTGTATACTAATCTGCGATAAGTTGATTTATATCTTTGGTGTGTGTTGATATTTAGAGGAGTGAGAAATGAATCGAAAGTTACTTAGAAAGCTGATATTAGTTTTATCTAAAACTTCTTTACTGACTATTACGAGTTTAGTTATTTCTCTAGAACCATCCCTAGCGCAACCTACGGCTGTTAATCGATCACCAAAAACAGCGTCAACCTTACCACCTGCAAATAATCCGATCAGCCAAACACCACCAGACAATCCAACACCAGGTCCAACACCTTCAGACAATCCAACACCAGGTCCAACACCTCCAGATAATCCAACACCAAGTCCAACACCTTCAGATAATCCAACACCAAGTCCAACACCTTCAGATAATCCAACACCAAGTCCAACACCTTCAGATAATCCAACACC
>NZ_JBALFC010000015.1:0-89812 GCF_036917755.1 Nostoc sp.
AAAATGCTTGAAACAAGACTCCAAGAATATGACTCCAAGTGACCTCGTGATTGCCGCATAATTTCCGACCCTTTTTTACGGTGACGTGTACTAAGTTACGATCCTCTTGATCAAAAAACACGGTAATACACATCATATATAGAGCCACCTCCAGACACACGCGCTATTGCCGCCGCGCCATTTGTTGACCCATTGATAGTAAAACCACCTAGAGAATCGTCAGAGCCGTTGAAACCGCCGTCTTCATCGAAAAGTTCGATCCTTGCAGGGAAATCAACGCCTAAACCTCGGTTAACTCCAGATGTCTGTCCGGTAGAAAAACTACCAGGTCCCCAGAGCTTACTGCCATTGACTGTGATATAGGTATCATCATCGCCGAATGTATCTGCATCAGCTTTGATAGCCTGAAGTTGATCTATAAGAAGGAATGCGCCTCCTTCTATGACAGCCCCTTCTTCAGGAGTCAATTGAGCGAATAGTTGTTCGTCATCGATACAAGCAAGATCAGAATTAGAAGTCCTTTTGTTGATGCCTAGCATGGTTTTTCTCCTTTTTTAATTAAGTGCATACAGAGATAATTAGGTAAGTTTTAATTCCCTAAATTGGCATGACATATTTGCGAGATGAATCGGCAACTGTAACCATTAAAACTTCGTTTCCTATTGGAACAAATCATCTGATGATTCAACAACACCACAAATTTGCACCTTTTTTGTGATACTTACTAGGTGAACCTCTGTACTATGATTCTTTACGATGGCTTTTAATATTTATGCACTGAGATATGAAAAGTTTTTCAAAATATATACAATGCTTATAGAGCATCGAGTTGACCATATTGGACTCAACTGAGAACCGCTATATTACTTAACTCATAGTCAGCCACCTAAAAACTTGTTTAACTGTCAGTTCTAACTTGGTATTATTGAGTGTAGGCAACTGATAAGCTATTGTATATAATTTCACTCGCTACTCGGAAACGCTGTTAACACAGTTTTAAGTTTCACGCAGAAGCGCAGAAGTGCAGAGAGTTTTTAAAGTTTGTTGTTCAGGAGTATCAAAAGCTCATTGACGGAGTTCAAAGGTGGATTCATCTAGTTCAAAGACTCGTCAACGGAGTTCAGAGGTAGATTCATCTAGTTCAAAGACTCGTCAACGGAGTTCAGAGGTGGATTCATCCAGTTCAAACACTCCTCAACGGAGTTCAAAGGTGGATGCATCCAGTTCAAAGACTCATTGACGGAGTTCAAAGGTGGATTCATCCAGTTCAAGTTCTGGGGACATAACTATGAGGTCGCCGCGCAATAGTTCAATAGGTTGGTCATCAAAAATCTCTGCTTCTATTGCTCGGTGATAGCGTTCAATTGTCCATTTATAGGTAGTTACCGTCATAGCCGCCTTTTTTGATCGCTTCGACAATCGCTTTAGTTTGATTTTACTGCGATCGCACTCGTTACAAAGATTTTTGCAGAGAGTGCGATCGTTAACTGACAAATATTTTTGTCTTGCCACGTCAGTAGGGTGTGTTATCGCCGAGAGTACGGCATCAAAAATTCAGGATGTGTTATGCCGAAGGCTAACGCACCCTACTGCTACTGCTAATTACTTCTCTACTCCCCATTCCCCACTGACGAGATACAGCTATAAAATTATATGTCCCCTAATCAAGAGCATTGTGATGTTTAGGTATCTACTACGCATATTAATTATTACAACAATTCTAAGTAGCTTTTTGAATCTGACAGCTTCTACTGCCTTTGCACGACAGATATATGAACCAACAAATGAGTCGCTATCAAAGCATGAAGTTCCAGAGTGGTTCAAAGATGCTAAACTCGGCATTTTCATTCACTGGGGCGTGTACTCCGTACCTGCTTGGGCACCACTGACTGGTGAACAGAACAAGGTAGTTGCAGAACGCGGTTGGGAATATTGGTTCCAGCACAACCCTTATGCTGAATGGTACTACAACTCGATGAAACTTGAGGGCAGTGATACCTATAACTATCACCGTGCGACCTACGGTAAAAATTTCACCTATGACGACTTCATCCCCACCTTCAACGCAGCCATTACAAAGTGGAATCCATCCCAATGGGCAAAACTGTTTTCTAAAGTAGGTGCGCGGTACGTTGTGCTGACGACCAAACATCATGATGGCTTCCTGTTATGGCCTAGCAAAACCACAAACCAGTCAAGAGGAGTGGCGGCGCGGGATATTGTGGGCGAACTGACACAAGCCGTTCGTAAACAAGGTATGCGTATGGGTCTGTACTACTCCGGCGGTATTGATTGGTCTAAACAAGATACAACGGTGACAGACTTTAACAGCTTGGTTGCAGCCATTATCCAAGAAAAAGCTTACGCTGAATATGCTAACGCTGACTGGCGCGAACTTATTGACCGCTATCAGCCGTCTATCTTATGGAATGACCTTGGCTACCCTGTTGGTCAGGCGAACGGGATTATGGCTTACTTTTATAATCACGTAGCTAACGGTGTCGTTAATGACCGCTTTGATTTAGGTGGGCAATTGGGTTTACACTTCGACTTCTCCACACCTGAATACAGTCAACTCAAACAAATCGAACCAAAAAAATGGGAAAGCACAAGAGGTTTAGGTTACTCGTTCGGTTACAACCAGAATGATACCGACTTGAACATGATTTCAGTAGATGAACTAGTAGACTCATTCGTAGACATTGTTAGTAAAAACGGCAACTTACTGCTCAACATTGGCCCAAATGCCGATGGTTCAATCTCTAAACTGCAAACTGAACGGTTGCTAGGCTTAGGCAAGTGGCTAGATGTAAATTGTGAAGCCATCTTTGGTTCGCGCTATTGGATACGCTCAGAAGATGTATCCACTCAAGGCATCCGAGTGCGCTACACCACAAATAAAGGTAATTTGTATGCTGTCTTGCTTGATACTCCTATGAGTCAGACGCTGACAATCCCAGGGCTAATTCTGCCGAAAAATGCAAAGATTACAATGCTAGGGGCAAAAGGTAAACTTGAGTGGCAACAGTACGGACAGAATTTAGTTGTCACGCTACCGGATATGTGTGTGGGGAAAAAATCACCAGCCTACACGTTGAAAATCAGCCAGATACCTCTTTCCTGAAGCTCGGATATTAACTCTGTTGGCGCAGAGAGTTTTTAAAGTTTGTTGTTCAGGAGTATCAAAAGCTCATTGACGGAGTTCAAAGGTGGATGCATCCAGTTCAAAGACTCGTTAACGGAGTTCAGAGGTGGATGCATCCAGTTCAAAGACTCGTTAACGGAGTTCAGAGGTGGATGCATCCAGTTCAAAGACTCGTTAACGGAGTTCAAAGGTGGATGCATCCAGTTCAAATACTCATTGACGGAGTTCAGAGGTGGATGCATCCACTTCAAATACTCGTTAACGGAGTTCAGAGGTGGATGCATCCACTTCAAATACTCGTTAACGGAGTTTTGAGTTTCATCCACGAATCTCAAAAACTCAACAATTAATTACGAATTACGAATTACGAATTACCATTAACTTCGTTGCCAAATTTTAATTGTCTTATCCAAACTCCCGCTTACCAACATCTCACCGGAAGCTGTGAAAGCTAACGCTGTGACTATATGAGTATGACCTGTAAAAGTACCCAGCAATTCCCCGGTTTGTAGATGCCACAATTTGATGGTTTTATCAGCACTACCGCTAGCGATAATTTGTCCATCGGGACTTAAAGCGATCGCATATACTCTATCTCTATGTCCTTTGAGAGTATGAAGTAATTCTCCAGTCTCCAATTGCCAAACTTTAATCGTTTGATCCCAGCTACCACTCACCAGCATTTTACCATCTGCACTAATCGCCAAGGAACGGACGATGTGAGAATGACCCATCAGGGTATGCAGTGGTTGTGCGTCCTTTAAACTTTTTATCCCCGTCTGGGGTAAGGTGCGCCAGACTTTAATTTTGCGATAGCTACCTGTCACCAGAGTTTCCCCATCTCGACTTAAAACTAGGGAATGAGCAGCTGTATCATCTAAAGAGAGTGCGATCGCAACCTGACGTTGCATCAAATCCCAAAACAGAATTTTTCTGTCATCTCCGCCAGTCGCTAACATTCTGCCATCTGGGGTAAAGGCAGCGCACCGCACTACCCCATTATGTTTGTGCAAAATATCTATCAAGTCTAAAGCGCCTACGTGCCAAAGCTTAATTGTGGAATCTGCACCGCAACTCACTAAAGTCTGTCCATCTGAACTAAAAGCTAGAGAATTCACTTCATCCACCAGCCCAGATATTACCCAAGGATACTCTGACAATGTATCTATTAATTCACCCTTGCTTAAATCCCAGAGCTTCGTCTCTCCACGACTACCACTTGCCAATATGGGTAAGGCTTTGCCATTCCCACACCCAGAACTGAAAGCTAGGCAATTAATGCCTCTGTTGTGTCCTTTCAAAGTCTGCCAGCATTCCCAGTCACCGACTATATTCTTAAGGCAATGCTCTGATGGTAGAGTTTGGATTGTATCTGCGATCGCGCTCTCATTAATTAATGGCAACGCCTCTTTTTTACCAATAAGTGATTCTAAATACCAACTTACCCCCCCTGCATACAACAATTTGCTTGGAGTAATGTACACTTTTGGTTCAGTAAGTTCAATTTGATTTGCAGGTAAAAAGCCTGTAATTATGCTCTGTTTTTCGTATCCTAACTTACCTGCATATGGATAAAACAAGCATAGAAAAATTAATACTTGGTGATTTTTTAAATCTTCTTGAGTAACCGACCACCTAATTTTGTCTTTCTTAATACCATTAAAACTTTCTCCATCAGCAACATAAACTTGAACACTTATTTGAGGATAATCTTTAAGTACATAAGCAAATTTACTTTCACCACCCAAATTTCCCTCATCATCTAAAATCATGTTTTGCAGGGTATCTTGTGGCACCTTTTTTACCAACTTCCCCAAGCGTTCAGTTATCACCCGGTCAACGATTTGCTCCCGCAAAAGATAATCTTGGGCTTGTTGCTGGAAGTATTTGGGAAAAGGTATCGTCCAGTCGGGAGGCTCAGGATATTCAGGCGGGGTAGGCGGCGGATTTTTGGCGAGAACTTCTGCTTGTTGGCGAGAAAGTTCTTGGAGTCTAGCCAAAGGCTCGCCCCAAAATCCTATAATTTCAGTGTGACAACCTTTGACTTGACTTTCCAGCAAAGATAAGTCATGAGTTTTAGGTTTTTTCACACGTTGAAGGAAATCAGTTTGTTGAGCTTTGAGTAAGCTAATCCAATCCATCTGCATTCCTGCGGCAAACTGTTGCATACCTACGGTAAGCTATACCAATGCAATTACTCAAGTTTATAACCTTAGTTAATTAAAAATTCCGTAATGTTAGCAGTCTAATAAAACACAGCCATTGGCATATATTTGCGGGAAAGATATAGATGGATAGCACTTAGACATTTCATTAACTGATGCAGCTGAAGTATAGAGAATTAAATCATGTCAATCAATTCTAACGGACATGGAGAACGAGATACTGTTTCCCTAGAAACAGTTCTAGCTACAAAGGAAAGTTTAATCTTAGAGCGATTTCAAATGTTGTGGGAACGTTAAGTCAATAAGTATCTAAGTAAGTGGGCGTGAATAAGTAAAGGTTTATAGTAAGTGCTGAAGTCCTTACTACAGACAATTTAAATAAATTTACATTGCGTAGCATAGTTTGATTTATTCTTGCCCACTTACTTGCACAAAAATAATCTCCTGTGGCTGATTCTAGGGGAGATCATCTGAAAATCGTATAAATGGCGAAGATTAGCTAATTTTAATCTTTGCGTTTTGGTTGTCTGGGTGTAGTACTTACATCAGAGGGGTCGCCAAAAGTATCTCTGGCCTCAATCTGTTTAATTTTCATTTGCAAGTTCAAGTCATCACTGCTAACAATTGTTTCTAAATTTGCTAATCTTTGCTCTAACAGTTCTATTTGCTGCTGTTGCAAATAGTTAGTTTTTGATTTCCGCTCATCAGAACGCCAAATAGCAACTGTACCAACAGCTGCGCCACCAATTGCAACTAAAGGAAGAATAGCACCGCTTCTCGTAACGACTGAAAGCGGGACACAAACTCCGAGAATGGCTACTGTAATTACCCAAATTCTTGTAGTGGCAGATAATCTGACATCTTGATATTGTTCTAGATTTGTTTGAGATTTTTTAGCCATAAGTAAATCCCTTGAAGAGTTATTTGCTAGATTGCCACAATTGTTAACCGAAATACTTCCTACAACTAGGTTAAGTATAATTCTTGTAGTAATATTTTTTAATTACCAGTAGGTAGAATCCCAATCAGCGAAATGATTTTCCTGACTCCTATACAGACGCAATTAATCACGTCTTTACTGCTGACTTCTGCTTTCTACTTAGTTACTATCGTTATTTTAGATCATTAGATTTTGCTTGCGAGGAACAGTTGTACACTGAGGGGAAGATTTTCTTGAAGTCAAAGTTAGGAAGGTACAGATGACAGTTCGTGCTTTTTTTGAAGCTGCCAAAGTTGAGGGTGTCGAGTCACCTTACGATACCATCCATCTAAAAATTCTCTATCCAGGACAGATACCGGATCAGTTAGAAAAAAGTATCGGAATTGAGCCTGCTAATCCAGAAAAGGCACCTTTTCCAGTAGTGATTTTCTTGAATGGCTATAACTGTGATGCCCAACAATACCAATGGTTAGCAGTTAAATTGGCTGAACGTGGATTGGTAGTCGTTCTCTTTAATTGGATTGCTGAGGGTCTATCAGGTGTAATTAGCCTCACACCTGGGATTGATTTGGAAAAGATGAAACCCACAATTTATCGTACTGCTCCCACAGCTTCGGCTTTGCCAGCACTCCTAGCTAAACTCGAACAGTTACAAAATCAAGGAATTTTAGCAGGAATGCTGGATTTAAAACGGATCATTCTCGGTGGACACTCTGCGGGTGGTATGGTATCTATCCAAAATGCTGACCCTCGGTTTTTCCCTGGAGTTGCTGCATCTTTTGCTTATGGCGCAAGTAGCAGAGGACTTTTAATGATGGGGTATGAACCAGGAACCATCTTGCCTTTACCAGATTCCCTACCACTGCTATTGATGGGAGGAACCCGTGATGGATTCATGCTTAACAGTAGCGAAGCCTATGGTCTAAGTCCTGGGGATGCTACCACCCCAGTCATACGTACATTCCAAGAAGCAATTGCTGGGGGACGAAATGACAGCTATCTAATAATCTTAGAGGGAGCAAATCACTTTTCGATAGTTGATCAGCCAGACTCCACTACAGTTAGACCCTCTCTCGACTTAAAAGCTACTCAACTCGAAGAAAACTTGCGTTTGCTAATGAGTGAAATTATTGGTCTATTTATTGACACTTATGTTCGCCACCAAGCAGAAGCATCCCAGGAGCTTGAGCAATTATTAACTACTGTCAATTCTCTGATAAAATCCTTTGAGCGTAAGTAGTTAAGCTTATTAGGTAATCCAAAATCAATATGACAAGTGCATCTTATATTTTTCTGGCTGGAGCAAGTCGCGGTGTTGGTCGAGAAATTGCCCAATATCTGAGGGCGCAACAGCTAAAGGTCAAAGCACTGCTGAGAACAGCAGCAGTTGCTACTGAACTAGAAAGAATTGGTATTGAGGTAGTTCTGGGAGATGCCTTGAATGTTGAGGATGTAGAACGCGCAATGGTGACAGATGAACCTATTCACACCGTTATCAGTACAATTGGCGGTTTGCCAACAGATGTAGAAAGGCCGGATTACCCTGGTAATAAAAATCTGATTGATGCAGCAGTTAAAGCTGGGGTGCAAAAGTTTATTCTTGTTTCTTCCATAGGTGCTGGCAATAGTGTTGTTGCTGCGTCACCCCAAGTTTTAGCGGTACTGGGAAAAGTTTTAGCTGAGAAAGACAAAGCTGAACAACACTTAATTGCCAGTGGACTCACCTATACAATCATCCGTCCAGGTGGACTAAAGTCAGAACCAGCAACGGGTAATGGCGTTTTGACTGAAGATCCGCAGATTATTGGTAGCATCAATCGTGCAGATGTCGCGCAGTTAGTTGGTCGCTGTTTAAATAGCGAGCGTGCCAATAATAAAATTTTGTCAGCCGTAGACCGAAACATGCTGTTTGGGCAAAGAGAATTTGCAGAATTTAGTTTGGGTTAGTGCCCCTGGAGCTTCTTTTCAACGTCCCATGCCTTTTAGATCAACTTGTCAGGTGTAATGGGTAAATCACGGATGCGCTTACCTGTGGCATGGTAAACTGCATTGGCGATCGCAGCCGAGACACCTGTGATCCCAATTTCGCCTACACCTCGTACACCTGCTGGGTTGAAGTTGAGGTCAGGTTCGCCGACGAAGGCCACCTGAATGCGAGGAATATCTGCATGGGCTGGGAAGTGATAGGTAGCAAGGTCATAAACCACGGGATAGCCGATGTTTGGATCAACTTGGCACTCCTCCATTAAGGCTTGCCCAATACCCATGATCACGCCACCACGGACTTGACTGGCTGCTGTTTTAGAGTTGATAACTCGCCCGATATCCATCACTGACACCCAGCGCGTCACCCGCAAACGTCCGATTTCTTCATCCACGCTGACTTCGCAAAAATGTGCCCCCCAAGACTGGAACGCCCATTTCTTGGCTTCATCGCCAGGAGCGGAGGATGCTGTGGCCTCAATTGCTGCCTGGCCGGACTGATTCAGAGTTGCAAACGCCTCTTGTGCGGTCTTAGCATGAGCAGTTTTCAGAACTTGCTGACAAGCTGACATGACCGCCGGGACGAGAGATGCTGTCATCATGGAACCACCCGCCATGCCTCCATCTGGTAGCAAGGAGTCGCCCAACTCTACTTGTATCTGTTCGACGGGTAGCCCCAATGCGTCTGCTGCTGTGGCTGCAACAACTGTATATGCGCCAGTGCCCATGTCATTCCCGGCGGTGAGAAGATGGGCAGTACCATCTGCTAGCAGCCGTACCTTGACTGATGCTTTCGCCCGCAAGCCAGGGTAGGTTGCTGCCGCCATCCCCCAACCAAGGAGTTTACCATCGCGTGTCAAAGAACGGGGCTGTTTTGGTCTGTCTTTCCAGCCAAATTGCTCCGCACCAAAGAGCAAACAGTCAGCAAAATGTTTGGCTGAGAATGGCTGACCTTTGCGCTGGTGTTCTTTAGCTTCGTTTTTTAGGCGCAGTTCTACCGGGTCAATCTTTAGCATCCAGGCCAGTTCGTCCATCGCTGACTCTAACGCCCACATCCCAGGATTCTCTCCTGGCGCGCGCATGAATGTTGGTGTACCGATGTTCAGTACTCCTAGTTCCTGCTTCAGTTGCAAATTCGGCGCTGTATACATAACTGGCGTGACCGAGGTACAGGGTTCTGTAAAGACATCCACTGGTGAGGTACAGGATTTAACCTCATGGGCGATCGCAGTTAAACTACCATCAGCAGTTGCTCCCAAGCGCATAGTTTGCTCGGTTTCGGAGCGGTGTCCGGCGTTCGCTGTCATTTGCCGTCGGCTGAGGACGACTCTGAGAGGACGCTGAAGTTCACGGGCAGCCGCAGCACAGAGAATACCGTGGGGCCAGGGGAAGGCTTTAGAGCCGAAAGCTCCACCCAAAAAAGGTGTGATGACACGAACCCGCTCAGATGGCAGTCCGAAGAGTTCCGCATAGGTGCGCTGAGTTGCCAACACCCACTGAGACGGCTCGTAAACAGTGAGTGAATTTGCATCTTGCCAGTGGGCAATGATGGCATGGGGTTCCATCGCCGCGTGCATTTCGGTGGCTGTCTTGTAGGTGGCTGTAAGTTTCGTTGTTGCACTTGCCACCCCTGCCGCAAAATTCCCCTTTTCAAACTTTAGCTCTTGACCCATCTGCGGTGGTGCCTCCTTGAAGGTGGCTTTCGCAGCTTCCACGACTGGCTTTTGGCTTATGTATTCCACCTTGACCAAATGCGCCGCATCACGCGCCCGCTCGAAGGTGTCTGCTACTACCAAGCCGATAATTTGCCCTGCATAGTGAATTTTGTCATCCGACAACGGCAGACGAGCCTCGTAGATTTTCGAGGTCATAAAGTCGTTGGCTGGCGTAAACACTTTAGGCAAGTTTTTATGCGTGAAAACATCTATGACACCTATTGTCTTTTCTGCCACACTGGTGTCGATGCTTTTAATTTGCCCATTGGCAATGCTGGCGGTGACTAGATAACCGTGAACCAGACCTGGAATTTGATGTTCTGCGGCGTAGGTTGCCGTGCCCGTAACCTTTGCCCGTCCATCCTTGCGGTTGATGGCAGTCCCAATTACTTTGTTCATACTACGCCTCCTCCTTTGGCTGACACCGTGAGTGCGCGACGAATTGCCCGCTTTGCCAAGTCAACTTTGAAACTGTTATGAGTTAATGGTTTAGCTTCTTGAAGTGCAATTTCTGCCGCCTCTTGAAACGTTGCAGTATTGGCACTCTTGCCGATCAAAAACTTTTCTGCTTCCTTTGAGCGCCAAGGTTTATGGGCTACACCACCCATTGCCAAGCGCACATTCTGAATCTGCTCGCCCGCCAAGTCAATCGCAGCTGCCACAGAGACTAACGCAAAGGCATAGGAAGTGCGATCGCGTAACTTCAGGTAAACCCCTGATTTGGCAAACGGCACTGGCGGCAGAACCACAGAGGTAATCAACTCACCTGGCTCTAAGTTTGTATCTCGCTGGGGTGTGTTCCCTGGTAGTCGGTGAAAGTCTATCAATGGTATCTGCCGCTTACCCTTGGGACCTTCCACAACAACAACAGCATCCAGAGCAGCAAGAGGGACACACATATCCGAGGGTTGAACTGCCACGCATTGGTCACTGGCCCCAAGGATGGCGTGCATCCGGTTGATGCCCGTTGCTGCCGGACAGCCGCTTCCCGGTTGCCGTTTGTTGCAAGGGAAGGCGGTATCATAGTAGTAAGGACAGCGAGTGCGTTGCAGTAGGTTGCCCCCTACGGTTGCCATATTCCGGATTTGCTGAGACGCACCAGAAAGAATCGCCCGGGACAGTATTGGATAATCGCGGCGAACATCAGGATGGTCTGCCACTGCTGTGTTAGTTACCAGCGCTCCAATGCTCAGACCACCCTCACTTGTCCGTTCAATACGCTTCATCTCTAATCGAGAAATGTCGATAAGTTGCGATGGCTCATCCAGAAAGACTTTGAGACGGTCAACCAAATTCGTACCGCCTGCAATCAATATCGCATTTTGGTCATTCGTTGCCCGTTCAACCGCATCTTTCACAGAGGTAGCACGGGTGTAAGTGAAGTTGTTCATGTGAGCATCTCCTGGGGCTCATTGACCATCACAACTGCGGCAGCAGAGGGCGGTTTTTGTCCTATTACCTGCTGGACTGCTGCCACAATGCCGTTGTAAGCGCTACATCGACAGAGATTACCACTCAGTCGCTCCTTGATTTCAGCTTCAGAGAGTTCAGCCAACTGTGGGGGACTAGCCAAATCTGGTGTGACAACGCTGGCACAGCCCCGTTTGACTTCATCAAGTAAGGCAACAGAAGCACAAATCTGTCCTGGGGTACAATAGCCGCACTGGAAGCCATCGTTATCAATGAATGCTGCCTGCACTGGATGGAGAGTATCGCCCTTCGCCAGCCCTTCAATGGTGACGATCGCTTTGTCTTCCTGCATCACTGCCAGAGTCAGGCAGGAATAAACTCGCTCACCATCGATCAGAACAGTACAGGCCCCACACTGTCCGTGATCGCATCCTTTTTTGCTGCCCACTAGCCCCAGGCGATCGCGCAGGGCATCTAAGAGTGTGACACGCGGCTCAAGGTCGAGGGTTTGCTGCTCACCGTTAACAGTAAGTTTCACGTTCATCTCACCTGGGTTACTTTGGCTAGCGTCCTTTGCTATAGTTGCCTGATTGAGTAATGAGGGAGTGGTTATAGCTGTTCCGGCAGCAGTCTGTGCTTGTCCCAAAAAATCGGGTTGGGATGTTTTTTCCACCCTTTTTTTGTGTTCCATAATTCGTCCTTCTAAATTGAATAATGCAGTAATTCTGAGAACTTAGGGATATGCATAGCTTAAATCTCAATTTTAAGCACGCCAGCGGAGTATCTGACCCTTGACAGGGTTCACAAATTCTCGTCCTTCAGTGACAGACCGAGCATACTCCCGCTTTAATTGGTAATACCACTGCGCCTGCATATCTGAGTCCTTAATCAGTCGCAGCACGGGATTATATTTCAGACCAATCTGCTGTTTTTCCACAACCGTCCGGTCTTGACCAATGAAAGTCCGCGCCAGCACATGTAGCAGTGGCTTGAAAAATCCTACCCAAGGAAGTGTCCAGTAAAGAACAAAAGTTACTTCAGTTTCTGTGTCTGAAATGGGTGTAACTGCTGTTAAATTAACGACTCGATGGTTGCCAATGGTGGTTTCTTCTATTCTGACTCCAGGTAAACGAAAAGAAATCTCGGTTTCCGGCACACCACCGCCAATCAGCCAGTATAATCGACCCCCATTCGCTGGCAATCGGTGTCGTCGCATCGTGAAGCCGTAGGGCGAAGCGTCGAATTGCTTCACTTCTTCATGCAGTTGCTCATTTCGCCACCACCAAGCTTTATGAACATAGGGTGAATGAGCAGGGTCCATCAGACCTACTACTGCATGATCTATAAAACAGGGGAATTTCATCACCTCTACGAACTGGGGCGTTGGCGAAGCCCCCCGTAGGGATCGCTCATCAAATCCTGGAATTACCGGAATCTCCATCTCAGAAGCAGGTTTAGGGTTATCGGCATCAGCCATATATATCCAGATATTCCCTTGAGCTTCCCGAATTGTGTATGATTGTACGTCGAAGCGACTCAAATCCATCTGCTGTTCTTCCACAAGAGACGGGATCGCAGTACAGCGCCCAGCCGAGTTAAAACGCCAACCGTGGTAACAGCATTCCACTTCCTGCCCATCGAATCTACCACAACTCAAGGGGACACCACGATGAGGACAAATGTCTGTCATCGCAGACACTTTGCCATCCTGGTCACGAATTAACAGCACCGGTTCTCCCAAGAAAATGCGGCTGATCATCATACCTGGCTTGATCTGATTACTAGGCAGAGCATAGTACCAAGTATTACGTAATAGAAAGTTATCGTTATTTTTCATCACTAATTGCGTCTGCCTTTGACACAACGAAAGTCCTGGTTTGTAAAAAGGAAAGTTGAAAACATTCTTTCAGGTTTTTAATTGCTGTAAGGGACTGACAAATAAAAAAACATCCCAAATTATCTTGTGGGATGGGTGTCCTCACCCGTCCTATATTCAGGGCGGGCAGGATGCCCACCCCACAAGAGGGATAATTTATTTCTTGGAAGTCCCTAAGTAAATTCAACTGATACAGTTTTTGGTCGTGTTCGTAATTATCTCAGATTTGGGTTCTTCTGGAAGTATTGCAGGTTTGAAGTTGGATTATTCGCCAGAAATTTGGATAAATACTGTTCTTTTGCGCGGGCCATCCAACTCAAAAAACAACACAGATTGCCAGGTTCCCAAAGCTAATTTCCCATCCACAAGGGGAATTATCTCACTAGTGGTCAACATCATTGCCATTAAGTGAGAGTGAGCATTAATCGGTTCATTTTCCGGGACATCTCTTAAATGCAAGTCATTATGCAAATAATAGCCTGATTCAGGTGTTAATTTTTGCAAGAACACTTTTATATCTTCTAACAATCTGACTTCATTTTCGTTAATAGCTAAAGCTGTTGTTGTGTGTCGATAAAATACTAAAACTTGTCCTTTTTTAATTGATGTTGAAGCCAGAAAATATTGGATTTGTGGCGTTATATCATGAATATTAATTTTTGGTTCAGTTTCAATTTCAATTAGCTTATTAATAATTGGCATCTGTTCAATTTTATAGGGATTGCAGATGAGGTATACGAACACAGCCTAACGCCCTCATATAGCAGAATTCAGAATTCAGAATCCAGAATTCAGAAGTAAAACAGGGTTTATACCTCACTTTGGAACGAATCGTTGTGTACTTCACTTTCCTTGAAATCTGCTGTAAATTTAAGGAAAAATCTAAAATTGAATGACTCTTAACTCCTAACTATAGTTTCCAACCCTTGCACTAATCTCTCTATACCTTCTTTTGCCGTCTCTTTTTGCAGCGCACCATAGGCAACGCGTAGGTAGCATCCATGATCCATGCCAAAGGTTGTACCTGGAATGACTGCTACTTTATGTTCCTGGATTAATCTTTTAACTAACTCAAAAGCATCCATCTCGGTATTAACTTTGAGGAAAAAATAGAAAGCGCCATTGGCGGGTGTAATGCTACATAAACCTTGTAGAGGGTTAAGGGAATCGAGTACTACTTGCCGCACTTGGGTTAACGCACCTATATTACTATTCAAATACTCCTCTTTTGCTTGCAATGCCCCTAAAGCTGCATATTGGGAAATCACTGGCGGACAAATCAAAATCGTATCCTGGACTTTTTTGACGGCGACAAATAAGTGTTTGGGAATTACCATGTAGCCAATGCGCCAACTGGCAAAACCGTATGCTTTGGAAAGGCTAAAGAGAGAAATAGTGTACTCGCTACTACTCCCAAATGCACCAGGGGAAACGTGTTTTACCCCGTTATAGGTAAAGTATTCATAGGCTTCATCGCTGATGTGGTAAATACCGCGCGTACCACAAATTTGATTTACTTGGCGCAATGCTGCCTCTGAATAGACAACTCCAGTCGGATTATTTGGTGAAATTGTCACCACAGCCCGTGTTTTGGGTGTAATTGCTTGAGCGATCGCTTCTGGGTGCAGTTGGTAATTTTCATCCGTCGCTACTAACACTGGACGACAACCAGCCATTGCGATCGCCATTTCATGGTTGAAATAGTAGGGCGTATTCAGAATAATTTCATCGCCGGGGCTAGTGATCGCAAGAATGGCATTCATAAATCCCATATTGCTTCCCGCCGTCACAACAATACAGTTTTCCCCATTGATTTCAATGCCGTTGAAGGCTGGCAATTTTTCTGCAAGTGCTGTCAGCAACGGGGGAATTCCTTCAACTGATTTGTATAAATTATTAGCGGGTTCGGCGAAGAATTTGGCTAAAAATTCTCTAGCTGACGGTGGTGGGTTGTAATAAACAACACCTTGTCCTAGAGAGATTGTTCCAGGAGAGTTTTTAATCAGTTCCCCAACCACAGGAATAATTGGCGACTGTACCCCCTGCATCCGAGAGGTTAGAGATTCCATATTTCCTTTTGTAAGCCTACACTGACCTTTCCTGCGGAATGCTACCGCGAACGGTACAGTGTAGGTACTTTACCAAAATGATTAACCGGATTTGCGATCGCCCCAAAATTTAGTCAATCGAAATCTGTTGAGGCCCAATGCCTTTGCCATTATGTGCGTCTGTTGTGCTGCTGGTGTAACTATTTGAGCGGATCTGTTTATCCAGCCAGCTTTTAACTGGATCGTCTGCAAGATTGAGCCGAAGCACACCAGAGAATAACCCACCCACAAATGAGACTGGATGCTGGATAAATTCTCTGAATAAAGGTGACAATTCATCAATGAACATTAAGAGACTCCTGGCGGTGCCATAAAAAATTATTACTTCTTAATTGATCGTAACCTGTTGAGCAATATCTGGCTGATGGTAACAGAAAATACAATTAAAAGGGCGAATTTTATTCGCCCTGGTTCTAAGTTGACACCAATGAGCAATACTCTGCCCCTACTGCATCTAACTACAGAGAATCTCTAAACTGCTGTACTTTTTCCAGAAGTGGCTGATGTTCGATTTGTTCTGCTAACTCTTGGGCATTTTGATAGCACGATCGCGCCAATTTTTTGCGTTTTGTTGTGGCGTAAAGGTTTCCCATGTTCAGCAAAGTTGAAATTTCTCCGAGACCATCGTCTAGTTGTTGATAAATCGCAATGGCTTGTTTGTAGAACTTCATTGCCTGCCGATTCTCTGCCAGGGTGCTGTAGGTAAAACCAATGTTGTGAAGGGTTGTTGCCTCGCCAGAGCGATCGCTGATTGCTCGACGTGTCAAAAGAACTTGAGAGTAGAGCAATAGCGCTTGTTTCGGTTTTCCTAAATCACTATAGATTGAGGCAATATTATTCAAAGTGGTTGCTTCACCAACCAAATTCTTGACAGCTCGTTGAATTGGAAGTGCTGCTTGAAAAAATTCTAGAGCTTGCTCAAACTTGCCTAAGACATTATAAGCAAACCCAATGCCATTTAGGGTTGTTGCCTCACCAGAAAAGTCACCTAACAATCGCCGCATCCTCAAAATTTGGTGTTGTAGCAACAGTGCGCGTTTCGGTTCTCCTAAGCGGGTATAAGTTAGCGCTACATCATTAAGAGTAGAAACTTCACTTTCAGTATCTTGCGATCGCCTAAAGATTGGCAGTGCTTTGTCAAAATATTCCAAGGCTTGCGAAAAGCGTCCAAGACGGCTGTAGGTAGAACCCAGATTGCTAAGTGCAGTTGCTTGTGCTGGCACGTTGGCAATTTCAACAGCAACCGAAAGCGCCTGATGAAAGCGCTCTAATGCTCTTTGAGTTTGCCAGCAACTGAGGTGAGCTAAACCGAGGTCGTTTAATGTATAACCTTCCCTGGCTCGGTCTGGAATTGCTCTAGCCAAGTCTAAATTCTTGGTTGCCAGATCGAGAGATTCTTGAAATTTCCCCTTCCGGTAGTAGCGGTTTGCTTCATCACGACGTTGTTCCCACTCTTTGAGTTGATTTAAAGGTTGCGTCATCTGACCTCAGTTACATTCTGCAATAAATGGGCAGGACATTTTTTGGAAATGAACCCTTCTTAGGTTAGGTTTCCCAAAATTGAGTTAACTTTTATCTTCTACCTTTAGATATAAGACGTAAAGAGAGAAGTATGGTATTGTCTCATACTTATAGGGACATCTTATGAAGCGATTAATACAGATTTTTTAGTCGGAGCGCACAGTTATACGCCCCTACCAAAGAGCTAAACCATTTAATCTCTACAGATCGCAATAGCAGCAACATTTCTGGGTAGAGGTTTCTGGATAGAGGACTGATAGTTTTAAGATTGCAAAATGTAAAGGGAATCATCCGGCTGCCATTCTGTGTGTGAGATAGCGTAATACACGACATCATGGCCGTAATAGCTAGCATTCTTTTGGTACTTCATCCCTACCTTTTGAATCACACGCACTGAAGCGATGTTTTCTGGATGAGCGACCGCCACTATCCGATCTAGCTTCACTTCGCCAAATCCAAACTTTAAAGTTGCAACAGAGGCTTCAGTTGCCAGTCCCATGTTCCAATAGGACTTGTCAAACACATAGCCAAGCTCAACTTCCGGTGTATTTTCCAGAAAACCAAGTCCACAACGGCCAATCATTGTACCAGTTTCTTTATATATTACTGCCCACATTCCAAAGTTGTGTTGTTGCCACTGTTGGATATGTTTGCTTAAAATTGCCTGGGTTTGTTCCCTTGTTCTTGGCGACAGATACCTCATGATTTCGGCATCACTGTAGAGACGAAATAGGTAATCAAAGTCGTTTAGAGAAAAGTGCCTTAGTTGCAGCCGAGCAGTTTCTATCTTAGGCATGGTATCAGAGTAGGAGTCCAAATGCTACTTTAAACAAGCGTATTTTTTTACAAACATTAACGTGTCGCCCAAGTCCCCACCTTCAATGTACTCATAAGGTGGGGATAGGGAGCACAACGACCGCGCTCAGTGATCACGGGGGATGAGGATTGCATCTGATATTGATTTATTGCCAAGCATTAACAAATATGAGATGTATGACGAATCCCCAGAATTTTCTGATAGAATTATTTGCTCTTGACCCTCCGGGTTCAAAATCGCTCTACTTGGGGAGACCCCAAGACCGCGTTTTTCACCATCAATGCCATAAGCGAAAACCATTAGCTTTCAGGTATATGTCGCAAGAGAAAGATTTGGGTCTTGGGAACCAGGACTCCTGACAAGAGGAGGGAATGTCAGACTTTCTAGTACTATGGAGTTCTGGAAGCTATTCCCGATGAATTGGGAAGCTCCGTCCGTCTTACGGCGGAGTAGTTCACTATAATGCTCTTACTATGAGCATCTACCAATTTCTCAAAAAATCTTATACGCAAGACCGTCGCCCTGAAAATGACTGGCGGTTGTTTTTGCGTTTAGTGCCTTATGCCCGTCGTAGCCGACGACTGTTAACGCTCTCGATGTGCCTACTCGTACCGATCGCGCTAGCTAATGCCGTACAACCGTTGTTGATTGGCCAACTGATCTCCCTGATTCGCAATGAACCAAGCGCTTACGAATTTCTCAGGAATCGCCCCTTGTCGCAAGGGCTAAATATCCTAGAGGGATTATTGGTAATTGCGATCGCTATCCGATTGATTTTGACAGGCTACCAGGGTTATGTAGTACAGAAGCTAGGGCAACAAATCACCGCCGCAATTCGCCAAGACTTATTCGAGCATGTGACATCTCTAGCAGTACGGTTTTTTGACCGCACGCCCGTAGGTAAGTTAATTACCAGAATCACCAGCGATGTGGAAGTGTTAGGCGATGTCTTTTCTACTGGAGCAATTGGCATCGTGTCCAATTTGTTTACCATGCTGGTGATTTTGGGTTTAATGTTTTCCATCCAATGGCAACTCACTTGCTTGCTGCTATTGATGTTGTTACCAATTACCTGGTTAACTGTTTACATTCAGCAACAGTACCGCAAGGCCAATTACAAAGGCCGGGAAGAACTCTCTATTCTCAACTCACAGCTACAAGAAAATGTGGTTGGCATTAACGTAGTGCAGTTGTTCCGCAGGGAAAAATTTAATGCCGAATTGTTTCGCGCCACGAACAACCGCTACACTCAGCAAATGGATCAAACCATCTTTTATGATTCATTTATTTCAGCAACCTTGGAATGGATTGGTTTGATTGCGATCGCAGCTGTTTTGTGTATGGGTGGTTGGTTACTGTTAGAAAAAAGATTGACTTTTGGGACTTTATCTGCATTTATCTTGTATGCCCAGCGATTATTTGACCCTTTACGGGATTTTGCCGAAAAATTTACAGTAATTCAAGCTGGTTTCACTGCCATTGAACGCGTCGGCGATATATTAGATGAACCGATAGAAATCCGCGATCGCGCCAATGTCCGCTTCTCAATATTTGATGCTAAATTCGGCTATATAGACGAGATAGTTGCAAATCTAGAATCCCCAGACGTGACTTCCCCGCCAGAACTGGGAGAAATTCGCTTTGATCACGTCTGGTTTGCTTACAAAAACGATGATTACGTAATTAAAGATTTAGATTTCACCATTCATCCTGGTGAAAAAGTGGCATTAGTCGGCCCCACAGGTGCGGGTAAAACTTCAATTATCCGTCTTTTGTGCCGCCTCTACGAACCCACCCAAGGACGCATTCTCATCGATGGTGTCGATATTCGGGAGGTACCACAGGCAGAACTGCGGCGCTACATGGCAGTAATTCTCCAAGAAGGCTTTTTGTTTGCTGGCGATGTTAAAAGCAACATTTCATTAGGAGATGGCTATACCATTGAACAGATTCAACAAGCAGCAGAGCAAACCAACATTGCCCAGTTTATCGAAGAACTACCGCAAGGTTATAATACTCAACTTCGAGAACGGGGTACAAATATTTCTAGTGGTCAAAAGCAACTTTTAGCTTTTGCGCGGGCTGCCATTCGCAATCCCCAAATTTTGGTACTAGATGAAGCTACTGCTAGTTTGGATGTTGGGACAGAAGCTTTAGTTCAAGAGGCATTAAACCAGCTTTTGCTCAGACGTACCGCGATTATTATCGCTCACCGCCTGTCTACGATTCGCAATGTAGACCGGATTTTTGTGCTGAAGCGTGGCGAATTAATCGAACAGGGAAGTCACGATCAACTATTGCGAGAAGGAGGGCTTTACGCTACTTTACATAACTTGCAGATGTTAGGAAGTTAGGATATTTTCCGAATAATCCCAGGTGGAAAAGAGCGTAGGCGCAGCCTGTCGTAGACATCGCTATCACTTTTGAGTTTTGCTAAAATAGGATTGGCTTAAGTATGAAGGGAAAATGATAAAAATGACGCTGAGATGTTCAAATATAACGACTCTGGAAATTTTATATCGTAACTAATTACCCGGACATGATATAACTCCTAAAAAAAATCCCACCCAGGCAAAAGCTTGGATGGGTAATATGAGGTGGGACAAAACAATCTTCCCAAAAGATGTAAAGGAATTATTTGCTCTCTGTAAAATCAGCGTCAATCACATCGTCGCCGCTACTAGAACTAGATGTCGAACCACCATTTTGAGGTTCAGCATCTGGTGCAGCACCGCCACCAGCTTGTTGATAGATGTTACTACCAACGGCGAATAGCGCTTGTTGCAATTCTGGGGTGAGCTTCTTGATTTGCTCATCGTCTTCTTTAGCAACTGCTTCCCGCACTTCTTTTACCAAACCTTCGACTTTGGTCTTGTCAGCAGCCGGAACTTTATCGCCCAATTCTTGTAACTGCTTTTCAGCTTGGTATGCCAAAGAATCGGCTTGGTTCTTGCGTTCAATCTTCTCACGCCGTTCTTTGTCAGATGAAGCGTTTTGTTCAGCTTCTCTTACCATCCGGTCAACGTCAGATTTATCCAGAGTGGAAGCGCCAGTTATGCTGATAGACTGTTCTTTAGCAGTGCCTTTGTCCTTAGCAGTGACGTTAAGGATACCATTGGCATCAATGTCGAACACGACTTCAATTTGAGGGACGCCGCGTGGTGCAGGAGGAATACCATCGAGACGGAAGGTTCCCAAGCTCTTATTATCGTTAGAGAATTCGCGTTCACCTTGGAGGACGTGAATTTCTACGTTGGTTTGACCATCCACAGCCGTGGAGAAAACTTCGGATTTTTTGGTGGGAATTGTGGTGTTGCGGGGGATAATTTTGGTCATTACGCCGCCCAATGTTTCTACACCTAAAGATAGCGGTGTTACATCTAACAGCAAGATGCCAGTTACATCACCAGCCAGTACCCCAGCTTGAATGGCTGCACCAACTGCTACAACTTCATCAGGGTTGACGCTTTGGTTAGGGTCTTTACCCAATACCTGCTTCACAATCTGGTGGACTGCAGGAATCCGGGTAGAACCACCAACTAACACCACTTCATCAATATCACCTTTGCTTAACTTGGCATCCCGGAGAGCGTTTTCCACAGGAACACGACAACGGTCGATTAAGTCAGAGCAAAGTTCTTCAAACTGGGCGCGAGTCAGGGTTGTATCCAGGTGCTTAGGCCCATCCTGGGTAGCGGTGATAAATGGTAGGTTGATTTCTGCTTGGGTGACGCTAGAAAGCTCAATTTTGGCTTTTTCTGCGGCTTCAGTCAGACGTTGTAAGGCTTGTTTGTCTTTCCGCAGGTCAATACCTTCGGCTTTCTTGAACTTCTCAGCTAAGAAGTCAACTATTTTTTTGTCGAAGTCGTCACCGCCGAGGTGAGTATCACCAGATGTGGCTAGTACTTCAAAAACTCCATCTCCTACTTCCAGCACGGATACGTCGAAGGTACCACCACCAAGGTCAAAGACGAGAATGGTTTCGTTACTCTTCTTGTCAAACCCATAAGCCAAAGAAGCAGCAGTCGGCTCGTTGATAATCCGTAGAACTTCAATCCCGGCAATTTTACCAGCGTCTTTTGTCGCTTGCCGTTGGGAGTCGTTGAAATATGCCGGAACGGTGATTACAGCTTGGGTTATGGTTTCGCCCAGGTATTTGCTGGCATCTTCAACTAGTTTGCGAAGAACTTTTGCCGAAATTTCTTCAGGAGCAAACGGTTTACCAGCTATCGGACAATCTAATTTGACATTGCCGTTGCTGCTGAGGACTTTGTAAGAAACTTCCGTAGCTTCATTACTCACTTCGTCGTAGCGGCGTCCGATAAAGCGTTTCACTGAGTAAAACGTATTTTCGGGGTTCATCACCGCTTGGCGTTTGGCGATTTGCCCAACCAAGGTATCGCCATTTTTGGCAAATGCTACTACTGAGGGCGTTGTCCGAAAACCTTCAGCATTAGCAATTACTGTGGGTTTACCACCTTCCATCACTGCCACGCAGGAGTTTGTTGTTCCTAAGTCAATTCCAACTACTTTTGCCATTTTAGGTGCTGGCTCCGTATAACTACAAATGAATGAATGAGAATATAAAGGACTAAATTTTGAACCAACTTTCAGGGTCAATAAATCAGCCAGTTCAGCATGAATACCTTTGGTTTGGCTTTCCTGGGGTTAAAACTCCAGATTATGCTGATATATATACTGAAGCTTAGTGGTAGCCAGTCCATGAAGGGTGGTTTCCCGAACCTTGCTTGGGACGGTTAAATTAACTAAATTGTGTTTTTAGTTGGTTCATGGATTAATTTGCCTTCACTTTGTCTAATGTATGAGAATTAATACTTTCAGTAATTAGGGTGAACCGTAACGTTAGAGTGGTGTTTGCCGTCTTTAGAGGCAACAAACTACAGAAACACTGAGAATGCGACTAGTTCAACAGGCGCGTAGGTGTAGCCAAACCCAGACATCGCCCCCGTAATTCTTTAAAGACACTGTATTTTGAAAGACTCATCAGACATCGCTCGTCAAATTGTGGTAAAAAAACATGGTGGAGCGATCGCACTTAACTCAATATCACGCCAGAAGACTAAGTGTAACATCAACTTTATCAGTAAATCCAGCAGTGCTTGGCTCGATTTGTGCCTAATAAAACTTGTACAATTGTCAAGGCGGTTTTTACTGCTAGAGTACTTCTCAGGTGTAAAATTTATCGACAGCAAAATTTTTCTACTTTATGTTTTTCCATCCTTCACTTGTGGCTAAAATGCCTCAAGTTAGGCGCTCATATCTTGCAATAGATAACTTTTACCCTTATGACTGGAGAGCAAAATCTTGGGAATAGAGCTACGCAGTTTCGTATTTCTCGACAGCCTGCAACCTCAACATGCAGCATATATGGGAACAGTAGCTCAAGGCTTCTTACCATTACCAGGGGATACATCACTGTGGATTGAAATCTCTCCTGGTATCGAAATTAATAAGATTACGGATGTAGCCCTGAAAGCTGCCTCTGTCCGTCCCGGAGTACAGGTAGTTGAACGACTGTACGGACTATTAGAAGTTCATTCTAGCTCCCAAGGCGAAACGCGAGCTGCTGGCCAAGCAATTTTGGAGTTACTGGGAGTCCGAAGAGAGGAATGTCTGAAACCGCGTGTTGTTTCTAGCCAGATTATCCGCAACATCGATGCTTACCAAACACAACTTATTAATCGCACCCGCCGGGGACAGCTACTACTAGCAGGGCAAACGCTGTATGTATTAGAAGTGGAACCTGCTGCTTACGCCGCACTCGCCGCGAATGAAGCTGAGAAAGCGGCGGCGATTAATATTCTTGAAGTTCAAGCTGTAGGTAGCTTTGGACGGCTTTACTTAGGTGGAAAAGAACAAGATATTCTCGCAGGTGCGGCGGGAGCGTTAACGGCGATTGAAAATGTAGCTGGTCGGGTAAATCCTCTGGGTGGGCGTCAGGAGTAAAGGAGAGAAAATGGCAAATCGAGAGCATCTAGCTTTACTGAAAGCAGGTGCAGTTACATGGATTGAGTGGAGAAAGAAAAATCCCCAGATTGAACCAGACCTCAGCGCCGCAAACCTGCAAGGGTATAACCTCAGAGGCGCAAACCTCCAGGGGGTAAACTTGAGCAAGGTGGATTTGGGTAATGCTTTACTTGTGCGAGCAAACCTTAGTGGTGCTGACCTCAGTAGTGCCAACCTCCACAAAGCCTTCCTCGTTGAAGCTAACCTGAGTGATGCTAACTTGAGTGTTGCTAACTTGAGTGGTGCTATACTTACGCAGGCAGATTTGAGTCATGCCAATTTGATTGGAGCTGACTTGAGTGAGGCGAATCTTAGAGGTGCTGCGATCGCTCATGCTAATCTAATTGGAACTGACTTAAGAGGCGCTAATTTGAGAGATGTCGATTTAGGTGCAGCGAAGCTAATACGGACTAATCTCTCTTTTGCCAACCTCACCGAAGCTAACTTGATTGCGGCTGACCTCAGCGAGGCAAATTTATACGAGGCGGAAATGTTGGGGGCTTATCTTTATAAAACTGATTTATACAAAGCTAATCTGAACAAGGCTCATCTCACTGGTGCTTATCTGCTGCGGGCTAACCTAAGTGAAGCTGATTTGAGTCAAGCTGATTTGAGTTGGACTAATCTTAGAAGCGCGAATTTGGCAGGAGCGAATCTCAGAGGAGCTAACCTTAGAGGAGCTGACATTAGGTTAGCTAACCTCAGCGGCGTAAATCTTCAGGAGGCAATTATGCCTGACGCTTCAAGGCACAATTAGTTTACAAGAAAAAGTAAACGAACCTCAGAGACGCAGAGAACACAGAGAGGAGAAATAGAGAGGATTTTTGCGTTATTTTTGGGATATTTTTTTATTTGGAAGTTCCTTAACTTGACACCAATGGCATCTTTCTTGCCCGCCCTGGTTATTTAATCTACCCCAATATCATGCAATTTCTCATCTGCGCTTGCCATGATTGTGCATAAAAACTGCCTTGAGCTAACAATTCCGTATGAGTCCCCGATTCAATTACCCGACCATTTGTAACGACGTGAATAATATCAGCCTGCATAGCAGTGGTAAAGCGATGGGTAATTATAATTGCTGTTCGTCCCTCTGCTAGCTTGCGAAATCGGGCTAACCAGTCAGCTTCAGCCCAAGAGTCCATCGCGCTGGTGGGTTCATCTAGAATAATAATCGGAGCTTGGCGTAAAAATGCCCGTGCAAGTGCTACACGCTGCCATTCTCCCCCACTGAGTTCTGCTCCCCCAAACCATTTGCCGAGTAAGGTATCGTAGCCGAATGGTAATCGTTGAATGGGAATATCTGCACCTGCACCCTGTGCTGCGGTTTCAATCTCTATACTAGTAGGTTGAAAGGCCAAAGCACTTAAAGCAATATTGTTAGCAGCAGTATCGTGATAGTGAATAGGGAATTGAAATAGAACGGTTATTAAACGATGCAGTTCTGGTAATGAGAAGTCACGCAAATCGATTCCATCCAAGGTAATTCGACCGAATTCAGGATCATAAAAACGACACAACAGCTTGACAAGGGTGCTTTTTCCACCTCCATTTTCACCGACGATCGCTACTATTTGTCCAGCCGGTATAAAAAGGGTAAATTGATTTAAAGCGAGTTGCTGACTATCAGGATAGCGAAAGGTAACTTGTTCAAAACTTATTCCTTTTTGCAGGACTGAGGGAGGAGTAATGGAAACGGCGGGATTAGTAACTTGCGGTTGCAGTGATAGAAATTCAAATAAGTCTTTGAGAAATAGCAGATTTTGATAAGTATTATTGATATTTGTTAAAAGAGTTTGCAACAGACCTTGGCTAATCCAGAGGGCTTGAAATAATAGAGCTAAATCGCCTAAAGTGAGCTTTCCTTTAGCCATTTGCCAAACCATCCAGCTTAAAGCTATGCCAACCATGAATAAAGAAATGAAACTGGCAATCAATTGAGCGAAAGTACGCTGACGCATTAATTGCATTCGTTCCTGACGTAGGCGTTCACGGATAGCTTCGTAAGATGTTTTAAAATGCATTCCTAATTCAAATAAGCGTAATTCGGCGGCGGAATCGCGGGACGTTAGCAGGGTACTGTAGTAATCGGCGTATCGTTGGGCAGAAGTATTTTGCAGTCGCCACTGATTTTCTATTTTATTGAATTTAAGGACGAGATAGAAAGGGGGAAGGGTACTCAGAAGGAGTCCTAGAGGCAGCCAAATTCCAAAGGAAAATAGAACAATTCCCATTGAAAGGAGTGTAAGAATACTTCTGATGAATTCTCCCAGATTTTCTAGTAAAGAAATGGGGCGATTTCTAGCTTCTAAATGAGCGCGATGTAGGCGATCATAATAATTGGAACTATCGAAAAAACCTAAGTCTAGAGAAATGGCTTTTTCATGGATCAGGGAACTGATATAATCTTCAGTCAATTCGCCTTGGATGGTACGTACCCAGTTGTTGAGGTTGCCCAATATGCCCATTAATAGCAGCAGTGCGACAAGTAGGGCAATTATAGTTAAAGAAGCCCAAAAGTGCGTTGAGTGGATACCTGTGCCCAAGACGGCAACAAAGCTATCGATCGCTGTTTTGAAAAGATATACTTGTGCTACGGGTAAGATTCCCAGTAGTACGATCAGAACTGCCCAGGTAAGTGTCCAGTATCCGGCGGCTGTCCATACCAGTTTTAGGGTTTGTGGTATGTAAACAAGTTGCGGTAAGAGTTTGCGGAGTTTAGAAGCGAATTTAATCAAGATTACATTCATTGAGTAGAGTAAATTAGAAGAATTATATAGAGTATGTCTATACAAGCAGCATCACAATTTATTCAAGCGGTGAGACAAAATGAGAATCTGAAAAATCAAATTCAGATATTAGGATATCCGGTGAGTGGAGAAGAATTGGTGCAAATTGGTAGAGATGCAGGATTTGATTATACTGAAGCGGAGTTGCAAACAGCTTTTAAACACGATTGGATAATGCGATCGCTCCGTTACGGATTGATGGAAACAGAGGTAAAGTTATAATAATAGCAGTGTATAAATAAATAATAATTTTAATTTTGTCACTGCATGGAAACTACAAGAGTTATGGATGAAGCCATTTGTTAAATGATAGAGGAACAATGGCATGAGTGCGATCGCTAATCGGTAATTCTCATGCGATCGCACTGTCGCCAGATAAAAACTGAAACCTTGAATACTGATCTCTTGTAGGCTAACATTGCTTACTCCACTTATGAGTTAAACCCTATCTGCTATAATATCAATCAAAGGAAACGCCTGACACCACGCACCAATTGATTTAAAAGCTGCATCTGTTAAATTACGAAGTAAATTAAACTGACCTGGTGGTGTATGATTTCCATACACACGTTCCAGATTTTCTCTCCAATACTTAATAGTGGGAATTGAATAAAATCGACGATTTTTTAATGACTGAATGCGCCAACCTTCATTTGTTAAATATCTTACCAGTTCCGAAGTTGAGCACAATATCATTGAATCATTAAAAGTTGTTCTTTCTCCAAGGAAATTATCCGACACACAATTTACAGAGAGGATCAACCTTGGAGCATTTTGTCGGAAGCGATGTAAAAGCATAGCTTTGTCATAGATATGAGATAAAACTTCTAACGATAGAATTACATCATATTCGCCTGGAATTTCATCTTTTTCTAAGTCTTGTTGCCACACATTTAAACCAATACTTTGACAATATTCTGCCTGTAGTTTACTAATTGTAATTCCTTGGACTAAGCAATTATGTTCCTCGATTAGCATTCTAGCTGGCCCTCCCCAGCCACATCCTGCATCTAGAACTTTAGAACCAGGAGAAATATAGGGATAAAAATTTCTTACTGTTTGGCGTAAACCTGTTGACAAATCTTCTTGACCTATAAAGTAACCATTATGATAGTGTAATTCTTCACCAATAATTTGTTTCCACTGTTCAACAGATTCATCTGAATATAATTTATCAATATTGCACTTCATATTGCTTTTGATTTTACTAGATTTAATTTTCTGCGACTGGTAACCATTTATGTTGGAACCAGAGGTAAGCTTTAGCTTCTAGTTGGTAAGATGGTTTATTTACAATTTTAATATGGCTAACTTTGCGTTCAAAAATACTAAATTCTCGTTCAGGAATACTAAGACACGGTTCGGGTAAACACATTTGTCGTTGCATTGACGGAACCGCACGCACATAAGCATCAGTGGCTACAAAATTGTGTGGAATCCCGATTTCTCTTGCTACTAAACCCGCATAACTATCTTCCTGTTGTTCTTGCTCAGAACTTAGGGTAAACGCCTGAAAGTCAAACGGCTTCCCCCTAGCAGCCAGAATATTTTGTGCTACCGTCGCAATGCTGGTTGAGTCCATCCCCCCACTCAAATGAGTCGAGAGTTTGTCAGTCCTGACGCGATCGCTTATTGCTTGCTCAAACAGGTGGTAAAAATGCTCGACATACTCTTCTGGACGCTGGTAACGAATTAATGGCAGACAACGCTGTAGTTGCCAGTACCTCTGTACTCGCACTCTCACCCGGAAGCTGTCTGTATTCGCTATCCGAACTAAGCTGAGTCCGCCAATAAAGAAGCTAAGTCCATCAGAGGGAGTTAGCTGGTTTTCCAAGTCAGCATCACAAACAAGCTCCTGGTAAAGTTGTTCTGCTATAAATCGCAACTGGGGTGGAACTTTGAATTTTTGGGACACTGCCTCTGGTAGTGGTAGGCTTAAGTGATTACAAGCTAGAAGCAGAGCCAACAAAAATCCTCGCTTATTGCCCAAACGCTCAACTGGCTCAAGGATTTGCTCCCAATTCAGCTGCGGATAAGCGCGAATTAGTTCTGCAAGGTCGCAGACTCGTTTGAGCGATCGCCAATCTTCCTTACTTCCGTGAATATAAGCAACTAACAGCGCATCCTCTGGTTGTAGGGTAGCAACTGTTTGACCTGCGATCCATAGGGGCTGTAAACGCTGCCAAAAAGGCGTGGAATCCAGTGGGAAACAAGAATCTTTTGTCACCATCTCATAGTGCAAATCAATTCCTACTTTGCCATCATCCCGAATTAGTTGAGCTTGATAGGAGTCAACTTCATGTTCGGGAAAATATTTGTGCCGATATCCTTGACGAATCAATAACTCTTTAGCTCTCAGATAGTCATCTTTGCGAACTAAGATATCTAAGTCGCTGAATTCTCGTAGTACCAGATTGCCGTAGGCTAATGTCGCCAGGGTGGGGCCTTTAAAGGGAATGGCGCTGATATTATCAGTGCCAAGTAGGTCGAGAATTTGGCAGAGTTGTTTGGTAAGAAATAGGTTACGAGCCGTTTTTATTTGAGAATAGGCATGTAGTTGATCGGAGATATTTTGAGGTATTAGTTCTGGGTGAGTTTTCTGAAGGCTTTCGTACAAGAGGAGGAGAACTCCGTGTTGATAGGCTTTTTGCAGAAGATAATCCCAATCGAGGTCTGTTTGCAGTAGCTTGTGAATTTGGGAAGCTGTGGACGTGTCAATGTCGATGCGGGTACAGCACAGCAGTAAATTGATTTCGGGGCGCAGATTTGCAATTGGGCTGACAGTTTTATATTTGATACGCTCTTGTGGGAGTAATTGTAAGGTCATTGGTAGAAGACATGATGGTTGAGTTGAAAATTGAGCAATCTAAATGTCGGGTCGTGTTGCACGTCTTACGGTAGAACTTGCTCTAACGCACCCTTTTTAAATTAGCGGCCTCTTTTTGGTCAGGTTTTAGCACAGACCGAAATTTAAAGCAACGAAATGTAGCTATTAAGTTCGGTATTGAGGCGGTCAAGTGGGGTGTAATGCTGCTTCACATCTTGGTAATCTCCCACCACAAATCCCTGATATTCTACCCAAGCATGAGCAAGAAACTGTCCTTGCTCCAGTCGCACTCCAATCTGTAATTGGGCCGCAATCCCCTGACAGCGTAGCAAATACCACAGCACTAGGGATTTTTTCAGGCAATTCGTCCACAATTTACTATATCGAGCAGCACTCTGAACCATCTGGGCTGTAGCCCTAATTAGAGGAACTTGTACTTTTGACGGTTCAGATGACGTAGATTCAGTCCACAGCATCAAAGCTGCTTGCGTGCGTTGGAGTCCACACAGCCGCAACAATAGAGCGACCAAAGGCAGTAGAACTAGGGCTTGCAGGAAGAGTGAGCGTTCTTTATTTGAAAGCTTGATCCAAATTCGCCCTTTCTCAATTAGCGATTTTAAACCACCCATTTTTCTATTTAATTACGCTTATGTCGCCTACTATACTGTAGGTTCGCTGATTTTGAGATGTGAAAAGGAATTAATACCTTGAGGGGAAAGGAATAGGACGATTTTTCAACCTAATCCCATTACTAACATCATTTCCCCGTAGTGTAGAGAACTGTAGAGAATAGCGATCGCAAGCAAGCTGAATTTTGGTGTGGGTATAGAACGAGGAAAGGGTGGAAATAAGTTCTGAGCAAATTGATGAGTGGCTTTTATAGGGAGGTTTTCACCGTTTTAAAAGGGGTTCTTTGCCAGCCCTACCCATTTACCGAAGAAAGGCAGAGGGCAGGAGACAGGAAGAAAATATATTTTTTGCCATCTACAACAGGGTTTAATTTGAATTTAGCACCATACTTTTTGGAGTATCCCTTGCCAGAATAAGCTTTAGTACTTAAAGGAAGCATATAAAATTTATGTAAAGCTTAACTCTTATTAAGCTCAAAAACGCTCTGGATAATCTATCAATTTAACTTATGTATTTTAAAATACATTTCTTTAATAGAAAAGTATTTTTTTTGCCAACAAAAAATAATATTGAAATCTAACTTAACGAGAATACCGTATTAAGCTGAAAAATCTTGTAACCTTTACTCAAAAAAACAGTATGTTTCAAAAAATACTTAATGAAATGTTTATAAATTTTAATTAAGTATTAAAAATTACAAATTTTATATTTTGAAGATTTGGTAAAGAAGTTGATGTAACCTTGTGCTTCATGATAATTAAATAATTATCAGGTGAGTTTAAAAGGAAACAATATGGGGAAAATAATTAAAATAAATGAATTATGACTCAATTACTTAGCATTTGCATAATCAACTAGCCAAATCAATAATTAATATTTCCTAAGTACTATTTGTATTAGTGAGGTTAACAAAGGCATCTGTATTTAAACTTAGAGTTTTAAGTAATCCAAATTGAACTTATCTAGCAGTTCTTTGACTGAGGCCGAACTTAGGCATTAGCTAGAAATTCAGGAAAGATAATATGGCAGTTATTTACGGTAGTACAGCTCCTGATACCAGAAATGGGACTTCGGGAGATGACACGATATATGGTTGGGCTAATGGTGGTAATGCTAATAGTTCGTCTGGTAACGACACCCTGAATGGTGCGGCTGGTAATGATAATCTGTTTGGCGGGACGGGAAACGACAGTTTAATCGGTGGCCTTGGCAATGACACACTTGATGGCGGCTTGGGTACCGACAGCTTAAATGGGGGAGTAGGCGACGACACTTACATCATTGACAGTGCTGCTGATACCATTATAGAGGCTGCTAATTCAGGCACAGATACCGTCCGGTCTTCTGTCACCTACACACTGGGTATCAATCTAGAGAACCTGACGTTGACCGGAACTAGCGGCATCAACGGCATAGGTAACAATCTTAATAACTTCGTCTTTGGTAATAGGGCTAACAACACTCTGAATAGCGGAGGAGGCAATGACACCCTAGATGGTAATTTCGGCAATGATACCCTCAATGGTGGTGACGGCAATGATAGTCTACAGGGTGGGCCCGGCAATGACATACTGAATGGGGGGTCTGGAAACGATATCCTCATCGGTGTTTATCCTGGTAGTCCACTCCCACCTGGATTAGGGGAGACTGATATCTTAACTGGCGGGGTTGGGCTAGATAGATTTGTCCTTGGGGACGCTAGAAATGTCTACTACGACGATAAAAACACTACGAATGCTGGTTTTGGGGACTTGGCTACTATTACTGACTTCAACCCTAATGAAGATCAAATAGAACTCAAAGGCTCTCAAAAAGACTACCGCCTGCAATCTGTTGGAGCCAACACACAAATATTCTTAGACAAACCTGGAACAGAGCCAGATGAGATTATAGGCATTGTCCAAGGGAGAGTGAACCTTAGACTTGATAGTAACGACTTCCTTTTCTATGAGCGGGAAAATGCTGGACAAGCTACAAATAATACACTAGCTAGCGCTGAAGGATTGGGTTCTTTATCATCAGGCTCAGATGTTAATCTCTCAGGTGAGTTAGTAACAGTTCAACCGAGGGACAATCCCGATTTCGACTTTTTTACATTTTCTCTAGCAAATCCCAA
The DNA here is from genome assembly GCF_036917755.1 of Nostoc sp. GTDB lineage: Bacteria > Cyanobacteriota > Cyanobacteriia > Cyanobacteriales > Nostocaceae > Nostoc. Next base: position 32,070 of record NZ_JBALFC010000015.1, read on the forward strand.
AATTGTCACCATCAGTACGGTGACAACCGATGATACAGTTATCGGACTGTTTAACAATGCTGGGACTTTACTGCAAAGTGACGACGATAGTGGCCCCGATTTTGGGTCATTAATCACCGCTTCACTAGGTGCTGGAACGTACTCCATTTCAGTGAGTAAATATGCTTTCTTCCCTCAAAATGGCGGAACTTTCTCTGGCTCTAGTGACAGCAACTCTGTTCCTTATACGCTAAAAGTTAGTTTGACATAAGAACGTTATCAACTTCAGGGAGTAGTGACATTAGAAGGTTGATTGAAGGATACTTTTGCTGCTGGGTACAGGGAGACAACAACGTGTTCCCCCTTACCCAACAAGAAACTATTTATAAGCTAGTACCTATTGCTCATTTCACCTCCTAATGTCTAAAATTTTTCCCTAATCAAGAAGATTTAGCAACAAAATCATCTGACTATTTTACGAAGGAAATAATGAATAACACTAAATCATCCAACCAAGTTCAATGCAGACTTATCGGTAGGTTCGCTCTAAAAAGCTGCTTTTTCGCTGCCAAAACACTGTTATTTACAATAGTTCTATTAAATCATGGCACTACTGAAGTAAATGCTGCACCTCAAGCCCTGCGTCCTGATATTAAGATTCGCAACATTATCAATACGTTATCGGTTTCTCCTTCTGTTCGGATTGCAAAAGATCCACGAAATAATACCCTCTATTACCTCAAACAAAATGGTGAGATTTATCAAGTCAATTTAGCGGCTTCTACTAGTACACTTGTCTACAACTCTAGTAATCATAGTCTAGCTGAGACTGAAGGTATGGCCATTGGTTCTAACGGTACAATTTATTTGGTTGGCAATGCAGACGTTGGGAATAGCCAGACGAAAGCTATTATTGTTAAAGGTGTAATTAATTCGAGTACAGGACAACGTATCTGGTCTATCTTAGCTAAGAGTGCAGCCTATCCCAAAAGCAAAACAGCCTATGACCATCGCTTCAACGGCGTGGTTGTTAGCCCGGATGGTAACTTTATCTATGTGAATAGCGGTTCTCGTACTGATCATGGTGAGGTTCAGTCTGCTGATGGTCTATATCCCAATACTCGCGAAGTAGGATTAACCGCCTGTATACTGCGTCTTCCTACTAATGGCAAAAATCTCTTTCTGGCAAATAATCGAGCCGCCTTAAAAACAGCTGGCTATATTTTTGCAGAAGGAACACGTAATACTTTCGATATGGCTTTTGCACCCAATGGGGATTTATTTGGCACAGAAAATGGCCCCGATCGCGACATGTCAGAAGAATTAAATTGGCTACGTCTAGGTGGTAATTACGGCTTTCCTTGGCGTATTGGTGGGACAGATAATCCCCAACAATTCCCCAATTATAATCCTGCTACTGACCGTTTGTTAAACCCCATATTTGGCGCAGTCACAAAAGGCTACTATCGTAACGATCCAACCTTTCCTGTTCGGCCTACTGGAAACTTAATTGAACCAATTCCTAATTTTGGGCCGGACGCAGACAATTTCCGTGATCCTCTAGATGGCAAAGTAAAAGACGCCAGTGTTCTGGGGCAAAGTTTGAGCAGTTTTACATCACACCGTTCTCCTTTGGGCTTAGTTTTTGATATACAAGGAGTAATGAGTCCAGAATTTAAGAGAGATGGATTCATGTTGAGTTGGACGATAGGCGACCCTACTGGCGATACAGTACCAGGCCCTTTTAAAGATGCCGGTCAAGACCTACTGCATTTAAAGTTAACTAAAGTAGGAACTACCAACTATAAACTTAACGCCACGCGCATTGTCCAAGGTTTTAGTAATCCCATTGATGATGAGATTATCGGCAATAAGATTTATGTTTTGGAATATGGTGGAAATCAAGGAATTTGGGAAATCTCTATGCCCACTAAGTAAACGATCTGCAAACTTTAAAGTAGTACTTTAAAACTAACTTGCCATATCGTGGTGATGATTCGTCTCTATCAATTAGATGATTTAGAAGATACCGTTCAGCTGTGGTATCGAACTTGGCATGAAACATTTTCTCATATTAAACATCCACAGCCATATTCCTTATGGAAAGCTCGATTTCGTGATGACCTTGCTGCACGCGGGGATGTTTGGCTGGCTGAAGTTGAAAATCAGATTGTCGGTTTTGTTGTAGTCATCAAACAGGAACAATGGTTAAGCCAGCTGTTTGTAGATGCGACTTACCAAAATCAGGGTATTGGTTCAGCATTACTTGATAAATCTAAAGCAATTTGTCCCCAAGGTTTAGAGCTTCACACATTACAAGCGAATATCCGAGCTTGTGCTTTTTACGAACGACACGGTTTCAAAGTGGGCAAACTGTCAACAAACAAAATCAACGGTCAACCGAATGTGGAATATTACTGGATACCTGAGTGCGATCGCTTTGACTAAATGCGTCATTTCATCCAGATACTTTGGTCGGCGATAGAACGCACCTCGATCCGTACAGGCAGGATTTTGTCCTGGTAGAAACGTAGCAAGGGGAGAAATGTAACCGACAGGATGAGTGCTTTTGTGAGTTATTTTTTGCAACTCAGTTAAGTGATCTGAGTTAAATTTTATTACCCAACCTAGAAACTAATAGTACTTTGTCAAGCTAGTAATAAAGGGTTTGTAGTAAGCACTTTAGTGCTTAAAAAATAAGGACTGAAGTTCCTACTACAAACTTGCTTAAGTACCTGCTATGTTGGGTACTGATGTCCAATGATGGGATGAGGTTGGTAAGGCTCTTCTAGGAATTTGCGCTCTTCATCAGAAAGTTTCAAATCCACAGCCTCAACTGCTTCTTTAAAATGCTCTATCTTGGTTGCACCAACAATTGGGGCTGTAAGTCCTGGTTGATGCAATAGCCAAGCTAGGGCAATTTGTGCTGGTTTCACACCGCGTTTTTGGGCTAACTCAGCGACGCGAGCAACTATTTGGAAATCTGAATCTTGATACTGGCGGTTCCCCTCTAAATCTTCGGCTTTTGACCGTACTGTTTGACCACCTTCTTTACTGCGATTTCCCGCCAGGAAGCCTCGTGCTAGGGGGCTCCAGGGAATAATCCCAATCCCTTGGTCTAGAGATAGAGGTATAATCTCACGTTCTTCTTCGCGGTAAAGCAAGTTGTAGTGGTTTTGAATGGACACAAAGCGAGTCCAACCGTGTATGTCAGCCGTATAAAGAGCTTTAGCAAACTGCCAAGCATAAACACTAGAGATTCCTAAATAACGCACTTTACCTGATTTAACTACATCATGAAGTGCTTCTAGGGTTTCCTCAATTGGCGTTTCGTAATCCCAACGGTGAATCTGGTACAAATCGACGTAATCTGTTTGTAGCCGCCGCAAGGAAGCATCTATGCCATCAAAAATATGTTTGCGAGATAGTCCTCTGTCATTAGGGCCTTCACCAACTTTACTGAAAACTTTAGTAGCAATTACTACTTGATCTCTTTTAGCAAAGTCTTTGAGTGCTTGTCCTAAAATTTCTTCACTGATGCCTTGTGAATAAACATCAGCAGTGTCAAAGAAGTTAATTCCCAACTCTAAAGCCAGTTTGATAAAGGGGCGGCTTTCTTCTTCTTCTAATGCCCATTCTCGTAGTTTACGAGAGCCAAAGGTCATAGTACCAAGGGCAATACGTGATACTTTTAATCCACTTTTGCCGAGATTTACGTATGTCATAAGTTTTTAGGGATTGGACATGGGGCATTGAGCATTGGGTATGGGGCATGCATGGGGCATTAGTTTTTTCTCTCCCTGCTCCCCTGTTCCCTTGCTTCTTCCCTAGTAACCAGATATTGCTATGAACGACTGGTGGAGGCGGATGGGTACTGATGTCCTAAGATGGGATGAGGTGTGTAAGGTTCTTCAAGGAATTTGCGTTCTTCATCGGAAAGCTTCAAATCCACAGCTTCCACTGCTTCTTTGAGATGCTCTATCTTACTAGCACCAACAATTGGAGCCGTCACACCCGGTTGATGCAACAACCAAGCTAGGGCGATTTGTGTTGGTTTAACACCGCGTTTTTGGGCTAATTCTACGACGCGATCGACTATTTGGAAATCCGAATCTTGATAGTAGAGATTGTGAGCAAATTCATCGGTTTTAGCCCGTAGTGTCTCGCCATAGCTTTCCTTGCTGCGATTCCCTGCCAGAAAGCCCCGCGCTAAGGGACTCCAAGGAATAATCCCAATTCCTTGATCTAGAGATAAGGGTATCACCTCTCTCTCTTCTTCTCGATAAACCAAATTGTAATGGTTTTGAATAGATACAAAGCGAGTCCAGCCGTGTTTGTCTGCGGTGTAAAGAGCTTTGGCGAACTGCCATGCGTAAACACTTGAGATTCCCAAGTAACGAACTTTACCTGATTTGACTACATCATGCAGCGCCTCTAGGGTTTCCTCAATTGGTGTCTCGTAGTCCCAACGGTGAATTTGGTACAAATCGACGTAATCTGTTTGTAGCCGCCGTAATGAGGCATCAATGCTGTCAAAAATATGTTTGCGAGATAGTCCACGGTCATTGGGGCCATCACCGATTTTACTAAAGACTTTGGTAGCAATGACGACCTGATCTCTTTTTGCAAAATCCTTAAGCGCACGTCCCAAAATTTCTTCGCTTGCACCTAAAGAGTAAACATCGGCGGTGTCAAAAAAGTTTATCCCCAATTCCAAAGCTAGTTGAATAAACGGGCGACTCTCTTCTTCTTCCAACACCCATTCTCGCAATTTACGAGAACCATAAGTCATAGTACCCAGAGCCAGGCGTGATACTTTCAGTCCACTTTTTCCGAGATTTACGTATGTCGTCATAGTGTTTGCTCTACTTTTTGATAACGTTGTGAAAGTTTTAATGCAAGTTGACAAGCTCGATGTGCTTCATTAATGTGTCCTAGCTGGCTGTAGGTATTAGCTAATTCCCTGTGAATCACGGGAATATTACCACGGGCAGCATTGTGCTTTTCTAAGACATTCAAGGCTTTGTGATACTGCCGATCGCACAACCCGGATCAGCTTCAATTGCTTTGAGAATAACTTGGGCATCGTTACCAACGCCCAATAACTCATCGACAAAGCGATCAATGGCATCTACCGTTGCTGATGAATCACTAGTAATTTCCAGTCCAGATAAATCTTTTACCATTGGTTTCCCAGAGCATTGCACTGCGACAAGCATTACTTTGCAAAAGCTAGGCTATAAACTACTGTAACTCAATCGTGTTATCGTAGTTAACAATGATTACATTAAGAATTTCGTACAAAATATACTGTTATGGCGATCGCCTTCGGTGGGAAATAGGCGATCGCATGCCATAACTTGAGGCTTACTCCCCAACACTAGCTCTTAAGGGGCTGTTCTTGTTAGGTCTGTATTCCAAGAAGCAGTATAAATACCGAAAATCGGTTCACACTGTGACTCTTGTACCGTCAAATTTGGTGAAGGTGAAGCCATTAAATATTTCGTTGTAACCCAGTCTCTCATCCCTGAGTAGACTAATAGCAACCTCTTCTCCCAAAGCTAGAGCAGCTGAACCATCCGAACGCCAATGGATACCGCCGTGACCGCGACCAATGGCATAGTTAGTTGCCAGTTTATTCAACTCTCCACCCACAGTTAGTGGTGGTCCACTGTAAGGAATTACTTTTGTGGGGTCATTGGGGTCAGGCACTACTGGATTGAGGATAACAAAGTTTTCATCAAAGAATGCTTTCAACAGTGTGACATTGACGCCAGCAGTAGCAGCCGCACCACCTGAATAGGAGGAATGGGTTGGCGCTGCTTCGGGATATGCTTGGGGCAATAGATAGGTGCCGAAGGTGCTAAAGGTTTGAGCCAAAGCATTAGAATTAAAGACCTCAGAATTAAGCGGATAGTGAGTTTTATTGACAATGTTGTTGTAGACTAGCCCACCATAGGCTTCCGGGCGCAGAGTGCGGTGTACATAATACTTCTGCCAGTATGAGGCTCTAATCACACGCGAGCTAGCCAAGTTAAGCAAGGCTTGGAAATGTCCCAGTGCAAACGTTGCATTAGCACCAATTTGGGTCTTCGATCTGACGTAGGGATTGCCTGGATTCAAAGGTGTACCATTGCTATTAAGAATCAAGGAGGCTCCCAGGTATGTAGGACCGCCAACATGGGCATACTCACCTAAATCCCGAACCGTGACTATGTAACGGTTTTTGGGGTCATATTTAATGGACTTCCCTGAACTACCTCCATTCTGAATAGTCAACCATTCCGGGAAATTGAGGAGAAAGTCATTACCAGGAAGAGCAGTAATAATCAATGGCGAAACAGACTGAGTTCCCCAAGGAATAGTTTGCAACAAAAATTGTGAGATGTAAGGCCCATCTAGTACCCCTGGCGGAGTCACATATTTTGTACTTGAACCGGAACCGACGTAGTTGACGCTACCACGAAATAGAGTTTGAGGGGTGACACGGCCATTTTGTTTTGGCCCTCGAAACGCCGAAAGCTTGTTGAGGTCTTCGACGGCTGCCAAGACTTTTGGGTTGTCAGTATTGTTTTGGAACTTAGAAAGAGGTACATCTCGGAGTAAAGCTTGCCAGTAGAGTTCAACTGCTTCAGCAGCGCGGTCTGCACTAGCTAGAGCTGGTGGTGGCGGCACAGCTATTTGCGCTGCATTGATTCCTTCTAGGCTAATTGCCAGGGGTCCTTGAGGATTGACCAGCTTTCTGCCGCCACCCAAGATAATATTTTCATAATCATTCGGGTTTTGCGTTGTCAGTGCTTTGGTTAAAGAGTTGTAAGCTTGCAGGTTGACTTCGCCTCGCCCGTTATGCGGTAGTCCCCTACTGTCAGAGCCGATTTTGTTGGGATAACGCTCCTCATCGCCGTTGGTTGGATGCGGCGGAATGGGAATACTCCGTTCAAGTCTGGCTGCTTCAACACGTACTCGATAAGCTTTATTAACAAAGCTGTTGTAGTCGAAGGATCGATTATAGCGCCTGTTGATATCTTGGGCTTGTACAATATCTTCTCCCTTTTTTGAGGAGAAAGGTGAACCTAAAACGCCTGCAACAACGCTAGCGGCACTAAATAAACCAGCGCGACCGAGAAATGAGCGTCTACTGGCGTGACTACCAAAAAAATGTTTGCTAGCTACATAAGGTTGTTTCAGTTTATCTATTTCGTTATTAGCCTGAGCATCTTGCTCGAAGCCTTGATCAGAATTAGGATCTGCTTGCATGAGATGTTCTCCACTGGCAAAAAATAATCCAAAAATTTAGTCATGAGTGAGTACATGAGCAGCTAAAAGCTAGAATAACTTTGCGTCACATACGAGACACCCACCTCCAGAGAAACAGGGTAATCTCACCGGATTTGGGATGAAATTTGTGGAAGGTAACTTGCACAGGAGGTGATTCTCCTGAAAGTCATGTAGGTATTTAGTGCTGATATGATGCCTTGATTACATGGCTGTTAGACTTCTGTAGTTGTAATCAGTCTGATAGCATCTTGCCGGGGTTAAAGCACAGCTAAAACCACCGCTTACTTCCACTCAAGCTATAAAATACGGTAAATTTATCGATTTACCGTATTTTATAGCTGTTAAATCAGACTTTCTCACAACTGGTGATGAAAATCAAGAGGTTTTTACAATAAACTTAGCAAGATTGTGAAAGCCCTGGAGAAATTACGGCAGTGCAAGATGGGGAGTGGGGGGAGAAATTTTTATGCCCTGGTTGTGGGCGAAGCGTCCGTGAGAGTCTAGCTTGAAAAGACCTTGTTTTTTGCTGCTAGCTGTGTGATACTTTCGTTAAATTTAGAAAATAACATAAATATCTTACAAAAGGCAAAAAATGATGAGATTCAAGAGATTTAGAACGTGGGGTTTCTTGATTGGATTAGCACTATTGACGTTTGTATTTGTAGCTTGTGCTTCTGGTAATAAAACTGCTTCACAAGCACCAGAAAAAGTAACAATTGCCTATCAACCTGGAATTAATTACGCTAATCTACTTATCATCAAGCAGCAGCAAATTTTAGAAAAACAATTTCCCAAGACACAATTTGAATGGAAAGAATTATCGAATGGTGGAGCTATTAGGGATGGAATTATCGCTAATCAAATACAAGTTGGTGCAGGTGGCCCTGGGTCGTTTCTCGTAGGTTGGGATAAAGGTGTGGGCTGGAAAATATTAGCTTCACTTAACTATAGTGAGTTTTGGCTAATCACGAAAAACCCCAATATCAAAAGTCTCAAAGATTTCAAGCCAGGAATGAAAATTGGTTTACCATCTCTAGATGGGGTACAGGCAATTGTACTGCGGAAGGTGGCACAAAAAGACTTAGGAAATCCCACAGCACTTGATCAAAACCTGCAAGTGATTGCTCACCCTCTAGGGTTGCAGTCTCTGTTAACCGGTCAAATTGATGCACATTTTACAACGCCACCTTTTCAATTTCAGGAAGTTGAAAAAGGTGGTAGGGTAATTATTAAAAGCTCTGATATTTTTGGTAAGACTAGCATAGCAAGTGTATTTACAACTGAAAAATTCTACAATCAATATCCTGAGTTTGGTAAAGCTTTGTATACCACAATTGTAGATGCTACTAAACTCGTGAATGAAAAACCTGATGAAGCGGCCAAAATTCTCTCAGAAATAGATGGTGGAAAAGTCTCACAGGAGCAATATAAAAAGTGGCTCACGAATAAGGCTGTGGCATACGGAATTGAGCCAAGAGCCTTCCTCAAATGTGGAGCATTTATGCATGAAATCGGTATGTTAAACAAACAGCCCAAATCAATTGATGAATTGATTTTACCACCGCTTAAAGGTGCTGGGGGAGATTAAATATACTGGCGATCGCAGGTGTCAAGTCGTCGTCAAAGTACATTCCTAAGCTGCTGCTAAATCAAGTTCAGAAGATGGAGGAGAGAAAGCGGGAGCATCCCAATTTTGCACAAATAAATGCCAAAGGACTAAAGTCGCGCGCCACATGCTACCCTGCGGGTTCCGCTTTAGCGGTACAAGTCGGGAAACCGCAAGGGCGCAGTGGCTTGGCTACACGAACAAAGCCTGGCTACCCTTCTCCTGACGGAGACGCTGCGCGTAGCTTGCTTCCCCGTAGGGGTACGGGAACGCCAAGGGCGAACGCAGGCTATTTATGATGTATTCGCGAAGGCGGACTTTGTTTGTGTAGCCCCAGACTTCCAGTCTGAAGGACATTTTGCACTTAGCTTATCGTTTGTGTCGTTATAAGATTTTTATTTGAGAAAATCTAAATACAACAGCTATGTTTGGTTGAATTCAATATCATAAAGAAAAATAAAGACCTTGTTTTTTGCTTCTGGCTGTGTGATACTTGCGTTTAAATTCTAAAATATCGTATTTCTATCAAGTTACCGTATTTTAAAAAATATCAAGATTTATTGTTGAGTAACTCTTTTGAAATTACTTAGACATGTTAACTAGAGAGGAAAAGCATAAACATGATGAGATTTAAGCGATTGAGACCGTGGGGTTTCTTGATTGGATTGGCATTATTGACGTTTATATTTGTCGCTTGTGCTTCTGGTAATAAAACTGCTTCACAAGCACCAGAAAAAGTAACAATTGCCTACCAACCTGGAATTAATTACGCTAATTTACTGATTGTTAAGCAACAGCAAATTTTAGAAAAGCAATTTACCGAGACAAAATTTGAATGGAAAGAATTAGCTAATGGTGCAGCAATTCGAGATGGAGTTATTGCAAATCAAATACAAGTCGGTGCAGGTGGCCCAGGGCCATTTCTTGTAGGCTGGGATAAAGGTGTCGGTTGGAAAATTTTAGTTTCACTTAATCATAGTGAGTTTTGGTTAGTTACAAAAAATCCTAATATTAAAAGCCTGAAGGACTTTAGACCAGGAATTAAAATTGGTTTGCCTTCACCCGATTCTCTCCAAGCAATTGTATTACGTCGTGCAGCACAAAAAGAATTACGAAATGCTACTGCTCTTGACCAAAATGTCCAATCAATTTCTCACCAATTAGGCTTACAATCTCTGTTAAATGGTCAAATTGATGCACATTTTACAACACCACCTTTTCAATTTCAAGAAGTGGAAAAAGGTGGTAGAGTAATTCTTAAAAGTTCTGATATTTTTGGTAAGATTAGTGCTGCAAGTGTGTTTACGACAGAGAAATTTTACAATCAATATCCTGAGTTTGGTAAAGCTTTGTACACAGCGATCGCTGATGCAACCAAACTTGTGAATGAAAAACCTGATGAAGCTGCAAAAGTCCTCTCTCAAATAGATGGTGGTAAAGTCTCAGCAGAACAATATAAAAAATGGCTGACTGATAAAGCAGTAGAATACGGACTTGAGCCTAGAGCCTTCTTAAAGTATGGAAAATTTATGCATGAAATAGGTATGCTAGACAAGCAGCCTAAATCAATTGATGAATTAATTTTACCAACGCTCAAAGGCGCTGGGGGAGATTAAATTTATGCCAGATTTAGAACCATTAATCCTTGCAAAAAACGTACAAATCACCTACAGCGAAGGTAAGAATAAATTTCTGGCTGTAGAAAATGTTAGCTTTGCTGTCAAACCAGGAGAAAAGTTTGTAATTATTGGGCCATCGGGTTGTGGAAAGAGTACGCTGTTAAAGGCGATCGCTGGTTTTCAGTCTATCAGTAGCGGAGAATTACTGATGGCAGGTAAACGCATCTCTGTTCCCAGCCCAGATCGGATCGTTGTCTTTCAGGATTTTGAACAACTTCTACCTTGGCAGACTGTGGTGGAAAACGTTGTTTATGCCCTTGAGACTACAGGTAAAGCTGCTGGGAAAGCTGCCATTGCTGAAGCTGTAAGATATCTCGACTTAGTGGGAGTCTCAGCAGCTGTCAATAAGTATCCCCATCAGTTATCAGGCGGGATGAAACAACGGGTAGCGATCGCCCGCGCTTTAGCTGTAAAACCTCAAGTTCTCCTAATGGATGAGCCTTTTGGCGCTTTGGATGCGCTGACACGGACTCAGCTGCAATACGAACTCAATACTATTTGGCAGAATACAGGGTTGACAATCATTTTAATCACCCATTCCATACAAGAAGCTGTTTACCTGGGACATCGAGTTTTAGTGATGACACCAGTACCTGGAACTGTCAAAGAAATTGTAGATACCGCAGAGATTAATGAGATCAACACTAATAAGTTTGTCGAAGTTGCTGCCTATTTAGAAAGTTTACTCGGCAATGATTCCCGTCGTGAGGCTTTTCGAGTATGAGATTTGTGACTCGAACAACAGCAAATTCCGATAAATTTGAGAAGTTATATGCTTCACTCCAAGCCAGTAGTACTTTCAGGCGCGGAGTGATTTTTTGTGGTCTATTGATTTTTTGGCAATTGTATGTATCAGTTTCCCAAGTTCCCGCCTTACTAATTCCTGGCCCAATAGCAGTCCTAGAAGTACTGTGGCAAGATTTATTGAGTCAAAAACTGCTGCAAGCAACACTCAGCACTTTGTCCGTGTTATGTACTGGTATGGTCTTGGGTGTGATTGTGGGTACGACTTTAGCAGCTTTCGCCAAAGTTTCTCGTTTTGGTCAAGATTTGCTAATTGTGCTGAGTTCGATGCTGAATCCCTTACCTGCGATCGCTATTTTACCCCTAGTGATAATTTGGTTTGGGTTCACTTCTGTTTCGATTATCGTAGTTACTGCCCATGCTACAACTTGGCCGATTGCCCTAAATACAGAAATGGGACTCAGTACCATCAACCCAACGGTTCTGATGGTGGGGAAAAACCTGGGTCTAGATGGTTTTAGACTGATTCGAGAAATTATGCTCCCTGCTGCATTGCCTCACATCTTAACAGGCTTGAGAACTGCTTGGGCTTTTGGTTGGCGCACCGTGATTGCATCTGAGTTAGTGTTTGGTTCAGGGGGTGCTACTAGCGGTTTGGGATGGCAGATTAATAACAGTCGCTACTTCCTGCAAACCGATCGCGTATTTGCCGGATTAGTGGTGATTGCAATTTTGGGTTTAGCTGTCGATTATATTTTTCGATTAATTGAAATCAGAACAGTGCAAAAATGGGGTATGAAACGTAGTTAAACAGTTAACTCATCCCCCGGCTTGAAGCCGGGGGATTTCGAGTCATTAGTCATTAGTACCAATAACCAATGACAGTACAGACGCGATTAATCGCGTCTCTAATGACTAAATCGGCGGGCGGCTATTCCTCCCACCCCTTGAAGGGATGGGATTTCCGCCGATTTTCGTTGACTGTGGAAGTAAGCCCAACTCTGCGTAAATTGGATGCACTATCTTTCTTATTTGGGGCAGTTGTCTACTAAAAAAATATGCTCCTAAAATGCAACAAATACCGCCAAATAATAAAGCATTAGTAACACCTAGATGACCTGCTAATGCTCCGAAAAATAAATTGCCAAAAGGTAGGATTCCTAAGAAACCAGTTGTAAATATACTAGTTACTCTACCTCTTTTATCTTCCTCAAGAAGAATTGATTGCATAAAGTTATTAATTGAAGCCAAAGTTAGACTATTATTCATGCCGATGATAAACATGAATACTAGACAAATCTCTAAACTGGTTGAGCGAGAAAAAACTATTAAACCTAAACCTAAAATTGCGGCAGAACTTGCTATAATCTTTCCCAATCCTATAACATTTTTTCTAGAGATCAGATAAATACCTGAAACTATAGAACCAAGAGCCGAAGCTGTCATCAAAAAACCCATAGTTTCAGCGTTACCCTTCAAAACTTCTTGGGCAAAAATGGGGACTAAATTGACGTGAGTCATTCCCATAAAACAGATAACCATTTGCAAGAATAATAAATATTTAATTGGCAAAAATTCGTATGCGTAAACAAACCCTTCTTTAAGGTTTTTCCAAATTTCTGATTTTTGAGTAGATAAATTATTTATAACTGGGTTGATTTTGACAGTTAAGATTGCAGATACAAATGGTAGATAACTAATACTATCTACTAAAAAACAGGAAGCTGCACCAGATCGAGCAATCAGTAAACCCGCAATCATCGGACTAACAAACTTCGCTGTATTAATCAAGAATGAATGGGAACCCATCGCACTATAAGTATCTGATTTCTTATCCAAAAGTCTGGGAATAATTACCTGACGGGCTGGTAAATCGAAAGCTTTTACCGTTCCCTGAAGTGTGCCAATGGCAATAATCCATGCAACATTGATGTTACCACTAAGAGTTAGAAAAGTTAGGGTAGAAGATAGCACAATAGATACTAGCTGAGTAGTTAATAGGACATATCGTAAATTCCAGCGATCTAGCAATACTCCTACCAAAGGTGTAATAATCAAACCCGTAGCTTGATTTGTAAATCCAGCCACACCCACTAATACAGCCGAATTAGTTAATTGATAAACTAACCATACCAAAGCAATTTGAGTCATCCAAGACCCAAAAAAAGATAAGCTTTCTCCGATAACGAAACAAGAGAAATTCAACGATTTAAGCGCAGACGGAAGTTCAAAAGAAACAAACTTTAGTTTGTCTTTTTGGAAGTTTTCTCTATTACTTGGTAGCATGAGCGTTTCCCTGTTTTGTCAAAATAGACTTCACTTGAAAATATGAACTAGTGGTTCGTAGTGAGCGATTTATCGCTCAATTTCAAGGGCTAGAGCCGCTTACTACGAGCTTTTGTAACGTCTCAACATTCCTGAAAGAGTGTTAGCAATACTTAATGTTAGTAAAGCATAAATTTTGTATACTTACTATTATCTCAAAAAAATCGCGGCAGTATGACTAGAGTACGTACTCTACCATGTCTAGCCGAATACCCACAATTCTTGCAAATCAACCCAAAACCCCTACCGCCAAGCAGCAAGGGTTTGAAGTGGTTGATGCTCAATGAAGCATAGGTGAAATCACAGCCAAGCTCGGTCGTATTGAACAGGCCAGAGTTTATCGTGTCCCAGCTGTTTGGCTGCCAGATGCGGCCAGTAAGGATTGCGGAGTAGTTCACGTCCCAACAGCACTATATCAGCTACTTCTGTACGAATAATCTCGTCAGCTTGTTCAGGGAATGTAATTAAGCCCACCGCTCCTGTATGAATATTGGCTTCACGGCGGATGCGTTCGGCAAACTGAGTCTGATAACCAGGTTTAATTGGTATATTGATGCTAGGTATAATGCCCCCCGATGAACTATCGATGAGATCAACTCCTAGAGACTTGAGTTTGTCACTTAAAGCGATACTTTGCTCAATGTCCCAACCCTTATCTACCCAATCGGTGGCAGAAATACGCACCCAGAGGGGATTTGTCTGGGGCCAAACTTCTCGGACTGCTTGAACAACTTCTCTAAGCAGACGAGTCCGGTTTTCAAAGCTGCCACCATAATCATCTTGCCGTTGGTTAGAAAGGGGTGAGAGAAACTGGTGCAGTAGATAACCGTGGGCAGCATGAATTTCCACTACCTTGAAGCCAGCTTGCAGAGAACGTTTAGCAGCTTCGACAAAGGCGTTAATAACTTGTTGAATTCCCTCAAGACTGAGGGCTTCTGGAATTGGGCTATCTTTGCTGAAAGCGATCGCACTACTCGAAACCAAGGGACGCCAACCTTCCTGAGATTCATCCAGCACTTTCCCTCCCTTACTCGGTTTGGCAGTGCTGGCCTTTCTGCCTGCATGAGCAAGTTGAATACCTGCAACAGCGCCAAAGTTATGAATCAATGCCACAGTTTTGGCCAAAGTTTCTATGTGTGCATCTGACCAGATTCCTAAATCTTGGGGGCTAATGCGCCCACGCGACTCTACAGCTGCTGCTTCTGTTAGCACTATACCTGCACCGCCCACTGCGCGAGAAGCCAGATGAATCACGTGCCAATCATTAGCATATCCATTTGTACTGGAATATTGACACATCGGTGAAACGGCGATGCGGTTGCGAAAGGTAACTTCACGAATCTTGAATGGTTCAAACAGATGTGCCATTAATATTGATTCCTTGGCTTGCTAGGTAAAAGAAATTGTGGACGAATTTGCATTAAACGGCTGTAGATTTTCTCTTACATACACTGAAATGAGCGATAAATGCCACAGCCAATAAAAAGAATCCCAAGGTACAAACGCTGTTTCACTGTCACAACCTACCTCTGTTGTTAAATACTTGTTGAATGACTAGAATCCTCATTAAGACTTGGATGGATAGGCTGATTATCAGGCTCTTGGCTCTGGAGTTCCCAGATATCCCGTTTTCCTAGTTCTTGATCCACTAATAACTGTAGATGATCTGGTAATTTATTGTTTTGCCAAATTGACCAAATTTCTCCACAAAATAATTCTTTTTCAATTTGTCCGAAAAACATTGCTTTCTTCTCCAGTAATGTCACAGTTTCAGTTTAGTAAATCCTAATTTCTGAAGGATGAAGTAGCAAAAATATCATCCTTCATTATTTCGCAGTCTTGAAAATACAGGTACTATTCGCCCCTGATACTGGTTGTTAATAAGAGTGTCCTTAAGGAAACTAGGTTTAATCGTACTAAATTGATTTTGAATTCCTTTATAGTATTATTCATGAAAGCTCAATGTTAAAAGTAACAACTTTTACTTCTAAGCTTGGTTGAGATGCTAGCTTGCTATTTAAAAACTTCAAAATATCTTTAGATATGATTCCTATCACCCCGATTTGAATGACTATTAAATATTTGGTTTTAGTATATATAGTGACTAACAAGGAGCATCACCTAATTTTTAGTTTGAAGTGTTTATGTTTGCAGTAAAAGTCAGACTTCAACAACTTTTGATCAGCGAGAAACTGTTTCGTCGAGTCCAAAAGTTTCAATCCTTCCTCAGTGAAGGGTTTTTCTGGATAAAGACTCAAAGGATACTAATCCAAGTTTCCAGCTAATCTAATTGTTGATTTCTGAGATTAATGATGTATTCTGCAATCAAAGTTGTAGTAAACCCGCACCCTTCAACCAACTGGAGGAGATCCTTGGCTCATTTGTAACTGGCATCACGAGGTTCAAGAGGGTGGTTGACTACACCGCAGTTGCCGGAAACAGGAATCCAGATCCCGTAGCGTGGCTCAGACATAGCCTTCAAGAACCCTTGTAATAAACGCTAAAAGTTTGCTTGGCATTAAATTTTGAGTTTATTGGCTAACCTAGCTAATTTGCTACTAATTATACGGTAACTCGATCGGATTGCCGTAATATATAATTATGAGAGTTACATAGATTGTGCTAAAAAACAAGAGGCTATTAAAATTTATTGATATTACTAATCAAAATCAAAACCTCACCCACTAACCCGTCTCCGTGAGTTCGGAGAGGGTTGGGGATGAGGTTAAGCTGTACCTCAGTAGATTAGGGAACGCTATAAAATAACAGATTCTGCGTCGAATAGGTAAGATGAAATTAATTCTCTTTACCTCATGTTTCCGTAAAATTGCAAGCGTCCAATGCCGATAAATTGGCCAGCAGTTTTCTCACCAGAGGGAAAAGCCTTAACGCCAAATAAATAGACGCCACCATTAAAAGGATTGTAATAAGTTTGCAGACCAATAGTAACCGTCTTACCTGGCTGTACAGGAGTATCAAAGGTTACTGTGAAAGTCTGTTGTTTGTCGCCGCCTTTTACGGCTTTGAGTGCCAACTTTGAACCTTGGTGATTGCGTGTACCTTCAAAAGCAAAAGTATCTTTCTGATTGAATTCAATATCTTCAGTCCCCTCAATCTGGTTAAAAGTAACCTGTTGCAACGGTTCCCCAGCCGTCGCTGGCACTTCCAGAGTGAAATAGTACCTCGCATTCGGAACACTTGTATTGCTGTATGGAGTGCTGGCACTAACTAAACGTGGTGGTTTGAGAAAGGCGATTGTGCCATTGCTTAAGGCAACTGCATCGGCTACCGAATGAGGTAGTAAATATAGTCCAGCGCTAACAACAAATAGAGTACTAAAAAAACTAGTAACGTCCTTCATAATTTATAGTTTTACCCCAATGATTTTTCTCTGGGACTTAAATTATTAAGTCTTGTTTCAAATCCCCATACTTAAGCCTGATAAAATCAATTACCACAGCAACTATAATCAACTTTACCGACTATTCATAAGGCAGTTTTGCTGTAATTCTAGCACGCGATTTCAAGTTGTATAGGAATAAAAAAAGTTAATTTAACTAATAATTTTGCCGGAATTTTTATTAATAAATTTCCTCACAAGTCGATGATTTTACCGGACTTTGACTACACATAAACACCCGTATATTGATAAGTTTGCCGTAGTTTAAAATAGTAAATTATCTGAAAAATCGATAATTTTACACGGCAGTAAATTGATCAATTGAATTACATATCAATAATGTTACTGAATTTATAATTAGATAATTATACTGAGAGAGGGAAATACACTGATTTATGATGATTTAATTCCCCAACAAAGCGTAGACGCAGAGTAGTGAGGGGGTCGCGGGAGACACTAAGAGTGATAGCGCAGCGTTAGCGACGTTAGGAGCGTTACCCCCGAACCCGTAGGACTTGTCGTTAGACATAAGCGATCGCTGTGTATATTTGACTTAAAGACAAAAAAAGTATAATAGTGAGCATCAAACCTCTATTTGTTAGAATATCTTTAATTCATTAATTCAGTCGCTATTCCCTCTTCTGTCCAGTCTTCTTCTATGAAAATTTTTTCATTCTTAATCCGAATATGAACATGAGTATACTTAAGTCTTTTGCTACCTTGCCAATCTACAGTTAACCAGAGATAATGATCGTGATTTTCATCAAACACTAAGCAATTTTCAGCATTTTTATCAGGTGATTGACGAGATAAATTATCATATTCAGTTAGCACCTGCTTAATTAACTCTCGATATGCTGTTAATTTATCCATAAAGTAATTTCCTCCCTTTCATTATTAAAAATAATAAATTCAATTTGCTGAAGTTTAACCACTGCTTGAGTTAATATTGAGAGTTTCTCTGTATTTTTACTAATTCATCCACCTGTATTTGTCTGTTGTTTCGGGATGAACTCAATCATTTATGTAACAGCGATCGCCGAAATAACAAATGCTGTCGCCGAAATAACAAATGCTGTCGCCGAAATAACAAATGCTGTCGCCGAAATAACAAATGCTGTCGCCGAAATAGCAAATGTAGTCGCCGAAATAGCAAATGCTGTCACCGAAATAGCAAATGCGTTGGCGAAGCCCGCCGTAGGCATCGCCGAAATAGCAAATGTAGTCACCGAAATAGCAAATGTAGTCGCCAAAATAGCAAATGCTGTCACCGAAATACTAAATGCTGTCACCGAAATACCAAATGCGATCGCCTTACAGAAAACCTCAAAAACTAAGCGATCGCCTATATGGAAGAGTGAGTGCGTTAGCGTAGCTCACCGTAGGTATCGCTTTGTTTAGGCATTCAATTCTCAATTTTGCAAAGTTGCCAATACTATCACAACCCCAGCCAACACCGCAAAGATTGTTCTAACAGTTCAGCATCAGCATTAGCTAACTTGCCGATCACTTTTACAACCAAGCTTTTATGCACTGTGTATAAACCTCTCTTGACTGCTGTAGGCACGTTTAGCCCTGCTGCTGACCATTCAGACAAGACAAACTCACCTTCTAGCAATGCTCCAGTTTTGCTCGTCAAGGGTGTAATTAGGATGTCTTGAGAAACATGTGGCGCACTTACAACAACAGCAGGTCTAACTTTTGAACTGGACAAATCTGAAAAGGGATACTGAACCAAAATGATGTCATTTTTAGAGTAGTTGGGCATAGACATCATCCTCAGCATTATCCCAAACTGATGAGAGTGATGTTTGACTGGTTTGAAGCCAAAATTCAGTTTCATCATCAGGAAGCAGCGTCACTAGCACTCTTGTTCCTTCCGGTAATTCCTCTGACTCCAGCAATTCGATTTTTCCATGCCGAACAGTAGCCCAAAACGTTTTTAGCATATCCGTTTTATGAATAGTCATGCTTTAATTTTATGCTTCGATAGTTTATGAGGAGCGATCACCTTGCAGAAAACCTCAAAAATAAAGCGATCGCCCAGAAAACCTTAAAAATGTAGATGTTGCAGTTTAGTGGATAATTTGGGGAACACTAAGAAAACCCAATGAGTTCAATATAGCTTTTATGCCTACTGAGTTAACGGTTGAGACTCTATTACCTCTTTCTATCCAAGAACGTAAAGTAATAATTTTGAATCATACTTTATTAATTGATGTGACTCATATTGCGGATGAAGATTTGCATACAGCGTACAAGTACGGAAAAGTTATCTCTTCAATAGCACCTGCTTATTTTCAATATCAAATTGCACAAGATCACCAAAATTTATCAGTTCTAGAATTAGAGAGACAATCTGAGTTAATTAGCAGTAAAACTGATAAATTTGCAGATAATTTTATTCACTGGTTAAAAGCTAATTTTGAAAAGAAAAGTGCAATACTTGAGCATCATCCTAACCCGCGAAATCTTTTTGAACTCTGTGGAGCAAAATTACTAGTAATTAGCAACTCCGTGACAAGAAGCCTTAGTACAAAAATGGGAGTACTCTGGGAAGAAATAGCTGATATTAGTCCTTATGTAATTATACCTGAATTTGAATTTGGAATTAAAATTAAAGGAATAGACATTCTTATACTAACAGAATAAACAGTTAAATTTGCACAACTAAAAACTCTAAAAGTTACATTAACTGGTTCTCAAGTGCCTAGAGCAAAAAATGAATTAAGGATTCATCAAAACCCTTTATTTATAGCAGCTTTTAATTTAGGCGATTGGACATTTAACAACAATAAAATACCTCGTATAGCGATTTACTTGATTGAAGAAAATCCTAATTATTTAGATGTTACAGATGCTTTTTTTCAAGCGATGTTTGATGGTGAATTTAGTGTTATCACATCAGTTTTGACTATCACAGATTCATAGTTTGAGTCTTTTTTGTATGTTGCGATCGCTGATTGTATGATGGGATTGTAGGCGATCGCCTATATGGAAGAGTGAGTGCATTAGCGTAGCTCACCGTAGGTATCGCTTTGCAGAAAACCTCAAAAATAAAGCGTTAGCCTTGCAGAAAACCTCAAAAACTAAGCGTTAGCCTTGCAGAAAACCTCAAAAACTAAGCGTTAGCCTTTCAGAAAACCTCAAAAACAAAGCGTAGACGCGCAGCGGCTTGTGGTTAGACATCGCCTGTTATAGACAAGACAAACTCACCTTCTACGCCTCAGCCAAAAATTTGGCAATAAAAGGGTTTGTTATGCAGAGTTACAACTTATCGATCAACTTGTCATATTCTGCATGTGTACCGATCCAAAACCACGAAATTCCACCTTCTACCTCGACACCTAAAGCTCGGTAATTTAGTCCTGCTCGAACTGACCAATACTTGTTGCCAATCTTTTTGAAATGGAGTGATAAATGGGACGGATCTGTTTTCAGTAACTCATAGCATTGATCGGCAGTCTGTTGCACATTTTCAGGCAGAGCATTGTAACATTGCCAGAAACGGCGCGTTGTATAGTGCATCAGATTTCCCGACAGTGACCCGCATTGAATTCAGCGATCGCTTCCTGTGCTAAAGCTTCCAATTTTCCATCAGCAATGTCTTTCTCTAATTGCTTATCCCAGCGTTGATAGTCCAAATCAGCAAACCACTCGATGAGTTTTTTATACTCATCAGGTGACAGTTGAAGAATGGCGGACTCAATTTGCTCAAGCGTTAACATAAAGGGATATCAGTTTCACTTTGAATAAATTATAGCTTGCCTACCGATTGTTCTTGCGTTGTAACTAATGTGGCGATGTGGCGATCGCCTGTGTGGAAGGGTGAGCGATGTCTACGACGGGCTACGCCTACGCCTTACAGAAAACCTCAAAAATAAAGCGATCGCCTGTTGTCAAAGAGTGAGCGATTACATTCCCAAAATCTCCCCAAGAACAATTACACCCCACACTCCCAAACAGCGATCGCATTCTAGGCAATTTCATTAACGATTTTTTATGATTTTACGTAATTATACGGTTAACAAATATATTATTAGATTGTGCAAAATACAATCAGGACAATAAATAATTATAGATAATGATTTTGGGATAATTATCACAAAGTTTATTTTTGAATAATATATTGTATGAGAGAAACAGGTGTAATTAAGTTTTTTGGCAAGAAACGAAGAAATCCGAAAACTAATTTTGGTTTTATCAAGCGTGAAGACGGTAATGAAGTTTATATCCACAAAGATAACGCTTGTTATACAATTGCTGAACTGGCTGAAAGATTAGGGTTAGAAGAAAGTATTATTGAATCTGAGAAATTAAAACCTAATCTGTCTGAATGGAGTATTAGCAAAGATCCAAAAGCGATAGAGTGGGAATACTTATCAGCAACAAATAATTTTTACCCTGTTTCTTTACCAGAAGGAATGCGTGTTACTTTTCTTGCTCATATTCTTCTTTATGGCTCTGCAAAGCATCCCAAAGATCAACTTTTTGCTGAAGATTGAGCCAAAGACTTGGGCCATTTCCTAAAGCTTTACCAAGACGTATTGCTATATCTACTGTGATTGATTTTTGACCATTAATAATTTCCTGAATTTTTTGATTAGATACTCCTAAAATTTCTGAAAAATTTGCGGTATTAATATCTAAATCATCTAAAATATCTGCAATTACTTCGCCGGGATGTATTGGTCTTACTAATCTATCATCAGTAATATCTTGCCAATTATGCATAATCAATAGTCTTTAATCACCCGGACTTGATATGATATCCCAAAAGTCGGGTAATCATTACCAAATCGTTGCTAAATTCAAAATAAACCCCTGTAAAACATCTTCTCCTGACAAAGTAACAGGCGATTCCAACACCTTAACCTCTTGACCTTCGCGATAAATCTCCACTTGCCGGGATTTACGATTAATTAACCAACCCAAACGCACACCATTATCTATGTATTCCTTCATCTTTTCTTGAGCGACTTTCAAACTATCACTTGGCGAAAGTAACTCAACAACAAAATCAGGACAAATGGGTGGAAACTTTTGTTTTTCTTCTTCAGTTAAAGCATCCCATCGTTCTAACTTTATCCAAGAAGCATCAGGTGAACGGTCTGCACCATTGGGAAGTTTAAAACCTGTAGAGGAATCAAAGACAATACCCAGTTTATTTTGCTCATTCCAAATCCAAAGTTGAGCAGTTAGCCCAGCGTTACGATTTCCGGTTTCTCCGCCGGTTGGTGGCATGATAATTAGTTCTCCGGTTGCAGTGCGTTCAAACCTCAAATCGCGGTTTGCTTGACATAGCTGGAAAAACTGCTCATCTGTCAATTCCAGCACAGGTTTAAGATTGACTGTTAGGGCATTCATAAGCAGGATAGGCAATGGAGCCTAGAGGTTACACTTATTTTATGATGATATTATAGAAAGCGATCGCTTGTATGGAAGAGTGAGCGATCACCTTACAGAAAACCTCAAAAACAAAGCGATCGCTTGTATGGAAGAGTGTGCGATCGCCTTGCAGAAAACCTCAAAAACTAAGCGATCGCTTGTATGGAAGAGTGAGCGATCGCCTTACATAAAACCCCAAAAACAAAGCGATCGCCTGTTATGGAAGAGTGAGCGATCGCTTTGCAGAAAACCTCAAAAATAAAGCGTAGACGCGCAGCGGCTTATCGTTAGACATCGCCTGTTATGATATTGATTAAGTTTTTACCCCTGGTTGTGTTTGTTAAACAACTCTTAAAACCCAAAAGCTAAAGCATCCAACATATATTTACTTTTATCCCGTCCCACTTCCAGATAGATTTCTAATAATTCTTCATAAGCAGTTGCTCCCCCTACAATATTCCAAAATTCATTTCCGATAATTACAGCCTCTTCAAAAGGTAAATAACTTTTTGCCTGTGTCCATTTATAATCAGCTTTGGTTACACCATATGGATTATAAGGCATAGCATAGTAAGCTTGTAATTGGGGACGATTTACACCGCGCAGTAAATGAAATCTAAGTAGACGTTGCAAGACTTCTAAACATTGTCCTTTGTTTGGTTTAGGAGCTTTAATTTCAAATAATAATTCTGTGCCATCTTTCTCCATAATGTAAAGGTCAGCGCGAACCACCTTTGTTTTTAAATCATCAGTGCGTCTAGCATTCAAGACTGCTGTTATCATCTGTTCAAAAGTTGGCTTTGCTTGTTCTTTTTTAGCAGCAGATTCGTAATTTTGTTTTTGCAGTTCAGCTTCTGCAAAAGCAGCATTACTGACTTCCGCTTTAACATCATAACCTCGACGTACATCTTGGTGATGTTCTAGAGCAATTAAGCGAGCGCATTCTTCTAGAGAATTTCCCAATCTGGTACTCAAGCCACGTTCAAATTGATTGATACGTATTAATTCTGGTGGTATAAGTGCCGCTTGAAATGGCTTTAATTCTCCGTTAGATGAATATCTTGATAGATACTCTACTGCACTATTAAGCTTTAAAATTTTACGTCCTTTATATTCATCTATCAGACCCTGAAGAAAACCCTCTAAATAACCTTTAATTGCTACGTGAGTGTTTAAACTAATAGCTGCCATATTGAAAATTAAACCTGTAGAATTATATTTAACAAAGCTTTTGCTAAATGGTAAACGACAGGAACGGAAACCGCATTACCAAATTGATGCTTCGCTGTACTCTCACTCTCAGCGATTTTAAAAGTTTCTGGAAATCCTTGTAATATAGCATAATCTTTAGCTGTTAAAGGTTTATATTTATTTTTGATATAAATTTCTTGAATAAAAGTTTGCTTATATGCTTCTGGCTCCTGACATTCTATAGATATAGTTGCAACAAAGTCTCTAGTTCCGGTTGCTGTTAAAGTTGCAATAGCCTCAGCATGAGGCAAGAATATTTTAGAAATTCCATTAATTCCTGAAGAAATTTTAGAATTAACAAATTCATAGCCTTTACCCTCGACAAGATGTAGAATTTCTTTAGCTACTAAAGTGTTTATTTCTTCAATCTGTAAACTAGGAATGAGAGCTTGTAATACTTTAAGCTCTAAAGGATTACCATCTTTAAGTCCATAAATTTTCTTTCTTCTATTTCTCAATATAGTTTGACAAATGAGTTTTTCTCTCAAAGTTTTTTCTATTAAGTCCCAAGAATGAATAGTAGTATGTCCATCTCTGATATCAGCAAAAGTGAAAAAATCATTTAATTCATCTATTTTTTGAAATCTACCTCTAGATGCTGGGATTTTACCATCAGAAAATAAAATTTCTGGTGGAAATTTCTTTTTCGCAAAATTACTATGTTGAATACCAGCAATTACATCATAAAGTTTTAGCTGTTTATCTAAGGAGTGAGGAAAGATAAAAGCCCAGCATTTATCAATATCATTTCTAATTCCAACAATAAATATTCTATCTCTATCTTGAGGTAAACCAAAATCGTAGGAATTAAGCACTTGGTATTTAACTACATAACCACATGCTGTAAGATTATTAAGTATATATTCCAGGCTATTTCTATTTCTTGGCTCTGTTAAACCTTTAACATTTTCAAATATAAATGCCTTGGGCTGGTTAGCTTTGACGACTCTAAAAACATCAATCCATAGCTTCCCCCTGGGGTCGTCTAAACCTTGTAATTTACCAGCTATTGACCAAGGTTGACAAGGAACACCGCCAACTAGCAAATCTATCTCAAATGGGAGCTTATTTAAATGAGTAATATCTCCTAAATATGCTTCGTTAGTATTGACATCACGAATAAAATTATTTTGGTAAACTTTAATAGCTTCTTTATCAATTTCCGAATAGCCTAGACATATTCCTCCTAACTCTTGCAGAGGAATTCTAAATCCACCTATGCCAGCGAATAAATCTATAAATGTAAATTTTGAGTGAGAAATTATGATACTTGCAGGTTCAAATAATTGAAATAATTCTAGTTGTTGAGCATAAACATTTGTCATAACTCTTGTTTTTTTATTCAGTTACCAAGGTTAACATTCATTAAGTAGTACTTGGAGATTTTCAAAACATCTCCTAACTCACTGCATATTCTGTAAACTGTCTCATAAAAGGAGACTGAAAACCTAACACAATGTCTTCCTTGGAAACTCCCGCAGCTACCAAATTAGCTGCAATATCATCTTCTGTACCATTCCACTGAAGCCAAATTTTACTACCTTTAATATCAATATGAATAATACAACTATGTACCCAGTCTTGAGCTTCCCACCCTACA
This sequence comes from Nostoc sp., assembly GCF_036917755.1. Taxonomy (GTDB): domain Bacteria; phylum Cyanobacteriota; class Cyanobacteriia; order Cyanobacteriales; family Nostocaceae; genus Nostoc. The sequence continues at coordinate 57,320 of NZ_JBALFC010000015.1, forward strand.
TGAACTATTTGATAATGGTCACGTTCTGTATCAAAAATTGTTTCAACTTCTATATTTCCGTTAGCTGGTTTTTGCTCACTATAATCATGTAATATCTGTTGTACAAGCTGGCGATATCGAGTTAATTTATCCATTGGAAAATCACCTCTTGTTCTACATCATAAATAAGCATTTTCACTTGATTTTCTGCTATCATCTCTTTAGGAAAATCAAGTTTAAAAAATGTTTTGTAAGTTGTTAAAGGTACTGCTAAATACAAAACACGCTCTGGTTGCCCCCGTCGTAATGCACCTCTATAATTAATAAACTGTCCTAATGCTGTATGAAATTCTGAAATAGCAGACGACCTTTCTAAAAAACTTTTGACTTCGACTGCAATTTTTTGTCCTTCACGTTCTGCTGCAATCAGCTTTTGGGCGGCTAAATCAATCGAAAGGTTAACTCCTCCCACGCTAATTGTGAGTGGATCGTGAGTAATTTGCCAACCATCTTTCTGTAAAGCTGTTTTGACAACTTCATGAAAGACATCTTTAGCAGACATACATATCTATAATTATATATTTGATTTTCATTTAGCCGCATTCCATCCAATTTGTCAAAACCGTTTTTTATGTAGAGACGTTCTATAAAACGTCCCTACATTTATGATTAGGGATTATTCTATCCCTTCAATCCGGTCTTCAACCTCTTGATACAACTCGCGCAGACGATCTAAATTATCCTCGCTAGTCTCCCAATAACCGCGTCCATTCACTTCCAACAAAGTTGATACAATCTTGCGGAAAGAATGGGGGTTGAGGTTCAGTAACCGTTTCTGCATTTCTTCATCTTTGATGAAGGTTTCATTAGTATCCTCGTAAATCCAGTTATCCACAGCGCCAGCTGTCGCACTCCAACCCGTTGTATTCACCAACCGCTTGGAGAGTTCGCGCACACCTTCGTAACCGTGAGACAACATCCCCTCGTACCACTTGGGATTTAACAATTTGGTACGCGCATCCAAACGCACGGTTTCTGATAATGTCCGCACTTGGGCATTAGCTGTGGTTGTATCTGCAATATAAGATGCTGGTTTTTTACCATCACCGCGCAGACTTGCCACAAGCTTAGTAGGATCTGAATCGAAGTAGTGGGAAACGTCCGTTAAGCTAATCTCGGAAGAATCGAGATTTTGGAAAGTTGCATCAGCAGTTTTCAATGTACTTTCAAAAATCTGCCGGGATTCGTCCATGATTCCGGGGTTATCGGAATTGAAGGAGAAGGATTTCCGGTTGAGATACATTTCCTGCAACTCCGCTTCGCTGTCCCAAGTGCTGTTTTCTACCGCCAAGTTGATATTTGACGAGTAGGAACCAGAAGCGTTGGAGAAAACACGCGTCGCTGCTTGACGCAGATTAATCCCCATTTCCTCAGCTTGCTGCAAAGCGTGTTTGCGAACAAAGTTCATTTCTAAGGGTTCATCCGCCTCAGCCGCCATCTTTACCCCTTGGTCTAGCAGGTTCATTTGGTTGATGAACAAGTCGCGGAATACACCAGAACAGTTGATTACCACATCAATTCTGGGGCGTCCCAACTCTTCTAGAGATATCAATTCCAACTTGTTCACCCGTCCCAAGGCATCAGGAACTGGACGCACGCCCACCATCCACATAATTTGGGCTAGGGATTCACCGTAAGTTTTGATGTTATCGGTTCCCCAGAGGACACAGGCAATGGTTTCTGGCCATTTTCCTTCGTTTTCCGCCTTGTTACGGATCAAAAGCCTGTCTACGACAATTTTGGCTGATTGTACTGCTGCTGTTGTTGGGATGGATTGAGGATCGAGTGCATGGATATTCTTACCTGTGGGCAATACATCCGGGTTGCGGATGGGATCGCCACCAGGGCCAGGTAGGATGTATTCACCTTCTAAGCCTCTGAGTAATGCCCCTAGTTCGTTGTCGGCACAAACTTGCTGGAGGCAGAATTCCAAATACTCAAATAGGGGTTTGAGTGTGGCTGTGTCAACTTTGGGATAACCTGCTTTATGCAATGATTCTACCCAAGGTTCTTTTTTGCCCATGTTGAAGAAATTCAACCGGGAAACCAGAGAAACTCGCCCTTCGGCGTCGATTTGCTCTTGAACAAGGGCGCTAACTGCTGCACGGGTTGCTAAGGTGATATCTTGCAATAACTGGACATCTTGTAAAATGCCCCGATCGCTATTTTGGTAAATATCATCAATGTTACGCCCAATGCTGTTAGCGATAATTCCCGGTAAGCCTTGAAGTCCTTCTTCCTGACGATCTAGACTAGCAATGTTGACCAGAGTTGCGATCGCTTCTTCTGCACTTGGAGGTTTACCAATGACGTGCAACCCACAAGGCAACAACCTAGACTCAATTTCCATCAACTTGCGGTAGACGTTGCCAACAATATTATCCCGCTCATCGGCACTCATGTCTCTGGCATCGGTTTCTGGCAGGTTAATATCCTTATCCAGATTCACGATCCGGCATTTATCCATGATGCTGTTAACAATGGAAACACCGCGTCCACTATCTTTCAAGGTTTGGTAGGAAGCAATTAACTCGCTGAGTTCCTTCAAGCCTTTATACAAACCAGCATTTTCTGCCGGCGGTGTCAAGTAAGAAATTGTTTCGGCATAACTCCGACGTTTGGCAATTGTCGCTTCACTCGGATTATTCGCTGCGTAGTAATACAGGTTAGGAATTGAACCAATTAAGTTATCTGGATAACAATCGCCAGACATCCCCATCTGTTTACCTGGCATGAATTCCAAGGAACCGTGTGTACCAAAGTGCAGCACTGCATCAGCTTTCCAAACTTGCTCTAGGTAAGTATAGTAGGCAGCAAAACCGTGGTGAGGACTAGCTGAACGCGAGAACAACAGCCGCATCGGGTCGCCTTCGTAACCAAATGTCGGTTGGACACCGATGAAGACGTTACCGAATTGCTTACCATAAATCAGCAGATTTTGCCCATCGCTGTTGAGATGTCCGGGAGGTGGACCCCAGTTTTCTTCAAGGCGTTGAGAGTAGGGGGTTAGCGCCTCATACTCAGGAACCGACATTTTGTAAGCAACGTTGAGTTCCGGGCTGTTGTACTGCGCTTGGGCGTCGTGGATGACTTCTTGCAGCAGCGCTTCGGCGGATTCTGGCAATTCTGGCAAGTCGTAGCCGTTATTTCTGAGGGCTTTCATCACCTCGTAGATTGAGCCGAATACATCTAAGTAGGCGGCGGTTCCGACGTTGCCTTTATCTGGCGGGAAACTGAAAACGGTGATGGCGACTTTTTTATCCAGCTTCGGCTTGCGACGGAGGTTAGCCCATTTTAAGGCGCGTTCGGCTACAGCTTCAACCCGATCGCGCAGTGCGATCGCTTTCCCTGTAGTCCCATCTCTACCCGATAATATAATTGGCTCAATTGCCCCATCCAATTCAGGAATCGCAATTTGCAAAGCTACTTGAATTGGATGTAACCCTAAATCGCTATCCATCCACTCTTCTGTGGTTTGGAATACTAAGGGTAACGCCACCATGTAAGGACGGTTTAAGCGTTTGAGTGATTCAATTGCTTTGGGATGATCTTGTCTGGCTGGGCCACCAACTAAAGCAAAACCAGTCAGCGATATCACTGCATCTACTAACTGTGTGTTGGTATTTGGTTCGTAGAAGTACGCATCCACAGGTTTGGAGAAATCCAAACCACCAGCAAAAACAGGTAGTACCCGTGCGCCTAATGCTTCCAACTCCTGCACCATTGCGACATAATGGGCATCATCCCCTGTAACTAGGTGAGTGCGTTGCAATACCAACCCAACACAAGGAGCTAAGGGATCTTTGAGATCGCTAGAGATATCCTTACGAGCTGTGTACCAATTTAGGTACTCTCTGACATCTTCAAACATACTGGGAGCCAAAGGATGCCAAATCCCTAAATCGGGATAAACCACCGGCTGTTGATATGTAGAAGGTGCAAAATTTTGTTTCTCTAAACCTTTAAATACGTATTTATCAGCTAGCATTAGCAAGAAGTTTTCCAGATTTTCTGGAGAACCACCTAGCCAATACTGAAAACTGAGCATGAAATTTCGGGCATCCTGTGCCTTATCCATTGGTAAAAACTTCAGCACTTGCGGCAGTGTTCGCAAAAGCTTCAGCATCCCATCTTGGAAACCCGCGCCGGATTTTTCTTTGCGTTTCCGCATGAATTGCGCGATCGCACTTTTTGACTGACCCAATTGTGCCAGGGAAAAGCTACCCATTTTACTTAGGCGCATGACTTCTGGCATGGAGGGAAAGACAACAGAAACATCCAGGCGATCGCGGTGTGGTTCTACTGCTGCGACTACTTTCTGTGCTAAGTCTTCGATGAAAATGAGGGAAGCGATGAAGATATTCGCACTCTCAATTTCTCGTTTGAACTCCTCATAGTTCTCTGGGTCGCGGAGTTCCTCAATTAAGTACCCACTGATTTCAATCGCCAAGTCGGGATTGTTCGCGTTAATCCTGCGAACCGCTTGCGACAAAGCACTTTGGTACTGGGACTCTAGCACGACATAGACCACCTTGATTAAATTACGTCCGCGTAAGTTATCTGGCGCAATGTGTCTAATGGTGGACTTGACGTGTGTGAACATGCTTCTTCGGCTCCTTTGATGCGTGTTCTCTACTGGAAGTTCCTTGCGGCATCATCAGCCACAGTTGACTTCGTTATTTTTCGGCAATATGTGTTTTTTATCAGAAAACGCTTACCCACTGGGCATTTTATCCTCTATTTGACACAAATTGATATAAAAAACGAAATATTTCTTTGTAATTATTTACTGTGTATAAAAGTATTTACTCACTTATTTGTAAAGTTTCTGTAATATTATCTTTAATAGTTAAATAGTTATTTAGCTATGTTATTGCATTGACAAAATAAAACCCGCTTGTGCGGGTTGTAAAATTGGATATGTTTGGCGAAATGCGTAGGCATAGCCAGTCGTAGACATCGGCTAATTTCTATAATTTCTTAACTAACAATAAAGTTTAGCTTCTAACTGTTTCAAAATCTTCTTCGGCTCGTTCTTGTCTCCCTTCAGAAATTTCCAAGCAGCAAAACCTGCAATAAATGCAACTGTTGCAGTTCCTCCAGTAATTAGACCAATACCTCCAAGGTATGCCATCGAAGCGCTGATAGCAGCAGCCCCATATAAGGTACTAATTGCAGTACCAGTGCCAGCCACGCCAAAAGCACCAACAGCAGCCCAGGCTGTACTAAGAGCAGCAGCACTTGTAACTACTCCGGCTCCAGATGCAATTCCCAAATTCTTGTGATCCTCAGAATCCATTTGAGTAAGGGAGGCGACAGATACTAAAGCAGCCGCACCAATTAAAGCAGCTCCTCCAGTTGCTACTGCTAGTCCTCCCAACATTCCCAAGCCACCCGCAGCTACAGAACCACCTCCTAAAAAAGCTAGGGTTGCATTAGTTGCCGCACCTCCAGATAAAGAACTAATAGCTACCCCTGTCCCTGCTTTTATTCCTGTAGCCTGAGCGATGGTTGTAGCATTTGGAACAATATTAGATGCTTTTTTAACGGACTTGTAAACTGTTTGAACTGTTTCTAATATTGAGCTTTCTGTTGCGGACTTACCTTTTTGAGAATTGATGGGTTCTCGCATTAACTTGTAAAGTGCTTTACAATCATCTGCTATATCAGAGTCGAGAATTAACGTATCTAGTGATTTCAGATTATTTTTACAACTAACTTGTTCAACATCTCTTAATTTAGAGTAAGCAGAAAGTAACTCTGATCTATAAATACTTGATGTAATAGTATTAATTCTATCAACGATTAATAGGTCAGCAGTGATTGCCCTAGATTTAATACTAAAGTTAAAGTATAATTGCTTAATGTTTTCAGGGATTGAGGAGTTTTGTACTATTGAGTCAAGTTGATTCAAAGAAGTAAAATCAGATATGCTTTCACCCGCTCTAATACATTGAAATACTCCTCGAATAGATTCTTTTTGAACTTGCTTAAGCTTAGATATCTCTAGAGATTTATCAATACATTCTGCAATTGCTATTAGCCTAAAATTTTGACTAGCAAGACTATATCGCCTACAAAAATGTGTATCACTCTGGGCTGAGTCAACAATAAAGTCTAATAGTTCTAATGCAGACAAATCATTTTTATATTCAGCATTACTTAGTGAAGTGTAGATATTACTACATCTAGTTTTACTTTCAAATTTTATATCCGCATTATTAATCAACTTGAATATCATTTTGTCTATATTATCATTCTGCTCAAATAAGGTATGCAGAGTTACAACACTGTACTTTTGATTGAACACAGTTTTTTGTGAAAACAAATCAGAGATTTTATTAAAAAAGCTAGAAGATGTTTTGTCTAAACGGACTTCAGTTCCTTCTGTACAGTTGGCTGGAATATTTACTTCATAGATTTTTCCTGTTCTAGAAGTAAATTTTTGAGTTCCACCCTGCTTGGCTATTTGATAAGGTACAAAAACATGATGGAGTTCATCTGTTGTAACTTGGGTATTATTTGCCATGATTCAGAATCCAAATTAAAAAGCTTTCTAACAAAATTACTGCTTTCAAAATGCCTTATTTTAGAATATAATGACAACTGCAAAAATACGCACGAAAATTAGTGCGAGCGCTTTGATGACCGCGAGTTTTAGCTTGCAATTGCTCAACTTGCTCAATAGTCAAACCAGTGACACGGAGATGAACCAGCTGCTGTTGTTAGTGGTAGTCCTTCGCTTAATGCTTTTTTGAGGTAAAGACTAGGTTCTATGGACTGCGTTTCTGGTAAAAATCGTCTATTTTCAACCGTAGTTAAGTTAAAGTCGCGTTTGACTTTTGACAGTGAGAAGTCACTATAAGACATTATAAATATGATTAAATATTAATCTATGAGTATTGATACTATCGCGTTTATAGGTGTTTTGTTGGGAATAAGATCAGCAAGAGCGATTGCCTAGAGAATAAAACTAGTAAGATTGAAAAATATTGGAGAGAAGCATGAAAATTACCTATGAACCAGAAGTAGATATATTAAGAATTATATTGAGTGATGTACCCATAGAAGATAGTGACGAAGAAAAGCCAGGGGTAATTTTAGATTAAGACGAAGATGGAAATATTATCGGGCTAGAAATATTAGACGCTTCCAAAAGAATCGATAATCCACGTTCCTTAGAGTATTCGATTTCTACATAATAGAGGTTGGAGATTATTATACCAATTTGAAAAAAGAATGCGACAGATGCATTTGTAGGGGTGGGGTTCCCCGCCCTTTATGTCACTCAGCTTGATTATCGTTCGTTTGGGCCTGTAATTGTTGAACTTGCTCGACAGTTAAACCAGTAACGCGGACAATTAATGCGATCGCAACTCCTTCATTGAGCATATTTGTTGCAATTTCCTCAGCTTTTTGTTCTAAACCTTGTTCTAATCCTTGTTCTAATCCTTGTTCTAAACCTTGTTTTAATCCTTGTGCAAGCCCTTCTTGCAGAATATCTTGATAAATTACAGATTCGCGCATAATATCAATCAGTTTGAGTACCTTCTGTTTTAGCCTGTAATTTTTGAACCTGCGCGACAGTTAAACCTGTGACATCAACAATGATTTCCAGATTGATACCTTTATTAATCATTTTGATGGCAATCTCTTGAGCTTTTTGTTCAAGCCCTTGTTCAAGCCCTTGTTCAAGCCCTTGTTCAATACCCTGTTCAAGCCCTTGTTCTAATCCTTGTGCAAGCCCTTCTTGCAGAATATCTTGATAAATTACAGATTCGCGCATAATATCACTCCGCAAAATTCTTTTAATCACGTCTTTATTTAATACTAACCCAGCTAAGACTGCTGTTGATGCAGCAATATTACTGCGGATTCGGGTGTCGTTTAGTGCTTCAATAACTTGAGCAACTTCTTCTAAAGTTCGCGTTTGATCGTTGGTTTGACTTAAAGCTGCAAACGGTAGCAAACCCGGAGAATTGAAAAATACTTCGGTTGGCTGTTCCCAAAGTCGGATGACTTCAAATCTGTGCAGGCTGTTTTCTAGAACAAATTCCGTTTGATAAACTAACTCAGAATCAGTTGGTTTTAGATAAATTACCACCTGACGCATTCGCTTATGGGGAAATTTCCGATATGCCCGTAAGCGATAATCATTCATCCGAAAGGGAATATCGGCTTTAGGTGCGGTTTGGAATTCGAGATGCAGGATAAGTTCATCCGACTGCAACAAAATTAGTGCATCGGCGCGGATGGGTTCGAGGGATAATTCAGAAGGACTCAGTTCGGTGAGAGTTATTGGTTCACCGAGTAGCCAAGTTGCAAAGTCGCTAGAAAATGACTCTGCGAGAAACTTGCAGACATTATCAAACATAGAGCAAATTATATAGCAGTCTGCTTTGATTTTTGTTCGCGCAGCGTGGCGTAGCCATAATTCTTTGCGTAGACAGGGAGTAGGGAGTAGGGAGTGGGGAGTGGGGAAGAAGCCTTTTCGGGGTGTACTGATTTTTTTCAAAAATCAAATACGAGTCCTATATCAGTTTAATAACAGACTAGAGGGCGATCGCTCTGGTGCAAACACAAAACCACTGGAATTATAGTTGGGACACACTGTAACGATCGCAATTGTGTCAACCCTGACATCGGAACGAATTTAGTCATATTTGCCTCTTGACTAATGACCCCTAACTCCTGACGATTAACTAATGACTCAAGTAGATATTCTGATCCTTTCAAATGGCCCAGGTGAGGTAACAACCTGGGTGCGTCCAGTAGTGAAGGCGTTGCGGCAAGAACTAGGGGATGACCGTTCTCTAGTGAGGATTTCTGTGATATTATCACCTTGCTCAAATGCTAGTGGTAAAGAAGCAGCGATCGCTCTTTCTTACCCAGAAGTAGACAGAGTTCAGGGAGCAGAGCATTTTTGGCAATTTTTGCTTTCGGGTAAAACATTTGAGAATTGGGACTGGAGAAGTCGCGGTGTAATTGTTTTCCTCGGTGGCGATCAAATTTTCCCTGTAGTCATAGGCAAAAAGCTCGGATATCGCACAGTAGTTTACGCCGAATGGTCAGCCCGTTGGCATAACTGGATTGATCGTTTTGGCGTGATGAAAGCTGAAGTTGCTGCCCGTGTTTCGCAGAAATATGCCCACAAATTCACTGTTGTGGGAGATTTGATGTTAGAAGCTAGTAGTAATTCCTCTGACAAAGCGCAAAGTCTGAGCGGAGGTTTCCGACCATCAGAACTTTGTAAGAGAGGACAAATGACTGACTTAATTGGTGTCTTACCGGGTTCAAAAGCGGCAAAATTAACCCAAGGGATACCTTTAATGTTAGCGATCGCTGAATACATTCACAGCAACAGACCCCAAACTAAATTTGTGATTCCTGTCGCTCCAACTGTGGATTTACAAACTTTAGCTAGTTTTGGCGATTCCCAAAAAAACCCTTTTGTGGAAACTTTTGGCTTTAGCGGTGCTTCCTTAATTGTTTCAGAGGACACTACAGGCAAGGCATCGCTAAAAACAGCAAAAGGTTTAACTGTAGAACTGTCACAAGAAAACCCTGCATATCACTTATTATCCCAGTGCTGCATCTGCTTAACTACAGTGGGGGCAAACACTGCCGAACTCGGTGCTTTAGGAGTGCCAATGATTGTTTTGCTGCCAACACAGCAACTTGACGCGATGCGTTCTTGGGATGGTTTACCTGGGTTGTTGGCAAATCTGCCAGGGGTAGGTACAACCTTTGCTAAGGTGATTAATTGGTTATTCCTGAGATTTGTCAAACGCAAAGGTTTATTAGCATGGCCAAATATCTGGGCACAGAAAGAGATAGTTCCAGAACTTATAGGTAAACTCCAACCGCAAGAAGTTGGAGAAATGGTTTTAGACTTATTAGGCCATCCAGAAAAATTGGCTGATATCCGCGCCAAACTCCGCAATATTCGCGGCGAAAGCGGTGCCGCCCAAAAATTAGCAACTTTGGTGAGAGAAGAAATTGATAAATTTTGAAGATTAGAATTAAGGTAAAGTAAAATTGGTTCGTAGTCAGCGATTCATCGCTGACTACGAACCAATTTAAGAACTATAGGACTCTTATTTGATTAGGCTTTTTTCGTTATTTTACTCAGTTTATTGAACAATTACCAATTCGATTGATTGATTTTTCCAATTCTCAAGAAAAAAATATTCATAATCACATAATTCAACTTGTTGAACAAATGCTTGTACTCCATAAACAACTAGATGAAGTACAAACACCGCCACCCAAAAAAAGAATTCAACAACAAATAAATCAATTAGTGTATGAACTCTATGGATTAACTGATGAGGAAATAGCTATTGTTGAAGGTGCATGAATTTAATCAGAAGATTCTCCATCTCTTCGCCCAAGTTCATAAATGCCGGCGGAGATACAAGCTAATATACCTGTACTAATTCCCCAACTCTCACCTAAACTAATTTCTAGACCCCAGTTCAATAAAGCACCAACTACCAAAAAAGGCGCGATGCTGAACAGAGAAGCGTAGAAAGCGTTTTGGGATTCTCTGGCTTTACGAGTCTTTTCAAATTCTGACTGGCTGGTGTAAAGCGATCGCTCCGCAAAGTTAAACCAGCGATTGAGCTGCTCAATTACCCATTCATTGACTCTTGATAAACCTAGATATAGCGCCAATGACCACAAACTCGCTCCGGCGATCGCGATCGTGTCTAACTCAAAGCGGAAAGGCAAAATTTCAGTCAGCATAGCTTATGAGAGTCCTGCAAAGGGTCAACTTTAGCTGTCAGTAGATGCTAAATAAACCTCATTGTGCAATTTTAAGCATAAATGCTAACAAGATTTCAACTACTTGGCAACTCTCCTGCTCTTTTAAGCTATTTTACGGCAGAGAAAACCTCTGACTCATCGTCTAATTCTACACCTGCAATTAGTTCGCGGGCAGCTTCAGACATTTCAGTTGTATAAGGTTGTAGTGCGTTATTTTTGAGCGTTTCTGTCATAGCAAAATCGAGAAACAGGCGCATCATTACTGAGTCTTCTGCGTCTTCATCATCACCAGATTGCGGTACAATCCGCAAAATTGCAGTATCCGACGATAATACCTCTATCCAACCATCTGCATTGGCAAACTGAGGATACTCCCGATAAAACTCAGCTGGTAGCCTAAATCCTGCACTGTTACCGATTTTGGTACTACGAATGCTATAGGAGTTGCTCATCTTCAAGCGTATCTACATTATGTACTTACATAATAGTAATTTATCAGGCAATACATTGGCTTGCATTATTAAACAAATGCGGCTTGCAGAAATCAATCCAGATTTTGCAAACCCATCGCAATCTTACTATGCTTCTCAATTTGCCCCATAACTTGTTTTGCTCGTTGAATCACCACCGCAGGCAAACCCGCCAACCTTCCCGCTTCAATCCCATAAGACTTATCAGCGCCTCCCGGTTGAACTTGGTGCAAAAAGATAATTTGGTCGGGTAATTCCTTGACTGTCACCTGATAGTTAGCCACATTCGGTAAAATGCTGGCCAGTTCATTCAATTCATGATAATGAGTGGCAAAAATTGTGCGTGACCGAATATCCACTGCTATATATTCCGCCACCGCCCAAGCTATAGAAAGACCATCAAATGTCGCTGTCCCGCGACCAATTTCATCTAATAATACCAGCGACCTAGATGTGGCATGATTGAGAATATTTGCGGTTTCATTCATCTCGACCATGAAGGTAGATTGACCAGTTGCAAGATCATCTACTGCACCTACACGGGTGAAAATGCGATCGCATATTCCCAATCTAGCAAACTTAGCTGGTACAAAACTACCAATCTGCGCCATTAACTGAATCAATCCTACCTGACGCAAATAACAACTTTTGCCACTAGCATTTGGCCCAGTAAGAATGATCAAATCGGGGAGTGGGGAAATTTCTTCTTCACTACTCCCTACTCCCGATTCCCTACTCCCTAATTGAGTGGAATTCGGCACAAAGAAACCCGCAGGTAAAGACTGTTCCACCACCGGATGACGACCATCAACAATGTTTATCTCCCTTCCTGACAACATTTCTGGACGACAGTAACCTTGATGCACCGCCAACTCAGCTAAACCACACAACACATCCGCCGCAGCCACTGCACGAGATAGATTGCGAATTACCTCCGCCTCTTGTGCTACCTCTTCCCGCAACGCCGTAAAAATCTCATATTCCAACTGATTTAAATCATCCCGCGCCGTGAGAATCCGCGCTTCCCGTTCCTTCAAATCTGGGGTGATGTAACGTTCCTCATTGGTCAGGGTTTGCTTGCGGATATAATTAGCGGGTACTTGATCGGATTTGGTGCGGGAAATACTGATATAATAACCAAAAGTTTTATTAAATCCTACCTTCAGTGTTGAAATTCCCGTCTTAGCCCTCTCATCAACTTCTAAATTAGCAATCCATTGCTGATCCGCTTCTACAGTCGCCTTCCTCTCATCCAACAGGGAATTCACGCTAGGGCGAATTAATCCACCTTCCTTGATTTGTATAGGTGGCGACTCTACAAGATGCGCGTGTAACTTTTGTGCTAATTCTTCCAACACACTTGGGACTTTCTGCAAAGCTTTGAGGAAGGGAGAGCGCGTCTGGGCGACCAAGTAGGATAATTCTGGTAAGCGTGAGAGTGAATCTGCCAAAGCCACTAAATCTCTAGCATTAGCTGTACCAGAACCCGCCCTTCCTGTCAAGCGTTCTAGGTCATAAATTTGGCGTAACAACTGCCGCAAATCTTGACGTAGGGGCGTATTTTCCATCAATTCTTGGATGGTATCTTGCCGCGCCCGAATGCCTTTAATATCGAGTAGTGGTTGCAATAACCACCGCCGCAAAGCCCGCCCACCCATCGCTGTACTAGTTTTATCTAATGCCCAGAGTAGGGAACCGTGAAAAGTGCCATCCCGGACAGTTTGAGTAATTTCCAGGTTACGGCGGGTTTGATTGTCAACAATTAGGTAGTCAGTAACAGTGTAGCTGCGGAGTCTTTGAAGAGTGACTGGGTTTTCTTTTTGAGTATCTTCCAAGTATTCTAGAAGACCGCCAGCCGCACGGACGGCGAGAGGAAGATGATCGCAACCGAGTCCTTCGAGCGATCGCACCTTAAATTTCTGCAATAATCTTGGTCTAGCTTCGGCTTGGGAAAAAGGAACTTGCGATCGCAAACTATAACAAAATGATGATGGCAAACACTGGGGAAGATGTGGCGAAGTTTCTCCCGGACGCAGCAAACTACCTAAATCGGGCGCATTTGTCGGAACTAACACCTCTGAAGGTTGCAAGCGCATTAATTCCTGTGTCAAATGTTCTAAATCACTACCTTGAGTTGTGAGGAATTCCCCTGTGGAGATGTCTGCATAAGCTAAACCCCAATGATTTGCAGCAATTACTACTGCTGCTAAGTAATTATTGCGACTTGATTTGAGCATTCCCTCTTCCAGCAAAGTGCCGGGAGTCAAGATGCGCGTTACTTCCCGCCGCACCAATCTACCAGCAGCTTCCGAAGCATCTTCCACTTGGTCGCAAATTACGACTGCATAGCCTTTTTCCACCAGCATCGTCGCGTAGCGTTCCCATGCGTGGTGCGGAACACCAGACATCGCCACTCGTCCCTGTTCTCCAGCTTGCTTACTAGTGAGAACTAATTCCAATTCTTGCGCTAGTTTTACAGCATCTTGGAAATAGCATTCAAAGAAATCTCCTACCCGATACAGTAATACGGCGTGAGGATACTTATCCTTCGTCTCGACATAGTGGAGGTACATTTGACTTAGCTTGGTGCGGTCTACCTGTCGATGGTCGGAAATAAAAGTACTCGCGTCGGGTTTGGTAGATGGAGTTTCAGAGTGAGAAGCGGTCATAGATGCTACTGAGTTACGCGCGGAAATTCCCCAATATCCGATGATAGCTTGATGTTAGAGAGGAATGGCGATCGCTCAAGAATTTTTTACCCTTCGTTATATTAGCTTGCTGATGTCGCCATTGTTGCGCCTAATGTGGTGAAGAGGCGATCGCAGTATGGAGAAGCCTGACGTACTTTGTCCACGTCCAGCGATTCTAAAAGCTTCGGAGCGTGTCTTGTTTTATGATATTTACCCTTTTCTGTGTGGCGAGTAGCTGCGTTAAGCCATACTTTGAGAGTAGCTTTAGAAACTTTCTCTACGTTTTGTAACTGCTTGATTCCACGCAGAATTTTATCGTCTTTAAATTTTTTACCATAAAACTCTCTTAAAGCATCAAGATCAGCAATAAACCACGCTTCCATTGTTTGCACCATCAGGTGACACTGTTCATCTTCAAAATTGACTGCATCTAAAATCCAAGGGTGATCTTCTGTTCTATTTCTCAGATGTTCCCAAGGTGTAAGAGTTGAATCAACTGGAGATTCAGCATCAATTAATAAAACATTGAAAGCTTCTGGTTGAGACTCTAAAGCAATTTTAAAATTTTCATAAGCATCACTCCGTGAGCCACACATAACGATAGATATTTTAATGTTTTCACCAGCAATATCATATAGTTCTTGAAAAAATTTTATAAAACCTGGGCGTAGTCCAGTTGTGGTTTCTTTTCCACTCCTGATCCCACTACGAAAACCTGGGCGTGGTCTGATTAGCAGTTCAGTATCATCTTCATCTCCAGCACCCTCAATGTAAATGTATATCTTCATTACCAACGATTTCCACCAATTTGCCCCATCCGCCAAAGATCACCAAGCGTATACTTTTCTAACCATTTTTTCAATCTCTCAGGTTCCTGACGATGGAGGTGGCTACCTTTTTTATCTCGTTCACAAACTATGACTGATTCGGGATATTCACTCAAAGCAGAAACTAAAGCATCAGAATGAGTTGTCACTATTAATTGTGTTCTCTGTGATGCTTCGATTAGCATTTCGGCAATAGTAGATAAAATATCTGGATGTAAACCAATCTCTGGTTCTTCAAGACAAATAAGTGGTGGTGGAGTTGGGTCAAGCAGTAAAGCCATTAAAAATAAATAGCGAAGTGTACCATCAGATAACCGATTTGCAGGAATTGGTTGAATAAGTCCTTCTTCACGAATAATTATCTGTACTGTACCGCCATATATTCTTACATCCAATTCTTCGGCTGACTCATAAAATTTTCTCAGCTTTTCAATAGGATTTCTCCTACCTATTTTGGATTGTAAATCATTTAAAAATAAACCTAAATTACTCCCGTCTTCTAGTAAAGGATGTTGGGGTAAGTCAGTTTTTTGAGCATTTCTTGGTTCTGAATATCGCCCCATTTGCCAGTCACGATATAAAGCTATATTAGAAAATGTAGTGCTGAGATAAGAGAGTTGTGGATATAAATCTGGATCTGTTCGCTGAGAGAAAATAGATTGGTCTAGTTTCAGATTGAGTGGGTTAACATATAAGTCTCCCCTACGCAAATCTGGATACCCACTATTATAGCGATAGTAAGAAATGAGAATATTATCAACAGAATTTTGGTACTGATTTTCTATTACTTCGTCTATTAAATCTAGCCTTCCTCTAGTAGACGTGAAGCTTAACTGATAATGTAAGGGTTGGAATCTTTCTGGATAATTAACAATAGCTTCTATTTTGGCTACTGGATTTTCCTGTCCACCCTTCCACAGAAACTCACCAATCCCTCCCCCTTGGCGAAATGGGGCAGGTAAGTCTGTGGGTGTTGCCTTTAAAATTCCAATTGCTTCAATTAAATTCGATTTCCCAGAAGCATTAGGGCCAATTAATACATTTAGAGGTTGCAGTTCAATTTCTTCACCCTCACTTCCATAAGAAAGGAAGTTTTCTAATCGCAGAGTGCGGATAAATCTTTTACCTTCCATTCAATTTTCCTATTTAGTTAATTATCTATATTCTATTAATGTCATAGATACTAATAATTACGCACGGAAATTCCCCAATATCCGATGATAGCTTGATGTTAGAGAGGAAGGGCTACGCCTACGCTCAAGTATATTTTACCCTTCGTTATATTAGCTGTCTACGATGGGCTACGCCTACGCCAAAAGCCTATAAAATATCAGTGTTAATGCTTAATCATATAGACGGTTTTTTGTAAGATTTTTTGAAGCATTAAACTATGACATTTGGAAGTGCGGAATATGGGCTACATATTCTAAAAATTTCGTTGTTAACCCAGACCTGCTACTGCACCAAATACCCATTCCATATTGCAAATCTCCGTTCTGCCATTTTTTTTGCCGAAATAAAATTTCCGACAGGTCTATTGAAAACTATATTACTGGATTCCAAACCAACCGCCAGTATCACCACCAGCCCAACCTCCAGAGCGTGCAGCAGGAAATGTCTGATTGCAAAGAGTTTTGAATTCTTGAGCAGCACTAATATCTTTACCTTCATAACCCTTGGGTTGAAATATCCGCCCAATGTATCCACCTTGTAATCGGATTTGACCCATTACATAAATTCCACCACCAACAGAATAAATACTTCCTTGTTGATTGTGAGAATAACAAGCAATATAACCACCATCTTGCAATGTGTACTTGTTAACGGTGGGCAAAATTTTCTCTATATATCCAGGCGCTGGCCAGTTGACAACACCCCCTTGGGCGCTAACATATACCCTAAAGTCTTCTGGTAAAAGATAGTCTGTCACTTGAGATACTAAAACAGCAGGTGCAGTACTAGTTGTCTGAGCTTGAGCTACAGTAGACTGTACTACTGGAAAACATAATACTGTTGTAACAAACAAAGTTAAAGTAGATGCAATAAACTGTTTTGTCTTCATTAGCCGATACTCCTTTTGTTACACTAGAAATCTCCAAAATATTAGTATTCTGCGGTAAAAGAACATCATCAGAAGTTTTTTGAAATGAAAACATGAAACACTATTTTACCACTCTAGTATGCTGCTACTAAGCGTATACTTAAAAGTGTAGTTATACACGCATAAATTTTTATAAACCCAAAAAATTAGCCCCCTCCTTGCTTGCAAAGAGAGGGCTGAACTGATCTGAGAAACAATTCGTAATTTTTGGCTTAAATTACGAATTACGAATTACGAATTACGAATTAATTAATATCCGCCTTCTTCTTCGTATTCTGGCTGTCTTTCCTTGACTTTCTTGGGAATATTCACGGGCTTCGGTGCATCTTCCCAAGCATCGCCCTCTACATCGTCATAATCATCGTAATCATCAGCATAAGGCTTACTATAGGGCTGGGCTTCATACTTTAGCGGTTGCTGGGGTTGTTGATACCTGTCGCTGCCCGTTGCCTCGCTCCAGTTATCTTCTTCCTCATCTTCTTCGTATTGAATAGATTCATACTGCTGCGCCTTCATTACCTGACGCTGTGGCCTTTCTTCTTCCACATAATCTTCATTCCATTCCTCTTCCCGCGCTACGGGTTCGGGGGCGCGAACTTTTTGCTTGGGTGGCTGCAATGGCACTCCGCTAGGCAGTTGATTGCCGGGTGCAACTTGTCGCGGTGGAGTATAGCCGTATTCTTCTTCTGTATCGCGTTCCCACGGTGCTTTGCCGATACCCAGGCGCTCTAGTAAACCGGCTGTCAACTGGTTTACTCTTTCTTCGGCTCCCTCAAACACAATCAATCTATTGGGGCCAGTGCTGACAATTTCATCCACTGAGAACTCGTAAGTACTCAAAATTTGATCGGGAATTTGGGGCAATCCTAAAGAAGCAATGACTATAGAGTTAAGCTTCCCGGTTTCGGCGTTGAACTTGAAGCCCCGAACTTTGCCTAATACTTCACCTGTTTCTGTAATTACTTCCCAGTTAATCAGATTACTGAGAGATTCAACTTCGATATCTTCAATTACATCTTCGTTATCAACCAGGATGACATCACCAATCTGGTTGATGTTGTTGAGGTACATATAGCGCGGTATGCCCGAAATAGAGATCAGGCTGTCTCGCAAACCAAGAGCCACAACCTCTCGTTGATCAATATCAACCCAGACTTGACTGATGATGCCTAGCCGCTTGCCGTTGTCGCGGGTAATCACCTGGGTATTTAATATGTCGGAACGCCTAATTATCTGTTCAGAGGTCATTCTATACCGAGTCCTGATCTCGAATCCGGTTTAACGCGATGTGCGACTTATTCTTGTCACCCCTCTCCAAACCTCTCACGCCAGTTGCTACAACGGGGGGAACCCCCGCAACGCACTGGCTTCCCCACAGGGAGAGAGGCTTTGATTTTTGCTGCCCAACCTTTTTAAGGAAGGGGTTGGGGAGCCAGTGCGTTGGGCGGCTGTGCCGACTTGAAGCATCTGGCGTGGTTAGGTTTGAGAGAAAGTCACACATTAGGTGGTTTATCTATACACTATTATTAACAAAAACTCAAGCAGATGTATTGGATGATTGTAACTTAATCCCCAAAACTTGAGTGTAAGCTCCTCGTGCTTGAGTAACGCCAATTGTGCGTTCGGCTGATTCTATCATCGGACGACGCAAACTCACAACTATAAATTGCGCTTGTTGTGACTGTTGTTTAATCATTCTAGCTAATCGTTCTACGTTTGCCCCATCCAAAAACATATCTACTTCGTCAAAGGCGTAAAATGGCGATGGGCGATAGCGTTGCAGGGCAAAAATAAAGCTCAAGGCTGTGAGTGATTTTTCTCCTCCAGACATGGAAGCTAGGCGCTGTACGGGTTTGCCTTTGGGGTGCGCGACTAAATTCAGTCCACTGCTAAAGGGATCTTCGGGATTTTCGAGTTGTAAATAGCCGTCGCCGTCGGAAAGAATGGCAAAAATCGATTGAAAGTTTTCGTTGACAGCATCGAAAGCTTCTTTAAAGGCAAGTTGCCGCAATGTGGTAAAATTCTCAATCCGTAAAAGTAATTCCGTGCGTTCCCCTTCTAAGGTTTGCAATTTTTGGGTGAGTTCCTGGAGACGGTTTTGGGTGCGTTCGTATTCTTCCAAGGCCAGCATATTCACAGGTTCCATTGCCTGTAAGCGTTTGGTAAGCGATCGCAATTCTTTCTGCAATTCTTCCAAGTCTACCTGATCTGGAACTTCCGGCAACGGATTTGGTAATTCTGTTCCCACATCCCGCAACTGACTTTGCAAAGCAACTAATTCCTCCCGCCGCTTCTCTTGGGTTTCTTGGAGTTTTTGGATTTCCCATTGCAATTGTTGTTGGCGCAAAAGATGCGATCGCACTTCCAGTTCTGTGGCGTCGCGTTTTTGTTTCGCTTCTCCTAAATTTTGTTCCAGAAGACTGAGGTTGGCGCGGGTTTGGGTGATTTGATCGTCTATCGTTGTGGTTTGGCTGGAGACGCGATGAATCGCGTCTCTACAAGAGATTTGTTGGGTTTCGTATTCGGTGATTCGCGTTTCTGCTTCTTGGATTTTTTCTTGCAAACGTTGTTGCTGATTTTCTAAATTTTTTAATCTTTGTTCAGCTTCGCGTAATGCTGTCTCCCGTTGTTGCAATTGTTGCTCTTGAATTTTAATTGTCGCCTGGATTTGTTGCCATTCGCTGGGGGTTTGCGATGCTTCCAACTCGGCTAAATCGTGTCGCAATTGTTGCAACTGATTTTCTTGTCCTGGTAATTCCCGCTCTAAAATTTCCAATCGAGCTTGAGCAGTGGCTAACTTTTGATTATTTTGGGAGAGTTGCGATCGCGTCCCCTCTAATTGCGCTGTTAAACTCTTAATATCTTTCTGCAACTGTTCCAATCGCAACTGCTGTTCGCGCCTCGCCTGTCGCGCTTCTGTGAGTTCTTGGGTGAGTTTTTTGGTTCTGGTTGATAAAGTTGCGATCGCTTCAGTACAACGCTCTAAAACCCGCTCAATGTCCACCAAACGACTTCTGAAAGCGATCGCTTCATCAGATTCCGCCGCTTCCGCATTCCCAAACCGCAATGCCGAACGCTGAGTATTACTACCACCAGTCATTGCACCGCTAGTTTCCAGAAGTTCTCCGTCTAAGGTGACGATGCGATACAGTCCTAAGTTTTTCCGCGCCGCCTCAAGGTTGGCAAATACTACCGTGTTACCGAAAACATAGCTAAATACATCTTTGTAACGGCGATCGCAATCGACTAAGTTAACAGCATAGTTGATGAAACCGTTGGCAAAACGTAGCGTTGCATCTTGAGTAAATTTGGGAGCGTGAATTTTATTCAGTGGTAAGAAAGTTGCCCTTCCTGCACGTTTCTGTTTGAGCAGTTCAATCCCGGCTGCGGCGATTCCATCATCTTCTACCACAATATGTCCCAAACGTCCACCAGCAGCCATTTCTAAAGCTAGCTGATGGCGGGGTTCCACCTTTCCTAACTGCACAACTAAACCACAAAGTCCAGGCATTCCCGATTGTAAAATGACTTTACTAGCTTGGGTTCCTTGGACTTCTTGCTGTGCCTGCGCTTGCGCCTCTATTTTATCCAACTGGCGTTGTTTTTCCCGTTGTTCAGAAAGTAACCGTTTTTGGGTTTCCTGTTGGATTTGCAGTTCTTGTTCTGTGGCTGAGAGATTTTGGGCTAAATTTTGAATGGGTTCGCTAGAGGCGTTAAATTCCGTTTCAACTTGATTACACTCAGCTTGTTTTTCTGCTAAAAGGGGTTCGTCACGTTCAATTAACTGGGTTTGCTCTTGGATCAGCTGCTGTAACTGGTGATTGCGTTCCCTGAGTTGTGCTTGTTCGGTGCGTTGCGGTTCCAGAGTTTGCAGCAAAGCTTCAATTTGACGGTTGAATGCTGTTTGTTGCTGCACCCACGCTTCCGAAGCCGAGGCGATTTCTGCTGCTGCTTCGCGGGAGGTTTCTAAAGCTTGCTGTGCTTCATTCCTTTGCTGCTGGGAAGACGCGATGAATCGCGTCTCTACAATGTGTGTTTCGGCAATTTCTTCTAGGGAAAGACGGTGTTTTTGAATTTCTTGTTGAGTTTGAGCTAGACGTTTGGCTGTTTCTTGAGAAGCTGTTTCTAATTCCGTTAGCTGACGCTGGAGTTGTTTACGTTCTGCTTCTTGGGTGGCGAGGGTAGATTGTACCGCCAAAAGTTCCTCTTCTCCCAATGCTTTCACATGGGCATTGAGTTGTTCCAGTTCAGCAGTTTTTTGGACGATTTCAGAATTTAGGTTTGTGAGTTGGGTAGTGAGTTCAGTAGAATTGCGATCGCCAGTTTGAATTTCGTTAACTAACTTTTCTTGTTGTGCTTGGAGCGATCGCCATGATAAAACAGCTTCCCACGATTGTTTAGCTAGAAATTCCGTGCGGAGTTTTTGATATTTCTCAGCTTTAGCACGATCTTGGGAAAGGCGATCGCGCTGTGCAGTTAATTCCGTCTCGATAATCCGACAGCTATCTTCTTTTTCCTTCACCTCATCTAAAGTTGATTTAGCTTGGACAATTTTGCGATCGAATGCCGCCACCCCCGCCAATTCATCAATAATTTCCCGACGTTCCCGCGTATTCATCGAGATGATGCTGGTGACATCCCCTTGCAGCACCACGTTATAGCCTTCAGGATAAACCCGCAAGTTACTTAGTTGCTCATGCAATTCCGTTAACGTGCAAGCTTCACCATTGATATAGTAATTCGATGTGTAAGTCCCTTGGTGAGTGACTCGCAGCCGTCTAGTGACACTCCACTCTCCCGATTTTGGATTTTGGATTTTGGATTTTGGATTTTCTTCCTCTGCTTCCTCTGCTTCCTCTGCTTCCTCTGCTTCTTCCCTTTGTGTCTCTGTGTCTTTGTGTGAGATTTCATCTGACAAATCAAATGTCACCGTGACGCTAGCCTCAAGAGAAGCCCGTCCTTTAGCCTTTTGAGTATTATTTACCAAATCTGGCAAGCGATCGGCTCGCATTCCCTTAGAACTGGAGAGTCCCAGGCAAAATAGCAGTGCATCGAGAATATTAGATTTACCCGAACCATTTGGCCCAGATATGACAGTACACCCCGGTAGCAAAGGGACTGAAGTAGTGCCACCGAAGGATTTAAAGTTCGTAAGTTCCACGCGCTTGATATGCACCATAGGCAAATCACACAATATCAACCTTTCCAGCCTTCACTCTCTCTTAAATTGCTCACTTAATGCTCAAACAAGCTACTTTCAGCATTCCCAGAGGATTAATCAGTATAAAATAATACTCGTTGGTCATACTCAAAAAATGCTCATATTTTCCCGGTCATAAGCGCTGGTTCACTAGGCTAATGAAGAACAAGTGTATCAACTAATTAAAAATTCGCAAGAGGGTAGGGGGAAGAATTAAGGATTATCGAACCACAGAGGCGCAGAGAACGCAGAGGGGGGAAGGAGAATGGTGGTTCAGAGAAAGCCACAATACTGCTAGAGTTAGCACCCGCACGAGATTGAACAACAACTAGATCAACTGATTCCAGTCTTATTTTAGATAACTAATTGGAAAGACGATAAACTGATTCAACAAGTTGGCGTTGGCAAAGCGATCGCTATCACTTTATTACCATTTATTGCAATAGTATTTTACACGTATGTAAGATGATTTTAGAGGTAGATATAATAATCAGCTAAATTATGCAACTAGAAGATTATTTCGACTTTCAGCGTCCAGACGATATTCGACTCAAAGGTACAAGAGTAGGAATTGAAACTATACTCTATGATTTTATCCACCGCGCTCGAACTCCAGAAGAAATTGCCAACACTTATACATCACTAACATTAGAACAAGTTTACGCGACTATTCTTTATTACTTGCACAATAAAGAAGCTGTAAGCGCCTATATAGCTGATTGGTTGGAGTGGAGTCACAGAATGCAGGAAGAACAGCGACGCAATCCGCCGCCAGTTGTAATCAAATTGAGGAAAATGATAGCTGAAAGAGATGCAATAAAAAAAACACAGGATAATGACTCTCAAATATCTGCTGGATGAAAATGTTGCCCCTCTTTATCAGGTTCAACTCAAACGACAAAAACGCGATTTAGGAATATCAAAACCAAATTCTTCACTTATCACTGCTTCAATAGCGATAATACCCATAATGTATAGTTGTTCTTCTGAAGGAGTAAATCAATGGCAATTACCTTAGACGCAAGAAATCTCAGCCTGGAAGACGTTCAACGCTTGCTGAAATTTGAATAACAGTTAAATGGCTCAATTACATCATTACTATGCCTGGAATCTCTCACAGACTTTGAACAACAAGAACTGTCACAAATCCGCAATCTATTTCGTAGTTACTATGCAGCAGGTAAAATCTCGGAAGGGCAAATAAAATTCCTCTTTCTTGCACCATTAATGAAGTTAGCTGGCTTTTATAATTCCAGTATTAAGATTACCTTAGAAGAAAATATTGCTGATATTTCCGTCGAGGATGAAGATACAAACATTAAAGGACGGATGGATATTTTGGCTGTTAATAAGACTGAAGGGAAAAAAGTCACTACACCCTTTTGGATACTGGTGCTTGAAGCTAAAAATAGCAGTATTAATGCCTCAGAGGGTTTGCCACAATTGCTCACCTATGCATACAAAAGTCTAGAAAATCAAACATCAGTTTGGGGTATGACTACCAACGGAATGGATTACCAGTTTGTCTATATACAGCAAGGGAATTCTCCAATTTATCAATTATTACCAAAACTAGATATAACTCGCTCTGAATCTTCAATTGAGTTGCTGCAAGTTCTCAAATCAATCTGCCAGTTGTAGTTCAATTTTATTCTCTTCTCTTAAAATCTACAGTGAGTAGTTTTCTCTTGCAAATTACTTACCCAAGTATTTTCCCTGAGTTTTCAGTATTACTACACGGAATTAAACATTTAGAATAATTTTATTATGGTTATTTGCACTGAGTTAAATGGCAGCTAATTTACACATAATATAATAAATATTAGCGAAATGAACTCAGTAATGTTTAGACTGCTGCTAACGAAAAAACTTAATTCTAGAGAAAGTAAATGGGACAAGACCACAAAACCCCCTTGTCCTTACCAGCGCTAATTTATGCAAACACTGCTAAACAACCGCTATCGAGTAATTCAGACTTTGGAAAGTGGCGGATTTGGTGAGACTTTCTTGGCAGAAGATACCCAAATGCCTTCTAACCGCCGTTGTGTAATTAAACAGCTTAAACCAATTCAAAATAATCCTCAGATTTACCAGTTGGTGCAAGAAAGATTCAAGCGGGAAGCGGCAATTTTAGAACAGTTGGGTGGCGCAACTAAACAGATACCCACCTTGTATGCTTACTTCCAGCTAAATGGTCAATTCTACTTAGTTCAAGAGTGGATTGAAGGTGATACCTTAGCTAAAAAAGTTCACGAGCAAGGCTCATTAAGTGAAAGTGCGGTAAAAGAAATATTAGTAAGTTTATTATCAGTAACAGAATACGTACACAATCAACGGATTATCCATCGAGATATCAAGCCAGATAATATCATTTTGCGTCATGGCGATCGCAAGCCAGTGCTGATTGATTTTGGCGCGATACGGGAAGCGATGGGAACAGTGGTAAATTCCCAAGGAAATCCTACTAGTTCGATTGTGATTGGTACGCCTGGATATATGCCAAGTGAACAAGCAGCAGGTAGACCAGTTTATTCTAGTGATTTATATAGTTTAGGAATCACAGCAATTTATCTCCTCACGGGGAAACAGCCACAAGAATTAGAAACAGATCCATGTACCGGGGAAATTGTCTGGCACAAACATGCTCTGAGTGTGAGCCAGACAATGGTATCGGTGATAGATAGAGCGATCGCCTACCATCCACGCGATCGCTTTTCCACTGCTAAAGAAATGCTAAAAGTCTTGCAATTTGGTGCAGGAACCTTCTCACCTAAAGTAGCTTATATCCAACCACCAGCAATAACTGCACCTGCTGCAACACTTCAAAAGACAGTTTCTGTCAGTCCAGCGCCTTCGTATCAACCTGTTCATCAAAATAGTGGACACAGAGAAATATTTCTCCCCAGTCTAATTGTAGGTAGTTTGATTGGTGGTTCTATAATCATTGGTTTTGCCCTGACTAAATCACCTCAACCAGTGGTACAGTCAAGCGTTTTATCTGAATCTTCCCCAACCCGCGATCAAGTGCAAAATACACTCACACCTGCACAATCCCCAGTTTCTATCACTCCAGAACCTACCACAAGTAAAGAACCACAGGATCAAGAAGTATCACCTGTACGATCGCAATTTCCTAGCCCCAGCCAATCTGCTCAACTGCCTTCTTCAACACAGCCTCAAATCGATAGAATAACACCAGAACAAGCTGTGCAAAATTATTTTGAGACTATTAATAAACGTGATTTTCAAACTGGATGGAATCAACTATCTCCTAGCTATCAAAATAATAAAAGCCGGAATCCAGATGGCTATCTTTCATATATTGACTGGTGGGGGGGAAAGGTTCAAAGCGTAGATATCGAACAAGTTAGTTTGATAGAAGCAACTGCACAAACAGCTACAGTCAATGCTAAAATCAAATACTTGATGAACACTGGAAAAGTAATTCCTGGTTCTGTACGCTTTTTCCTTTTATGGGATGCCCAAAATAGCAGATGGATTGTTAATGATACCAAATAATTCCCTCGTGGAATAAACCCTGATCATCAAATATCACAGTTGTAGGGGCAATTCATGAATTGCTCCTACAACAGATGTGGCTTTCAACTCATCCATTTCTGGTATCTCCTGTCAATGCGTAAGTCCTAATATCTACGAATTTTCTTACCTTTATTTGAGCAAATAAAAAACAGGACTTACATCTGTGTAAGTCCGTGTTTGGCTTTAATGCCGATGTTAACTGAGAACTTAAGTTATTCTTTTATGGCTTTTTCACAGCTTCAACTTTTGCTTCCACCTTCACCGTCTTTACACCTTGAACTTCTTTAGCCAAGGTTTCAGCTTTCTGTATTTCTTCAACAGAAGTTGCTGTGCCTTTGAGGATAATTTCACCCTCTTTGTTTTCAACTTGTAACTTATTGCCTGGTAAGCCTTTGTTCAACTTTTTGCTAACTTCGGTTTTTAAGTCGCCTTTGGCTTTTGTTGCTGCCGTTTTTTCAGCATCGGTTTTAACTTTAGTGCCTGTGTTAGCTGCTAAAGGAGTCGTTTCTTTTGCTGGAATTTTGGCAGTAGTTTGATTTATCTGCGAAGCTGGCATTGCTGGTGCTTGAGTGGCTTCATTAGTAGTGCTAGGAGTTTCAGAACCAGTTTTAGGAGCCTCTTGACAGCCAAAAGTACCAACTACCAAAACGCCACTAACTAGCAATAAAATTAGCTTTTTCATTATCTATCTCCTAATTGAGTACTTGAAGCGATTAATTGAGGTGTGTGTCACGGTGAGGAGCAGATGTTAAAAAACAATTAAATGTGAAGCAGTAAATGTACCCAAAGCTTGCACTCAGGTTACTGAAAATTGAAATTTGGACGATTTCTTGAAGCTAAGATTTTGCAGCCATTTTTCAGAAATGCCAATTCAATTTTCCTGACGGCTGCTAACCAGGATGGCTCTGCATACAGCCTGTAGCTCTCGATGAATTTAACGTAGATGCACAGTAGCTCTCTCAATGGTAGATTATGCCATCCCACAGTGGTGACTCGATGTTATCAGATTTTAGTCAGTTTGGCGATGTCTACGACGGGCTACGCCTACGCAACTAAAAACTTCAGCATTTTGGCAATCCTATGCCAGCAAAGTTACCAACAAAATGTTACTTTAGATAACTATGGCTTGCTTACAATACCCTAAATATCAGGAAATATTAGCTAATGCCGTACCTAACTTCCGCCCACGAAATTCGTGCCATTGTTGCTGAATATACCAACGCTAAAACGCTGTGGATAGATACAGAAGTAGCTGACTATAAAAGTCGTAATCCCCGACTATCGCTGATTCAGGTATTAGATAATCCTCAAGATATGAGTGGCGATCGCGTCTATCTTTTAGATGTCCTAGATCAGCCTAACATGATAGCTGAATTTATTGATGAAATTATGATAAATTCTGCTATTGAAAAAGTTTTTCACAATGCCAGTTATGATCTAAAGCTTCTCGGTAATAAGAAAGCTAAAAATATTACCTGCACTTTGGAAATGGCCAAAAAAATTCCCTACTATCTTTTGCCATTACCCAATTACCAACTCAAAACCATAGCTACAGCACTTTGTAGCTTTAACAATATCGAAAAACAAGAACAAAAAAGCGATTGGGGAAAACGTCCCCTAACTGAAGAACAGATAGAGTATGCTTACCTAGACTGCATTTATCTTGCTCAAATACATTTAAATTTGTTAGGATTACAAGCCCAAGCCAGCCCCGAACCTGCAACGGAGGACTTAATATCACTAAGTACCAGATACTCGCAACTTGAGCAGCAATGGAAGTTATTGAATTCCGAATTTAACCATTTACAAGAACGCATGAAAAAAGCTATGCAAGCTCAGAATATATCGGAAAGTTCTGATTATAAGCTGACTAGTTATGAGCGGACTACAATCAAAGCTACATTTAGAGAATTGGCAAGTCTAGCACAAACTCAAGATATTAATTTAGATTTTCCGATCACACTAACTCAGAAACTCCAAAAAGATTTAGGGCAAAATCTAGAACATCTGTCTGTAGATATTGACAAAACTACCTATTGGCGGCTAAATTCCAAAACTCAAGAGAGTGAAACTGAGGATGAGTAAATTGTTCATCAGGCTAGAAATCCCAGAATTTCTACAGCAAGTTTTATACTTTGTAGTTCATAATTGCTTTGACAAATAACCATTAAATAAAGCTATTGAATATCACATAAATTTGTCAATTCACTTTACACTTGGATGAAAAGTTAGAATAATTATTGAGTTAAAGAATTAAAATCTAGATTTTGCTAGTAATTTATTTCAGGCGTTATAGCAGTTTATATTAACTTATGAGACGGCGTTTATTTGGGCAAAAGCGAACAAGGGTAAATAAAGTATTTACCATAGCTATTTTTACTGCATTGACTGCAATTAGCAGTGTTTCTTGTAGTAAGAATGAAAATGTATTGGTGACAGAAATCGGAGTTAGTCCCGCTAGCCGTCGTTCAGCTACAACTTCTATTGGTGGGAAATTCTATATTCAGGGAAAGGATCAGCATTTAAACGGCGACTTGCAAGCCGCGATCGCTTCCTATAGTAAAGCAATTGCTCAAAATTCTCAATATGGCGCTGCCTACAATGGTCGGGGATTAGCCTACTTTGATTTGGGAGACAAGGACAAAGCGATCGCAGATTACAATCAAGCACTTCGCATCAATCCTAACGACGCTGAAGCCTATAATAACCTGGGAAACGCCCGCGCCTCACTAGGAAGCAACAGAGAAGCAATCAAAGATTACAGTGAAGCGATTCGCCTTAATCCCAACTATGCCGAAGCCTACAATAACCGGGGAAATGCCCGCGCCACCAATGGAGACAAAAAAGGGGCAATAGATGATCTTGACCAAGCAATTCTCCTTAATCCCAAATATGCGATCGCTTATAATAATCGGGGAAATGCTCGTGCTGCCAATGGAGATCCCCAGGGTGCGATCGCAGATTACAATGAAGCCATTCGCCTCAATCCTAACTTTGCCCCTGCTTACAATAACCGGGGAAATGCCCGCGCCACCAATGGAGACAAACAGGGGGCGCTTAAGGACTTGGAAAAAGCAGCAAACATTTTTCAAAGTCAAGGTAGCAACGACTTATACCAACAAGTGATGAATAACATCAAAGAACTTGGACGGTAGTCAAAAGTAGGGTTTTAGTTAACAGCAAACAGTCTAACGAGTTATCTTGTCGGATAACAAACAATTTGCAGCATCTTCGAGTCATCGAGCGTCGGAAACCCTTCACTGGCGAGGAAAGCGCTACTGACATTGAAAGGCTGCAATCTTTTTTTCTTTCATAGCCTTTAGCTTTTCAAGCGTACCATTTGCCTTTGATCTAGATCAACGAAACTCTTACGCTGTATTCATTGAAAGCGGCGGGAAACTCCATCCCCTTGTGGGTGGTCGAGGTTGCTCCCCCCAACCCTTGGGGCATAGGGCATAGGCCAAACAGGTAACTTCTTCCCCATGCCCTATGCCCCATTCCCCATGCCCAAAAACTCAATTCCCAAGAGTGGGTGGAGTTTTTTATTTTGACTTTTGAATACGTGACTTCCGCCTTGCGGTACTAGCTACTATTAATATTTGAGTAAAAATGAATTACTTGTGTCCCTTTTACGTAATGTAATAATTGCCAAAGTTTGCAGTGATAATGCTAGTTTGTAAAAGAATAGTGAATCTCAAAAATTAATTAAGCAACGAATTATTTTAAAAGCGTTGTTTAAGTTTTTGAACTCAGAAATAAATTTGTGTATTTAGAGATTCATTCCGGTTGATAGTAATTAAATTCAGGTGAAACAGATGGAAAATCTAAAACTAGAGAATCTAGATAACGAACTAATTAGTTTTGATTTAAGTCCAGAAGACATGGAGGCAATCAAAGGTGGTACAAGCGTGCCAGTAGATATCTCAACTGATAGGAAATGCCCATTTCCTATTGTGAATAAACCCCCCCATATAATTATAATCGTTGCAAGACCACCCGCAAAGACGACTTAATCATTAAATTGAAAGATTAACTTTAAGAGGATGTTTGAAAAGTCTAATTTATTACTAGTTATAACGACTATAAGTCTCACGCCAGTTGCCCAATACTTTTCAAATATCCTCTAAGGTTTGTATCTACTCCTACCCATGCTTAATTATCCAATCATGGGTAGAAATCATACTAAATCTAGTTTTTTAAGATAAAACAGATGAACATTGTTAGTGAGTTGGCGCTTAATTATTTACAACGTTATAACTGCCAGATTCTTGAAGATTATCAAAGTGTTTTGAGACAGGCTTGTGAAATTAATCCACCACCACATGGTATGGCATGGTACGGTAATTCCTATCGTCAGTTTGCTCGTAATGCTGAGTGGTTCTCTAATTCCCTGATTACTAACAGTGCTGAAGAAGGAACTGGTTCTAAACAAGTTTGGCAATTCTCGGAGCAGATCGAAAATCAGGAGTTTGCCCAGTTGGTGAGAAATCACTCGATTGATGAGTCGCGCCACTCACTAATGTTTGTGGCACTGTTGAATATTATTTTTCCAACCAGAATAGAAGTAGATTTCCGCACACAGTTGAAAGCCTTATCTCCGCAATACTATCACCACAAGCATCCGCCCCTAGTACCCATTTCTTCAGCTCAGATAATGGATGAAAAGTTGGTGATGGATGAGATTATCCAAATCAATCTCTTAGAAATTCGGGCATTAATTCTACAATTATTGTTGCGTCCAGTACTGCAAGCATATTCTACACCTAAGGACTTAGCAAAAGTAACTCGAATGTCTGATTTGTTGATTTTCGATGAAACTAAGCATATTGAGTACTCTGGTTACTGTATTGGTAGGTACATCGAGCAAGGTCATGAATCTTGGGTGCGGGAAATGATGATTTACCGTCAAAAGACTGTTAATGAAATGTTTTTAGAAGATTTGGAATTAGCGGATTCTGTTGGCACTACTATTTTACGGACACAAGATCGCTCGTAACTGTTTAGGTTTGCCTAGCTCAACAAATCAGTTTCCACGTAAGTTATGAGCGGCTTTCGCCGCTTAGACTTATTTGTGCTTTGACATTCATCACATCCCAGAACCAATGTGGATGCGATCCTCAACTTCCGCAAATTTGTCTAGTGCCTCCTGTTCAGTACTCAATAGTGAAACGACGATCGCCACAATAAATGCCAGTGGTATACTAATTAGTCCAGGATTTTTTAGCGGAAAGGGTGCAGAAGCGTGCTTGAGAATCGTTACCTGAATAGTAGGTGACAAATAAATCAGCACTAAAGAGGAGACAGTACCTACTAACATACTCGCAACCGCACCGTTGGTGGTGAAGCGTCGCCAAAGCATTGATAAGAGCAATGCTGGGAAGTTTGCACTAGCTGCGATCGCAAATGCTAAACCTACCATATAAGCGACGTTTTGCCCTTTAAACAAAATACCTAAGAGTATCGCCACTAACCCCAAAAGCATTGTCGCACCACGAGCCACTTTCAGTTGTTCAGACTCGTCGGCATGACCTGAACGCACCACATTCACCCATAAATCGTGGGACAATGCAGCCGCACCTGAGAGCGTCAACCCCGCCACTACCGCCAAAATAGTTGCAAAGGAAACAGCCGAAATAAAGCCTAAGAAAGCATCACCACCGAGAAATTCTGCTAACATCGGCGCAGCCATATTACCACCAGTACCAATTTGCTTGATGGCATCTTGACCTACTAGCACCATCGCTCCAAAGCCCAGGATGAAGGTAAGGAGATAAAAAACGCCAATAATAGCTGTGGCGTAAGTAACAGAGAGGCGCGCGGCTTTGGCATCGGGTACTGTGTAGAAACGCATCAGGATGTGGGGTAATCCAGCAGTGCCGAACATCAAGGACATCCCCAAAGAGATAGCATCCAAGGGATCAGAAACCAGTTTGCCCGGAGCTAATACACCTGTATACTTTTCAGATGCAGCCGCGAAAAGAGCGATCGGGTTAAAGCCAAATCGTGCCAGTACCAAGATAGCTAGTAAGATAGTTCCACCGAGCAACAGAACTGCTTTGATAATTTGTACCCAAGTGGTGGCAATCATCCCGCCAAAAATCACATAAGCCATCATCACGCAACCGACGATGACCACAGCTAATTCATAATCAAAGCCAAACAATAGTTTGATTAGCTCACCAGCGCCTACCATCTGGGCAATTAAGTAAAAGCTAATCACTACTAGCGTTCCAATCGCAGATGCGATGCGTACAGGTTTTTGCTGCAAGCGAAAAGCTACTACATCTGCAAAGGTGTATTTACCTAAGTTGCGTAGTGGTTCGGCAATTAGGAACATGACAATCGGCCAGCCCACCAGGAAGCCGATAGAATAAATTAAGCCGTCAAAGCCGTTGAGTGCCACCAGTCCAGCGATACCTAAAAAGCTAGCTGCACTCATGAAGTCTCCCGCCAAGGCCAGCCCATTTTGGAAACCGCTAATTTTACCGCCAGCTGTATAGAATTGTGCCGTATTTTTGGTGAGCTTTGCCGCCCAATAGGTAATGCCTAAAGAACTGGCAACAAACAGAAAAAAGAAAGCGATCGCTAACGGGTTAAACTTACCAAGACTGGTAATATCCGCCGCTAGTGGCAGATCAAACCACATACTATTCATGCTTTTTTGGTTTAGTATTTGGAAATTTGGACTAGAAATTGCTAATGGGCATTGGGCATTGGGCATTGGTAAATAAATCAATGTTCTTTTTCCCTTACTCCCTCATCTCCCTCATCTCCCTCATCTCCCTCATCTCCCTCATCTCCCTCATCTCCCTCATCTCCCTCATCTCCCTCATCTCCCTCATCTCCCTCATCTCCC
>NZ_JBALFC010000016.1:0-83940 GCF_036917755.1 Nostoc sp.
GTTTGCGGTTTAATCTGATTGCTGCTCTCTACAATTACGAGCTTTTTCTCCCCAAAATCAAATCTTCCTGAGTGACTTTTGCAAGAGGTCTATTAGAGATGTCGTGATGTTCATGAGAGATGTCGTGATGTTCATGAGACATGTCGTGATGTTCATGAGACATGTCGTGATGTTTCTTAGGAACGTGGATTAAATAAAATGCAAAACTTCATTCTGTATCTAGCTTCCCTCTCCAATATATCGGAGAGGGATTGAGGGTGAGGTAAACCAGGGACATAAATTCTATCTTATTTAATTCTTATTTCTTAGGAATGTCGTGATCTTGGTTACAATTGATCTGGATCTTCTCCCAAGTCTCGCAATCGCTGTGCCAATCGCTCGGCGCGTTGTCCTTCAGCATCGGCGCGTTGTCGTTCGGCATCGGCGCGTTGTCGTTCGGCATCGGCGCGATATCGTTCTCCTTCCTCTGGCAATAACACCACATTGCCTGCTTCGTCATAAAACCGTAACCAGATAGCAGGGTCATCTTCCACTTTGCCTTGCCAAGTACCCAACCATAGCCCCAACGTCTGACACCATAACCAACCTTGAGGATTTGGGGACAATATTTGATAGCCTATATCTGTATTTAAGTGCCATCCCTGCAAAGAATTGGGCTGCAACGGATGAAACACAAAATAATCTTTTGTCTTAAACACCTGTTCGTATAAGTGCTTCTTTGCTCCCAAATCTACTGCTTTTGTGGAGTCGGACAACAACTCAACAATCACATCGGGGTAGCGTCCCTCTTCTTCCCATACCACCCAGCCTAACCGCGTTGGATTGCTATCGACATCCAGCACTACAAAAAAATCTGGCCCTCGAAAATCTTGATTGCGGGCTTGCTTGCTACTGTAGTAGACAAACATATTACCACCTGTGAAAAAGTTGGTGCGTTCTGCCCAGTGATGCTTAAGAGAACGAATCAACAGATTCATGGCGACGCGGTGGCGGTTAGTTTCCAAAGGTTCTCCGTCATCAAAGATTAAATCTGTGGGTGGCATGGGGGGTTGCCAATCCAGAATATCGGTTGTAGGATTGATTACTTCGGTGGTAATTTCCGGTGACATAGAATCGGTTTCCTGGGCGGTAGTTATCCAGTTGACACAAGACTTGCTTGGCTTTAATTATAGCGTTGTGGGCGGTAGCCTCAAGAAACCTCACCCTGGTTCTGCTACGCAAAACCTGTCCCTCTCCTTAGTAAGGAGAGGGATTAAAGTCAGGACTCTTTGAGGTTTTTGTTTAAATTTAGCTACGTTTAGCTTACTCTCCAATACAGTTGCTACAAACACTAAAATTAAACAAGGGAAAAATATACTAGTACAGCACGGCGTAAATAAGCCACCCATTTGTAATGTCTGAAAGCTTTGCTAAAACGTAATTATGAATTACGAATTACGAATTACGCCTTGCGGTACTAGCGATTACGTACTCAGAGACTGAACATCAACTCAAGAGGTAATACAGATGACTACAGTATCTACAAGCACTTTATCTCAATCTGCCAAAGAGCGATCGCTCATTCTCTGGTTTGATGAAGTTGGTATTGCTGATATCCCTGTAGTTGGTGGTAAAAATGCCTCACTGGGGGAAATGATTCAACAGCTAACGCCCAAAGGCATTAACGTTCCCGGCGGATTTGCCACCACTGCTTATGCTTATCGTTATTTTATCCAATCAGCAGGTTTAGAAGCAAAGTTACGCCAACTCTTTGCAGACTTGGATGTTGAAGATGTCAAAAATTTACGAGAACGAGGGAAAAAAGCGCGATCGCTATTAATCCACACCCCATTTTCTTTAGAATTGCGAGAGGCGATCGCTAAAGCCTACCATAGTCTTTGTGAACGATACAACGCAGAGACAGATGTGGCAGTCCGTTCTAGCGCCACTGCTGAAGACTTACCCGATGCTAGTTTTGCCGGACAGCAGGAAACTTATCTTAACGTTGTCGGTGCCGAAGGAGTTTTAGCAGCTTGTCATAAATGCTTTGCTTCCCTATTTACCGATCGCGCCATTTCTTATCGCCACACCAAGGGATTTGACCATTTTAGCATTGCTCTTGCCGTTGGCGTGCAAAAAATGGTGCGCTCTGACTTAGCAACTTCTGGGGTGATGTTCTCCATTGACACAGAAACCGGTTTTAAGGATGCGGCACTAATTACAGCCGCCTACGGTTTAGGTGAAAACGTTGTGCAAGGGTCTGTAAATCCCGATGAATATTATGTTTTTAAACCGACTTTAAAAGCAGGTTTCCGCCCAATTATCGATAAAAAATTGGGCAGTAAAGAACTGAAAATGATTTATGATGATGGCTCTAAATTTACCAAAAATGTGGCTGTTTCAGCCAGCGAAAGAGGTAAATTTGCCCTGAGTGATCAAGAGATTTTACAATTAGCAACTTGGGCGTGTTTAATTGAAGACCATTATTCCCAAGTCCACGGCATTTACACCCCAATGGATATTGAGTGGGCAAAAGACGGGATTACTAACCAACTTTTTATTGTGCAAGCGCGTCCCGAAACCGTCCAGTCGCAGAGGACAGGAAATATATTGCGGAGTTATCGGTTGTTATTGGAAACTGGAAACTGGGGACTAGGAACTGGAGAAAAATCTTCCCAATCCCCACTCCCGACTCCCCACTCCCCACTCCCCCTTGTTACCGGGCGGGCGATTGGAGAAGCAATTAGTCAAGGAAAAGCACGCCTAATTTTAGATGTTCAGAAACTCGGACAGTTCAAGTCCGGGGAAGTTTTGGTGACAGAGAGAACTGACCCCGATTGGGAACCAATTATGAAACGCGCCAGTGCAATTGTCACTAACTCTGGGGGCAGAACATGCCATGCAGCAATCATTGCACGAGAATTAGGTGTACCTGCGATCGTGGGATGTGGCAATGCTACGGAAATATTGAAACCTGGTCAAGAGGTAACAATTTCTTGCGCTGAAGGGGAAGAAGGAAAAGTTTATGCAGGCTTATTACCTTTTGAAGTTCAAGAAGTTCCTTTAGAGAACTTACCCCGTACTCGCACTCAAATTTTAATGAATGTGGGTAATCCCCAAGAAGCATTAAGTTTATCAGCAATTCCCAACGATGGCGTCGGTTTAGCGCGAACAGAATTTATCATTGCTACCCAAATCCAAATTCATCCAATGGCATTGATTCACTATGACTTGTTAAAAGATGAATTTGTGAAAGCTAAAATTGCTGAGATTACTGCACTTTACGACGATAAACCCCAATATTTTGTAGATAAATTAGCCCAAGGCATAGGTAGAATTGCGGCGGCATTTTATCCCAAACCAGTAATTGTCCGAATGTCAGATTTCAAAAGTAATGAATATGCTAATTTGTTAGGTGGGCGACAGTTTGAACCCCATGAAGAAAACCCAATGCTGGGTTGGCGAGGGGCGGCACGTTATTACGATCAAGGTTACAGAGAAGCTTTTGCCCTAGAATGTCATGCCATCAAGCGGGTACGGGAAGAAATGGGTTTGACGAATGTGATTCCGATGATTCCCTTTTGTCGCACTCCCGATGAAGGGCGTTTAGTTTTGGCAGAGATGGCAAAAAATGGTTTAAAGCAAGGTGTTAACGACTTGCAGGTTTATGTGATGTGCGAGTTACCGAATAATGTAATTATGGCTGAAGAGTTTGCTGAGGTATTTGATGGTTTCTCAATTGGTTCCAATGATCTAACTCAGTTGACATTGGGGATAGATAGGGATTCGGCGTTGGTGGCGCGGTTATTTGATGAACGCAGTGAGGGTGTAAAGCGAATGGTGAAAATGGCCATAGAAGTGGCGAAAAGATGCGATCGCAAAATCGGCATTTGTGGACAAGCGCCCAGCGATTACCCAGAATTTGCTCAGTTTTTGGTTGAACAAGGAATTGACTCGATTAGTCTGAATCCAGATTCAGTTTTAAAGACGATGCTAGAAGTGGCAAAAGTCGAGGGTAGTAATTCGTAATTCGTAATTTGAGTAATGTATGCCAGCTAAAGACCGCTACCACGAGAACTTGAAGAATGCCCTAATTAAAGATGGCTGGACTGTTACTGATGATCCCTTTCATTTAAAGTGGGGAAAAAAGGATCTTTATGTGGATTTGGCAGCCGAAAAGTTACTCATAGCAGAAAAAGGAACGCAGAAAATTGCTGTTGAAATCAAGACCTTCCGTGGTGACTCAGAAGTGGCAGACCTCGAACAGGCAATTGGTCAGTACTTTACTTACCTTGCTATAATGTCCCGCAATTATCCAGATAGGGTTTTGTATATTGCTGTTCATGAGGATATTTTTACTGACATTTTTGAGGAAGAACCCCTTGGTAAACTTATATTGGAAGATTACAAAATTCCTCTCATCGTTTTCAATCCAAAGCGGGAGGTTATAGTCCGATGGATACTCTGGAACAATACAGACAGATAATTTGTAGTATTCTTACTGAACACACGAAAATTCCTTACTCTTACAGTAATATTCAGCATGAAACTATTTTTGATAAAGAACAGGATCGATATTTGGTGATGATTCTTGGTCGAGAACCAGTGCCTGAACTTTCTGTGACTGCAACACGCCGCGTTCACGGCTGTCTAATTCACATTGATATTATTGATGGCAAAATTTGGATTCAACGTGATGGCACTGAAGAAGGGATTGCAATGGAACTAGTTAGGGCTGGTGTGGCGAAGGATCGGATTGTATTGGGATTTCGGTCTGAGGAACTGAGAGAAAATTCAGAATTTGCGATCGCATAGTAGGGAGTGGGGAGTGGGGAGTGGGGGAGATGAGGGAGATGAGGGAGATGAGGGGGATGAGGGGGATGAGGGATAAATATAGCCTTTCCTAATCATATAAAGTACATCATAGCCCCCTCTCGAAGAGCGGGGAGGGGGTTGGGGGTGGGGTTCTTGTACCTCACAAGGGACGATAACCGCTATCACCAATGCCCTATGCCCAATGCCCAATGCCCCATGCCCAATGCCCCATGCCCAATAATAAATGACAAATGACAAATAACTAATGAATAAAAAGTGGTTTCAAATTGGTATGGTGAGTGTATTTATTCTCTCACTTGCCTTACGGTTTTGGGGACTGGAGCGATTCAACACTCTGGTATTTGATGAAGTTTACTTTGCTAAATTCGGTAATAATTATCTCACGCATACGCCATTTTTTAATGCTCATCCGCCGCTAAGTCAATATATTATTGGTATCGGCATTTGGATTGGTAGTCATATTCCTTTTTGGCACGATACGGTAAATGGGCTGACAGGTTCAATGCGATCGCCTTGGACTTATCGGTGGTTAAATGCCCTCACCGGCTCATTTATCCCTTTAGTTGTGGCTGCGATCGCTTATCAATTGAGTTATCGCCGTAGCTTTGCACTACTTGCAGGTTTGTTCACAGCTTGTGATGGCATCTTTCTAGTTGAGTCTCGCTATGCTTTAAGTAATATTTATATCGTCATTTTTGGTTTGTTAGGACACTGGTTTTTATTATTGGCATTAGATAACCAAAATCGGCGGCGTTCTTTTTGGTTAGTTTTTGCTGGCATTACTTTTGGTGCGTCAGTTGGTACTAAGTGGAATGGTTTATGGTTTCTATCAGGTGCTTATCTCACTTGGATAGCCGCTTGGGTAATTCATTTGATACATTCTTTTCCTAACCCAAAACTCTTTTTTACATCCCCCTCATTGAAGGAGGCAGAAGTCAGAAGTCAGGAGGCAGAATTCAGGAGTCAGAATTCAGAATTCAGGAGGCAGGAGGCAGAAGTTAATACTTATTCTCCCTCATCCCCCTCATCCCCCTCATCTCAAACGCCACTACAAAACTTAACTCAGCTAAATATTTTTCAGATGCTGTTTTATCTAGGAATTATCCCAGCTTTTATCTACAGCATTATCTGGATTCCCCACCTTCAACTAGATAAAACCTATGGATTTATTGCAGTACATCAGCAAATTTTGAAGTTTCACTTACATTTAGGTGGCAATAGTCCTAATGTGCATCCTTACTGTGCTGCCTGGTACAAATGGCCGTTGATGACTCGGCCAATGGCATATTATTATCAAACGGCTGAAAGTATCACCGAACGCTTACCTGTGATGGGGCCACCTTTACCTGCTGGTGCTGGGCAAGTTGTTTATGATGTCCATGCAATGGGCAATCCATTTTTGTGGTGGTTTGGTATTGCTGCCATGTTGTTTTTAGTCGGGATGCTGCTGTCGCAAGTCGTAATTCATTGGGTGAAGGAAAAGCGTTTTTCTGTACCTGCTACTCTTAGTGTTGATATTTGGATTGCCTTGTATTTAGTAATCAATTATGTTGCTAACCTATTACCTTGGGTAGAGGTGACGAGGTGCGCTTTTATTTACCATTATATGTGTGCAGTGGTGTTTGTATTTTTAGCGATCGCTTGGTTTGTTGATCAGTGTCTTCGCAGTTATTATCAACAATTACGGGCGCTAGGTGTCACTATCACTTTTATCATTCTGGTTGCTTTTATCT
This sequence comes from Nostoc sp., assembly GCF_036917755.1. GTDB lineage: Bacteria > Cyanobacteriota > Cyanobacteriia > Cyanobacteriales > Nostocaceae > Nostoc. The sequence goes on from NZ_JBALFC010000016.1 coordinate 6,549, forward strand.
TCTGGATGCCCATTTATTTGGGTTTACCTCTCTCCCCTAACGGTTATAAGCTGCGAATGTGGTTCAACTCTTGGATTTAATTAAAAGGGAAGTGGGCACTGGGAATTGGGCATTGGGCATTGGAAGAATAATAACTCCCGACTCCTGTACAGACGCGATTAATCGCGTCTCTCCTAACTCCTAATTTTTAACCCCGAATCCCTAACTAATTTCTCAACTTAACATACCTACATATATATTTACTTACAGCAGATTTCAGATTGGTGAAGTATACAAGCCAAGTCTCAAAGCCAGGTATAAAGCCTGTTTTACTTCTGAATTCTGACTCCTTAATTCTGAATTCTGACTCCTTAATTCTGAATTCTGCTGTAATACATCGGTTTCACATTTCTTATTACCATGTAGCTTTAATTACTGTTAGACTGTTCAAAGCGCTAGCAGATAATATTAAAGCTGCAAAACGCAACACCAGGGCATGGTGAAATTAGATATTAACTAAAAATAATGAATGAGAAATTATAAAACTTTTTACATTTATCATTCTCCGTTATTATAGATACCTAGTTTTGATGTTCCTGAACAATAGAGAAGGATCATCATGAAAATGAACTTAGAATTGCCAGGTATTAATTTAATTAGCTTAAAAGAGGCATCGATTCATCTTTCTAGTCAAATTCAGCCTCATGGTGTCCTGTTAGTCTTGGAGGAGCCTGAGCTAAAAATATTACAAGTTAGCACCAATGCGTTAAATATTTTCGGAATCACTGCCGAAACTATATTACAACAAAAACTAGAAGATTTACTCGACCCATTCCAAATAGAGAGAATTAAAACAGGGCTATCCGGGGCAAATCTTGATTTCATTAATTCCACCAGAGTTTGGGTGCGAAAAAAAGATGATGAATACATAGTATTTGATGCAGTATTTCACCGCAATCCAGAGGGATTTTTAATTCTGGAATTAGAACCTGCTATTACTCAGGAAACTATTCCATTTTTAAGCTTTTATCATCTAGCTCAAGCTTCCATAAATCAACTAAAAAAAACATCAAATCTCCGGGAGTTTTGTCAAGTTATCGTTCAAGAAGTTAGGAAAATAACGGAATTTGACAGGGTAATGCTATATAAATTTGATGATGATGGACATGGTTCTGTTGTCGCTGAAGAAAAACTAGAAACCCTAGAACCATACTTAGGACTGCATTACCCAGAGTCAGATATTCCCAAACCAGCAAAAAAATTATTCGCTGTCAATTCGATTAGAATCATCCCGGATTCTTCTTGTGAGCCAGTAAAAGTTTTTCCTGTCAATAATCCAATTAGCGATCGCCCGATTGATTTAACCAACTCTATTCTCAGAAGTGCTGCTCCCTGTCATATGGAGTACTTGCATAATATGGGTGTTGGTGCAACGCTTACTATCTCTTTAATTAAAGACCAAAAACTCTGGGGGCTAATTGCTTGTCATCATCAGTCCCCCAAATATATTTCTTACGAATTGCGTAAAGCTTGCGAATTTTTGGGGCGATTAATATTTGCTGAAATCTCAGCTAGAGAAGAGACAGAAGACCACGATCGCCAGATAAATATGACATATATTCAATCAAGACTAATTGAATATATGTCTGAAGACGAAAACTTTATTGATGGTTTAGTTAAAAACCCCCAAAATCTTTTAGATTTGGCTAACGCTCAAGGTGCAGCCGTGTGTTTTGGAGGAAATTGCACATTAGTTGGTGAAACGCCTAAAGAAGAAGACCTGAATTTTTTACTTCAATGGCTGAAGAATAACGTTGAGGAAGAAGTATTCCATACAAATTCTTTGCCGCAGATTTATCCAGATGCCGAAAGTTTTAAAAACGTCGCTAGCGGTTTATTAGCTATTCCCATCGCCAAGCGTAATTATGTTTTATGGTTTCGACCGGAAGTAATTCAAACTGTAAATTGGGGTGGCGATCCTAATCAGGCGTTTGAAGTTAGCCAGTCAGAAGGAAATGTCAGTTTATGTCCACGCAAATCATTTGAACTGTGGAAAGAAACGGTTCACTTAACATCTTTACCTTGGAAAGATATAGAAGTTAAAGCAGCATTGGAACTGCGGAAAGCAATTGTCAATATTGTGCTGCGTCAAGCCGATGAACTTGCCCAGTTAGCGCAGGATTTAGAACGTTCTAACGCAGACCTGAAAAAGTTTGCCTACGTCGCCTCCCATGATTTGCAAGAACCTCTTAATCAAGTTGTGAATTACGTGCAGCTGTTAGAGATGCGCTATCGAGAACAACTTGACGAACAAGCCCAGGAGTTTATCGGCTATGCTGTGGAGGGAGTTAGCTTGATGCAGACATTAATTGATGACGTGCTGGCATACTCGAAAGTGGATATGCAGGCGATCGCATTTCAAATGACCGAGGTAAAAATACCATTAGATCGGGCGTTGGGCAATTTGCGTCAACGCATTCATGAAACTGGGGCGACGATCACCCACGACACCTTACCAACGGTGATGGCGGACAGCACGCAACTGATGCAGCTATTCCAAAACCTCATCGGTAACGCCCTTAAGTTCCACAGTGAACAGCCGCCACAAATCCATGTGGGGGCACAAAGGATAGAAGATGCTTGGCTGTTCTCAGTTGGGGATAATGGTATTGGTATTGACCCACAATTTAGCGATCGCATTTTCGTGATCTTTCAGCGCCTACATACACGGGATGAATATATCGGTACAGGTATGGGTTTAGCCATCTGTAAGAAGATTGTTGAATGCCACCGGGGGCGGATCTGGGTAGAGTCAAAACATGGTGAAGGCGCAACCTTCTACTTTACGATTCCAGTTGGAGGACGTGAACTTGAGCGGAGAAAAGGGAGAAAAACACAAAATGATTTTTTTGATCGAGGATAATAAAGCCGACATTCGCTTAATTCAAGAAGCATTGAAAAATAGTTCAGTGCCACACAAAGTTGTCACAGTCAGGGATGGCATAGATGCTATGGCTTATTTACGCAAAGAAGGGGAATATGCTAATGCATCGCGCCCTGACCTTATCCTCCTAGATTTGAATTTGCCCAAGAAAGATGGTAGAGAAGTGCTGGCGGAAATTAAAACTGACCCAGTACTAAAACGTATTCCAGTCGTGGTGTTAACAACCTCAAAAAATGAGGATGACATTATTGAGAGCTACAATTTGCATGTGAATTGCTATATCACTAAATCCCGCAACCTGAATCAGTTATTCCAAATGGTCAAGAGTATAGAAGAATTTTGGCTTTCTACTGTGACGCTGCCATTAGAGTAAAACCCGAAGATTATGGTTGTGAACTACTCAGTAAAAATCTTGTTAATTGAGGATAACCTAGCTTATGCTAGGTTGTTACAAGAGTTTTTGACGCAAGCCCAGTTCCAAGATTTTACTCTGGTTCATGTGAAGCGATTGGGGGAAGGACTTGAGGAACTAACTGAGTGTAATTATGATGTTATTTTGTTAGATTTAACTCTACCTGACAGCGATGGATTGTCATCTCTACCTTCTCTGATTGGTCAAGCCCCAAGCATACCGATTGTTGTCCTAACCAATACAAATGACGAAGAACTGGCAATTGAGGCAGTGCGGCAGGGCGCACAAGATTATCTAATCAAGCGCCAGGTAAATCCAGATGTGTTGGTTCGCTCCCTGCGTTATGCGATCGAGCGCAAGCAGCTTTTAGAATCATTACGCACGGTCAATGAAACGTTACAAATTCGGGTTGAAGAACGAACTGCTGAACTGCTGAAAGCCAATGAACTCAACCAGTTCAAATCTGAATTTGTCTCGATGTTCTCCCATGACATCCGCAACCCCCTAAATACTATTCTCTTGGCTGCTGGATTGCTACAAAACTACGACGAAAAATTGACCAAAGAGAAAAAACTGAATCATTTGCAAATAATTCGCTCATCGATCAAAAACATGGGGCAGCTATTAGATGAAGTTTCATTCATTGGTAAAGCTGATTCTGGTAGACTGCGGTGTCAACTCCTCTCCTTAGATTTAGAGGCTTTTTGCCGCCAACTGGTCGAAGAAGTTCGATTAATGGCAAACGAGAAACATCTGACTTTGGTGTTCGCCAGTTTTGGGCAATTAGGCGAAGCACTATGGGATAAAAGCTTGCTGCGGCACATTTTGTGCAATTTACTTACCAATGCTATTAAATATTCACTACCAGATGGCGTAGTGCGCTTTGAATTAATTGGTCAGGAAAAAACAGTAATTTTCCGAATTCAAGATTGGGGAATTGGCATTCCTAAAGAAGACCAAAAGCGATTGTTTCAGCCTTTCCAACGTGCGCAGAATGTGGGAAGCATTCCTGGTACCGGCTTGGGGCTAGCGATCGCCAAAAAGTCTGCCGAAGCACACGGCGGCGAAATTGTAGTGAATAGTCAAGTTGGAGTAGGCACTACATTTACTGTCACCCTCCCTTTGATCAGAATTTAAGCTCTGACAGCAATTTTCACATACTTAGAATACGCTTCATTGTCGGGGCACAATAATATATTGTGCCCCATTCGTGACAAGTTAAGACAAGATTACTTTTTGAACCTCACATGACTAAAAGTCACGCGATGGAAAGCTTCAACGATCTCCGCCTGGAGTAATCCAGGTCTTATGAATTCTCCACAGGCGTTTAAAGCCTCCCTAGCACCGACGGCGGCTAATTGGTTTTAACACAAATGAGCGTGAAATATGAAGCGCCTAACTCATGACTAAAAGTCACGAGTGTGCGGCTTGTAGAAATCAAAACAGAATTCAGGAGCCAAGCCGCAGAGCATCTCCGGCTCTGCTCCTGAACTCTGACTTCTTCTTCCATAATTAGTATTTACACTTGATTTTTTTTTTAAGATTAAGTATAATATTAAACTTCTTACTGGCTTTTGAGAGGAAGTATGAACGATACTTGTGAAGAAGACAGGAGGTAGGAGGCTGGAATAAAGACTCGGCTTCAACCTTATCTAATTGCAGTCAACCAAATCGGAGATTTTGGTGTTCTTGACTTAAACCCTTGCTCTCTCTGGTCACGGCAGGAAGCAGAGGGCAGTATTCCTCCTGCCTCTCTTGTTAAACATGAGCGTAGGCATCACTAACCCCAAAATTGTGTTTTACACCCCCATGTTTGACAAAATTTTAAGTGTCAAGCAAGTCGGCGTTAAAAAATCAACCTATGTGATGAAACGTAAAATCAGCAAACAGCTTATAAATCGGTCATTCCAACCTTTTTATAAAACTAAATATACATCTGTTTTACTGCGCCGTTTCATCCGTGGTAACGGTGATTCTGCTATTACTCTTTTTTCTCTGTTCACTAGAAAATTATCTTTACAAAAACTTTATTAATTTTTAGCGAGTATTTACGTAATTTATAAATAGGAATTGTATTCTAATCTGTACCTCCAAAAGCAATATACAAAACCTGACTGTAGAAAACATCATTTACGCGATGTGCAACTTTCTCTCAAACTAACCCCCAACCCCTTCCCTAAAAGGGTTGGGGAGTAAAAATCCAAAGCTCTCTCCCTGTGGGAGAGAGCTTTGGAAGCGGGGTTTAAAGAATGAGTTGCACATCACGTTGATTTGTTAAAATTCAATTCCTTGGCATTCAATAAAAAACAAAATGTGAGATGTTTTTTATAACAAGGTTATCGACTACAGCTACAAGTAAAAATTAGCTTTTGCATATCTCTACTTATTTCTACTTTGATTAGAGAGCAGTGCCAAATTATGCATCAAATAGAAGGCATTCGGATGTCTAAAAAACTAGTCAATTCTACGTATATGTCCGACTACTCCACGAAAATTGAATCAAAATATGCAGCCGTGATTAACAGTAAGTATTTAACATCATTTCAGAGAAAACTACTGTTAGGAAGTTTGAAAAAAAGTTTACCTGAATCTTACCGACATCGGATTGAAATCATGTTGTTGGCAGATGAGGGAAAAACTCAAACGGAAATTTGTCAAATATTGGGGTGTTGTCCAGCAACAGCACGGCATTGGATGCATATAGCCCGGACGGGGATGGCGCACCAATGGCAAGATTCCCCTATTGGTCGCCCGAAGGCAGTAAATGACGAGTATTTAGAACGTTTGAAAGAACTGATTAGGAGTAGTCCCCGCGATCATGGCTATGGTTTTCGGCGTTGGACAGCAAACTGGCTGGGGAAACATCTGGTAAAAGAATTTGGAATTGAGGTGAGCGATCGCCATATCAAGCGACTGCTTAAACAGATGGGATTATCCACATTACCAAAACCCAGTCTTGCTCAACAAAACAACACTGAACAGCTTCAAGGTTCCAAAATTTTGATTAGCGATCTGAAATCGACAACTATTCCCGATAATTCTGAATTGTTACTTATTAACTTGGCGAAATTAGGAAAAGATGTAGACGTTTATGGCGCAAGATATATCCGCTCAGTTGGTTACTCTGCAACAGTTCAACAATACTCTGGGTTATTCTCTTTCGACAGAGGAATTTCAATACTGTCTTCAACAAGTTAAATTTATCAACCCGAAAGTCGGCAAGTTCTGGCAAGGAACTGATGCTCAACCAGGAATCTATATTGCGATCGCTGGTAAAGTCAGGTTGCTAGATAGCGCCGATGAGTTAATCGCCACCTTGGAGACGGGAGACTCATTTGGGGAATTTACCTTGTTTAAGGAGGGTGACTTTAGACCTTATGCAGCTAGAGCTTCAGTCAACTTGCAACTGTGCTTTGTTCCGGGTGAGGTGTTGTGGCCACTAATGGGTAAATACCCCGAAATTCGGGAGCATTTGTGGGCTAAGGCACTGTCTCGTAATCCCCAACAAGTGGACTTAGATAACGCCCCACTACTGCCATCTGACTTCAAACGGCTGGATGAAACGAAGATTTTGCCAACGCCAGTAGTAGAATCACGCCAGAAAAAGATTAGTAAAGCCTATTTTCCCAACTCCACGCAGCGAGTCGGGCATTTATTACAGCGTGTGATTCGGCGCTATCCGTTTTTTGCACAACAGAGTGGATCGGATTGCGGTGCAGCTTGTTTAGTGATGGTGTCTCGGTATTGGGGGAAAAACTTTAGTGTAAATCGCCTGCGGGATATGGCCAATATTGACCGCAATGGCTCGTCACTGCGGGGGTTATCGGCGGCGGCGGAAGGCATTGGCTTTAGCACGCGACCTGTGAAAGCGAGTCTTGACCAATTGGCGAAGCAAAAGTTACCGGCGATCGCCCACTGGGAGGGAAACCACTACATCGTTGTCTATAAAATCACTCCTAAACAGGTGATTGTGGCAGATCCTAATATTGGTCAACGCACCCTCAGCCACGCCGAATTTAAAGCCAACTGGACTGGTTACACATTGCTGCTGCAACCGACAGCCATGCTCAAAGACACCAAAGAGACTTCTACCCCCTTTTGGCAATTCTTTGAGTTGATGAAGCCTCACTCTTTGGTAATTCTGGAAGTGTTTGTCGCTTCCTTATTTATCCAGATATTTGGACTTGTTACCCCCTTATTCACGCAGTTAATTTTAGACCGAGTGGTTGTGCAGCGATCGGAACTCACCTTAACGGCGGTGGGCTTAGGATTACTGATTTTTAGTTTATTCCGTGTGGCGATGACAGGGTTGCGGCAATATCTGTTAGACCACACGGCGAATAAGCTCGATTTAGCACTGATTGTCGGATTTATTCGCCATACCCTGCGGCTACCCTTGAGTTACTTTGAGTCCCGTTATGTGGGGGATATTATCTCTCGTGTACAGGAAAACCGCAAAATTCAACGTTTCCTCTCCGGTGAAGCATTGTCCATCCTGCTGGATTTACTCACTGTCTTTATCTATTTAGGATTGATGTTTTGGTACAGCTGGAAAATGGCGTTGCTGGTGTTGGTGATTATACCGCCTTTTTTCCTGCTGGCATTGATTGCCACACCTTTTTTACAAAAGATTTCTAGAGAAATATTTAATGCCGTTACGAAGGAAAGTAGCTATCTGATTGAAGCCCTTTCTGGTGTGCGAACGGTTAAATCTACAGCCGTGGAACAGACGGTGCGTTGGCATTGGGAAGAGTTATTAAGTAAAGAAATAAAAACTAACTTTTCCGGGCAAATTATCAGCAATCGCCTGCAAATATTCAGCAACACAATTGAAGCAGTGGCAACTACCCTCTTGCTGTGGTTTGGGGCGTACCAAGTGATTCACAACCAACTAACCATTGGGCAATTGGTAGCATTTAATATGTTGCTGGCAACTATTATTGCACCTTTCCAACGATTAATAGTTTTGTGGAATCAATTGCAAGAAGTGGTGATTGCGGTGGAACGTATTAATGATGTCTTGGATGCGGAACCAGAAGAGGATTTGCAGCACCAAGCGCGGCAATCTTTACCACCCATTCAAGGTAACATTCGGTTTGATAATGTGACGTTTCGCTATCACCCAGAAAGCGATATCAATGTTTTACAAAATCTCAGTTTTGAAGTACATAGCGGGCAAATGGTTGCCCTGGTGGGACGCAGTGGTTCAGGGAAGACCACGATTTCTAAGCTGGTTTTGGGGTTATATCCCCCCACAGATGGCAACGTTTTGATTGATGGGCAAGATATTACCAGTCTTTCGTTGCGTTCTCTACGCGAGCAGGTTGGAGTAGTTGACCAAGATACCTTTTTGTTTGGCGGAACAATTCGGGAAAATATTAGCTTGGCACATCCTGGGGCGACTTTAGCAGAGATTATTGAGGCGGCGCGATTGGCGGGTGCTGATGAGTTTATTAAAAAGTTGCCTATGGGTTATGAAAGCCAGATTGGTGAAGGAGGGGGGATGTTATCTGGAGGACAACGACAAAGAATTGCGATCGCTAAGGCGTTGTTAGGCAATCCCAAGCTGTTGATTTTGGATGAGGCGACTTCCCATCTGGATGCAGAGTCAGAAAGGATTATTCAGACGAATTTAAACACAATTCTTCAGGGCAGAACCACCTTAATAATCGCCCATCGCCTTTCAACTGTGCGGAATGCAGATTTAATTTTGGTGCTAGATCGCGGCATTTTGATTGAGAGTGGGACTCACCAAGAGTTGATGGCGAAGCGAGGACATTATTTTTATCTCAATCATCAACAGTTAGATGTTGCAGGGTGAAAGAAAAGGACAAAGAGGAAGCTTTCGTTGTCTCCCTATTCTCAATACGGTTGTCTCGTTCCCAGTCGGAGACTGGGAATGCCTAATTAGAGGGCTGCCGCCTCTTGACTTGCGGCAGAACCGCAACGAGGTTTGAAAGGGTTTTAGCTTAAGTTGACACCAATGTTTCTTCTCTCCCACTCTCAAAATCCCAAAATCCCAAATTCATATCAGGAAAAACCATGCCAAACATATTGAATGGAAAGGTTCAAACCCAAATCTATGAGGTAGAACCGGGTGAGGAAATTTTAAGGGAGCAAACACCAGCTAAATCAACTGATGATTGGGCTTACGTGACCAAGGATTTACTTGATAGCTTGCCCCAAGTTTGGACAAGGGGATTGCTATATTTTTTAGTGGTGTTTGTGTCGATCATTTTACCTTGGGCGATGCTATCTAAGGTGGATGAAACGGGGACGGCAAGAGGGCGGCTTGAGCCAAAGGGAAAGACGGTTAGGCTGGATGCTGCTGTGGCAGGTACTGTTGCTGAAATTCGGGTAAAGGAAGGTGATTCAGTTAAAGCTGGGCAGACTTTATTGGTGTTGGAATCGGAATTAGTTAAGGCGGAATTAGGGCAGGCACAGGATAAGTTAGAGGGACAATTAAATCGACTTTCTCAGTTAAATTCATCTAAAAGTCAGTTAGTTGTATCTTTGACAACTCAACAGCAACAAAATCAATCTCAACAGTTAGAAAAGCAGTCTCAAGTTGATCAAGCACAACAGAATCTGAATGCTCTTAAGAATTCCTATGATTTACAAAAAGACGAAAAATTGGCTCAAGTCAATCAAGCACGGCAGACTCTTGAGCATAGTCAAACTGCTAATAAGTTAATAAACAGTATTTTGGTGAGTAGCGAACGAGAAGTCAAACGCTATCGCAGTCTTTGGCAGTCAGGCGTTATTTCAGAAACTTATGTTGTGGAGAAGCAAGACATAGCTAAAGAAAAGCAACAGTTATATGAACAAAATAAATCAGATATTCAGCAGGCTAAACTACGTTTGGTAGAACAACAGAGTAGTTATGAGCGGACTATTCGGCAAGCAAATGCAGATATTGAACAGGCACAGTTGCGACTTAAAGAACAACAAAGGAGTTATCAGACTTTAATTCGTTCTGGTAAACTGGCTGGGCTACAAATTGAAGAACAACAAAAGAATTTGGAGACAGAAATTACTACGCTTCAGGCAGAAATTGCTCAAAATAAGAGTCAGATTGTCTCGTTAAAATTTCAGTTGGGACAACGAAAGTTAAGAGCCACTGTGAATGGTAAAGTATTTCAGTTACCGATACAACGGGCTGGGTCTGTAGTGCAGCCAGGAACTATGATTGCAGAGATTTCACCCCAAGGTTCGCCTTTAATAATTCGGGCACAAATCGCAACTACAGAAAGTGGCTCTTTACGGACGGGATTACCAGTCAAAATCAAATTTGATGCTTATCCTTTTCAGGATTATGGAGTTATATCAGGTGAATTAATTAAGATTTCTCCTACTACTACCGAGATAGATACCCCTAATGGAAAAGTGGCAGTTTATAACTTAGATATTGCCCTAAAAGAAAATTGTATTCGCTCGGCTAATAAATGTATTGCCTTGCATCCTGGAGATACGGCAACGGCAGAGATAATTGTGCGCCAGCGTCGGATTATTGATTTTCTGCTTGATCCATTTAAGCAGTTGCAGCAGGGCGGTGTGAAATTATAGCGCGAGCGATCGCGTTATATATTCCTAAACCTAACCCCCTAACCGGGCGAAAAGCTCCCCTCTGGGCGAAAAACATTTAATGTCGTCTATCTACTAAGGAAAAACATCATGTTACAAACTATCACTATTACCAACGAAGATATTCTTTCTGAAGTCAAGCTATCTTGTAAAATTCCTGAGTTTGTTGAGGGGATTGTTACCCGCAAGGTTATTGAAAATGTCGCAGTTCAGCTGGGGATCAAAGTAGAGACAGAGGAACTTCAGATAGCAGCAGACCAAATCCGGTTAATCAACAAACTCAATAGTGCTGATGATACCTGGGCGTGGTTGGAAAAACATAGTCTTTCCATAGATGATTATGAAGAAATTGTCTATACCACCGTCATTTCTGGGAAGTTAGCCGCTCATTTGTTTGCAGATAAAGTTGAACCCTATTTCTTGCAACACCAGCTAGATTATGCCGGTGTGGTCATGTATGAGGTTTTTCTGGATGATGAAGACTTGGCGATAGAACTCTTTTATGCAATTAAGCAAGGTGAAATGAGTTTTTATGATGTTGCTCACAAATACATCCAGGATACGGAATTACGTCGCAAAGGGGGATATCGGGGGATAGTGCGTCGCCAAGAGCTAAAGCCGGAAATTTCTGCTGCTGTCTTTGCTGCCAAGCCTCTCCAACTTCTCAAACCTATAGTGACATCTTCGGGAGTATATCTGATTTTGGTAGAGGAGATTATTCAAGGGGAATTGGATAATGCCCTATACCAAAAAATTGCTTCAAATTTGTTTTCTGAATGGCTAAAGGAACAGATTTCTAAAGTTGATGTTGTTAAGCAGTTATAGCGGTTCTCGCTTGAGTAGGTACTGAACCCCTCCCCGCAAGCGAGGCTACCGTGTACACACAAGTCGAAAATTCCCTATCCCAATTGAATCTACAACCCACAAATCAAAACCTCACCCTCGCTTTACCCAAGGGTAAATCTTTCCCTCTCCTTACTAAGGAGAGGGACAGGTTTTGCGTAGCAGAACCAGGGTGAGGTTTTTCAAGATTTTTGGATAATTCGATGACTTGTGTATACACCGTAGCCCCGCAAGCGAGGAGCTTGCTCTGATGTACCTCATGTGATTAGGAAACACTATAAGCTCTAATTCCAAAGCCTAAGCTTAAAGGATGTTTTAAAAGTCCTCTTGTCGGTAACAAAACGTTTTAGATCCCCCTAAATCCCCCTTTTTAAGGGGGACTTTGATTCCGGTTCCCTCTTTTTAAGGGGAGCCAGTGCGTTGGGCGGCTCCGCCGACTTGAAGCACCTGGCGTGGGCTAGGGGGGATCAATAAGTGCCTATAGACACTACTTCTGTGGAATATCATGCTATCCAAATTATCCCACTTTTGATGTGTTCTGGTGTACGCAGTTCATGATGGCTACTTATTTAACCTATCAGAGATGTAGTAGCTCAGAGACGACATTAAAAGACAAAACTACTATATTAATGTCCCTAAAAATAGTATCAGGATTCAGGTCATGCGAAAATCGCTCAAACTATTGTCAGATAACAGGTTGTAAAAAAGTAGTCATCAAATATTCACTTTTTGAATGTAATACCCAACTAGAAAGAAGGGATAAGACGTAGTAAAGCTCTATCCCCCTATAATTTACTACCAAAAAAATATTTTAATTTAGAGACATAAAAGCTTTAGTTGTGTCTATAAAAGCGGTTTAGAAAGCTTGATTTTCAAGGTTTATTCAATAACAATGAAATCAAGGATTAAACAAAACAAAGTTTAATTCTCTAACGTACAAGTTGCTCAACTTATTTTTTGAAGGAAAAACATCATGGCTTCCATTAAAATTTCTGAATTACGTCCTGCTGGTTCTGAATTGTTCCAAGATTCTGAAAGCTTTCTTCAAGAACTAGGCGCTCAAGAAATGGGGATCACAGGTGGATTCACCGCTGCTAACTCAATAGCAAACACCTTAGGTAATAGTAGTGTAGTTGTAGCAACAAGAAACGCCAACAGTGTCAATGCTAATACCTTCGGTAACGCAAATACAGTCGTTGTATAATCGTTAATCAAATCAAGGATTAAACTTGCTTTTGTTTAATCCTTGTTAGGCACTAATGAAAGTTGCTCAAATTATTTTTGTTGAAGGAGAAATATCATGGCTTCCATTAAAATTTCTGAATTACGTCCCGTTGGTTCTGAATTGTTCCAAGATTCTGAAAGCTTTCTTCAAGAACTAGGCGCTCAAGAAATGGGGATCACAGGTGGATTCACCATCGCCAACTCAATAGCAAACACCGCAGCTAATAGTAGTGTAGTTGTAGCAACAAGAAACGCCAACAGTGTCAATGCTAATACCGTCGGTAACGTAAATACAGTTTTTGCTGTATAATACTAATAGTTAATCAAATCAAGGATTAAATAAAACTAAGTTTAATCCTTGTTAGGCACTTACAAAAAAATGCCCAGCCGTCGCTTTTGACCAGAGGGCAAAATCGCCAAAATACTTGGGTTTTGCAACCAACAATATCATTGAAAGGGCTGGGCATATTATTTTTTGGATCTTCCTTACAGAAATTGCTAATTATATACACCCTAATACCGAATTTGTATTAACTAAAACTTTTTGGCATTTTCAACTATTAAATACTTAACTTATTGAAGTATGGCATTTTCTTTGAGTTCCCAAAATATTTTTGATTATCTAATCAAGTATGGTTTCTGTACGCCAGAAGAACAGGCTCACACCAAGATTGAACCGAAATCCGCCAAAAATTTTAATTTATTGCTAAATTTCCCAAACGCCCGTAAACTCCTAGTTAAGCAAGAACCTCTCAATCAAGAAGGAAAACCAGCGTGTGAATTCTTACGAGAATGGCAAATTCAGGAATTTGTTCAGAAATTCCCAGAATTAAGTCAGTTACGTAACTGGATATCAGAGGGCGTTCATTTTAATCCAGATGATTCCATTATTATTTTTAATTACCTAGACAATTATCAGGATGTAATGGCTTTTTATGGAAAAGAAAACATTTTTCCTACAAAGATCGCCTCTACTATCGGTACAAATATAGCGAGCATCCATCGCCTGACTTTTAACCATCAAGATTATCAAGATTTTTTCTCTTCATCCTTGGAAAATCAAGCCAGCAGTCTAGTTCCCTATTTAGTTAAAAAGCTGGGACGAATTAGCCCAGAAATTTTTGGTTCTGTTCCTGCTGATGGACTGAAATTCTTTTCCTTGTATCAACGATATGACAGTTTAGGTGAAGCCATAGCCGAACTGGGAAATTCTTTAAAACCCAGTTGTTTAACACACAATGACCTGAAATTGAATAATATCCTTTTGGGTGATGATTGGGAACAAGGTATTGGCAACAGCACGATAAGATTAATTGATTGGGAAAGGTGTAGTTGGGGAGATCCAGCTTTTGATTTAGGTACACTCATTGGTAGCTATTTGCATATCTGGTTGGCTAGCATGATTACCAGCAAAACCATGAGTATCGATGAATCTTTGCGGATGGCGACGACACCCTTGGAGATAATCCAACCTTCTATTGCTGCTTTAGCGATCACATATTTAAATCACTTTCCAGAAATCTTACAGCATCGTCCTGACTTTTTACAGCGAGTTGTACAGTTTGCTGGTTGGAATTTGATTATCGCTATTCAATCAACCCTGCAATACCAAAAATCTTTTGGTAACACGGGTATCTGTATGCTGCAAGTGGCTAAGTCTTTATTATGCCGTCCAGAAGCATCGATTCCGACAATTTTTGGGATGCAAGCATCAGAACTTACAGCGTCGAGAGCTTCGCTTCAATAGATAGCAGAATGGCTAATGATTAATGAAGGCAAAAAAAGTCGATTGTCCCAAAGTCGATTCTGAATACTTCTTCGACTATATAAAGACAGCTAACTCTCTTAATACATCCGTCTGATTTCTACCACTGTAGTCGTAATATTCCTTAAGGAATTGTGTCTCCTATATGTGGTATCTTAATTGGCGGTGGGAGCATCAAATCCACAAGCTTATCTCCCCTTAATTAAAGGCAAGCACCTATGCAACTACTAGATCCGTTGCCAATGCAATTAGCAGCTATTCCAGAGTCATTGCAGGATTCATTGCAAGATATCGTTAATAAAATTCAGATAAAATCCAGATTTTGTATTAGCCATCCCGACTATAAACCCCTCGAAGTACCAGATGAGACACTCTCACGCTTTCAGGAATTGCCCTCAGATGTACAAGATAAATATTTAAAGGCCCAACTATCTAATTTTATCTACGGTATTTATTACAACGGCTCCTTAAAAAGTGCTTTAGCACTTGATGGGGAGACAACAAATTTAGCAGTTAATCAAAATTTAGAAAATAACACCTTTCTAGGCGTGGATATAGTGTTTTATAATCGCCTCCATGAAAGCAACAAGGGTGAAGGCTACTTTAGTCCCAATTGGCTGGTGGTGAAAGAAGAATCAGATGGTGCCTTAGCAGTAAACAACGGTGGTTTGACTCTGCATATTGAACGCAGTAAACATTTACAACCGCAAGACGAAGCTGTGACTGTGGGGAATCCAGTTGCGATCAAACTGCCCAAGAATTTGGTGCAAAACGGTTTTTACATAGCAGTTAGTAATGCAGGTTCTCACAGTGGTGAAGATATAGTCCGAGTTTATTTCAACTTAACTACTGATGGTGCAGTTGCAGTCATGGAAAGCTTGACTACCCAACTTAATGCCATCGGACTGCCTTTCAACTTTAAAGCGTTATACAACCCTTCAGATTATGGGCGTCATGACTCTGGGGTGCTTTACTTTGACAAAAACAACTATGAAGCTGTCCATCCAGTACTAGAAAAGGTGTATGCAGAACACCAATCCCATTTTCTGCCAGAAGTGCCTTTATTTACTAAACTTATCGCACCTGGGTTAGCGATCGCTGAAGAACCAGACCAAAAATTTGGTGAAAAAGAAAGCTTTGGGATGAATCGCTGTCAAATTATAACCAATGGTTTGATAGAAGCTTGGCAGCAAGAGGATGATTCGCCAGAAGGTCGAATGGCATCGATTTTGGCACAATTCTCCGCACTGGAAATTGACCTGCAACGTCCTTACCTCAATGCCAAATCTGATGATATTTACCCAGCTTTAAAGTTATGAAAATTACTAATCTTGCTCCTGATATTCAGACTCCTGATTTTCAGCCGCAGTTAACAGCCGCCGAGGAACTTGCCCTGGCTAATAGTAGATTTGCCCAATCAGATTTACCTTTTTATCGCAAACTTGGACGGACTGACTTAACTGTTAGTTGTTTAGGGCTGGGAGGTGGGGGTCACATCTCCAGTGAAGATACTCTTTACGCCTTCGACCAAGGCATCAACTTTTTTTTCTACTCCAGCGACTTACATCAATATCTTTATAGTTCCATGCGTCCCGCGCTCCGCCAATTATGCGGACGCGGTTCCTCAATGCGTGAGAAGGTAGTTCTGGCAACTGTCAGTTACATGATTAGAACTCCAGACACAGCATTCACCTATTTGTACGATCAATTTATCGACCTGGGTATTGACTACATTGATGTGTTTTTCTGGGGCTGGATTGACGAGCATAATCATCCTGCTTTTGAGAAGTGTATCAGTGCCTCTGATGATATCCGTGGTCGGGGGTCAGTAACTCAGCGCCAAATAGAAAGAGTGTTTGGTGTTTCCGAAAAGATGAAAGAAATGGGTGTGGTGCGCTATATTGGTGCTTCTTTTCACGACCACGATTTAGCAAAACAGTGGTTAAATAGCCCTTTATTGGATGTTGCGATGGTGAGGCATAACGTAGCACATCGTACAGCCCAAAGAAAGGTTTTCCCCCATTTGGATGCCAACGATCCCCATCGACCAGGGATTGTCACCTTTAAGTCAGCAGGTATGCTTGGTGCCCTCTGGGAACCCCCGGCTGGTTTACCAAATGGATGCTGGCAACCTTCAGTCCCAGATTTATATCGCTATTCTTTAAGTCAAAACTCTGTTGATGTTGCCTTAGCAGGTTGGCAAACTCGTGAACATGTAGATGCAGCAATTCAGGCTGTGCAAAAGGGCAAATTTACTCCTGAAGAAATCGACTACCTCAATCTGTATGGTGACTTGCATCGCAACCGCATCAAACCTCACGAAATTCCTACAGAACGTTTGCTTGTTGGCAGATAGAAATAACAATCTTACTTAAATATCATCAAGCCATGACAGAACAATTAGAACAAACTCTAACACTCAAGGTTTTAAGCAACGAACCAATACAAGCCCATCCAGCAACCGATGCAGAAATTTTGACATATTTGCGTCATTCTGCTAGGTTTGCAGAAATAGCGATCGCTGCTGAACGTGAGGCATTAGTTTTAGCCAACTGCAACCAGTTAGGAATTGAAATATCTGATGATGAATGGCAAGCTGCTGGCGATGCTTTTCGCTTAGAACACAAGTTATGGGGAAATACAGAAACTAGTGCATGGCTGGAGGAGCAACGTATTAGTGTAGAGGAGTGGTCGCAAGGAATTAAAGTGGCGCTGTTGGAGAACAAGCTTAAAGAACATCTGTTCGGTGCAACAGTAGACGGCGCTTATATTTCTAACCGCGACAACTACAGACGGGTGGCGCTATCGCAAATTCTGGTTACTGATCTGGCAACTGCTTGGAAAATCGTGCAAATGCTACGCGAAGGACAAGCTTCTTTCTGTGCTTTGGCTTTGGAATATTCTAAGGGTAAGCAGTCGCAAGAAAATGGCGGCTTTGTCGGAATTCGCTATTTAGTAGAACTGATACCGGAAATTGCCGAACCTCTTACCAAAGCTAAGGAAAGTGAAATTATTGGCCCTGTGCAAACAAAAGTGGGATATCACGTTCTGAGAGTGGAAAAGTGGTTCCCCATAGAATTGAATCAAGCAGTGAGAGAACAAATTATGGACTCGTTGTTTCAAGGGTGGTTGCAAAATTTGAAAAATGTTTAATTTAGCTAGAGCAGAAGAAGCCCCACGTCTCACCCTGTACTCAGGGGAGCGTGGGATGAATTCTGAGCAATGAGGAATTGACTTTCCGTGTGATAGTGAACGTAGTTCACTGGGCAATGTTGGTCGATGACGAATTGCCTATCTCTGAAGTTGGTAATGAATCAATGAGTTCTTCAATCACTTGGGTCATAGTCTTGTCAGCGCGAACTGCATACAATCGTACTTTATTGAGCCTACGCTCACTAATCCGTATCTTTAATTCTTTGTTCTTCATTTGTTCCCCCATTGTTCCCTCGTTCATGTTAACATAATGAGATGAGGATGAGGTAAACAAATGAGGACTGCATAGCAATACAAGCTAAGACCAACAAAACAACAAGCCATTGAAATAGACAGATGGCTGTCTATGTTATGCGCTCAATATAACTACTTGTTGGCTGATAGATTTGATTGGTATGAGCGTAATCGTTCACCGATTAACACTTGCCCTCTTGTCTGCCATATACCAGAATTGCGTGTCACTCTTATGGCTTCTTAACCCACGGAGGTGGGTTTTGTCTGTATAGCCGCGACTTCTAGTCGCCCGGCGAGTAATAAATTAGACTTTTCAAACAACCGTTTAGGGGCAATTCATGAATTGCCCCTACAGCGTGTAATTTTGCGTCAGTCCTATTTGAAATTATTCAGTTTCAATTCTCAAAACACCTGCTTCTTTTTCGATGCGGTCTAGAGCTTTCTTCGCCCGAAAAATAATTCTCAAATAAGCCAACTGACTATTCCAAGCTGAACGAGGTAATAGGATTGTTTGAGAGTCAGGAATAGTCGTATTTTCTGAAGCGATAGAGTCAGTAGAGATATTATTCATAGAAATAGTATTTTGCAGTTTTTAATTACTAGAACCAGCTAAAGATGATGCTAGATTTGGTTCTTCTTGCCAATTTTCTGGCCATTGAATGCGATCGCTAGTAAAGTGAAGGCGATCGTTTTCTGGCCAAGGGGCAGTTATCGGTTCTTCAATTAGCCCAAACTCCCCATTGTCAAAAGGGTTCCCATCCGCCCGACGCTGAAGAAAAACTCGCTCTCGAATACCGCCTTTTTCCTGAGTGAGGGTGCGATGATGACAATAAGGATTATTGCCTCTCTTATCAAAGAAAACATGAGCAGTCCAACTGCAACCACCTCGACAGAGTTCTGCAAATTCACAAGTCTTGCAAAAACCCCATAAGTGTGATGTTCCTTTCGGAGTATCAGCTCCGAGATTAAACCGTAGTTCTTCAGTTTCTTCAATAATTGTTCGCAGTGAATAGTCGCGGATGTTACCGCCAGTGTATGCTGTGGTCGGCAGTGAGGGACAACCTTTGATAGCACCATCGGCTTCGATGCCTAAAGAAGACAATCCAGCATTGCACCCCTGCCAAAAAGTCCAAGCATCCCCTCCTCCCCGCAACATCCGTTCATAAGGCCCGTAATAGCCAATATTATTTCCTGGTTGTAGCTGCACCCCTTCTCGCTTTGCGCGTTGGGCAACACGAGCAATCATCGGATATACATCTAGTAGTTCATAAGGTTGCAGCAGAATTTCACTATTATCTGCGGCATTCCCCATTGGTACAGTCAACTGAATTTGCCAAGCGAAAATGCCAGCATCGCGCAGATGTTCGTAAATTCGCGGGAATTCTGGCGCGGAAAGACGATTGATTTGAGTATTGCAACCGAAGCGAATACCAGCTTGTTTGAGATTGCTCATGGTCTTAAACGCCCATTGCCAAGAGCCTTGTCTACCACGGAGGCGATCGTGAGTTGCTTCTAAGCCATCAACCGATACAGATACCACACTAATTCCAGCTTCCTTCATCCGGTGTGCTGTCTCCAGAGTAATCCCATAACCTCCAGTGGTCATACCGCAAAGCATTCCAGAAGAAGTAATTGCTTGGGCAATCTCTAGCCAATCAGGACGCAGAAACGCTTCACCACCAATTATGGTTACTTCAGTGATTCCCACTTCCGCCATTTGTCTAACTAAATCAAGGGCTTCTGCTGTAGAAAGTTCCTTCGCCCTTGCATGACCAGCACGAGAACCGCAGTGCTGACAAGCTAGATTACACTTTAATGTAATTTCCCAAACTGCATAACTAATTCGGCGATAAGTCATTAAAATACCTCAATTAATTTCTTGAGAAAAGGACGAATATATCCCCATCCGTCCCCATAAACCTAAACTGTTATCTAAGCATCTGACTGAATAACTCCATACGCAAGCTGGTAACCAGGTGGCTTATGCGGACAATCAATAGGTGACAAAACAGAAAGTCCATATAGCGGCCGTAGTATAATAGTAGACTTCCCAGTAATTGATGAAGCCCCACCAAAAACGGCTTCTAGTTCTTTTTCATTTAAATCCTTGAGTTCACCCTCGCCAGCAGTTGACTCCAACAATTGAGCCGTATATTCTTCAAACTCATCCTCGGTGAAATCGTAGCCAGCGTCTTTGACAACTTGGCTACATTCATCTTTACTTGTCACTCCTTGTATTTGATTGCGGAAAGCTTCATCACTTGCTAGCCTTGCATAAAAAGCTTGAACATTTTTTACAGACATGATTTCCTCCCGAAATTACTTAAACACAATGGATTACTGAGCAACAACCCCATACAGTGGCTGAACAACTCCATACAGTGGCTGTGGCTTAGGCGATCGCCACCACCACTTAAGACATGATGGCTGTGCGTCGTATTTTCCAGTAAACCCGCCAAAAACGGTTTCTAATTCTTTTTCATCTAAATCCCTGAGTTCACCCTCACTTGTACTTGACTCCAATAATTGAGTTGTATATTCTTCAAACTCTTCCTGAGTGAAATCATAGCCAGCATCATTAACTATTCGGCTAGCTTCATCTTTACTTGGAATATCTTGAAGTTGAGCGCGGAAGGTTTCATCATTTGCCACTCTTATATAAAAGGCTTGAACATTTTCTATAGACATGATTTCCTCCTAAAATTATTTAACTACAGACCTAGCTTTGCTTAATCAAAAATCGGTGTTGCCACCTCAATTGCTAGCTCAGATGCGTTGTAGTTATCTGTAATAACTTGCGGACAACGCATACAAGCTGCCTTACCTTCTTGCTGCCACCACCGACAATCTCGGCGTATGGAACAGGGTGGTAGTTCTTCTGCTACTATAGGGAACTTTTCTACAATTCGCATTGCTAGACGACAATCTTGCCCATCAAAATGCTGACAACCTTTAGTAGCACAAGGTGCCGCCGTCCGAAAAATTTCGGCAGGTGTAATTGGACTAGCTTTTGCTATTAGTTGATCCGTGATCGGTTGGGGTTTTTTGAGATAAGTTACACGGGGTTCTTTCACTGTTCCACCGACTACCCCAAAGACAACACTATCCACAGATTCGGGTCTAGCACTGGGACAAAGTGTAGGTTTATCAGCAGCAAATTCTTCCATCAATTGAGTCTCCAAGGAAGAGAACCTTTATGACAAAATGATTTGATTTGGATATCGATCTGCTATTATGATTCCTGTCAAAATAGGGGGGTTAATAAATTTACTAGTTGTTCCACCTGCAACGTTTTTCATTTCCTCGTCAGACAAAGCATCTTCTGAATCTAAACCTTGGTTCCGTCGTTCCACGGCATTTTTGACAGCATCATCAATTAGATCGTTAATTTCAAGTTGACCGTTATGCTTTCTTTCCATGTTGATTTTCCTCTGAATATTGACATTTTTAGGCTTAAAGACTGAATCAAATTGCCTAATGTATGTCCTCATTTTAGGAAAAAGGAAAGCGACTAACTCTATTGTTAAGATTCTAAACTAGACATAAATAAAACTTTTATGTCCCTAAAGCATGATTTTTTAAATACCCTATTTTTGGGGAGGGACATATATTCGGTTAATCAAGCTATATACTCTTGTATACTAATGTAAATTGAATATTTCGAGTAATTAATTATGACCATTGACTATAATATTTATGTCCCAAAATTATTGCCAACTGGCAGGCAATGTCTAATGAAAATACGCTCCACATAAACTCCTAAGAGATTATCTGATTTATAAAATGTCAATATGCCAAGCAAAATTTAGCGTTTATGCGCTAGATGCTCATACTGTCACTACTCCTGACTCACAACTTCTTGCTTGATAAATAAAGCCCGATAAACAGGTTCACCCTTTTTTTGCGTACCTATTTCCCGTTCTGTGGGGACTGGTAAGGGATTTTCGGCTAACCATTCTTCTGTACCAACTCTTTGAAAAGCTGGATTTTCAGCAAAGCGATCGCGCATTTCCACCGCGACAAATTCCATATCTGATTGCAGAAATACAACTCCACCAACCGCAAGATAATTAGCTAATTCTGCCACTAGTTCAGGTTGGACTACACGGCGTTTCGCGTGGCGGGTTTTAAACCAAGGATCGGGGAATTGAATTGTAACGCGTTGTAAACTTTCTGGAGGGAGAGAAGATAAAAGCGATCGCAGTGAGTTATTCACATTGCAAAATAAGTAGTGCAGATTTGTTAAAGCCAACTCAGAACATAACTTATTCGCCTCCACCACCAGAGGTTCCCGAATTTCCAAGCCGAGATAATTCCAGTTGGGTTCTATCTGGGCCATATTCACCAAAAACTGTCCCTTAGCGCAGCCAATATCTAAATGTAGCGGTTGATTTGGCTTTGCATAAATCTTTTCCCAGTCAAGGGGACTTGCTGGTGTTTGATACTTTTTGCCAAGTGGATTAACATGCTGACGGACTCGGACTGCTGCCAAAATTTGCTCTCCTTTATGTGAAAATATCCTGTGGTGTCACAAACGTTTGAAATTGTACTCAATTCGGAAGCGATCGCGCCCTGTAGACTAAAGATTATTCAGTTAACTACCCACACTTCTCTCGCTTGTAAGTGTGGGCTTCTGATTTCATCAACAACAGCCTTTCTAGGTTGAGGTTTATTGATCTTACGTTGTCAACGCTCATTCGCGCAGTATGTCTTAGACAAGACTCGCTATTGACACAGCAAGAACGGCGTTCCCTGCGATCGCGCTTTATCCCCTGACTCATTTATTAGCAAGCTGGTAAATTTGTGGGTGCGATCGCTAAAACCTGCGGTAGCGGTGGAAGACCGAATTTAGCCTAACCCGGCGGACGCGATGCAAGTAAATTGCCACAAGCATTGGAACAAGCGCAAAGTGAGTTAAAGTCCATGTTAGCTTAATTATAGTTTTTTGTAGGTTAGGCAAGAAAATCTGAAAAAGTTTGTAGTTTGTAGGATGGGTTAGGCAAAGCCGTAACCCATCGCTTATTTTTTGTTGAATGCAGATAAAAGATAATAATTACTGGTTTTGCTTCACTTAATCTGATTTGATATTTATTATGGATATATAAAAATGAAACTGCAAGAAAATTCTGTAAGATGGGCTTTAAACCATGTAGTTAACTATAGTGATACTGATTTATTTCCTAAACCTGTTGAATTTGACATTATTCAGGAAATTGAAAATGAAGCAATTAATAGGTTTAAAGACATAGACTTAGGAAACTATCAACATAATCCTTCAAGAAGATTTATAGTACCCAAGGATGAAATTTCATACAGGACAGCAACACAACTAGATCCTTTGGATAATATTTTATTGACAGCAATTATTTACGAATTTGGACAATTGATCGAAAATCGTAGAATATTAATATCTGAAAATAAAGTATTTGGTTATAGATTTGCGCCCCAAAATGATTGGAGTTTATATAATCCAAGTGTTTCTTGGTTACAGTATTGGGAAAATTGTAAAAATAAGATATCAGACTATAAATATGCAGTTTCCTTAGATATAGCAGATTTTTACAATCAAATATATCACCATAATATTGAAAATCAATTAATCCAATCTGGATTTCCTAATCAAGTCAAAAAATGGTTAATGAATCTCCTAGAAAGCGTGACAGCAAAAGTCTCTAGAGGAATTCCTATTGGACCACATGCTACACACTTATTAGGAGAGCTTTCATTAGTTCCTGTAGATAACAGCTTATCTTTGAAAGGCTTAGATTTTTGTCGTTTTGTAGACGATATTATTATATTTTGTAACACTCGGCAAGAAGCAAAAATTATTATTTATCAGATGGCAGAAATCCTTGACAGGCAACAAAGGCTAATACTACAGAGACATAAAACAAAAATATATACAGCAGATGAATTAAACCAGCATTGTATATCAATGACTAAAGACCAGCCAATCAATAGTGATGAAGAAAATATTATAAATATAATAAAAATGTATTCATCAAGCAATCCATACACAAGTATAAATATTACAAAACTGTCAGATCCACAATTATACTTTTTTTCCAAACATTTTGTTACTCAAATATTATCTGAGTATTTGAATAGTGATGAACCAAATTATACACGTCTCAGATGGTTTTTAAGAAGACTTTCGCAAGTAGGTATTCCGTCAGGGGTGGAATTTTGTATTGATAATATTGATATTCTAACACCAGCAATTAGTGATATATGCCACTACTTAATAACAGTAAACAATAGTTATAATGTTGATTGGAAAATATTAGGAAGTAAGATTTTTCAGGTTTTAAATAGTGATTTGATAAAATCAAATGAATATTTTCAAATTTCTCTTATGAGCCTTTTTGCCAGAAACGCATCACTAAATAACGCGAGTCAACTTATTGCTTTATATCAAAACTCTCCATCAAGTTTGAGACGAGAAATTTTATTAAGCGCTTATTCTCAAAATATGGGTGACTGGATTCGAGAGCTTAAGGAAAGTTATCCTAGTATGGATGTCTGGTGTAAACGTGCATTTATTATCGCATCAACATCTCTACCTGTAGAAGAGAGAAAATTCTTTTTGGATTATGTAAAAGATTATAATTTGTTGAATGAATTATTGATAAAATGGGCAAAGTCAAAATAAAAAAGAGTGAATCAAGATGTGCCTTCTGCAAAAGGCGATCAGATAAATCAAAGCCATTCGTGTACTGCAAAGCAGAACTATGAAGAGTAGGGTAGCAGCTTGTCCTCAGACATGGGACTAAAATTGAGTCAAGCAATGTACTATCCCCACACCATCACACAAAAATACTCAAATCCAGAGACTCACAGTTGACGAGATATAAAACCCAATCAATCATCAGTTGAATCATCAATCATTTCCGGTACTAAAGCTGGGTTACTTTTACGTTCTTCTGGTGATTGCTCCCGAATAACATCGTCGATTCTAGCAGGATGTTTGATTTTGTCCAGTACCTCTGGGCTTAGTTGCGTTGGATCGCCTTCTGGATTCGACTTTTCAGCTTGACTAGGAACTGTTTCCTTATTCATCACTATTTCCCTAAACTTATACCCCAAGCTTAACTTCTTCTAGAGTGAATACACACTATCTTGGGACTTAATTTCACACAGCAGTGGTAAGAAAGACGTCACCGAACAGCCCGCCCTTAGACATCGCTCTTTGTAGACTAAAGATGATTTACTAAACTAAATAACCTATACCATAAAAAGCGTAAATATTTAGTACTTTCCGTTTCACTCAATTAGGAAATAAGCAGTGTTACCAAACAAGCCCCCCGCTAACAATGAAACTCAACGCTGGACATTTGCTCAACTTTTTGGACTGGTAAAGCGTAATCCCCTAATGATTTCGCAGTGGGTAATCCTCTGGGTACTTGTGGGGACTGCTGGTGGTCTATTTGCGGCGTTGTACTGGAATGTTTTAGAGTTTTTAACTCACAGACTCCAGCGATTTGAGGGTTTTAGCCTGCTGATAGTGATGCCACTTAGCGGTTTATTTATCGGTCTGGTGATTCATTTTTTGGGAAATCCCGGTGAAATCGCCGTGATTGTTGATAATATCCATTTTCGTGGCGGACGCCTAGATGTTCGCAAAAATCCCTCAATGATTCTTGCTTCTCTAATTAGCATATCGGCAGGCGGTAGTGCTGGCCCAGAAGCACCACTGGTACAGGTAACAGGTTCTTTTGGTACTTGGGTTGCCGATCGCTTAAAACTCCAAGGTGAAGACCTCAGAACTATGAGTTTAGCAGCGATGGCGGCTGGGTTCACTGCCTTGTTTGGCGCACCTCTTGGCGGTGCAATGTTCGCCCTGGAGATTTTGCACCATCAGCATATTGTGGAATATTACGAAGCCTTAATGCCAGCCATTGTTTCGAGTTGCGCTAGTTATGTGGTGTTTGCAGCAATTACACACTTGGGAATTGCCCCTACTTGGCATTTTCCTCAGTATCACCTAGAAAAGATTGATGATTTTGCGATCGCAATCATCTTCGGAATTATCGGGGCGGCGGCGGGATGGATTTTTATGGGCATTTTTCGGGGCTGCGATGCCATTTGGCAAGCCATTTCACGTCTACCTATCTTTGCCCTGATTCCCCTCCCCATTTATGTACGCACAACACTAGCAGGATTGGGACTTGGCACTTTAGCAGTTTTATTACCCCTCACGCGTTACTTTGGACATGAAGAGTTAGATTCAGTCCTCACTACTAGCTTTGGTGCTGTTTTTCTCTTAACTCTAGCTGTTGGTAAAATGGCTGCCATTAGCATTACGGTAACAGGTGGCTGGCGCGGTGGATTCATCATTCCCCTGTTTTTCACTGGTGCTTGTATTGGTAAAGCAGTAGTAGTCTTAATTCCGGGACTTAATCCAGCCCTTGCCATGATTTGTACAATGGCGGCCGTGAATGCAGCCGTAACCCGCACACCTATAAGTACGACTTTGCTACTATCAAAACTGACTAACTTGAGTCCCTTTACGCCAATCCTTTTTGCCAGTTTGATTGGATTTTTTCTTGCCCCGAAAGTTCCCCTGATCGCATCTCAACTCAAATCCGAAAGAGAAGCTACCAATCAAACAAGTGCCTGAGTTAGCTGCCCAGGCATAAAAAAGCAATATATGCTAAGATTGTATCAAATTATAGCAATTATTCAAGAGCAATTTAGAATAATTTTGCGCTTTGTTGAGTAAAAAAGCTAAAATCTACGATTTTTGGAGATTTTTAGGTTATGACAACCTCACAGGAGAGGATTATCCCGATAGACTTGCGAACCGAAATGTCGCAGTCTTATCTGGAATACGCCATGAGCGTGATAGTGGGTCGGGCGTTGCCAGATGCCAGGGATGGTCTAAAACCTGTGCATCGTCGCATTCTCTACGCAATGCACGAGCTAGGTCTGCTCCACGATCGCCCCTTTAAGAAATGCGCCCGTGTGGTGGGGGAAGTATTAGGTAAATATCACCCCCACGGCGACACGGCAGTGTATGACGCCTTGGTGCGGATGGCACAGGATTTTTCGATGCGATCGCCCCTAGTTAACGGGCATGGTAACTTCGGTTCGGTAGACAACGATCCGCCAGCCGCAATGCGATACACCGAATGCCGCTTGCAAGCTTTAACTAGTGCTGGTCTACTGCACGACATCGAATTAGAAACTGTAGACTTTGCCGATAACTTTGACGGTTCCCAGCAAGAACCCACAGTTTTACCAGCCCGGATTCCGCAGTTATTGCTCAACGGTTCTTCTGGAATTGCCGTGGGCATGGCCACCAACATTCCCCCCCACAATTTGGGCGAATTGATTGATGCTTTGGTAGCTGTGATCCACAATCCAGAAATCACCGATCTGGAATTAATGGAGTATGTCCACGGCCCAGACTTTCCGACTGGGGCGCAGATTTTGGGGACATCTGCGATTCGAGAAGCTTACACTACCGGGCGTGGTTCCATTACCATGCGTGGTGTAGCTAACATTGAAACCGTTGAACAGCGCGGACGCCCAGATAGAGAAGCAATTATCATCACCGAATTGCCCTATCAAACCAACAAAGCGGCGCTGATTGAAAAAATCGCCGAAATGGTGAACGAGAAGCGTCTAGAAGGCATCGCAGACATCCGGGATGAAAGCGATCGCGACGGGATGCGAGTTGTGATCGAACTCAAGCGTGATGCTTATCCCCGCGTCGTTCTGAACAACCTCTACAAGCAAACGCCACTGCAAGCCAACTTTGGGGCGAATATGCTGGCGTTGGTGAATAGCGAACCCCAAGTACTCACCCTCAAGCAGTTCTTAAGCGTCTTCTTGGATTTCCGGATCGAATCCATTGCCAGACGCACCCGTTACGAACTGCGGAAAGCGGAGGAACGCGACCATCTCCTGCAAGGGTTATTAATTGCCCTGTCCCAGTTAGATCCAATTATCGTCTTGATTCGCCATGCACCAGATGCGCCCACAGCTAAAGGCGAATTAATCACAACTTACGGACTTTCGGAAGTGCAAGCAGATGCGATTTTGCAGATGCAATTGCGGCGGTTGACTGCCTTAGAAGCAGACAAAATTCGTCTGGAACACGATGAATTGCAAGCCAAGATTACCGACTTGCAAGATATTTTGGCACGTCGGGAGAGAGTGCTAGAAATCATTGAAACCGAAGTCGCGCAACTAAAAACAAGCTTTGCCACACCTCGCCGCACGGTGATTTTACCAGGGGAAGGGGAACTAGATGACCGTGACCTAATTGCTAATGAAAAAGCGATCATTTTGGTTACAGAGCAAGGTTACATCAAACGGATGCCAGTCAACACCTTTGAGGCGCAAAGCCGTGCTACCAGAGGTAAAGCCGCAGCTAAAGTGAAAGATGATGATACCGTTGAGCATTTCTTAACTTGCTGCGATCACGACAGTATTTTATTCTTTAGCCAGCGTGGTGTCGTTTACTGCCTGAGAGCATATCAAATTCCAGTGAGTTCGCGTACCAGTCGCGGGACACCAATTGTTCAAATGCTACCCATTCCCAAAGAGGAAAAAATCACCTCGATTGTACCGGTTGACGAGTTTAGCAACCAAGAATATTTGGTTATGCTCACCAAAGGCGGCAATATCAAGAAAACCGAATTGGCAGCGTTTAGTCATATTCGCGCCAATGGCTTGATTGCGATTTCCTTAGAAGAAGGCGACCAACTCCGGTGGGTGCGACGCGCTAAAGCCGAAGACAGCGTAATCATTGGTTCTCGTAACGGAATGGCGATTCACTTCCGGTGCAACCACGAACAATTGCGTCCTTTAAGTAGGGCGACTCGTGGGGTGAAAGCCATGAAACTGAAAAATAAAGATGAACTGGTAGGTATGGATATTCTCCCCGCAGCAGTTCTTGCCACTTTGGATACAGAAATAGAAGTCGAAATTGAAGATATCGAAATTATCGAAGCAGTCGAAACAGAAGATATCGAAATTATCGAAACTAATGAAGAATCCGCAGAAGTACCTAGCAACGGCAGTATTGGCCCTTGGGTATTAGTAATTACAATGGCAGGATATGGTAAGCGCGTACCAGTTGCCCAGTTCCGACTGCAAAATCGTGCTGGTCAGGGTTTAATGGCAACTAAGTTCAAAAATCGCAAAAACAAAGACAAGCTGGCAACCCTACGCATTGTAAACGACGATGACGATGAAATGATGATGGTGACAAATCGCGGTATTATCATCCGTCAAGCCTTGAATGCGATTTCTATCCAATCGCGATCGGCAACTGGAGTCAGAGTGCAGCGTTTAGATGAAGATGACGCGATTACCGGAGTGGCAATAGTTCCACCTGATGCTGTCGATGCAGAAGAAGCTGAATAAAAAGCAGAGGGAGAGGTTAACCGCCTTACTCCCTTATTTAATTGCCTTAGCTAGCGGCATTTCTATGGGGCTAACCGTCGCCCCTGTTGGCGCATGGTTCCTAGCTTGGGTTGCTCTAGTTCCCTTATGGGTATTGGTTGTTAGTTCTAACTCAATCCAAAATCCAAGTTGCGCTGGAAGCGCACCAAAGGTGCGACTCAAAATCCAAAATGGCTTCGCCTGGGGTATCGGTTATCACGGTGTCGCCCTATTTTGGATTACGGGAATTCATCCAATGACTTGGTTGGGCGTTCCGTGGTTGCCGAGTTTGGCAATCACCCTTTTTTGTTGGGGATTTATCAGCCTCTTGGGAGGGATATTCGTTGCTATTTGGGCGGCTGTGATGGTTCGCCTAGCCGGACAAAAACCGTGGTTACGTATACTGATTGGTACAGCCGTCTGGTGCGGCTTAGAGAGTCTGTGGAGTGCCGGGCCTCTGTGGTGGAGTTCTCTGGCTTACACACAAAGTCCGCATAATCTCGTGATTTTACACCTCGGTCAACTCTCTGGGCCTAATACTGTGACGGCTGCGATCGCAGCCGTCAATGGGTTAATTGCAGAAGGATGGACGAACCGCAGAGACGCAGCGGAAAGTCTGAGCGCCGGCTTCCGGCGATCAGAACTTTCCAAGACAGAGGGCGCAGAGAGAATTTCCTTTGCGCCTCTGTGGTTTGTTAATAAATACTTTGCTATTGCCATAGGATTATTAATTAGCTTACACCTGATTGGTTTTATCTTATATGGCCGTCCGATCGCTCAACCGCCAGAAGCAGCCTTGAAAGTGGGGATTGTTCAGGGTAATATCCCGAACCGACTTTTACGAAGTTCTGAAGGGTTTCGTCGCGCCCAAGAAAATTACACTAGTGGATATATAACTTTAGCAGACCAAGGTGTAGATGCAGTCCTCACGCCAGAAGGAGCCTTACCTATTTTCCAGCGTGACTTGATGGGAACTGCCTTAGTCGCAGCCGTGAAACTAAAAGGTGTAGTTGCTTGGATTGGGGCTTTTGGCGAACGGGGAGACAGTTATACAATTAGCTTGTTTACTTTCAATAGTAAAGGTGAAATTGTTAGCCGCTATGATAAAGCCAAACTAGTACCTCTGGGAGAATATATTCCTTTTGAAGGAATTTTAGGCGGAATAGTTAAGCGCTTGTCGCCTTTGGATGCACACCAAGTTCCCGGTTCAGCAAATCAGCTATTTGACACCCCTTTTGGTCGGGCGATCGCTAGTATATGTTACGAATCTGCTTTTCCTGAGCAATTTCGCCGTCAAGCTGCGGCGGGTGGGCAATTTATCCTCAGTTCTTCCAACGATGCCCATTACACTGCGTCTATGCCATTCCAGCATCATGCACAGGATATGATGCGGGCAATTGAAACTGATCGATGGTCAGCACGGGCAACTAATACCGGATATTCAGCCTTTGTAGATCCTCACGGTAGAACCTTGTGGATATCTGGATATAATACCTACGAAACTCATGCTGAAACTATTTATCGGCGACAGACAAAGACTTTATATGTGCGTTGGGGTGATTGGTTGACACCGTTGTTATTGATATCTTCTGGAGAAGCTTGGCTAGTGATTCAACTGAAGGATACAAACAAAATAAACAAAAACCTCACCCTGTCCTGACAGACATCCCTCTCCTTAACAAGGAGAGGGACAGGTTTTGCATAGCAAAACCAGGGTGAGGTTCTTTTATTTCTGTAGAACCTGTGCGATCGCCTGAGAAATCGGTAAGCCAGGACACCGTTCCAGCCAGAAGAACTCGCCAACTGGGTTGACTTCAAGGAATATATGACGACCATCAGGAGTTAAAATGATATCAATCGCTCCGTAGTTCAAACCAAATTCTGCCATGAGTTTGAGCAACTTCTCTTCTACATCTTGGGGCAAAGTGTATGATTCCCAAGCGTCAAGTAAAGCAACTCCCTGTTTGCGCCAGTCGTAACGTGCTTTATCCAAAGCCTGCGAATCAACTGCGGCTGTAAAGACATTTCTACCTACAATAATTGTCCGCAGTTCCAGAGCTTTGGGGATTTTCTCTTGAAACGTCATTGGGCAAAAACGCAGTCCATCAAGGTTGTCGAGATCCTCAGATGAAATTGGATTTGTAAACACGACCTTTTCTCGTCCTTGTTGATCATAAATGGCGAAGGAAGAGAGCATCTTGGTAATCATTCCCTGCTTACACTCTTGGGCGAATTGCTTCACTGCCTGCGGGTTATTAGTAGTTAAGGTGCGTGGAGTATCTAGACCTAGTTTCCTTGCTACTTGTAATTGAAGCTGCTTATTTTCGGCTCGGCGAATGTTTGGCAAAGGGTCAAGATGAAACCCCTGAATACTGGCAATCATCCCCTGAATAGTGACGCGAGATTCCTGAATGGAGGCTTGTCGCATTTGCCTGTCCATCGAGTCAGGAATTTTTGCTCCAATGGCGATGCGTCGATACCAAACTGCTGACACTTCACTCAAATCTAGCTTCTGGTCATCTGCTTCTAGAATTACTTGCTCAGTTGCACCGTAGTAAACATCTAGCTGCACTTCTGTGGGAAATCGATCTGTATCAAAACGAAATGCTTTCCCTCCTTGAGCTTCAATTGCTTGAATGACTAGGGGAATACTTTCGTTGTCTTGGCTGTAGGTAATGATTAAAACAGTCACGTCGCTTCGCTCCGAATTCAAAATTCAAAATTCAAAATTCAAAATTAATAATCCCCATAAATAAATTTAGTTGCTCTGTATCATGAGTCTGTTTCGGTTATATAGGACTGGTATTTGATTTTTGAAAAAAATCAGTACACCCCAAAAAGGCTTCTTCCCCATTCCCTACTCCCCACTCCCTGTCTACGCAAATAATTTCAAAAATCAAATATGATTCCTATATTAATTTTTCAGGGGTAAAGTTATTGCTGGGCACTTGTTGAGAGTAGTGCATCTGCGATCGCTTCCGCAATCGGATAGTCCAAATCTCTCTCCAGCATTCCCCACTCTCCTGTAGGGTTAATTTCCAAAAAAACGTATTCCCCTGATGGTGTTTGGATGAAGTCAAACGCTCCAAAAGTCAGTTCAAATTTTGCCATAAAAGCATGGAGACAACCGATTATTTCATCAGGTAATTCATCGGGTTGCCACGTACAAGCCTCTTTTGTCGCACGTCGCCAATCTTGGGTAGATGCTGAATAACTAGATGCGTTTAATGCTCCGACAAACAGCTTGCCATTTACATACACCACGCGTAGTTCTTGCCTTTTGGGGATTTGTTCTTGAAACACAACTGGACAATAGCGCAGTGTCTCCGCATCAACTAAATCCTCTTCTTTAACTGCGCTAGTGTACATAAAAAAAGAGGAGCCTTCCATACTGTAAGAAAGAGGTCTGAGGAGTTTAGCAACCATTTTTCCCTTGAGTCGGTGGAAAAACTCTCGTGCTTCTTGAGGATTGTTGGTGACAAGAGTCTGAGGTATGACAAGACCAACTTCCGATGCAACCCGCAGTTGACGTAACTTGTTTTCAGCTGCATTAATCCGTTGTAAATCATCCACCCATCTAGCTTCTCTGAGACTATCCCAAAAGCCATCTAAGGCGGCCAATGATTCTCCAGTACAGGCTGCTTGAAATTTTGGAGCCAATTCTTTACTCAACTCAGGTTGCCAAATACGCCGCATCCATACTGCTTGCACCTGCTCTGTATTCAACGAGCGATCGCCATATTCTAGTCTATGATTGCTCCCAAAGTTACTAAAATTAGCCTGGAGTTGGACTGTCATCGGAAATTTATCGGTGTCTAGCCGAAATGGTTGTGCGCCTCGTTTTGACAGGGCTTGGGCAACTCTATCTATTGTGAAGTAATCACCACTGTGGGTAATTAATAAAACTACATCACGCTCATGGTGCATAAAACATCTTGAATTTGTTCTTGCGTTTTCCCTACTGCAAACTATTAACAGGGAAAACCACTTAAAAAGCAAGCAATAATGGGAAGCCAACCCCTACCAGGGGTTGGCAAAGCTAAGAGTAGATTTCTTGCAAAAAAGTTTTGTGGTAGATTAGATCCGTTGAACAAATTGTCAAAAAGTTAACTGGCATTTTCAAGGTCATAATTATAAATGCCAGCAATTACAGCAGAAATCATGTATTTGAACCACATCTGTCGTAGGGGCACAGCATTGCTGTGCCCCTACAGCGTGGTCTATTTACCTGAAAATAGCTGTAAATAACAGCCCAATGCAAAACGTTTTCTCCGATCGCAGTATCGCTGGCTGAAAATCCGCAAGACCAACGGTGGAAAGGATTGAACCTAAGATTGCGGTAAGCGAGCGCCTATAGGCAAGTTGAGCCTTAAGCGCCCCTTCTCTTGAGATGTCGTCATCACTAGTCGTCAGAATTCAGCATGAATTGGAGTCAAACTGGCGGATAGCGCAGTGCTAGCGAGTCTGCGTACCCCTACGGTGAAACAAGAAGCTACGCGCAACGCCTGGTAGAGAGCGTCTGAATAAATCCCGCCTAAGTCCTAATTTTCATCGAAGGTCTACTGCCTCTGCTTGTACTTTAAATCACAGCTTCTTGGCGTTGACAATCAAAAACAACCATGTAGGAAGCATTTGGTATTTCCTGAGGAAGGTGACGCATATAGCCATCGGCATCAGAACGGCTGCGGAAGCGTGCAACAATCTCCCGTTGCGTATTAGGAAGTAGACGAGCGATCGCCCAAGAATTGAGGCGTTCTTTATAGGCAATAGGCTGACTGTCTGATTTGGAAGCTTTGTTATCCGTATTTTCTGGCATAATTATCTTATCCGTATGAAATTTCATGAAGGGCGTTAATTAGTTTCTGAGTAGAAATGCACTAACGCTTTTTTTTATGCTGCTGCCACCTTGTTATTCGATTATTTTTAGATTGTCAACACTTAGCGCTATATTTTAGACCAACTAAGTTGGAACTTTCAGATACCTATGAATCTCAAAGCCTTCATTTGCAATTGTTTCCAGGACACAACAATGCTCAAGCAGAAGTTTGCAATTATATTGTTCGTATAATTTTCCTTTACATACATAAGTGAAATCCGTATCAGTGGTAAAGTTAAACATCAATGTCTGAAAACTTACTATTGAAAACTCAGATAACGTGCGTAGGATTAATCAGGCGCGGATACACTCTATTTTCTCTAGTACAGCGCGGCGGACTACACGCCTATGCTAAAGCCATCTTGTGGGCATTTACGTTTTTTATAGTTAGTTTAGAATACTGAAAGATTCCGAGTTTCTTTAGATATTAAAAAATGAAGTTTTCTGATCTTTTTACTATAGTTTTAGGCAAAATACATAGTGCAACTGTTTAAGTTAAAATGTCTTGACTAACTGCCATAAAATAGTTAATATTTTTCCGTAAAATTAGAGTTATGATCATGGAAACACCATTTGTAACATCAATAATTCAAAAAGTAGCAGAGGAAATAGGAGCAGTAGTTTTATTAGACCCAGAATGCACCTTTGTGGGACTGATTACCTTTAAAAACGGCAATAAAAGCTTTTTTCGTACTAGCAGGTTTAGTATTAATTCTTCTGGTTCAGTAGCAATAGCTAAAGACAAAGGGGTTTCGAGCTTTTTTCTGAATGAATTTGGCTATAAGGTTACTGAAGGGAAAACATTTTTTAGTGAAGAATTATGCGAAGAAATAGCTAATTCCAGGAATATAGATGCAGGATTCTATTATGCTAAAGAGTTGGGATTTCCCGTAATTGTCAAGCCGATTAATCTCAGTCAAGGAGTATTTGTTACAAAGGTTCACAACAAGCAAGAATACTATCAAGCAGCCAAGAAAATCTTGCAAAAAACATCAGGATTTATTGTTGAGCGATTTTATAGTGGCAATGACTATAGAATTGTAGTACTTGACGATGAAGTAGTTTCGGCATATCAAAGAATTCCTCTATTTATAATAGGAGATGGTCAATCTAATGTTTTGGAACTTATGCAACAGAAACAGGAAACTTTTATCAAAAATGGGAGAAAAGAAATTATAGATTTTGAAGATTACAGAATCAACAAAAACTTGCGAAGACGGAAGCTAAATTTTAATAGTGTTATACCCAATAATAATATAGTTTATCTTTTAGACAATGCAAATTTATCGACTGGAGGCGAGGCAATAGACTTTACTGAAAATATCCATCCTGATTTCCAAAAATTAGCCGTAAGTATTACAAAAGATATGGAATTGAGATTAGCAGGTGTGGATATTCTTACTAATGATATAACATCACCAATGGGAGATTATACGATCATTGAAGTAAATGGCGCTCCTAGCTTAACTCACTATGCATCATTTGGTGAAGTTCAGACCAAGAGAGTAGAAAATTTATATCTCAAAGTTCTCAAAGCACTTGAAAATGAGAATCACAGAGAAAAGCATTGATTTTGACGCTTTGGCGGAGTAGAAGTTGCTCCGCTCCTCAATTCTTTTTCAATTCTACCTATAGCGGTTCCCAGGTACATGAAGTACATATCAAAACCTCACCCCCAACCCCTCTCCTTAATAAGGAGAGGGAAGATAAAGCACAGCTTTATCGAGGTGAGGTTAAGCTGTACCTATATCTCTTCACCACTCCTTATCTAGTAGGGATTCAAATTCAGCTTGTAAGGCAGTCATATCTGCCAATCTTGTGACTAGTAAATTATCCTTACCAGCATCACTTAAACGTACTTTCCAATAACGAATACTGTCTGAGTTGTTCAACCAAAACTGAATCACGGTATCTACGACTTGATCTAGATTCCAACCCCACTTTGTTGGAACTGATTCCACTGATTCTATAAACGTATCTAGTGTACACGTATGCATTCCCAAGTATTCCACGCCTTGGTGGGGTGGTTTTTGCCCATTTTGCTGTTGATGATTGAAAAACTGTAAAAGTGGAGATACGCCTACAATATCAAAAGTGTATTTCATGCTAGTACTCCCAGTTTTAAATTACTTACAGGAAAGCTTGAGTTTTTTCTAATATAATACCTGACAAGTAACTAAAGCATCTAGAAAAAGTATAGTTTTGGTCTATATCATAGGCATTAACCCTCAGCCAAAAATTAGCACTAACAAGCCGAGAGTGCTAATCTTTGTTAATAGTTTGATTTATTATTAAAGAGTTTAAGACATTAATTAAGTGGTGTATATATAGTAATCCACTTTGATTATTGAACTGACTTGCGTAGGCTGGGAGTAGGGAATAAGCCTTTTCAATTAGTACTTAATTTGTTCAAAAATCAAATAGGAGTCCTATAGCAGTCCTAAATCATTTGTGAAAATTTCTGTTGATTCTTCTCTCTGTGTTGCGCCAGTTGCTTCTCCCAAGGGGAGACGCTGCGCGAACAAATCGGGGAACCCGACACCAGGTGCAACAAGAGTGGCTCGCCGCCCAACGCACTGGCTTCTCTGCGCCTCTGTGGTTCGATTAAAAAGTAATTTTTACAACTCAGATAGGATTACTATATACTTTCTTGTCTAATTTTCATTGCTTCTACTTCGCCAGTTTGAGAATTTACCTTAAAAAGTTTATATTCTCGTTCATACAACACAGGGGTAGAAGCAAGAGAGGTAGGAATTAAGTCTTCCAATCGACTTTTAGGAGGTTTTTTAGGAATATCAAACCCTAAGTAATCAACCAGAAGCTTTTGTCCTCAGAAAGTTCGACTTCTTCAAGTCTCAAATCTCCTAATGAAGAACCCATCATGTCTTGCATGGATTTTATGTATTCATAGGCAGCATTTACTGCTGTTTTGACATCAATCATAATCTTAGTTGTTCCCTGAACTAATTTGTCCATTTAATACCTGATTATAAATATTTTGTAAAAAATCTCTGGCTTCTGTTGGTTCGCAAAGAATAATAACTTGCTGGTTTGGTGTTAGTAGACTAAGCTTTTCGAGAATTCCAGGACGACGAGTAATTGGGTATGACCATATATACTTGATAAATTCCCAGTTCAATCTTTCACGACAATCTGATGCCATATCAGGTCTAGATTGTCCAGCATACATGAAGCGACGTTTAATCACTCTCGACAAACATAAAAGACGGTGAAAATCCAAAAAAATTACCGTATCTGCAACCGACAAACGAACGTCGAGAGTACTGCCATAGTTACCATCCATAATCCAAGATTCTCGTAGTGTTAAGTCTTGAATTATGTTTTGCCATTCAGCTTTTGGAGTCTCAACCCAGCCAGGATTCCAGTACCAAGCATCCAAGTGAATCACTTCTAAGCCTAAGATGGTTCCGAGTTCGCGGGCTAGGGTAGATTTACCAGCACCCCCAGAACCAATGATTAAGATTTTCTTCACCTTTGGTTTGCATCTCCCTTTTCAAGCTCAAAAGGGTAAGCATTGCTCACCCAAATAACCGTCTTCAGGGCAACTCAATACGCCGCTACAATAGTACAACTACAAGGATTATGCCCAAATATTGATATTATGACCACTGCTACGACTGTAAAAACTGAGTATGAAGCGATTATTGGTCTAGAAACCCATTGTCAGCTAAGTACCAACACCAAGATTTTCTCTAATAGCTCTACGGCATTCGGTGCTGACCCCAATACTAACATTGACCCGGTTTGTATGGGTTTACCTGGGGTCTTACCTGTACTCAATGAAAAAGTATTAGAATACGCCGTAAAAGCTGGTTTGGCACTAAATTGTCAAATCGCTAAATATAGCAAATTTGACCGTAAACAGTATTTTTATCCCGATTTACCCAAAAATTACCAAATTTCTCAATATGATCTACCGATCGCAGAACATGGTTGGTTAGAAATTGAGTTGGTAGATGCTGAGGGGAACCCGACTCGCAAACGCATTGGCATCACACGTCTGCACATGGAGGAAGATGCGGGAAAATTGGTACATGCAGGCAGCGATCGCCTCTCCGGTTCTTCCTATTCTCTGGTAGACTACAATCGCGCAGGCATACCTTTAGTGGAAATTGTCTCGGAACCTGATCTGCGTTCGGGATTAGAAGCTGCTGAATATGCCGAAGAGTTGCGCCGGATTGTGCGCTATCTCGGCGTGAGTGACGGCAATATGCAAGAAGGATCTCTGCGCTGCGATGTCAACATTTCTGTGCGTCCAGTGGGACGAGAGCAGTTTGGCACCAAGGTAGAAATTAAAAACATGAACTCCTTCAGCGCCATCCAACGGGCGATTGACTACGAAATTGAGCGCCAAATTGCCGCCATCGAAGCAGGCGCGAGCATTATCCAAGAAACTCGTCTGTGGGAAGAAGGCGCTCAACGCACAAGTAGTATGCGGGTGAAGGAAGGTTCTAGCGATTACCGCTATTTCCCCGAACCAGATTTAGCACCAATTGAAGTGACAAATGAACAATTAGAGAAGTGGCGCAGCGAATTACCAGAACTACCAGCCCAAAAACGCCATCATTATGAAAGTGAGTTGGGGCTTTCGGCTTATGATGCGCGAGTGTTGACAGAAGATCATCCAGTAGCCGAATATTTTGAAACTGCGATCGCATCTGGAGCAAATCCCAAAGCTGCTGCAAACTGGATTACTCAAGATATTGCAGCACACCTCAATAAGCAAAAACTCAGTATTACTGAAATCGCCCTGACTCCCAGCAATTTAGCAGAGATTATCACTCGCATTGAAACTGGCAAAATTAGCAATGCTCAAGCTAAAGAAAAGTTGCCAGACTTGCTTAGTGGTATTTCTCCTGAGAAAGCCTTTGCCGGTCAAGAGTTAATCACCGATCCTAGTATATTGGAACCGCTCATTGATGAAGTCATAGCCGCCAATCCCAAAGAACTAGAAAAGTATCGCAACGGTAACACCAACCTCAAAGGCTTCTTTGTCGGACAAGTTCTGAAAAAGACAGGCAAACGTGCTGATCCTAAGCTGACTAACGAATTAGTGGAGAAAAAATTGGATGCCTAGTACAACTTTGTGGGATGCAGAAGGGCAGGGGGGATGAGGGAGATGAGGGAGATGAGGGAGATGAGGGAGCAGGGAGTGTACAGTTGACAGTTGTCCAATGCCCAATGCCCAATGCCCCAAGTCAGTATTTCCCGGTATTTCTTCACAGAATCTTCATATAAGAAATGGTGATAACCCGCATACCTAAAATGATATGCTGTGGTAAGTAGATGCACCCTGATGATCTGGAGAGCTGCCTAAGTAGCTCTCTTTTTTATTTGATTTTTGTGGTATTTACGGTTAACTTCATAATATTATTAAAAATATTTCCTCTAAAATAAGTATTAATCCTTAGATTATAAATTATAGAGCCTACTAAGTAAATGCACGCTGATGATCTGGAAACCGACCCAAGTGGCTATCGTTTTTTGCTTTTGTCTTTCGTCATAAGAAAGGTAAAAACAATTATGCCAATGGCCAACTAGTGCATTATTATTGCCATCAGCAAATAAACTCACAATAAAAGGGACTGGGAAACAGGGGAAGTAGAGCGAAACTAATAACTCCTGTACAGACGCGATTAATCGCGTCTCTCCTAACTCCTAACTCAGCACTTTTGGAAAGCACAAATTGACCTATCCAACCTGATAGTTATAAGGAAGAATAATGGCAGCAGATTGGCAAAAAATAACAGGTGGCATCACAGCACCAAGGGGGTATCAGGCGGCGGGAATTACCGCAGGGTTGAAACCTTCGGGGTTGCCAGATTTAGCTTTGATATTCTCAGAGGTGGAAGCGATCGCAGCTGGTGTATTTACCACCAGCCAAGTTAAAGCTGCCTGTGTAGAATATTGTCGCCAACGCTTGCAAGCTAAACATAGCGCTCGCGCCATCCTCTGCAACGCCGGACAAGCAAATGCCGCCACAGGGACTCAAGGCTACCTTGATGCTTTAGAATCTGCTATGGCAGTAGCCCAAGCATTGAACATCTCGTCTGAATCTGTGTTATTGGCTTCCACTGGCGTGATTGGTCAAAGAATTAAGATGGATGCTTTGCGAAGCGGGATTCCCAAGGTAGTAGCAGCACTCTCAGAAACAGGCTCAGATGCCGCCGCCGGAGCGATTATCACTACAGACTTGGTAACAAAATCCATTGCCCTAGAGACAACTCTAGGCGAACGCCCGGTACGAATTGGTGGCATTGCCAAAGGTTCCGGTATGATACATCCCAACATGGCAACCATGCTGGCATTTGTGACTTGTGATGCTGTGGTTTCGCCTCACCTTTGGCAGCAAATGTTAGCAAGGGCGGCTGATAGAAGCTTTAATTCCATCACCGTGGATGGTGATACTAGCACCAATGACAGCTTAATTGCCTTGGCAAATGGTCAATCTCGCACTCCAGCAATTACAGAATGGGGCGCAGAAGCAGAGAAATTAGAGGCGATGTTAACAGCAGTTTGTCAGCATTTAGCCAAAGCGATCGCTCGTGATGGTGAAGGCGCAACCTGTCTAATTGAAGTGGAAGTGACAGGCGCTCATGATGAACTCTCAGCTAGGCAAATAGCCAAAACCATTGCTGGTTCATCCTTAGTTAAATCTGCAATCTTTGGACGTGACCCCAACTGGGGACGCATCGCCGCCGCCGCCGGACGTGCAGGTGTACCCTTTGAGCAAGAAAACCTGCAAATTAAGCTAGGGAATTTTTTAATGTTGGAAAATGGTCAACCTCTGCAATTTGACCGTGCAGCAGCGAGTGCTTATTTGAAAAAAGCAGCAGGGGGTGCTTATCTCCAACAGGATACGGTGTTAATCTCCGTTAATGTTGGCAATGGTTATGGTTCAGGTAAAGCTTGGGGTTGTGATTTGAGTTACGACTACGTGAGGATTAACGCCGAATACACTACTTGAACCAACTGTTTGCTAGGTTGAGACATTAAAATCTCATTTACAGGTACTGCAAGCCAATGGTTTACCATGCGTAGGAGGCCAAGGTAAAACGGTTTTTGTCAATTAGTTAAAATACTCAAAATAGTCTTAGGGTTTCTCATGCTGTGGCTGGACGGGGAAAATGGCTAAAAAGCATATAGAACTTAGAAGGAAGAGGTACTTCAAGCTCAGTTCACAAATCGCTCAGTTGGATAATACACAATTGCGTTCTCTGTTTGACAATAGTGAGTCGAATGAATCAAGCACGGGTTGGGGGATGAATCACGCCATCGTCCTTGGGGAATCCAAGGTTTTTGTGAAACGTGTTCCGGTTACAAACATCGAATTTGACAACCTGTTCTCTACCAGAAACCTCTATGATCTGCCGACTTACTGTAATTACGGCTTCGGTTCCACTGGTTTTGGGGTCTTCCGGGAACTCGTGACTCATATCAAGACAACCAACTGGGTATTGTCGGGGGTAATTGCCACCTTCCCACTGATGTACCATTATCGGATTATTCCCTTGGACGGGCGGCGTGTGGATGTGAATATGGAGCGTCTAAAAGCTTATGTGGAGTACTGGGGCAATAGTACCAACGCTGGGAATTATATGTTAGATAGAGCAAACGCCAACTATGAGTTAGTTCTGTTTCTAGAGTACATACCACATGTTCTGGAAACATGGCTGCTCTTAAACCCCAACAAACTTCAGAAACCCCTGGATGACTTACGCACGACGATTACCTTTTTGAGGACGAAGGGAATCATCCACTTTGATGCACATTTTCGTAACATTCTCACCGACGGCAAGCGCACATATTTGACCGATTTTGGTTTGGTACTTGACAAGAGTTTTACGTTGACGAAAGATGAAGAGTCTTTTTTTAAGCAGAATACATTTTATGACTACGGAGAAATCCTGCGGAATCTTGGTCATCTGATTCGAGCGTCGTATGATTTATGTTCGGAGAACGATAAACGCAGGATTATGGAAAAATATGGCATAAAAGAAGGCTTAAAACCTTATGAACTGCGGTCTATATTACTCGACAACATCGAGCAGATACATGCTGATGGAGTCATGAAGTTAGATAAGTTCTATGTTGCCAGCATCGTCAAGTACCGCAGCATCATTGCACTGATGCAAGACTTCTTTTCTGATATGTGGGAAAATAACAACAAGGACACGAAACTTCGTCACTCAGAACTACGGCTGCTGCTTAAAGAGACGGGGTTTATTCCTGGTGCTGGAACCCACGGTGCATAGCTCGTCTGCAAGAGGCTCGCAGCCGCATCATGGAAGATCCGCAATACTACCAACTGCGTAACTATGCCCTAGACTTCCTCTTTAACCGCTTTGCCCATGATGATATAGGTTAAGCTAATCTTCTCCTAAGTTCTGACTCTCAAAAATGGTTCCTTCCAGACGAGTTTATTTATTGTTGATTTTGGGTATAGCGATCACCCTGATCCTATGCCTTTTTATCAACATTAAAGCAGCGATCGCTATCACTTTGCTATTTGATGCGATCGTTCTCGGATTGATGATTGTAGATGGTTTGCAGGTGCGGCGTTCTCGCGTGCAAATTAGCCGCGAATTACCCTCACGATTATCGATTGGGCGGGATAATCCAGTGGTGCTAAAAGTAACATCACCAAATGCCAACGCTTTAATTGAAATCTGCGATTACTACCCAACAGGGTTTGGCATATCTGCATCCGCACTCCGGGCGATTATTCCTAGTAACAGCACCCAGGAATTGAAGTATACCGTCAAACCGACGCAACGAGGGGAGTTTCCTTGGGGAAATATTCAAGTTCGACAGTTGGGAATTTGGGGATTAGCTTGGGATGATTGGCAAATTACCCAAAGTGTGCGAGTGAAAGTTTATCCTGATTTACTGGGATTGCGATCGCTCACAATTCGTCTGACACTGCAATCATCGGGATCAATGCGCCAATCTCGCAAAACTGGTATTGGTACAGAATTTGCCGAACTGCGGAACTATCGCACTGGTGACGATTTGCGGTTTATTGATTGGAAA
Organism: Nostoc sp.; assembly: GCF_036917755.1. Classification (GTDB taxonomy): domain Bacteria; phylum Cyanobacteriota; class Cyanobacteriia; order Cyanobacteriales; family Nostocaceae; genus Nostoc. The sequence continues at coordinate 50,071 of NZ_JBALFC010000016.1, forward strand.
GCTACCGCCCGTCGGGTTGGGGCCTATAGTAATGCAATGCCACTGGTGCGGGTTTTGGAACCAGAACAGGAACAAACATTACTTATCTTGCTTGATCGTGGCCGGTTGATGACAGCAAAAGTGCAGAGTTTGCAGAGATTTGACTGGGGAATGAATGCAACTTTATCCTTAGCATTGGCGGGATTACATCGAGGCGATCGCGTGGGAGTTGGTGTATTTGACCGCCAGATGCATACGTGGATTCCCCCAGAACGCGGTCAACATCATTTGAATCAGCTAATTGATCGCCTAACTCCAATTCAACCAGTATTATTTGAATCTGATTATTTGGGGGCGGTGACAAATGTTTTGCAGCGTCAAACTCGCAGGGCGCTTGTAGTCGTGATTACCGACTTAGTTGATGTCACAGCTTCTACAGAACTCCTGGCCGCACTCTCCAAGCTAGCACCCCGCTATCTCCCATTTTGCGTGACTCTGCGAGATCCGCAAGTTGATCGTTTGGCACACACCTTCACAGATGATGTTACAGATGCTTATGCCCGTGCAGTGGCACTCGATTTATTAATGCAACGACAAGTAGCATTTGCCCAGCTGAAACAAAAAGGTGTATTGGTACTAGATGCACCAGCAAATCAAATTGCCGATCAGTTAGTTGAGCGATATCTGCAACTCAAAGCGCGAAATCAACTTTAGCGGCGTTGCATAGATGAAATCTTGCCTGAATAAGACTCACCCACTACCTGATAAATACGTGGAAGCTGTACTTTCTAATATGTCAGACTCTCGCTATCAAGCTTTAGTTCTCACCAACCGTCTCAATCGCAAGATTCAGTTCATACCGTCTTTTTTCCGGCTTAATTGCTACAATTATGACCCTCTTAAGTTCGACGAAATTGTTACGTAATATGGTACGGTGGATTCATGGCTCTCGTAACGCTGTCATACTTAAGTATTTTTTCTACTGGCAGGATACGCTTGAGTGAGCTTTCTTAACTTTTGAGACATCCTGTTAGATTAAAACATCAACAGGTTTCAAACATCATTTAAGCAAGGAGAATAAGATGGCTAACACAAATAATCTTACAGTTGTGAGTGGGAAGGCTCCTGCCATCGTCGATCCCCTGACTGGTAGCACTAATCCAAACACTGCTCAGATATTGAACGTTACTGGTCAAGGAGAAGTCACCGTTCCCACTACTTTAACTAAGGTGCAATTGGGGATTCAAGTAGACGGAAAAACCGAAACCGAAGTTCAAGAAAAAACTGCTCAACGTTCAACAGCAGTAGTTGATGTGCTGCAAAAGCTTGGGGCGCAACAACTTCAAACTACATCTATTCAACTAAATCCCGTCTATAATGATACTCAAACCCTAACTGGCTTTACAGAACTCAACACACTTCAGTTTGAGTTACCAACGGCTCGAGCAGGGGCAGCAATTGACACAGCTATCCAAGCAGGCGCGAATCTAATACAGAATATAAGCTTCACTCCCTCAGACCAAGCATTGCAGCAGGCACGTTTGCAGGTTCTTAGCGAAGCGGTTAAAGACGCCCAAGCTCAGGCTCAGGCTGTTTTTAATACCTTGAAGTTAACCCCAGGAAAGATTATTGACATTAATATTAACTCAGCTGACAATCCTAGCCCATCTCCTTTGGTGTTTAATGCAACAAAGAACTCTGCAATAATTGCTACAACTCCTATAATTGGTAGTCCTCAGACGATAGAAGGTAGTGTTTCTCTAGATATCGGTTATTCTCCAAATTCAGCAGCTACTCTCGCTTCGGCTACTCATAATCTCACAGGTGCGAGTAAGCCGGCTCCTGCCATCGTCGATCCCCTGACTGGTAGAACTAATCCAAACACTGCTCAGATATTGAAAGTTACTGGTCAAGGAGAAGTCACCGTTCCCACTACTTTAACTGAGGTGCAATTGGGGATTCAAGTAGACGGAAAAACCGCAACCGAAGTTCAAGAAAAAACTGCTCAACGTTCAACAGCAGTAGTTGATGTGCTGCAAAAGCTTGGGGCGCAACAACTTCAAACTACATCTATTCAACTAAATCCCGTCTATAATGATACTCAAACCCTAACTGGCTTTACAGAACTCAACACACTTCAGTTTGAGTTACCAACGGCTCGAGCAGGGGCAGCAATTGACACAGCTATCCAAGCAGGCGCGAATCTAATACAGAATATAAGCTTCACTCCCTCAGACCAAGCATTGCAGCAGGCACGTTTGCAGGTTCTTAGCGAAGCGGTTAAAGACGCCCAAGCTCAGGCTCAGGCTGTTTTTAATACCTTGAAGTTAACCCCAGGAAAGATTATTGACATTAATATTAACTCAGCTGACAATCCTAGCCCATCTCCTTTGGTGTTTAATGTAGCAGATAAAGCTTTTGCAACAGGTACTAGAACTCCTTTAATTGGTGGCACTCAGACGATAGAAGGTAGTGTTTCTCTAGATATCGCTTATTCTCCAAATTCAGCAGGTACTCTCGATCTAGCTCTTAATGGATTGCAGCGATCTGCTTAATCAGGACTTACGCAACTGTCATAAGGGACTTCCAAATAAAAAAATATACCTTTCCCGACATCACACAAATTGCTTCTACAGTAAAGCATTCAGCCCAATAACGCCGTTTTAGTTTCTCCCCGCCTTAAAGCCTTCATCACTAAGGAATTCTTCATTTATTAGCAACAGAATTTTATCTGTGTCTTTCCCTTTGTTCGCATAGCTAGCAGGGTTACTGGGGTCTTTTCTGTTCTCCATGCCGAACTTAGCATTATGGCTGATTATTTCATCCTTGTGCTGTTCAATCCAATCACGCACTAGTGGGACTTAAACAAAAATTAAGCCCAAATGTAGCCCAAACTAGCTTTATAAGCGGCAAATACGTCGCGATTATGGGTCAACCATATGTGCAAAGCACACGCTACGCGAACAAAAAATCGATCAGACATAGCCGTTCTAAAGGCTTCTAAAGCTTCAGTAAAAGTGTTCAAAGGTTTAGAAGCCCATCTTCGTCTCAAGCCACCAGTCATCTGATGCCAAAGAATAAAAGTATATGCACAAAAAACTAAGATAAAATGTCGAAGTAGACTCCTTTTATCTCGAACTTGATATTCTTTTAGCCCTAGCCAGCCCTTGGCTTCTCTGTAAAAAACTTCCACCCAATTTCTTTGAGAATAGGTATTAACTACCCAGTCTGCTGAAACAATTGATGTGGAGACATTGGTGATAAAATAGTCAATATCAGTGGCTTCGGAGAAAGTCTCAGCATTCATAACGATAGCAATATTTCGCTTCCCTTTCAGTTGTGATATCTCTACAACTCTTGTTACTACCCATACTGTTCTAGGCAAATCTTACGTTGAGTTCAACTTTTGTAAAAGTCTCTTTGGACAAGCTTTGTGCTAGTTCATCTAGCCTCATTGTTTGTTGAACATTTTCTGGTATGCTAATAGTTACTTTTCGATTTTTGGCTAATCCTCCTAAGTACTTTAATTGTCTCTTCTCTAACTCCAATAAGAACGATGTATTCTTGCCATATCCAGCATCTATAAGTATCATTCCTGGTTGATATTTTCTCAAGTTAATTAAAAGACTTGGATATGGCTTTCGTAACTTTAGCAATTTTCGATTACGCAGTTTATTAAACTGGCATTTTAGTATTAATTCTCCATAAAAGTAACCGAATAACCCCGATTTTTTCAGTAATATCATGTCCGGGCAATTAAGCATAATACCCGGAACCCCACCCCGCCAAAGCTGTGCTTTAGCTCCCCTCTCCGCCGGCGGCGAGGGGTTGGGGGTGGGGTTCTTTTATTATGGGTAATTTGGCGGACATGATATAACTTCAGTTTTGAAACTGCTGTTTGTGCTACTTACGATCGCAAAGAACTCACCGAAATTTGAAGTTTTCGGCATCCTTTATATGTCACCCTTGAGGATCAGTAATATTTCTCAAATATTCACCCGATGAAAAGGCTTTTACGTAAGACTTATCTAACTATCTCAGTTAACACTAATTGTATTGAATAATCCAATGCGAGGTGCTATTTTCAGCACCTCGCAATCCGTGCCGCTTAGTGATGGAAAACTCTAATTCCGATTAAACAACCACAAAATTGTTTTTGGTTAGTGACAATCCAGCAGATAATTGGGCAAATTTTACCTGAGTAAATGCACCCCCACTGCCATCTTGGTCAAAATACAGTCCACCTGTAATATTGTCATATATAAATCGTTGATTGCTTGACGTTGCAGAAGTTCCGAGGGTAAACTGGTTTGTCTTAAGTGAACCGATTGATAACCCACCACCAAAACCAGCAGCCGATACCTGAATCAATTCATTAGTAGCCTTGAAGTCATAAAGACGATCAACACCTTCCTTGTAACTCTTGAAAACAAAGGTATCAGTCCCAGATCCTCCATAGAGGGTATCATTACCAAGACCACCTATGAGGATATCATTGCCATTCCCACCTATGAGGATATCATTGCCATTGCCACCATCAAGGGTGTTATTACCAGTGGCACCAGAGGCAAAGAGAGAATCATTGCCATCGCCACCAAAGAGTAGGTTATTGCCTGTTGAACCGCTAGCACTCAAGGTATCGTTACCTGCACCACCGTTGAGGGTGTTCTTGCCAGTGGAGCGAGAGTCGTATGTGGTGGAGACGTTGCGGGGGTCGTGTTCGTCTCCAGGAGTGTAGCTGTAGTAGCCAGAGATGGAGATATAATCATTGTCATCGCCACCATTGAGCAGGTTATTGCCTGTTGAACCGCCAGCACTCAAGGTATCGTTACCAGCGCCACCGTTGAGGGTGTTATTGCCAGACGAGCGAGAGTCCTGGAAGTCATAGTCATTTCCTTTGTAGTAGCCAGAGATGGAGAGAGAATCATTGCCATCGTTCCCAGAAAGCAAGTTATTGCCTTTTGAACCGCTAGCACTCAAGGTATCCTGACCTGCACCACCGTTGAGGGTGTTATTGGCAGACGAGCGAGAGTCGTACTCGTCGTCTGGGTATGTGAAGCTGTAGTAGCCAGAGACGGAGAGAGAATCATTGCCATCATCCCCAGAGAGCAGATTCTTGCCTGTTGAACTGTTAGCGCTCAAGTAATCGTCACCAATACCACCGTAGATGGTATTATTACCTGCACCACCAATGAGAGTATCATTCCCCGCACCACCTCGTAGCAAGTCGTTGCCACTCTTACCGTCGATTTTGTCTGCACCGTTACTACCCAGTAGGGTATCATTACCATTAGTGCCAATGATATTTGCCATAACTTTTACTTACCTAAATCAATTTTTTCAGTAACTTCATCAAGTTGCTGTTAGTGCTGTTTTATAGCACTAATAATCTGGGGAAAGTTAACCTTTTCAGCATACTTTCATGTCAACACTTTTCGCTGCGTCGGAAAATGTCTTTAATTTTTAATTGTTAAGTCCTCCTTGTGGGCTCTTGCCCGTGGGTGTTTAACTGGAAAATAGGTAACATCTAAATAACCCCACAATGATTAATTACATCCTAATTTACTTAGATGTCTATATTTGAGGAAACATCTTTGCATATTCTTCACATTATTTGCCGGCAAATGTATCTAAAAGTACTGATCTTTGTATAATCTTCATATTTTTTTAGTTGAGAAGGAATAAAGAGAACCGCTATAGGTTATCAAAATTACGAACGCAGACATGACCAGACTGAGCCAAGAACACTTGTATTGATCAATTAACTTCAATATCCTTGGAGCCACTACTTCCAAGTTAATGCTATCTATTCTAAATAATCCGATAACAGCCTATTCGTTTCATAGTTATTATGTACTATTTTTTCCGGTGGGATAGTTGAAGGTGCCGAATGTGAGTTCTAGTTGACTCAGACCTGTCAAGCTACCGCATAACAATACTTGGTCGCTAACTCGCAAGTCCATGCCGCCATCAGGATAGCGGATAAACTTACCATCTCGCCGGATCGCCTGTACCTGTACTCCAAATTGCTTGCCGATATCTAAATCTGCAAGGGTTTTACCTAGCGTTGGCGCATCTGGATTAACTGTAATCCACTGACAAGCACTATTTTCTCCGGGAACAGCAGCTTGTCCCTTGGCGAATTCTGCTAAAGCTGCTAGTTCTTCATCTGCTCCCACTACTAGTAAGCGATCGCCATCTTCCAATTTGGTTTTATTATTGGGATAATCGATTTCATCCCCGTTAGCGCGGCGAATTGCCATCAAACTCGCTCCTGTTAAGTAGCGCATATCTGCTTCTTCTATGCTCATCCCAATTAGGGGCGAAGCAGATGGTAAAGGATACCAGCGCTGATTTAAATCGCGGGTTGCTTGGCGCAAATCATGGGCAACTTCAGTCGCAGAACGTTCTGGCCGCAATTCTAAATAATGATCGTTGCGGATTTGCTGCATTTCGCGTTGGACGTCAGCTGGCGACAACAAGCCTAAACCAGTTAATAAATAGGTTGCCATTTCTAAGCTGGCTTCAAACTCTGGTTGCACAACTTCTCTGGCTCCCAATTGATACAGCACCTCAATGTTTTTATCCTGGGTAGCACGGACAACCAAATCTAATTCTGGGCGCAATTCTAAAGCGCGTTTTAAGCAAAGACGAGTACTCATGGGGTCTGGAAGTGCGATCGCCATTCCTTTGGCATGATTCACCCCGGCAGTTTCCAGAACGTGTAAACTCACGCAATTGCCATAGACATAAGACACCCCAGCCTCACGCAACTGCTGAATTCTACTTTCTGATTGGTCGATTACTACCACAGGTAGGTCGTGTTGCAGCAACAATTTCACTAAATTTTTGCCGACTCGCCCATAGCCGCAGACTACCACATGGTCTTTGAAGGGCAAATCTTCTGATACATCCCGCGCCTCTTGTTCTTCTAAATACGGTTTCAACCAGGGCATTGATTCGGCAAAGTTAAATAAAAATGGCACTAACCGCAGCACAAATGGGGTAAGCATGAGTGTGACTGCGGTGGTTCCCAAAATTAATAAGTATATTTGGCGGGACACCAGCCCCAAAGACTGCCCTTCACTAGCGAGAACAAATGAAAATTCCCCAATTTGCGCCAGTCCTAAACCGGTGATGATGGCTGTTTTCAAAGGGTAGCGGAATAGTTTCACTAGAGGCGTGATAATCAAAAATTTACCGACGAAAACTAGTGCCACCAACCCTAAAATTAATTCTAGGTTGTTCCACAAAAACACTGGGTCAATTAACATCCCAATGGCAGCAAAAAATAAACTGGCAAAAATATCTCGCAGTGGTTCGACATAAGTCAGGGTTTGATCGGCGTATTCCACCTCAGAAATCATCAAACCTGCGACAAATGCCCCCATTTCAATCGACAGCCCCAAATGCTCTGTCAGCAAGGCAATGCCCAAACATAGGGCTACAACCCCTAATAAAAATAGTTCTTTACTTTCGGTACGGGCTAACAGTCGCAACAAAGGCGGTATCAGCCAAATCCCCACAGCTACTGCCCCAGCAGCAAATAAACCAATCAAAGCTAGGGCTGTTAGTACGGCGATACCAATGGTTTCTGCTGGCTGGTTGAGGGCTGGTAAGACTGCTAACATCAGTCCTAGTGCCAAGTCCTGTACTACCAAAATACCCAGCATCACTTGCCCGTGAGGTGTTTCTGTTTCGTTGTCTTCCATCAAGCACTTGAGGACAACGGCTGTGGAAGACAAGGACAGAATACACCCCAAAAACATCCCCTTAGCAGGTAAAGTTCCCCAGGCTCCGGTTAACCCGCAGACCACAACTGTTACCAAAATTGTCAAAGCAATCTGGAGTCCACCGCCGCCAAGAGCGATCGCTTTGACTTTCTTGAGTTCCGCAAAGGAAAATTCTACACCCAAGGCGAATAACAAAAAGGCGACCCCGAACTGTGCCAGAGTCTCTACTTGAATAATTTCTTTAATCAGTCCCAGTCCGGCTGGTCCAATGACTATCCCGCCAATCAGATATCCTAGCAGTACGGGTTGTCGCAAAAGTGCCGCCAACAGTCCGCCACAGGCTGCAACGCCTAGAACTAAAACTAAATCAACAATTAACCTAAAATCTTCTTGCACCAGTTTTAAAAGAACTATTAAGACCTATTAATTCAGGATACAAAGTTTTATGATTTCAAGGCAATTGAGGGTTAAAATTTAAACGCAAAGGCGCGGAGCGATCCCCAGGATAGGGGCGCAGAGGCACGCAGGGAATTCGCTACGAATTAATGAAATGCTGTACTTAGCGATCGCCTATCCAATCCCTCTGACTTATACTGTATGCGGAAATCATCAATATAATAACTAATTCGGTGGCTGATTGCAGTATGAATAATCGGTGTAAAGTTAAGGCTACAGCTTGTTTTCAGATAAATGGTCATGTTTGAACGATATGAAGACGAGGGACATACTATATTTCATGGCGATGCCCTACATATTTTGTCTAGTGAGATTTCCTCTGAATCTGTAGATATTGTTTTTATCGATCCCCCCTACAACATCGGAAAACGGTTTTCAAATTTCTACGACAAATGGGAATCTGAGGAGGAGTACGCGAAGTGGGCATATAAGTTGCTTGATGAATGTCTGCGGATATTGAAGCCAAATGGAACTTTATATGTGATGACAAGCACTCAAGCGATGCCATACTTTGACCTTTACTTAAGGCAGAAAATAGTAATTCTTAGCCGAATTGTCTGGCATTACGATAGTTCTGGAGTTCAAGCAACAAAATACTTCGGCTCAATGTATGAGCCAATACTTCACTGTGTTAAAGACAAAAGCAATTATATTTTCAACTCAAGTGATATTAAAATAGAAGCAAAAACAGGCGCAAAGAGGAAGTTGATTGATTACAGAAAACCCGTTCCAAGCCAATACAATACAGAAAAAGTACCTGGGAATGTATGGTACTTTCCTCGTGTGAGATATCGAATGGAAGAATATGAAAATCATCCCTCACAAAAACCCGAATCATTACTAGAGAGAATTATTCTTGCAAGTAGCGATCGGGGTAGTATTGTGCTTGATCCATTCGCCGGAACCTTTACATCTGCTGCTGTGGCAAAACGTTTAGGGCGGATTTCTATTAGTATAGAATCTCAAGAAGAATATCTGAAAATTGGTCTTAGACGTGTTCTTGGATGCAAAGAATACAAAGGAGAAAAGTTATTATCTCCGCAAAAGAACAATAGTATAACAAACAAAAATGGGCAAAAAATCAACGCCCATACAGGGGAAGTTTTTTGATGCCGATAGTAGAGCATAAATTCACAAAATAAATCCTTGAGATTCTAATAGCAATTCTGTATAAAGATGCACTAAACCATATTTTAAGTACAAGAAATAAAAACGAACCGCAAAGGACGCAAAGGACACAAAGAAAGAAAGAAAGAAAGAAAGAAAGAAAGAATGAATGAAAGAAAGAAAGAAGTTAAAAGGGTTTGGCGCAGCTTCACAAAGAAATGGTATAAATTATCATTTTACCAACCAGGGAGATAGAGTTTTGAACTTTAGTGAGTTATTGCAGTACCTAAATATTAAGATAATAGCTGCCAATCGAGGGTCTAAGTCACGAGGAGGATTTGCAAACCACTACGCTATCTAGAACTTGGTAAGGATGTTTTATAAGATTTCTGCATTAACGAAGTTATATTCATGCCTGTAGACCAAGCTAGTGCCACTCTAGTTAATCGCCCAAGTTAAAGACAATTAAATCTTAGGCGAGCTAAGGGCACTCAGTAGCAGCAGTGACCACGGCACTTTAATATCAGGTATGAGCCATGAATACTTTCTCAGTACAGGTAGTACAGCCGGCAACACAAAACGCAAAGAGCGTAACGATGCGGGTCGAACGCCATTTTCATCTACAATTCCATATTGCTTGGCTAGTTCGGCAACAATCTGCACACGTCCTGTACGGCGCATGAGATTTGGCTGACAAGCAAGTGCAGCAATCACCCGTCCAGTTAATAAGGGAGTTTCCCAGTTGTAGCGATCGCTGATGAATGAGTTATTCTTTTGGGTAGCATTGGTTTGATTCATTTGGGAAGCAAAACGGGAAAAAAGCTCAGTACCAACAATACCTGGCCAAATGGAAACAGAAGCGACATTATAGGGTTTTAACTCAACAGCCATATCAGCTGCTAGGCGATCGCAAGCTGCTTTACCAGCACCATAAGCTATATTAAAAAAATAAGACATACTACCCCATGAGGAAATGGTGCAAATTAGTCCAGAGTTACGCTTGGTCATCATTCGGGCAGCAAAAATACTCGCAACATAGTGACTACGAAGACCAACATTGTTGCTAGCATCCCAAAGACTTGGTTCACAATCCCAAAAAGGCTGCCCATAAGCGTCTTTTACTGCCTGAACTCCTGAGTAAGCATTATTCACCAATAGGTCGAGTTGTCCATTCTGCTCATCTTGGATGCGTTCAAACAATAAACGTACCTGCTCATCGTCGCTGTGGTCTACTTGGACAGGAATGCACACACCACCAACTTCCTCTATGGCTGATTGGGTTTCACTAAGACTCCCTGAAACTGCATCACTCGATGAGTTGTTGAGGCTGCGACCTGTGACGTAGACAGTTGCACCAGCCTCAGCCAAGCCAATAGCAATTCCTTTACCAATTCCCCGTGTAGCACCTGTTACCAATGCCACTCTACCCTCAAGGTGTTTCATTTTCATGATCGCTTTTCTCTGCGGTTAACGATATAGCCAAACACGCAACAGTGAAAGCAATTGTTCGGTATCTACGGGTTTGGTGATGTAGTCTGAGGCGCCGGCTTCAATACACTTCTCGCGATCGCCTTGCATGGCTTTAGCAGTCAGTGCAATAATCGGCAAGGATTTAAATTGCTCGTTTTGGCGGATTAAGCGTGTTGTTTCGTAACCATCCATTTCTGGCATCATTACGTCCATCAAAACGACATCAATATCTGGTGTACTTTCCAACAGAGTAATCCCCTCTCTGCCATTTTCAGCATATAAAACCTGTATGTGATAACGCTCCAGCATACTGGTAAGGGCGAAGATATTACGCATATCGTCGTCTACAATTAGCGCTTTCTTGCCAGTGAGTAAGTAGTCTATGGAATGCAGTTGTTCGAGTATTTGTCGCTTGGGTGCAGGTAAATTTGCTTGGACTCGGTGTAAAAATAATGCTGTTTCATCGAGGAGACGTTCGGGCGATCGCACATCTTTAATGATGATTGTCTCTGCAATTCGTCTGAGTTCTGTTTCTTGAGCTTTGCTAATTTCTCTACCAGTGTAGACAATAATTGGTAAAGTTTTACCGTGAGGTAAAAGTTTTATCTGGTCGATCAGTTCAAACCCGGTCATGTCGGGTAGTCCTAAATCGAGAACGAGGCAATCAAAATGCTGTGAGCGAATAGCTTCTAGGGCTGCTGCACCCGTAGCAACAGCAGTGGTAGAAACGTCACTGTTGCCAATCAACTCCACAATACTACGCCGTTGAGTGTCGTCATCTTCGACTACTAACAAATTTTTCACTTGGCGCTCAACAAAACCTTTAATTTTGATCAACGCCTCGGATATTGTCTCGCTGGTTAAAGGCTTTTGCAGATATGCGATCGCACCTAGTTGCAAACCGCGTTGTCTCCCTTCTTCAACTGTCATAATATGTACAGGAATGTGACGGGTATTTGGGTCATGTTTGAGACGATCCAATACCGTCCAACCATCCATTTCGGGCAACCTGATATCTAGCAAAATGGCTGAAGGCTGGAATTGCTGCGCTAGCATCAAACCTGTACTACCGGTTTGGGCAGTGATTACCTTGAATCCTTGCTGTTGCGCCATCTCTAGAAGGATACGCGCAAAATTAACGTCATCTTCAACAATTAGTAACACGCGATCGCCTCTTTCAATAGTAGTGCGATCGTCATTAATCAGTGGGGAGTGGGGAGTGGCGAGTAGGGAGTAGGGAGTGGGGAGTGGTTTTGATGTTGACTCAGGACTCAGGACTCGGAACTCGGAACTCAATTGTGGTAAGTAGAATGTAAAGGTGCTACCTTGACCGGGTTGACTGATTAGTTTAATTTCGCCGCCAAAAAGACGGGCGATTTCGCGGCTAATTGATAAGCCTAATCCGGTGCCGCCGAATCTGCGACTGGTAGAGCCATCGGCTTGCTGAAATGCCTCGAAAATCACTTTCTGCTTTTCAGGGGCAATGCCAATGCCTGTATCGCTGACTGAGAAGGCGATGACAAGCTGGGCGCGATTTAAAGTTTCCTGGTCGTTGCTCCACCCTTGCTTCGCCACCGCAATCCGTAAACGTACCTCCCCTTGCTCTGTAAATTTAAAAGCGTTGGAGAGCAGATTTTTCAACACCTGTTGTAAGCGTTTGACATCTGTATAAATGGTCAGCGGCAATTCGGGAGTAAATTCAATTGCAAATGCCAGTCCTTTGCTCTGAGCGATTTCTCGGAAGGTACGCTCAGTTTGTTCGCCCAACTCTGTCAATGGCATTTGGGTCATCTCAATTGACATAGTTCCAGATTCAATTTTAGCGAGATCCAGAATGTCATTGATTAACGTCAATAAATCAGTACCGGCTGAGTAAATTGTTTGGCTGTATTCGACTTGTTTGGCGGTGAGGTTGTGATCGATGTTATCTGTTAATAACTTCGCCAAAATTAACAAGCTGTTTAGCGGTGTCCGCAGTTCATGGGACATATTGGCGAGAAACTCTGACTTGTATTTTGAAGAAAGGGCGAGTTGTTCAGCCTTATCTTCTAAAGATAGTCTTGCTTGTTCAATTTCCCGATTTTTGCGCTCGACTTCTTTCTTCTGCATCGCCAACAATTCTGCCTTTTCTTCTAATTCGGCGTTGGTTTGTTGCAGTTCTTCTTGCTGTCCTTTGAGTAAATCTTCGGAAGTTTTGAGTGATTGGGCTTGTTGTTCTAAGCGCTTGTTGGTTTCCCGGAGTTCATTTTGCTGGGTTTGGAGTTCTTCAGCCAAAGATTGCGACTGCTTGAGCAATTCTTCAGTTCGCATGGATGCTGCGATCGTGTTCAGGACGATCGCTATACTTTCGGTAAGTTGGTCGAAGAATGTCAAATGAATTTCGCTAAAGCGGCGGAAGGATGCTAATTCTATGACTGCTGTCACTTGTCCTTCAAAAAGCACAGGTAACACCACAGCATTAAGTGGAGTTGCTTCTCCTAAACCAGAACCAATTCTTATATAATCACTTGGTACATCTGTCAACAGTATTCGCTCTTTTTCTAAAGCGCATTGTCCCACCAAACCTTCACCCAATTGGAAGCGGTTAGCTAAATGTCTGCGTTCGCGGTAAGCGTAGCTACTAATTAGTTTCAAATACGGTGTATGTTCTAGAGAGTCCATGAGGAAGAATACGCCGTGTTGCGCTCCTACTAATGGTGCTAGTTCTGAGAGAATTAGTTTAGATACAGTTTCTAAGTCTCGCTGACCTTGCAGCATTCGGGTAAACTTGGCTAAGTTAGTTTTCAACCAGTCTTGTTCGGTGTTTTTCTGCGTTGTCTCCCGCAGATTTGCAATCATCTGGTTGATGTTGTCTTTGAGTATCGCTACTTCTCCTAGTGCTTCCACGGCAATGGAACGAGTTAAATCGCCTTTAGTTACAGCTGTAGCAACTTCTGCGATCGCTCGCAACTGGGTAGTAAGTGTAGCAGCAAGTTCATTTACATTATCTGTCAAATCTTTCCAAGTCCCAGCCGCCCCAGGTACTCTAGCTTGTCCGCCTAATTTCCCTTCGATTCCCACTTCTCGCGCCACTGTGGTTACTTGATTGGCAAAGGTCGCTAGAGTATCAATCATTTCGTTGATTGTCTCTGCCAAAGTTTCAATTTCTCCCTTGGCATCTAACATTAGTTTCCGTTTCAAGTCACCGTTCGCAACTGCCGTTACAACTCTGGCAATCCCGCGCACTTGTGCCGTTAAGTTCCCCGCCATTGAATTAACGTTATCAGTTAAATCTTTCCAAGTTCCGGCAACACCTTGGACTTGCGCTTGTCCGCCCAACTTCCCTTCAGTTCCCACTTCCCGCGCCACCCGCGTTACTTCACTTGCAAAGGAACTGAGTTGATCTACCATTGTATTGGTGGTATTCTTCAAATCCAAAATTTCGCCTTTGGCATCGACGGTAATTTTCTTCGATAGGTCGCCATTTGCTACCGCCTTGGTAACTTCCGCGATGTTGCGAACTTGTCCGGTGAGGTTCCCCGCCATTGAGTTTACATTGTCCGTCAAATCTTTCCAAGTTCCAGCAACTCCTCTGACGTAAGCTTGCACGCCAAGTTTCCCTTCCGTTCCTACCTCACGGGCAACCCTGGTAACTTCTGATGCAAAGGAATTTAGTTGATCCACCATTGTGTTAATGGTGTTTTTGAGTTCCTGAATTTCCCCTTTCACATCAACAGTGATTTTCTTCGAGAGGTCGCCATTTGCTACCGCCGTGGTAACTTCGGCAATGTTTCGCACTTGTGCCGTCAAACTTCCCGCCATGAAGTTTACACTGTCAGTCAAATCTTTCCAAGTTCCGGCGACACCTTTAACTTCGGCTTGTACGCCCAACTTACCTTCAGTTCCCACCTCACGGGCAACTCTTGTAACTTCACTTGCAAAAGAATTGAGTTGGTCTACCATCGTGTTAACGGTGTTCTTCAACTCTAAAATTTCACCTTTGACATCAACGGAGATTTTTTTAGATAAGTCGCCATTAGCTACGGCGGTGGTCACGGCGGCAATGTTTCGCACCTGTGCCGTTAAGCTTCCCGCCATGAAGTTCACGCTGTCAGTTAAATCTTTCCAAGTTCCAGCCACGCCGCGTACATCTGCTTGCACGCCTAATTTACCCTCGCTTCCCACTTCACGCGCCACCCTTGTGACTTCCGATGCAAAAGAGTTGAGTTGATCCACCATTATATTGATGGTATTCTTGAGTTCTAGAATTTCGCCTTTAACACCAACAGTAATTTTCTTAGATAAGTCACCATTTGCGATCGCAGTCGTAACTTCAGCGATGTTCCGCACCTGTGCCGTTAAACTTCCCGCCATGAAGTTCACGCTGTCAGTCAAATCTTTCCAAGTACCAGCAACGTCTTTCACATCTGCTTGTACACCCAATTTACCTTCAGTCCCCACTTCCCGCGCAACTCTTGTGACTTCCGATGCAAAGGAACTGAGTTGATCAACCATCGTGTTAATTGTGTTCTTCAACTCCAGAATTTCACCTTTAACATCGACAGTAATTTTCTTAGAAAGGTCGCCGGTTGCAACGGCGGTAGTTACTTCGGCAATATTCCGCACCTGTGCCGTTAAACTTCCCGCCATAAAATTCACGCTGTCGGTTAAGTCTTTCCAAGTGCCAGCCACGCCCCGCACTTCTGCTTGCACGCCCAGTTTACCCTCACTTCCCACCTCACGGGCAACCCTTGTAACTTCCGATGCAAAAGAATTGAGTTGATCCACCATTGTGTTGATGGTATTTTTGAGTTCCTGAATTTCACCTTTGACATCAACGGTGATTTTCTTGGATAAGTCACCTGTTGCTACAGCAGTAGTAACTTCGGCAATGTTCCGCACCTGTGCCGTTAAGCTTCCCGCCATAAAGTTCACGCTATCGGTGAGATCCTTCCAAGTGCCAGCGACACCTTTGACATCTGCTTGACCGCCCAATTTTCCTTCTGCACCTACTTCACGCGCCACCCTTGTGACTTCCGATGCAAAAGAATTAAGTTGATCCACCATGATGTTAACGGTGTTTTTCAACTCTAAAATTTCGCCTTTGACATCAACAGTAATTTTCTTAGAAAGGTCGCCGTTGGCTACTGCTGTGGTAACTTCCGCGATGTTTCGCACCTGTCCGGTAAGATTACCAGCCATTAAGTTAACGTTGTCAGTTAAATCTTTCCAAGTCCCTGCTACACCCCGGACTTCTGCTTGCACACCCAACTTTCCTTCAGTTCCCACCTCACGGGCAACCCTTGTAACTTCCGATGCAAAAGAATTAAGTTGATCCACCATTGTGTTGATGGTGTTCTTGAGTTCCAGAATTTCGCCTTTCACATCCACAGTGATTTTCTTGGAAAGGTCGCCTGTTGCTACTGCTGTTGTCACTTCCGCGATATTTCGCACCTGTCCCGTCAAGCTTCCCGCCATGAAGTTTACACTATCGGTAAGGTCTTTCCACGTACCCGCAACGCCGCGAACTTCTGCTTGACCGCCCAATTTTCCTTCTGCACCCACCTCACGCGCAACTCTTGTGACTTCCGATGCAAAGGAATTCAGTTGATCCACCATGATGTTAACGGTGTTTTTCAACTCTAAAATTTCGCCTTTGACATCAACAGTAATTTTCTTGGATAAGTCGCCATTCGCTACCGCCGTTGTCACTTCCGCAATGTTACGGACTTGGGCGGTAAGATTCCCTGCCATCAAATTAACGTTGTCAGTTAAATCTTTCCAAGTCCCTGCGACTCCTTTAACTTCGGCTTGCACGCCCAACTTCCCTTCAGTTCCCACCTCACGGGCAACTCTTGTGACTTCCGATGCAAAAGAATTAAGCTGATCCACCATCGTGTTGACAGTGTTTTTTAGTTCCAGAATTTCGCCTTTAACATTAACGGTGATTTTTTTCGATAAGTCACCATTGGCGATCGCAGTGGCAACTTCGGCAATGTTGCGAACTTGTCCAGTGAGATTACCCGCCATCAAGTTAACGTTATCAGTCAAATCTTTCCAAGTTCCAGCCACACCTTGCACTTGGGCTTGAACACCCAACTTCCCCTCAGTTCCCACCTCACGCGCCACCCGCGTTACTTCCGATGCAAAGGAACCAAGCCGATCCACCATCGTGTTCACGATATTAGCAGTTTGAAGAAACTCACCTTGCAAAGGTCTGCCGTCAATTTCTGTAGCGATCGTTTGCGATAAGTCACCATTAGCGACAGCCCGAATCACCCGAGTAGTTTCAGCTGTCGGTTGAACTAAATCTGTAATTAGAGTATTGACAGAAGTAACACAATCTGACCATGAACCGCGAACATCTCCGAGAGAGGCGCGATCGGCAATTTTGCCTTCTTTACCGACAACATTACCAATTCGCTGTAATTCCGCCGCCATCCGCTCATTTTGATCAATAATATCATTAAGCGTATCAGCTATTTTCCCCGCCACACCAGTATGATCTATAGGCATCCGAGCCGAGAAGTCACCTTGTTTAACAGCATTCAGCGTTCTTAGTAGCTGATTTAAATCTAGATTATCGCTGTCTCTAGTTAACTGTTCGGTTGCCATAGCCTTATCCTTATATTTATTCTTTAAAAGTTTTTTGTATTTTTCCCACCCCGTACCTGCTTAAGGTACTTTCAGGTAATGCTTAACGCTTCTTGACCCTTGGGCAATGGTTAAACCAATTCGCAATTCGCAATTCGCAATTCGCAATTTGCAATTACGTTTTGTGACGGGGATTTAGACCCCGACACAAAACGCGCTGCCTATAGAGGCAGGGGACTTAAACCCCCAAAGTTCGTTAAGTTAATTTTAACCCTCATGCAGCTGCTCTTTAGCTAGTAGTGCTGCTAGCCCTCTCTGAAGTATCATGATCAATCATAGCTAGCTGGCAAATATTTCTCCAGAAACCCAAAGAGTAAGCAAATTGGGGAATTTAAGAAAATTTTTATGGTCGCTGATCAAATCTCTGCTTTCCTCTCTGCGTTCTCCGTGCCTCTGCGGTTTAAAAGTTATTTATTGAACCACTCCAGGTACAGAGAACACAGAGGAAAGAGGAATTATTATCCAAAAATTTTACCCACCTTGAAAGGGCTAGGATAATAGAACTTACGCATTGACAAGGTTGCCAAAAAGTGAAGTAAGCGAAAACAAGTAAATTTTCAGGCGATCGCTACGGACTTGTGTTCTGAACCAAAAGACTTGTGTTCTGAACCAACAGACTTGTGTTCTGAACCAACAGACTTGTTTTCTGAACCAACAGACTTGTTTTCTGAACCAACAGACTTGTTTTCTGAACCAACAGACTTGTGTTGTGAACCAAGAAGCTCCTCTTCTGAACCAAAAGGCTTCTCTTCTGAACCAAGAGGCTCGTCTTCTGAACCAAGAGGCTCGTCTTCTGAACCAACGGACTTGTGTTGTCAACCAATCATTACGCACATAATAGCCAATTTGTGAAGTGCGTAAGTCCTAGATAATTAGGAAAAGCCTGAAACAACCTATTTTTGTTAATGCACATCACGATGAATTTGTACAGTGCGTAATTCGTAATTATTAATAAGTACGTGGGTTGAATTAGATATTTCTTCCTTCTCTTTATGTCCTTAGTGGTTGTTTGCGATCGCACCCCTGACGGCAACTTCATACTGATTCTCACAGGTAACTAACTATACAGCTTACCTGCAACAAGCATCCTGCGGCATCACAAGGAATTCTGACAAATCAGCCTTAAAAGTACTTGGCGAAAAAGGTTCAATTTGATATTGTTGATAAACATATCAAACTGATATATCAAAATGCTGAAGTTGTCAGTATTAGGTCTATTACAGCGAGAGCCATTAAATGGTTATCGACTCAAACAGCAACTAGAGATGTTTATGAGTTGCAGTATTTGTGTCAACTATGGGGCGATTTATCCTCTTCTGAAGCGCATGGAAGAACAAGGTGAAGTGATTTTATGTGCAGAACAGGGACAAGAAGCTGGGCAGTGTGGAAAAGTATATGAGATTACACCCCTCGGTAAAAAAACTTGGTATCAAGAGATGCTGGTATATCCTCATGAAAGCTGGGTGAATGCGCGATCGCGATTCTTAATCAAGTTTTTTTTCTTTGGTCAATTATTACCCGAAGAACGAGTGCAGTTAATTGAGCATCGATTGATGTCATGTCGGTTACGTCTAGCAGAGAAAAAAGCACTTGAAATTACTGATGATTTATATCAAGCAAAATTACAAAAGCGGGTAGTTGAAGTGATCAAATCGGAGATAGAGTGGCTAGTTGAGCAACTCCAAACAGAACAACTTCAGCAAAACAGCTTTAACCCAAAAAACTTTTGAAGTATCCTAACTAACTATGTGGATCGTCAAAATTGCTTTACGTCTTCCGTATACATTCGCGATCGCAGCTTTAATGATTGTGATCTTGGGTGTAGTCACGATATTTGGTACACCAGTTGACATTTTCCCCGCAATTAACATTCCCGTTGTCAGCGTAGTTTGGACTTACACTGGAACCACATCTGAGGAAATGGCCCAGCGAATCGTGACAATTAGCGAACGCGCCATGACCACAACTGTTGGTGACATCGAACACATTGAGTCTCAATCTTTAAGTGGTGTTAGTGTCGTCAAGGTTTTCTTCCAACCGAACGCGAATATCCCCTCAGCAGTCGCTCAAATTACCTCTGTCAGCCAAACAGTTCTCCGCCCTTTGCCACCGGGGATCACACCGCCATTCATCATTCAATATAACGCTTCTTCGGTGCCGATTGTCCAGATGAGTGTCAGTAGCAAAACTTTACCGGAAGAAGCACTCTTCGACTATGCTACCAACTTCGTCCGCACCCAATTAGCAACAGTGCAAGGGGCGAGTGTACCTCTGCCCTATGGTGGGAAACCTCGGCAAATTATGGTTGATATCGATCCCCAAGCGATGTTGGCTAATGGCATTTCTGCCCAAGACGTGACTAATGCTGTCAGTGCCCAAAATCTGGTCTTGCCCGCAGGGGATATGAAGATCGGCGATCGTGACTTCGCGGTACAAATCAACAATAGTCCAAGTGTGGTGTCAGCCCTCAACGACTTGCCAATTAAGCAAGTTAATGGTACTGTTATCCACATTCGTGATGTCGCCCAAGTCAGAGATGGCTTTGGTGTGCAATCAAATATTGTACGTCAGAATGGGAGACGATCGAGCTTACTTAGTATCCTGAAGAGTGGCAATGCCTCGACTATTGATGTGATTGATCGGGTAAAAAAAGCTTTGCCTCGCATCCAATCCACCTTGCCCCCCGAACTGAATTTAGCGTTTTTGTTCGATCAATCTATATTTGTGAAAGCTTCTATTGAAGGCGTTTTGAAAGAAGGATTGATTGCAGCATCTCTTACCGCGCTGATGATTTTGATTTTCCTGGGAAGTTGGCGCAGCACTATAATTGTAGCCGTATCGATTCCCCTCTCGATGCTAGTTTCGATCATTGTGATGAGTCGTTTGGGACAAACTTTTAACATCATGACCTTAGGTGGTTTGTCCTTAGCTGTGGGTATTCTTGTAGATGATGCCACAGTAGAAATTGAAAATATCCACCGAAATCTCGGACAGGGTAAACCAATCAAGCGAGCAATCTTAGATGGAGCGCAGCAAATAGCAACTCCAGCATTCGTTGCAACATTATGTATTTGTATTGTCTTTGTGCCGGTCGTGTTTCTAAGTGGAGTGGCAAAGTACCTATTTGTCCCGCTAGCGATGGCGGTAGTATTTGGTATGCTTGCTTCCTATGTGCTATCTCGGACTGTAGTACCGACAATGGCAAGCTATTTTCTACCTTATGAAGCGGACTGGCATAGAGAAAACGAGGATCATAATGGTAACAACAACCATCATCTAGATTCGCCAGTCCAAAACAATAATGGTCATAGCGACAACCATTATATAGATTCGCCAGTCGAAAACAATAATGGTCATGGAGACAACCACGACCAAAGGTCACAGATAACAACAAAAACTGCCGAATCTGTTAAGAAAGATTGGATATGGCGGCTACACGAAAAGTTTAACCGACAATTTGAGAAATTTCGCAGTTGGTACTACGATGTGCTGAACTCAGCATTAAATCACCGCCGCATAGTGTTTGTACTGTTTGGTGCTTTTATCGTCAGTGCAGGAGTTTTGTTACCGTTCGTCGGTCAAGACTTTTTCCCGGAAGTCGATGGTGGTCAGTTTAGCCTCCATGTTCGAGCCTTACCTGGGACTCGTTTGGAAGAGACAGAAAAAATTGTTAGCCAAGTCGAAAGCGTTATCCGCCAGACTGTACCAAAAGAGAATCTCTCTCTGATTCTGGATAACATCGGCTTACCCACCAGTGGCATTAACCTTACCTATGGCTATAACGGCGCCACAATTGGGCAGGCTGATGCTGATATTCTTGTATCCCTAAAAGAATCTGGTTCAACTTTTTCTTACGTCAAGCAACTCCGCCAGAAATTGAAAGCGACATTTCCCAATTACACCTTCTTTTTTGAGCCGGCTGATATTGTGACTCAAATTCTCAATTTCGGTTTACCTGCTGCTGTTGACGTGCAAATATCTGGGCCTTTGAAAAACTCAAAGGGCAACTTTGAAATTGCCCAACAAATCGCCGCCCGGATGACGCGCATTCCTGGCGCTGTAGATGTACATCTACACCAAGTTGTCGATGCTCCAAAATTACGTCTTGATGTAGATCGCACCGAGGCTCAACAATTGGGTATGACCCAGCGTGATGTTGCCAATAGCGTCCTGACTTCCTTAAGTTCAAGCGGTCAAGCCGCAATCAACCAATGGCTTGATCCCAAAAAAGGCGTGAGTTACACCCTGGCAGTCCAAGTTCCCCAGTATAAAATTGACTCTATTGACAGCCTGAAAAATACGCCAGTTGGCAACGGTCAAAATGCACCCCAACTTTTAGGTAATTTGGCTAGTGTCAAACGCGACACAGTGATGCAAGTTGTCAATCACTATAACATTCAGCCAGTTTTCGATATTTACGCTAACTCCTCTGGTCGTGACCTTGGGGGAGTTGCCCGTGATGTAAATCGAATCATCGCTGATTATCAGAAAAAATTGCCTAAAGGAAGTCAGATTAATGTCCGAGGGCAAGTGCAAACGATGAACTCTTCCTTTCTGGGACTTGGTTTAGGACTTGTGTTTGCAATTGTGCTGGTTTACTGCTTAATGGTAGTGAACTTCCAATCTTGGCTCGATCCCCTAATTATTATGATGGCACTGCCAAGCGCCTTAGCAGGTATCATTTGGATGCTATTTGTTACCCGCACCACCATGAGCGTCCCTTCCTTAATGGGTGCAATTATGAGTATAGGTGTGGCGACATCAAACAGTATTCTAATGATCACTTTTGCGAATGAGCAGCGCCAGGAAGGGGAAAATGCCTATAAAGCAGCCCTAGCGGCGGGCTATACAAGATTGCGTCCTGTGTTGATGACTGCCTTAGCCATGCTCATTGGGATGGTGCCAATGTCTCTCGGTCTTGGTGAAGGTGGTGAACAGAATGCACCCTTGGGTCGTGCTGTAATTGGTGGCTTATCAGCTGCAACAGTCGCTACTCTGATCTTTGTACCTGTCGTATACAGCATTATGCGGCGTGAACAACCTCGTCCTATTGATCAGGATGACGACGATTTAAATTTCTCAGATCCAAAGACAGCATACTCATTATCATCACCTCAAAGCAAATCATGAGCAATTCCAACTAAAGCTACAAAGCAATACAGTTCAGTTAAGCGTTTCTTCCTTCTCTTTCTTTTCTTGCTTCTCTTCCTTCTCTTCCTTTGCGTCCTTTGCGTCCTTTGCGGTTCGTTAAAAAAATTGACTTTGACAAAGAGTTAAGCCTTAAGCAACCGTATTAGCCCACAAAAAAAATAGTCAAAGCCAATCATGGTAATGACTCTAGCTGCTAAAATTCTGCTTTCTTAGATAATATGGGACAGTTTACCTATGGATTCTCAGCATCGTCCATCTCCTGATTCAGAACAACAAACGACTTCAAGAAAACAAAAGCGCGGCATCGGTGGAATTGGTTGGGCTGTAATTGGTGCTGTTTTTTTTGCTAGCCTACTGGCCATAGGTATTCTGCCCCGATTAAGCCAAAGGTCAGAATTACAAGCAGCAGTTAAGGAAGCAAGCACCCTACCCACAGTCAACGTGATCACTCCCCGTCGCGCTACTGCTAGTACAAAATTGGAACTAACCGGCAGTGTTGTAGCCCTTAACCAAACGACCATCTACGCGCGCAGTACTGGGTATTTGCGGCGCTGGTACGCAGATATTGGCGATCGCGTCCGAGCTGGTCAGTTGTTGGCAGAAATTGATTCACCAGACACCGATCAGCAAGTTCTACAAGCGAAGGCAGAATTAGTGCAAGCACAAGCTAACGTGCTTCAAACTCGTGCTAATTTAGCTAAAGGTATTTCTGATTTGAAGCAAGCCCGCGCTAATCTATTGATCGCACGTCAGAGCTGGGAACGCTGGCAAATTCTGGTCAAGAAAGGTGCAGTCGCTCAACAAGATGCAGATACAAAATATGCTACATATCAGGCTAATCTTGCCAACGTTGAGGCAGCAGAAAACACTGTTAATTCCGACTCTGCCAACATTAAAGCAGCACAAGCTAACGTCTACGCAAGTCAAGCAAACTTGCAGCGTAATACTGTATTACAGTCTTATAAGAAAGTCACTGCTCCTTTCTCAGGAGTGATTACCGCACGTAACGTAAATACAGGTGTTTTAATTTCAGCAGGTAGTAGTAACACCAGTACTACTAGTAGCATCAGTACCACCAACACCAACACTAGCAACACCAGCCTTTATACTATTGCTGCTTATGACAAGCTAAACGTGAATGTGAGCGTTCCCCAGAGTTTATCACAGTCACTTCAGACTGGTCAAACAGCACAAATTACAGTCAGAGAGTTACCACAACGAGTGTTTACGGGTAAAGTAGTGCGTACTAGCAACGCTATAGATCCAAATACTCGCACTTTGCTGGCACAATTAGAAGTGCATAATTCCGACGCGACGCTGCGACCTGGGATGTATGCCAATGTCATATTTGCCATTAACCGCAACAATCCTCCCTTCGTTGTGCCAGATAGTGCCTTAGTCGTTAACGCCGGAGGTACGCAGGTAGCAACTGTAACCAAAAACCAAACAGTGCATTATCAAAAAGTTGCCGTTGGGCGAGATTATGGTACTGAAGTAGAAATTACATCAGGTCTGACAGGAAATGAATCGCTGATTGCCACTCCTACGGTTGATGACACAGAGGGTTTGCGCGTGCAGCGAATTGCACAAACAAAGTAGACTCAATATTGTCAATTTACAGCGCTTTTCATCTAAGTGAGGAGTATCCTGAAAACCCTAGTGAACAACTCATATATCGCGCAGTATTTTAGATGTTAAGCGATCGCTGATGGTAGTTCTCAAAACGATATCTATCGTAAGCGATCGCTAAAGCACATTTCCTTTAAAAATTAAAGCCAATTATCAACAACAGATATACAACATTAACTACTCAATTTGAATAAGCATATCTGGTTTGAGTCATTTTGATTGCCAACAAAGGCAAAAATAGGACTTACGCAAAACTAGACGCACTCTGGGGCAACTCATGTAGACGCAAAGCGGCTTCCCGTAGGTATTTCCCCTAAGAAGAAAATCATTCTTTTCGGCTATTGTTTGCGTAAATCCTAAAAAAATTAAATGCTCATCCGATCGGAATTACAAATTTAAATCAAAGCAAGTATCTGAACAAAGTTATTCAGGGAATAACACATTATCAATGACATGGATAACACCATTATCAGCTTCCACATCCGAAGTCACAATGTAAGCATCATTCACCTTAACATTATTCTCAGCATTAACTTTGATATCATTTCCCTCGGTCGTTGTTAGCTTTTGCAACTGAACTAAATCAGTCGCATTAATCTTGCCAGAAACCACATGGTACTCTAAAACCTTTCTTAACTTAATCACATCCTGTAGTAGTTCTTCTACGGCTCCTGATGGGAGCTTGGAAAAGGCTTCGTCTGTTGGTGCAAAGACAGTAAATGGCCCATCTCCCTTAAGTGCAGTATCAAGACCAGCAGTAGTAATAGCTGTTACCAAGGTGTTGAAAGAACCTGCATTAATTGCAGTATCTATAATATCCGGCATCTGATGTCACCTCAATTGTGTGAAAACTTGATGTTAAGAGATTTAACACATAAGTGTATTTTTAGACTATCAACCTAAGCTAGATTCAATTGAAGAATGCCCCGCGTGCAAACAACAGCCCAATCACAGCAAGCTACTGAGTAATACTGCGACTACAAAGTGCATGACCGTCTGGCGACAAGCCCATCGTGTTTTGAAGCAACTAGGAAGAATAATCAGCGATCGCTACAGTATAGTGATTCAATGGTCAGATGAGGATAATTGCTACTTAGTACACTTACCGGAATTCCCTTGGCAGCAATTCCACACTCATGGTCAGACCAGACTTTTCACGGGATCTGGAAAACCTCACTTCTATTTCTCTCTCCTACAAGGAGGAGCCACTGCGTTGGGCGGGCAATGCCCGACTTGAAGCACGTGGCGTCAGAGACTTTGAATTTTCCCCCTTAGAGTGTTAGGGGGCTAGGGGGTTAGGTCTTTCGTGGGCTGTTTTCTGATGACTGATGTTAACAATTCGCTTTTTTGGTCAGGTTAGCCAGTAAATTAGAAGTAGGGCGTAAAAAATAAATTGAATCAAAGCGATGTCTAACGACAAGCCGCAAGGCGTGTGCGCTGATTATTTTGCATCTATCGTCGGCGAAGAAAATGCTGTTTGCCTTTGGGAAAATATTGAACTAGGTCAGCAAAAACGTATCCAACGGGCTGTAGCTTCTGGAAAATCACCCAGTTGTATTGTCTATCCCCGCAGCCAACAACAGTTAGCCGCAGTCATCGCCACAGCTGACGCAAACAACTGGCGCGTCCTCCCCTGTGGTAGTGGCAGTAAACTCAGCTGGGGCGGTTTAGCTAAAGGCGTTGATGTCGTAGTTAGTACAGAACGCATCAACCAACTGATTGAACACGCTGTTGGGGATTTCACTGTCACGGTAGAAGCTGGGATGAAATTCTCTGATCTCCAAGCACATTTAGCAAAGTCGCGGCAATTTCTTGCGATTGACCCCACAGCCCCAGAGTCGGCAACCATTGGCGGTATTGTCGCCACAGGTGATACAAGTTCTCTGCGCCAACGTTATGGTAGTGTGCGCGACCAGTTACTAGGTATTACCTTTGTGCGTGCTGATGGACAAGTCGCCAAAGCTGGGGGAAGAGTAGTTAAGAATGTTGCCGGATATGACTTGATGAAGTTGTTTACTGGGTCTTATGGCACATTAGGAGTTATTAGTCAACTAACTTTTCGCCTGTATCCGCTACCAGAGGCATCGGGAACGGTGGTACTGACGGGCAGTGCAGAGGCTATATCTCAAGCGGCTGATATCCTGCGAGGTTCGGCGTTAACACCAGTCCAAGCTGATTTGCTATCAGCTAAACTGGTGTCCAGCTTAGGTTTGGGTCAAGGACTGGGATTAATTGCCCGCTTCCAAAGTATTAGCGAGAGTGTTAAGGAACAGTCAAACCGAGTTTTGGAAGTAGGGCAAAAGTTAGGCTTAGATGGAGCAATTTTTGCAGATGGTGATGAAGTCAGTTTATGGCAGAGATTGCAAAAACGAATACATACTACTGCCACAGAATCGGTAATTACCTGCAAAATAGGAGTGTTACCTACTGCTGCTGTGGAGATTTTGACTCAGGTAGAGTTGGGTTTGATTCATATAAGTAGTGGTTTAGGTTTGTTACAATTAGAGGATAAAAATCAAGTTTTGAAAGTGCGCGATGAGCTACGCTCCGCCAAAGGCGAACGCACTCAAGCTCATAGAGGTTTTTTAACAATTCTGGAAGCACCAATGGCGGTTAAAGAAGAAATAGATGTTTGGGGCTACACGGGTAATGGTTTGCCGTTGATGCGCGGTATTAAGGAACAGTTTGATAGTAAGAATATTTTAAGTCCTGGTCGGTTTGTGGGTGGGATTTAGTTTGAAGAAAACGAACCGCAGAGACGCTGAGGACGCTGAGATAGAGAGGGGAAAGGGAGAAATATGCAAGTTTCAGAAAATTCTGTTAATAATGTGGCTAGTTTGAAGAATTTGAAGGGGTTTGATGAGAATCATCCACCTGACCCAAAGTTGATTGATAGTTGTGTACATTGTGGGTTTTGTCTCTCGACTTGTCCCAGTTATCGGGTGCTTGGGAAGGAGATGGATTCTCCTAGAGGACGTATCTATTTAATGGATGCGATTAATGAGGGTGAGATTGCCCTGAATACGGCAACGGTAGAACATTTTGATTCTTGTTTGGGGTGTCTTGCTTGTGTAAGTACTTGTCCTTCTGGTGTGCAGTATGACAAATTGATTTCTGCAACTCGTCACCAAGTTGAACGAAATTATCCCCGCAGTTTACCAGACCAATTTTTTCGTCAATTGATATTTTCTCTGTTTCCTTATCCTAAACTTTTACGGATTTTATTAGTTCCGTTATTGGTTTATCAAAAGTTGGGGTTTGCCAAATTATTTCGCGCTACGGGTTTACTCAATAAAATATCGCCCCGTTTGGCAGCAATGGAATCAATTCTGCCAGAAATTACTCTCAAATCTTTTCAAGATAATTTCCCTACTGTTATTCCCGCCCAAGGTGAAAAGCGCTATCGAGTCGGGGTAATTTTGGGTTGTGTGCAACGGCTGTTTTTCTCCTCAGTCAATGAAGCAACTGTGCGGGTTTTAACAGCGAATGGTTGTGAAGTTGTGATTCCGAAATCTCAAGGTTGTTGTGCAGCGCTTCCCGAACACCAAGGACAAGCAGAACAGGCGAAAGCTTTAGCAAGGCAGATGATTGATAGTTTTGCTAATACTGATGTAGATTTCGTAATTATCAATGCTGCTGGTTGCGGTCATACTTTGAAGGAATACGGTCACATTTTAGAAAGTGACCCAGAATATCGGGAAAAAGCAAAGGATTTTGCAGCTAAAGTTAAAGATGCTCAAGAGTTTTTGGCAACTGTTGGATTAACAGCAAAACTTTCGCCACTGACTGATAAACCTTTGAATTTAGTTTATCAAGATGCTTGTCATTTATTGCATGGACAAAAGATTAGCGTGCAACCGCGTCAGGTGTTGCGGCAAATTCCAGGGGTGAAGTTGAGAGAACCAATAGACGCGGCTTTATGTTGTGGCAGCGCTGGAGTTTATAATATGCTACAACCGGAAGTTTCTGAAGAATTGGGTCAGCAAAAAGTGCAGAATTTGTTGAATACTGGTGCTGAGTTAATTGCTTCTGCTAATCCGGGGTGTACTTTGCAAATTACAAAGCATTTGCAGTTGCAAGGTAAAAAAATTTCAGTTATTCACCCGATGGAATTATTAGATTATTCGATTCGCGGTGAAAAGTTGGAATTGTAGACATTTCTTGTGGGGTGGGCGTCTTGCCATTGGTGTCAAGTTAAGCCAAAACCCTTTTAAAACCTCGTTTCCAGCCTCTGGCTGGAAATGCACCTCATTGCTGCTCTGCCGCAAGTTTTGAGGCGGAGCCTCTCGGAATGCATTCCCAGTCGGAGACTGGGAACGAGACAATCTCTAAATGCTGCTTCTAGACTAACTTTAACTTTAAGTTGACACCAATGGCGTCTCGCCCGCCCGTAACTGAGGGCAGACAAGATATCCACCCCACACGAAAAGTTAGATATTTTTTTAATTGGAAGTTCTTAATCAGTCAATCTGAAGAAGTTTTTTCCGAAATAGCGGCTTTCTCCTCTGTATAATCACTCAAATTGACAGTAGTATAAAGCTAACTTCGGGTGATTTGTGATGAAACTGGATTTAGTTAGGTTTTTTCAGGCTTGCAACCCTAGCAAGACTCTGGTTGTGAGCAAACCGGAAGATAGACAGTATTATATTGATTTCTCCAAAGTTCGTGGTGCCAAGATTATTGAGGAATTAGGGCGAACTATTACCCGCCTTTCACCTGAAGAACCTACCTGTCAATTATTTACCGGACATATCGGCTGTGGCAAATCCACTGAGTTACTGCGGCTGAAAGCAGAATTAGAGCAGCAGGGATTTCATGTGGTTTATTTTGAGTCTAGCCAAAGCCTGGATATGGCTGATATTGATATTACAGATATTTTATTAGCAGTTGCTCGTGAGGTGAGTCAAAGCCTGGAAGCAATAAAAATTAACCTTAAACCAGGATACTTTAAAAATCTATTTACAGAAATTGCTGAGTTTTTGCAAACGCCGCTAGATATTGGGGTTGAGGCTCAATTATCTGTAGGTATTGCCAAGATTACTGCCAAAACGAAAGATAGTCCCAAACTTCGTGGCCAGTTACGGCAATATTTAGAACCGCGTACCAATGGCATTTTAGAATCAATTAACAAAGAATTGCTCAAGCCTGCTATAGAAAACCTCAAGCAGCAAGGTAAAAAAGGACTGGTGGTAATTATAGATAATCTCGATAGAGTGGATAATTCTTTGAAACCTTCCGGTCATTACCAGCCAGAATATCTCTTTGTCGAACGCGGTGAACAGTTAAACCAGCTAAATTGTCATGTTGTTTATACCATTCCCCTAGTGTTGATTTTTTCCAACGCTTTAGGAAGGTTAACAAATCGCTTCGGGGTAGACCCCAAGGTTTTACCGATGGTTCCTGTGCAGATGCAAGATGGTTCGCAATTCTCACAGGGAATTACGCTGCTGCAACAGATGGTCATGGCGAGGGCTTTTCCTGGTGTCAGTTGGGAACAAAGCCGAAATTTAATTACTGAGGTTTTTGATAGTCCTGATACTTTAGAAAGGCTGTGCTTAGTTAGCGGCGGTCATTTGCGTAATTTGCTGATGTTATTATTTCGCTGTCTTCAGCAAGAAGACCCACCTCTGTCGCGTGAGTGTTTAAATAGGGTGATTAAACAACGCCGTAATGAGCTAACTTTAGCAATTACGCCCGATGAATGGGAATTACTGCGTGAGGTGGCGCAAGAGAAAAGCTTGAGAGGTCATGAAAGATACGAACTTTTGCTCCGCAGTATGTTTGTATTTGAATACCGCGATGAGGATGGTTCGTGGTTTGATATCAATCCGATTTTGGCAGAAGCCAAGGAATTTAGGTTATGAATCGGCGTGTATGAAGAAATATAAATTGCTTGTAGAGACGCGATGAATCGCGTCTCTACAAGCAATGTGTTGCACTGGAGTTTAGACTAAACGCATGACAAAGTAACTCAGGATAACTGAGTCACAAGCTTTACACCCAAAAATGGAAAAATCAAAGAATTAAGCAGATTGTGGCACTTATTTTTTTTGTTTGGCAGTGCTTTTTTTGACAGTTGGATAACGAATTCTACGAGTGCGAGTTTGACCTTCTGTCCATCCAGGGGATTTTCCACGAGGTTTGGGAGGAACAGCAGGTGTCCCAATTGCCGCGAAAATTTCGCTCATCGCTTGAGCGACTCGTCCGGGACTCAGCTTGGGTTTTGGCTTTTGCCAGGGGAGAGGGTTGTCGGTGACAAAATCGCGTGCTAACCATAATTGCCAAGTCATCAGGGGTAAAAGATCACTCCATCGCTCACACTGTTCGGGAGTGCTGAGATTTGGAAGCGTCCAATGTAGTCGTTGCTTGGCAAATCTATACCAATGGTCAATTGCAAATCTGCGAAAGTAAAGTCGCCATAATTGTGATAAAGTCGGCATTTCAATTCCAACCCACACTAACCATAAAGGTTTTGTCTTCGGCTCCCTTAATTCATCAGTTCGCTGGATTTGAATCAGATTCATTGAGTGTTTAGCAGACTGTTGAAAATGAAGATTACACCACAGACGGATGCACATCTGCCCCATTTTGGAATCATTAACCTCTAAACTTTGGTCGGGTGTCCACCATGTAGTTGAGTCGTTCACCTTAAACTTATCACCATGAATCCTCGGACGACCATGACCTCGATAGATGGGGGGCGCACCATAGAATAGTCGATTAGAACGCACGCGCATTAATTTATCTGCCGCAATGTCGGCAGTTTGTTTGACAAAACTTGCACAGCCATATTCCGCATCCCACAAGCTAATCGGTCGTGTTGGCAAATTTTCACAAACAAGTTTTAGTTGTGCCGCAGCTTTTGCAATCGGGTTTTCACTCACTTGTGATGCGCTCATGTAATAACGGTAATGCCCAACTACCTTCTGTTTCTGGAATTATCGCTATGGTGCTGTAACCTTGTCCTACTGTCACAGGTTTTGCGCCTGACATCGGATGGGCTTGATGCTCAAAAGTTCGCTCTTTGAGTGTGCGAGCATCCGGTCTTGCCCAAACCGTATGATCTCCTGCTAAGATAATTTGTTCTCTTAATGACAGTTGTTTTATATACAACTTCATTAATTCTGTTCTAGGTGGGTCGCCGTCTTGTATTGCTTCGTAGACACTAGACCACTTTCTTCTAAATACTGGAGATACTGAGAATTCGGCAAATGAATAAACACTACGTGTTACCAACACTGCATCCATCAGGTCAAATAAAGCATCTTTGGCTTTGCCCAGGATAGTGTATGTTCCTGTACGGAATTGTTTAAGCTTATTTAATGTCATGGTCAAGCTGTAAGATATTTCCTCTTTTCAGCATTGACCAAATAGTGGTTAGTTCAACATCACTGACCACTTTTTCTTTTTTGCCGCGCTTCCTCTCTCAGTTTATGGTGTATTTTTTTAGTTCCGTAAGTCTGTTGCTGTTATTTTCTGTTTGCTTCCATTTAGTCTAAACTCCAGTTATCAGTTTCACCTGGCATTTAATCACAATCTGCTTTCGCGGGATCATCATTCCAGCACGAGAGCAAAAAGTCAAACCCCTGATTCTGCCCCGAATTCGCCGCAACTTTCAGTTTCTGCATACGCCCCGGTCGCATATTTGACCTCGCTACAATCGCCTCATGTGAACATTTTTCAGGATTTGGCACGGGCGCGGCGGAACTTTCACCCTCATGAACTGTTGTGACTTCTACACCTGAAACTGAATTTTCAACTAACAACAAAGCGGGATTACCTGCTTTTACTTGCGTCTGTGTTTGATTAGCGTAGACGTGAAACGGCTTGTCGCTAGACATCGCAGAATTCAAAGAAAATTCATTTTGGGCGACGGACACGGCGGAACCAGTATCTTCTTTACGAGACGCTACGCGAACATGACAGTCTCTTGGCTCAACACCACAATTCTGGTTTTCAGCCAGCAACATTCGCGCAGCGTCTCCAAGAGTTGCGGGATTACTTTGTGCAGCATCCACAAGCGTTTCGGCTTTTCTTAGTGCCATTCGGGTTTAAACCCTTGAACATTCGTTCAGGGCTTTTTGTCAGGAGTCAGAATTCCTTCTGCCTCCTGACAAAAAGCCTTTCTTCGATAAGATGACTAAATTGTGGTTGCCAAATTAACTTTGATAATCAGATCATTAAAATCCTTGTCGCCACCATTTGGCAAATCCTCAAAGCCAAAAGTATTACTAGCTAACAGGCGAATGTGATCCGTATGATCAGAATTAGCACCCAAGAATGGGAAATAAACCGCCGGATCATTATTAGGATTGTTATCTAAAAGCGCATCAGGTTTAGCATTAACAATAATGAATGGAGCAAAGATAGCACCAGGTTGGAAAATACCAGTCTCAGTAGCAGTACCTTGATTTTTCACACTCAAATCAATACCAGCAACCCGACCACGCACAGCAGCCTGAATATAACCAGCCTGTCCCGCGAGAATATCAGGCTTGCCGTCGCCATTGGTATCAATTCCACCATTTGGATCAGTCACCTGATAAAAGCCGACGTAATCGTTGTAAGATGCTTCTCTATAAACGTTAAATTCAGCTTTGACTGATTGTTGGACATCTCGCAAATCAATCATTTCCCCTTGGAATTGACCTTGAAGATTTGTACCCAAAGGTAAAGCTTGATTTGTCAGGTTAATGTTCACTACCAAATCATTAAAATCTGTGGCACTCTTACCAGAAGCATCCTTCCAACCGAGAGAGAAACTATTATTACCCAAGTCGGTAATTTTTTGGGTTGAGACACTAGAAAACAGTAATTTTCCGATAGAATTAGGATCATTGCGTACAGTATTAAGTGTACCGTCTGGGACTAATAAGAATCTAAAATCCTGACCAGAATTCAATTGCAGCAGCCTGCTGAGATTATTAGTATCAAAGCCATTGGGGTTATTAGCGATCGCAGATAAAATTACTACTGAGCGTTGTAAAGCAGCTTGGGCATAACCTTCAGCACCAGGGGCAATACCATTAATCGTACCTTGAACATCATCAACAGTAAATAAACCCAGTTCATTCACCAGTTGAGAATTGTGTCCAGTGAGTTTGATTTCCAGTGTTGTCTTGGCATCGTGACCTGTGATGTTGAAGATATCATCATTGGGGTTAGTCAGACGACTGGGTATTTCGTCATTAACATTAATAGTCAACCCCTTCTCAAAGGTGAGATTACCATTATCAGTAGTGCGGACGCGGATTTGGTAACTAGCCTTAGTTTTAAAGTCTGGAGAATTGTTGATTTTGAGAGTATTGCCATCAATGGTGAAGGCATTATTATCAGTATCGTCAATTCCCGAAACTAAGCTGTATGCGAAATTATTGCCTGTATCTGGGTCGGTGCTGCTGAATGTGCCGATGGCGGTGTTGGCTGGTGCTTCGTCCTTGACGGTGTTGGCACTCAACTCCAAATCTGTGGGTGCTTCATTGACATCGTTGATGGTGATGGTTAATGGCTTTTGAAAAGTCAATCCACCATTATCTTTAGTCTGAACCAGGATGTTATAACTAGATTTCTTTTCAAAGTCCGGGGAAGTATTGATTTGTAGTTGATTCCCGTTAATGGTGAAGGCACTATTATCAGTATCACCAGTGCCAGCAACTAAACTGTAGGTGAAAGTATTGCCTGTATCTGGGTCGGTGCTGCTGAATGTGCCGAT